>NZ_JBJNLC010000003.1:0-422624 GCF_052169255.1 Serratia sp. CY29653 | reverse complement strand
GGCGGCAATAGCGCGGTGGTCCCACCTGACCCCATGCCGAACTCAGAAGTGAAACGCCGTAGCGCCGATGGTAGTGTGGGGTCTCCCCATGCGAGAGTAGGACACTGCCAGGCATCAAATTAAGCGTGCTGATATGGCTCAGTTGGTAGAGCGCACCCTTGGTAAGGGTGAGGTCCCCAGTTCGACTCTGGGTATCAGCACCACTTTATTTAAAGTGGGTTTAGAAGTTCGGCAGAAAAAAGAATTTGCTTGGCGGCAATAGCGCGGTGGTCCCACCTGACCCCATGCCGAACTCAGAAGTGAAACGCCGTAGCGCCGATGGTAGTGTGGGGTCTCCCCATGCGAGAGTAGGACACTGCCAAGCATCAAATAAGCCAAGAGGCCATCCGAAAGGATGGCCTTTTTGCTTTTCAGTCCTTTTACTCTCTCTACTCATATCTTGGCGCAGATCGCGCAATGAAACATTTTCACCTTTCCGCTGAATGCTCGACAGCGACGGAAAAAAACGCTATCTTCGGGCATCTAGAAGTCTAAACGTATAAATGGATGTGTGAGGGTTAAGCAATGCCGATTCGTGTTCCTGATGAGTTACCTGCGGTCAATTTCTTGCGCGGTGAGAATGTCTTCGTGATGACATCCTCGCGGGCAAAAACACAGGAAATCAGGCCACTGAAAGTGCTGATCCTCAACCTGATGCCAAAGAAGATCGAAACGGAAAACCAGTTTCTGCGCCTGTTGTCCAACTCGCCGCTGCAGATTGATATCCAGTTGCTGCGTATCGACAGCCGCGAATCGAAGAACACGCCGGCCGAGCATCTGAATAACTTCTACTGCGACTTCGAGGATATCCAGAACGAGAACTTCGATGGTCTGATCGTCACCGGCGCGCCGCTGGGGCTGGTCGATTTCTGCGATGTTGCCTATTGGCCACAGATCGAACGGGTGATCGACTGGGCCAAGCACCACGTTACCTCCACGCTGTTCGTGTGCTGGGCGGTACAGGCGGCGTTGAATATTCTGTATGGCATTCCCAAGATGACGCGCGAAGTGAAGCTCTCCGGCGTTTACCCGCACCAAACGCTACAGCAGCATGCGTTGCTGACGCGCGGCTTCGACGAAAGTTTCCTGGCGCCGCATTCACGCTATGCCGATTTCCCGACCGAGGTGATTCGCCAATATACCGACCTGGATATTCTGGCCGAATCCGAACAGGCGGGCGCCTACCTGTTCGCCAGCAGGGATAAGCGCCTGGCGTTCGTCACCGGCCATCCGGAGTATGATGCGCTGACCCTGGCGGGGGAGTATTGTCGCGACCACGAAGCTGGCCTCGATCCCGCCGTTCCGCTCAACTACTTCCCCGATGACAACCCCGCACTGACACCGAAAGCCACCTGGCGCAGCCATGGCCATCTGCTGTTTTCCAACTGGCTCAACTATTACGTCTACCAGATCACGCCGTACGATCTGCGTCATATGAATCCGACGCTCGACTGATCTTTTCTGCCTGCCGGCGGCTGAATCGAGGCCGCCGCTCCGTTGATCCTCTGCAAGATCCTCTTTTTATCCGTCACTTCTCCAGTAAATTCTTTGTTCAACAAGGCGTTAGTGCGTCTTCACAAAGTTACTGGAAGCGATTTCCTTACCTGTCATTATTGTTATTTTATCTAACCAATTGATAATAAAGTGTTAATAAAATATTTAATAATAAAATGGAAATGGTTTTTGATTTTTATTTTTTGTTGAGTATTCTTAGAGCTATCGGGATGAGATCTGACCAGTTGAGGGTCGTTTCATCCGCCCTGATCCACAGTGATTTCTGATGAAAATGCGCCGGTCGCGCGGGCGCAACGATGGGAAGGAGCAAGGTCATGACGCAACAGATAGCAGGCACGGAGTTAAGGTTTACGCAGGGTTTCGCCGCAGCGGAGCGCCAGGTGTTGACCGATGAAGCGGTTGAATTCCTGGCGGAACTGGTGGGGAAATTCACGCCGCGGCGCAACGAGCTGCTGGCGGCGCGTGTCCGCTGGCAGCAAAATATCGATCGCGGCGAACTGCCGGGGTTTATTTCGGAAACCACTTCCATTCGTGAAGGTGACTGGCAGATCCGCGGCATTCCGCAAGATCTGCGTGACCGCCGGGTCGAGATCACCGGTCCGGTCGAGCGCAAGATGGTGATCAATGCGCTTAACGCCAACGTAAAAGTGTTTATGGCGGACTTCGAAGACTCGCTGGCGCCAAGCTGGGACAAAGTCATCGACGGCCAAATCAACCTGCACGATGCGGTTAACGGCACCATTTCCTACACCAATGAAGCCGGCAAAATCTACCAGCTGAAACCGAACCCGGCGGTATTGATCGCTCGCGTGCGCGGCCTGCATCTGCCGGAGAAGCACGTGCTGTGGCGTGATGAAGCCATTCCCGGCGGCCTGTTCGATTTCGCGCTGTACTTCTACCACAACTATCGCCAACTGTTGGCCAAGGGCAGCGGCCCGTATTTCTACCTGCCGAAAACCCAGTCCTGGGAAGAGGCGGCCTGGTGGAGCGATGTCTTCAGCTTTACCGAGGATCGTTTCGATCTGCCGCGCGGCACCATCAAAGCGACCGTGCTGATCGAAACCCTGCCGGCGGTGTTCCAGATGGACGAAATCCTCTACCACCTGCGCGATCACATCGTGGGTCTGAACTGCGGCCGCTGGGATTACATCTTCAGCTATATCAAAACGCTGAAGAATCACGGCGATCGCGTGCTGCCGGATCGTCAGTCGGTGACCATGGAGAAACCTTTCCTCAGCGCCTATTCGCGCCTGCTGATCAAAACCTGTCATAAGCGCGGCGCGTTCGCGATGGGCGGCATGGCGGCGTTTATCCCGAGCAAAGACGCCGAGAAAAACGCCTGGGTGCTGAACAAGGTGCGGGCGGACAAAGAGCTGGAGGCCAGCAACGGCCACGACGGCACCTGGGTGGCGCACCCGGGGCTGGCGGACACGGTGATGGAAGTGTTCGGCAAAGCGCTGGGCGATCGCCAAAACCAGCTGGAGGTGCTGCGTGAGCAAGACGCGCCGATCAGCGCCGCACAGCTGCTGGAACCGTGCGACGGCGAGCGTACCGAAGCGGGGATGCGCGCCAATATTCGCGTGGCGGTGCAGTACATCGAAGCCTGGATCTCCGGCAACGGCTGCGTGCCGATTTACGGTTTGATGGAAGATGCGGCCACGGCGGAAATCTCCCGTACGTCTATCTGGCAGTGGATCCACCACGAGAAGAGCCTGAGCGACGGGCGCCCGGTCACCAAGGCGCTGTTCCGCCAGATGCTGCAAGAAGAGATGTTGGTGGTGCGTGAAGAAGTGGGGGAAGCGCGCTTTAACGCCGGCCGGTACGAAGAGGCGGCGCGCCTGATGGAGCGCATCACCACGCAAGATGAGTTAATCGATTTCCTGACGCTGCCCGGCTATGAGCTGCTGGCCTGAATTTTCCCAATCAACCCTACACGACTGAAAGGATAAAAATTATGTCTACCTCTCGCTCTCAACAGATTCAGCAGCTGGAACAGGAATGGAAATCGGCCCGTTGGGAAGGCATCACCCGCCCTTACAGCGCCGAAGACGTGATCAACCTGCGCGGTTCGGTCAACCCGGAATGCACTCTGGCGCAAAACGGTGCCGCCAAACTGTGGGCGTTGCTGAACGGCAAGGCGCGCAAAGGCTACGTGAACTGCCTGGGCGCGCTGACCGGCGGCCAGGCGCTGCAGCAGGCCAAGGCCGGCGTCGAGGCTATCTACCTGTCCGGTTGGCAGGTGGCGGCGGACGCCAACAGCGCGGCGGCCATGTACCCTGACCAGTCGCTGTATCCGGTGGACTCGGTGCCGAAGGTGGTCGAGCGCATCAACAATACCTTCCGCCGCGCCGATCAGATCCAATGGGCGAACCAGATTGAGCCGGGCAGCAAAGGCTATACCGATTACTTCCTGCCGATCGTCGCCGATGCGGAAGCCGGCTTCGGCGGCGTGCTGAACGCCTTCGAGCTGATGAAAGCGATGATCACCGCCGGTGCCGCCGGGGTGCACTTTGAAGATCAGCTGGCGGCGGTGAAGAAATGCGGCCATATGGGCGGCAAAGTGCTGGTGCCGACGCAGGAAGCGATTCAGAAGCTGGTCGCCGCGCGCCTGGCGGCCGACGTGCTCGGCGTGCCGACGCTGGTTATCGCCCGCACCGACGCCGATGCGGCCGACCTGCTGACCTCCGATTGCGATCCGTATGACAGCGCCTTCGTCACCGGCGAGCGCACGGCGGAAGGCTTCTTCCGCACCCATGCGGGCGTCGAGCAGGCGATCAGCCGCGGCCTGGCTTACGCCCCCTACGCAGATATGGTGTGGTGCGAAACCTCAACGCCGGATCTGGATGCCGCTCAGCGCTTCGCCGACGCCATCCACGCCAAATACCCGGGCAAGCTGCTGGCCTACAACTGCTCGCCGTCGTTCAACTGGAAAAAGAACCTCGACGACCAGACCATCGCCCGCTTCCAGCAGGCGCTGTCGGACATGGGCTACAAGTATCAGTTCATTACGCTGGCGGGCATCCACAGCATGTGGTTCAACATGTTCGATCTGGCGCACGCCTATGCGCAGGGCGAGGGCATGAAACACTACGTCGAGAAGGTGCAGCAGGCGGAGTTCGCCGCGGTGGATCGCGGTTACACCTTCGCGTCGCACCAGCAAGAGGTGGGCACCGGCTACTTCGACAAGGTCACCACCATCATTCAGGGCGGCGCCTCTTCGGTCACCGCGCTGACCGGTTCGACGGAAGAACAGCAGTTCTGATGCGGCAAGCTTGAAGACGTTTCATCCGGAGCCTGCATGCGCAGGCTTCTTTTTCTGGCGGGGGTAAGGATGGCGGCAAAACTGGAGTTGTTGATCGCACAGACGATCCTGCAGGGCTTCGATGCGCAGTACGGCCGCTTTCTGGAAGTGACCGCCGGCGCGCAGCAGCGCTTCGAGCAGGCGGACTGGCCGGCGGTGCAGCAGGCGATGAAAAAGCGCATCCATCTGTACGACCATCACGTCGGCCTGGTGGTGGAGCAGCTCAAATGCATCACCGGGCAGAAATACTTCGACGCCGACTTCCCCAGCCGGGTCAAAGCGGTCTATATCGACCTGCTGCCGGACTACCCGCGCTTCGAGATCGCCGAAAGCTTCTTTAACTCGGTCTACTGTCGGCTGTTCAAGCACCGCGATCTGACGCCGGACAAGCTGTTCGTCTTCAGTTCGCAGCCGGAGCGGCGCTTTCGCGACATTCCGCGTCCGCTGGCGCGCGATTTCACCCCCAATGGCGATCTGCCGGCGATGCTGCGCAGCGTGCTGAGCGATCTGCCGCTGCGGCTGCCGTGGGAGGATTTGACGCGCGATATTCACTACATCACTCAGGCGCTGCAACGCGCCTTCAGCGCACAGCAGTTGGCGGGGGCAACCTTCCAGATCGCCAACGAACTGTTCTATCGCAACAAGGCCGCCTGGCTGGTCGGCAAGCTGCGTCTGGCCGACGGCGTTTATCCGTTCTTGCTGCCTATCCACCACAGCGAGTCGGGCGCGCTGTTTATCGACGCCTGCCTGACCGGTAAGGCCGAGGCCAGCATCGTCTTCGGCTTCGCCCGATCTTATTTTATGGTCTATGCGCCGCTGCCGGCGGCGATGGTGGAGTGGCTGCGCGAGATCCTGCCGGGCAAAACCACCGCCGAGCTGTACATGGCGATCGGCTGCCAGAAGCACGGCAAAACCGAATGCTATCGCGAATACCTGACCTTTATGGCGCAGTCGCAGGAGCAGTTCATTATCGCGCCGGGGGTGAAGGGCATGGTGATGCTGGTGTTCACCCTGCCATCCTTCGATCGGGTGTTTAAAGTGATTAAAGACGAATTCGCCCCGCAAAAAGAGGTGACGCAGGCACAGGTGATGGCCTGCTATCAGCTGGTGAAAGAGCATGACCGCGTCGGGCGCATGGCGGATACCCAGGAGTACGAGAATTTCGTCGTCGACAAGGCGCGCCTCAGCCCGGCGCTGTTGGCGGAGCTGCAGCGTGAAGTGCCGGGCAAGCTGGAGGATCTCGGCGATCGCATCGTGATCAAACATCTGTATATGGAACGGCGCATGACGCCGCTGAACCTGTATCTGGAGCAGGCCAACGACCAGCAGATGCGCGATGCGATCGAAGAGTACGGCAATGCCATCAAGCAGCTGGCCGCCGCCAATATCTTCCCCGGCGACATGCTGTTCAAGAACTTCGGCGTGACGCGCCACGGGCGGGTGGTGTTCTACGACTACGACGAAATTTGCTACATGACCGAGGTCAACTTCCGCGACATTCCGCCGCCGCGCTATCCGGAGGACGAGCTGGCCAGCGAGCCGTGGTACAGCATCGCGCCCAACGACGTGTTCCCGGAGGAGTTCCGCCACTTCCTGTGCGGCGATCGGCGCATTCGGCAGGTGTTTGAAGAATTGCACAGCGATCTGTTTACCGCGGAGTATTGGCGCGGGTTACAGCAGCGCATCCGCGAGGGGCACGTGGAAGACGTGTTCGCTTACCGCAAGAAGCAGCGGTTCAGCCAGCGCAGCGGGGCGGCGCTGCCGGCCGCCACCGCTGCGATGTAAATCAGGCCTGGGCGCCCGCGACGGCGGCGCGCGCCAGTTCGGTGATGCGCGCGTAGTCGCCGCTTTCCAGCGCGTCCGCCGGCACCAGCCAGGAGCCGCCGATGCACAGCACGCTTTTCAGCGCCAGATAGCTGCGGTAGTTGTCCGGCGAGATGCCGCCGGTCGGGCAGAAGCGCACCTGCGGGAACGGGCCGCCGATCGCCTGCAGCGCTTTTACGCCGCCGTTGGCTTCCGCCGGGAAGAATTTAAACTCGCGCAGGCCGTAATCCATGCCCAGCATCAGCTCGGAAACGGTGCTGATGCCCGGAATAAGCGGAATGGACCCGGCGGTGGCTGCCTTGAGCAGCTCGCCGGTCAGCCCCGGGCTGATGGCGAACTGCGCGCCGGCCTCGGTCACTTCACGCAGCTGCTGCGGATTGATCACGGTACCGGCGCCGATGATCGCTTCCGGCACTTCTTGGGCGATGGCGCGAATGGCGTCCATGGCGCAGGCGGTGCGCAGCGTCACTTCCAGCACCCGCACGCCGCCGGCGACCAGCGCTTTCGCCAACGGCACCGCATGTTCCAGCTTGTTGATCACGATCACCGGCACCACCGGCCCCGCCGTCAGGATCTGCTCGGCGCTTGTTTTCCACTTGTTCATGATGACGTTCTCCTTTGTGGCCGCTGCCAGGCGGCGATGCGGCCAGTCTATCGATTAAAATGTGATGCAGCAGGCGCCCTGCTCGGCGCCGGACAGCTGGCTGCGCAGCGCGCCGAACAGCTCGCGGCCGCAGCCGATGTGTTCTGCGCTCAGATCGGGTTGGCACGGCGTGCGCTGGGCCAGTTCGTCGGCGTCGACCAGCACCTGCAGCTCGCCGCTGCGGCCGTTGACGCGGATCGGATCGCCGTCGCGCACTTTCGCCAGCAGGCCGCCGGTATAGGCTTCCGGGGTGACGTGGATGGCGGAAGGCACCTTGCCGGAGGCGCCTGACAGGCGGCCGTCGGTCACCAGCGCCACTTTGAAGCCGCGATCCATCAGCACGCCCAGCGGCGGCATCAGTTTGTGCAGCTCCGGCATGCCGTTGGCCTGCGGCCCCTGGAAGCGCACCACCACCACGCAATCGCGATCCAGCTTGCCGGCTTCAAACGCCGGCACGATGTCGTGCTGGCTGTCGAACACCACCGCCGGCGCTTCGATGATCTGGTTGTCGGCGGGCACCGCCGAGGTTTTCATCACCGCGCGCCCCAGATTGCCGGCCATCACTTTGGTGCCGCCGTGATGCTCAAACGGCTGAGCGACGCTGGCGATTACGCTGGCGTCGAGCGAACCGGCTACGCCTTCGCGCCACACCAGCTGGCCATTATCCAGCCAGGGTTCCTGGGTGTAACGGTGCAGGCCGAAACCGGCCACGGTGTGCACGTCTTCGTGCAGCAGCCCATGTTGCAGCAGCTCGCGCACCACCAGCGGCACGCCGCCGGCGGCCTGGAACTGGTTGATGTCGGCCGGGCCGTTCGGATAGATGCGGCACAGCAGCGGCACCGCCTCCGACAGCTCCGAGAAATCGTCCCAGGTAATGATGATGCCCGCCGCGCGCGCCATCGCCACCAGATGCATGGTCAGGTTGGTGGAGCCGCCGGTGGCCAGCAGCGAGACGATGCCGTTTACCACCACTTTCTCGTCCACCAGGCGGCCGATCGGCAGGTAGTTGCCGGCGGTGTCGGTCAGTCGCGTCACCTGGCGCGCAGCGGCGTCGTTCAGCGCGTCGCGCAGCGGCGTATCCGGATGCACGAAAGAGGCGCCCGGCAGGTGCAGGCCCATCACTTCCATCACCATTTGGTTGGTGTTGGCGGTGCCGTAGAAGGTGCAGGTGCCGATGCCGTGATAGGAGGCGGCCTCGGCTTCCAGCAGCGCCAGACGATCGGCCTTGCCCTCGGCGTACAGCTGGCGCACGCGCACCTTTTCCTTGTTCGGCAGGCCGCTGCTCATCGGGCCGGCCGGCACGAACAGCGCGGGCAGGTGGCCGAAGGAGAGGGCGGCCATCACCAGCCCGGGCACGATCTTGTCGCAGATGCCGAGGAACAGCGCGCCGTCGAACATATTGTGCGACAGGCCGACGGCGGCCGACATGGCGATCACGTCACGGCTCATCAGCGACAGCTCCATGCCGTCTTGCCCCTGCGTCACGCCGTCGCACATCGCCGGCACGCCGCCGGCCACCTGGCCCACGGCGCCCACCGCCTGCAGCGCCTGCTTCAGCCGCTGCGGGTAGTGTTCGTACGGCTGGTGGGCCGACAGCATGTCGTTGTAGGCGGTGATGATGGCGATATCGCTGCGCACCATGTTTTTCAGCGCCGTCTTGTCATCGGGCTGACAGGCGGCGAAGCCGTGGGCCAGGTTGCCGCAGGCCAGCTGCGCGCGGTGAACGGTTTGGGAACGGGCCGCTTCGATACGCGCCAGATAGGCGGCGCGGCTGGCCTGGGAACGGTGGGTGATGCGCTGTGTGACACGGGACAAGGTTGGGTTAATCATGCCTTCCTCACATTGCTGTTGTTATAGTCGCCGCCTGTGGCGGTGCCCCCGGGGATGATTTGCAGCCCTGGTGTGCAAGGCCGGGGGCGATTTAGGATTTAAAACATCGTGAATGCAATCATGCCGATAGCGCCGCCGACGCTGCCCAGAATCGTTTCCATCACCGTCCAGGTTTTCAGCGTTTGCAGTTCGTTGGCGCCGGTGAATTTGCCGAACAGCCAAAAACCGGCGTCGTTGACGTGGCTCAGCACGATGGAGCCGCCGGCGATGCAGATAGCCAGCGCGGCCAACTGCCCGCCGTTCAGCCCGAGCTGGCTGGTGACCGGCAGCACCAGGCCGACGGTGGTCAGACAGGCGACGGTGGCCGAGCCCTGAATCACCCGCACCATGGCGGAGAGCGCAAAGGCGGCCACGGCGATCGGCAGGCCGGCGCCGATCATCGCGTCACCCAGCGCCGGCCCTACGCCGGAATCCACCAGGATCTGTTTGAACACCCCGCCGGCGCCGGTCATCAGCAGGATGATCCCGGCCGGTTGCACCGCGGCGGAGCAGATGGCCAGCGTCTGTTCGTTGCTCATGCCGCGCGGCTTCGCCAGGCCGTAAATCACGATCAGGCAGGCCAGCAGAATGGCGGTGAACGGGTGGCCGATAAACTCCAGCCACTGCTGCAGTTGCGAGCCGGGGGTGACCAGCCGCGCGCCGATGGTCTTCATGCCGACCAGCACCAGCGGGCACAGCACCAGCGCCAGGCTGAAGCCGAACGACGGCAGATTGCCCTTGGTCAACGTCGGCTCGTTCTCTTCCGGTGGCATCGGCCAGTTGACGAAGCGGCTGATAAAGCTGCCGTACAGCGGGCCGGCGATCAGCATGCCGATCACCGCCGCCACCAGGCCGATGGCGATCATCCAGCCGAAGTCGGCCTTCATCTGCGAAGCCAGCAGCATCGGCACCGGCCCCGGCAGTAGGAAGGAGGCGGCGGCGGCCACACCGGCGAACAGCGGAATGGCCAGCTTGACGATATTGCCGTCGGTGCGGCGCGCCACGGCGAACACGATGCCGATCAGCAGCACCACCGCCACGTCGAAGAACAGCGGCAGCGCGCAGATCAGGCCGGCGATGCCGAGCGCGTAGTGCGCCTTGCTTTGTCCGAATCGTTTCAGCAATTGCGCCGCAATTTGATCGAGCGCGCCGACCTCATGCAGGATCTTGCCGAACATCGCCCCGAGCGCCACCACGATCGCCAGGAAGCCCAGCGTGTCGCCCATGCCTTTTTGCATGGTGTCGGCAATATGGTCCAGCGGCATGCCGGAGAAGATGCCGGCGGCGATGGATACCAGCATCAGCGCGACGAAGGCGTGCATGCGCGCCTTCATCACCAGGAATAACAGCAGTAAAACCGAGCCGACTGCGGTACCGACCAGCGTTACGGTACTCACGCGCACACGCCCTGCGGCAGGAAGCTCTGGATATGGCGCACGGTATCGGCGATCACCGCGTCCAGCGGCTGGTTGATGTCGATCGCCATCACGTCGCTCTCGTCGGCGCCGGGCTGCTCCAGCGCGGCGAACTGGGTGACCAGCATCTGCGGTTTGAAGAAGTGACCGTTACGCGCCGCCAGGCGGGATTCGATCACCGGGAACTCGCCGTGCAGATAGATGAACGACAGGTTGCCGTTGCCGGCGCGCAGGCGGTCGCGATACTGCTTTTTCAGCGCCGAGCAGACGATGATCGACACGTTGTTGGTGCGCTGCATGGCGAAGGCGGCGTCGTTGAGCGCGGCCAGCCACGGGGCGCGATCGTCGTCGTTCAACGCTTCGCCGGCGGCCATCTTCAGGATGTTGCTGCGCGGATGCAGGAAGTCGCCGTCGAGGAAGCCGGCGGAGAGTTGGCGGGCCGCGGCGGCGGCGACGGCGGACTTGCCGCTGCCGGAAACGCCCATAACGACGTAAATGCGATTTTGATTGTTGGTCATGGCTTGGCTCCAAAACACCGGGTGACGTTACCTTCGTTCAGCTTGTTTGTTACCGGTAACATGTTATCGGTAACATTGTCGAAGGAAGTTTGAGCGGTTGCAATGGGCTTTCGCCGTGAGGATCGTTAACTGTGATCGGCTTCAAGCTTTTTTCTCGTGCGCTACACAGGATGCCGACAGCCTGTTACATGCTGACAACAGCGTAAGGAATCAGGAGAGAGGGCGCGCAGGGGCGCCCCTCGGAGGGGGTGGATCAGCGCACGCCGCCGTAGGCCAGGCTGATCTCTTTCGCCGCGTGGATCACCAGCGCCCCCAGCTCGATCACGCGATCGTCGGTGATGCGCGACACCGGGCCGGAGATGGAGATGGCGGCGAAGGCTTCGCGGTGCTCGTCGAAGATGCAGGCCGCCACGCAGCGCAGGCCGAGCGCGTGCTCTTCGTCGTCAAAGGAGAAGCCCTGTTTGCGGATCTGCGCCAGCCCCTCTTTCAGGTTGTGCGGCGTCAGGGTGTGCGGTGTGTAGGTGTGCATGCCTTTCTTGTGCAGCAGTTTGGTTACCTGATCGTCCGGCAGGGTGGCGAGGAACGCCTTGCCGGCGCCGGAGGCGTGCATCGGCAGTTTGCCGCCGATTGGCGCCGACATGCGCATCAGCGCCGTACACTGCACCTGATCGATGATGATCGCCTGGTACTCGCTGGTATCCAGCACCGCCAGGTTGACGGTTTCGCCGGACTCTTCCATCAGGCGGCGCAGCGTCGGGTGCACCATCGCCAGCAGGTTGCGGCTTTGCAGGAAGCTGCTGCCGACCACAAAGGCGTGCGAGCCGATGGTCCACAGGCCGAGATCGCCGACCTGGCGCACGAATCCCTGCTGCTGCATGGTGGTGAGCAGGCGGTGAGTGGTGGAGTTCGGCAGGCCGGCCTGCTGGGCCAGATCGGTCAGCGCCACGTTGCCCTGGGCTTCCGAAATGTACTCCAACAGCTTCAGGCCACGGGTCAATGATTGTACCTGACCGGTCGCCGCACTGGCGGCCGGGGCTGCTGCGCGGGGCTTCTTGCCGCGTTTGGCGGGAGCAGGGGTGGCCATGGGTGAGATTCCTTTTTCCGTATGATGGAATTCATTTTCGTTTTTTGTCGATGAATTGCAAGTCGCCGTCAGCTCATCGGAGGTGTTGGCGCACAACCTGAAAAACTCTCAATTGTCGTCTGGCCCTTTGTCCTTACAAGCTGTGCTAGGATGACTCGTTGGTTTTTGCGGCAGTTGAGCAATGGGCTGGATGGCAATGGAAGGGGTTACAGTGACGAATCGAGTAGAACAACTGCGCCGCCAGTTAGCGCAGCGCATTTTGGTGTTGGACGGCGGCATGGGCACCATGATCCAGAGCTATCGTCTGGATGAGCGCGATTTCCGCGGTGAGCGTTTTGCCGACTGGCGCAGCGATCTGAAAGGCAATAACGATCTGCTGGTGCTGACCAAGCCGGAAGTGATCGCCGCCATTCATTACGCCTATCTCGAGGCGGGCGCCGATATCCTTGAAACCAATACCTTCAACGCCACCTCCATCGCCATGGCCGACTACCACATGGAGTCGCTGTCCGCCGAGATTAACTATCAGGCCGCCTGCCTGGCGCGCACCTGCGCCGACGAATGGACGGCGCGCACGCCGGAAAAACCGCGCTACGTCGCCGGGGTGTTGGGGCCGACCAACCGCACCGCGTCCATCTCGCCGAACGTCAACGATCCGGCGTTCCGCAACATCTCGTTCGACGAGCTGGTGACGGCTTACCGCGAATCGACCCGTGCGCTGGTGGAGGGCGGCGTCGATCTGATCATGATCGAAACCATCTTCGACACCCTGAATGCCAAGGCCGCCGCCTTTGCGGTGGAAACCGAATTCGAAGCGCTGGGGGGGGAACTGCCGATCATGATTTCCGGCACCATCACCGACGCTTCCGGCCGCACTTTGTCCGGCCAGACCACCGAGGCGTTTTACAATTCGCTGCGCCACGTCAAGCCGCTGACCTTCGGCCTGAACTGCGCCCTGGGCCCGGACGAACTGCGTCAGTACGTCGCCGAGCTGGCGCGCATCTCGGAGACCTACGTCACCGCGCACCCGAACGCCGGTTTGCCGAACGCCTTCGGCGAGTACGATCTGGATGCGGCCGAGATGGCGCGCCAGGTCGGGGAGTGGGCGCAGGCCGGCTTCCTCAATATCATCGGCGGCTGCTGCGGCACCACGCCGGAACATATCGCCGCGATGGCCAAGGCGGTCGAGGGCGTGCCGCCGCGCCGGCTGCCGGAGATCCCGGTCGCCTGCCGCCTGGCGGGCCTGGAGCCGCTGACCATCGATGCCAACACCCTGTTCGTCAACGTCGGCGAGCGCACCAACGTCACCGGTTCGGCGCGATTCAAACGGCTGATCAAAGAAGAGAAATACAATGAGGCGCTCGACGTGGCGCGCCAGCAGGTCGAGAGCGGTGCGCAGATCATCGACATCAACATGGACGAGGGGATGCTCGACGCCGAAGCGGCGATGGTGCGCTTCCTTAACCTGATCGCCGGCGAGCCGGATATCGCCCGGGTGCCGATCATGATCGACTCCTCCAAGTGGTCCGTTATCGAGAAAGGCCTGAAATGCATCCAGGGCAAGGGCATCGTCAACTCGATCTCGATGAAGGAGGGCGAAGAGGCCTTTATCCATCACGCCAAACTGGTGCGCCGTTATGGCGCCGCGGTGGTGGTGATGGCGTTCGACGAAGTGGGGCAGGCTGACACCCGCGAGCGCAAGTTCGAGATCTGCCGCCGCGCCTATAACATTCTGACCGAGCGCGTCGGCTTCCCGCCGGAAGACATCATTTTCGACCCGAACATTTTCGCCGTCGCTACCGGTATCGAAGAGCACAACAACTACGCCGTCGACTTTATCGAAGCCTGTGCCGACATCAAAACCCACCTGCCGCACGCGATGATCTCCGGCGGCGTGTCCAACGTGTCGTTCTCGTTCCGCGGCAACGATCCGGTGCGTGAAGCGATCCACGCGGTGTTTCTGTATCACGCCATTCGCAACGGCATGGACATGGGCATCGTCAACGCCGGGCAACTGGCGATTTATGACGATTTAAGCGCCGAGCTGCGCGACGCGGTGGAGGACGTGATCCTCAACCGTCGCGAGGACGGCACCGAACGCCTGCTGGAGCTGGCGGAAAAGTACCGTGGCAGCAAAGATAATGACGTGGCGGTGCAGCAGGCGGAGTGGCGCGGCTGGCCGGTGGAGAAACGGCTGGAGTATTCGCTGGTGAAGGGCATCACCGAATTTATCGAGTTGGACACCGAAGAAGCGCGGCAGCAGGCCGAACGCCCGATCGAAGTGATCGAAGGGCCGCTGATGGCGGGGATGAACGTGGTCGGCGATCTGTTCGGCGAGGGCAAGATGTTCCTGCCGCAGGTGGTGAAATCTGCCCGCGTGATGAAGCAGGCGGTGGCCTACCTGGAACCCTACATCGAGGCCAGCAAGCAGCAGGGCACCTCCGCTGGCAAAATCCTGTTGGCGACGGTGAAGGGCGACGTGCACGACATCGGCAAGAACATCGTCGGCGTGGTACTGCAGTGTAACAACTATGAAATCGTCGATCTGGGCGTGATGGTGCCGACGGAGAAAATCCTGCGCACCGCGCGCGAGGAGAACGTCGATATCATCGGCCTGTCGGGACTGATCACGCCATCGCTGGACGAGATGGTCAACGTGGCCAAAGAGATGGAGCGCCAGGGCTTTACGCTGCCGCTGCTGATCGGCGGCGCCACCACCTCCAAGGCGCACACCGCGGTGAAGATCGAACAAAACTACAGCGGCCCGACCACCTACGTGCAAAACGCCTCGCGCACCGTGGGCGTGGTGTCGGCGCTGCTGTCCGCCACCCAGCGCGATGAGTTTGTGGCGCGCACCCGCAAAGAGTATGAAACGGTGCGCATTCAGCATGCGCGCAAAAAGCCGCGCACGCCGCCGGTCGATCTGCAGAAGGCGCGCGCCAACGCCATGGAGCTGGACTGGGCCGATTATCAGCCGCCGGTGCCGCGGCAGCTCGGCGTGTTCCCGGTGGCGGCCGGCATCGAGACGCTGCGCCACTACATCGACTGGACGCCGTTCTTCATGACCTGGTCGCTGGCGGGCAAATACCCGCGCATCCTGGAAGACGAGGTGGTGGGGGAAGAGGCCAAGCGCCTGTTCCACGACGCCAATCAGATGCTGGATCGGCTGGCCGCCGAGCGCAGCCTCAACCCGCGCGGCGTTTACGGTCTGTTCCCGGCCAACCGCGTCGGCGATGACGTGGAGGTGTACCGCGACGAACGGCGTGACGAGGTGCTGGCGGTGAGCCGCCATCTGCGCCAGCAGACGGAAAAAACCGACTTCCCGAACTACTGCCTGGCGGACTTTGTGGCGCCGAAAAGCAGCGGCAAGGCCGACTACTTCGGCGCCTTCGCGGTGACCGGCGGGCTGGAGGAGGACGCGCTGGCGGCGGCGTACGACGCGCAGTACGACGATTACAACAAAATCATGGTCAAGGCGCTGGCGGATCGCCTGGCGGAGGCCTTCGCCGAATACCTGCATGAGCAGGTGCGCAAGCTGCACTGGGGCTATGCCGCCGACGAGAGCCTGAGCAACGAAGAGCTGATCCGCGAAAACTATCAGGGCATCCGGCCGGCGCCGGGCTACCCGGCCTGCCCGGAACACACCGAGAAAGCGACCATCTGGCAGCTGCTGGACGTCAACCGCCACACCGGCATGGAGCTGACGGAGTCCTTCGCCATGTGGCCGGGGGCGGCGGTGTCCGGCTGGTACTTCAGCCATCCTGAAAGCAAGTACTTCGCGGTGGCGCAGATCCAGAGCGATCAGGTGGAAGACTACGCGGCGCGTAAAGGGATGAGCGTGAGCGAGGTCGAACGCTGGCTGGCGCCTAACCTCGGCTACGACGCCGACTGATTTCCTCTTTAAGGGCGCAGCGATGCGCCCTTGTCATTTACTGCGCTTCCACGTCGATGTGCAGCGCATCGTAACGCCAATACTCCAGGTCGCAATCGATCACCCGGTCGTGCTGATCGCGGTTCACCCGCGTAATGAACAGCGCCGGGCTGCCGTAGGTCACCTTCAGCATGGCGGCGGCCTGCTGCGGCAGCAGGGTGGGCAGCATGTCGAAACGCACCCGGCCGTAGTGAATGCCGTAGCGCACGGCGTACAGCGCGGTCAGCGACTGGGTCAGATCTTCGTCCAGTATGCCGGGGAAGTAGGCCGGGTTGAGGTAGTGCTCGCAGTACAGCACCGCGCGCCCGTCGATGTAGCGCAGCCGGCGAATGCGATAGGCCTCGGCGCCGGGGGGCAGCGCCATCCGGCCGGCCAGCGGCGCGTCGAGCGTGACTACCGCGCTGTCGATCGCCTCGGTATGGGCGGCGCGCCCCTGTTGCTGCGCCATGGCGTGAAAATGGCTGCGCTGCAGCGGGTTGTAGATCAGACGCGGGGGCGAAATGAACCAGCCGCGCCGCACCTGGCGATAGATGACCCCCTGCGCCTCCAACTGGCCGAGCGCCTCCTGCAAGGTAATGCGGGTGGTGGCGAACTGTTCGCTCAGGGCGCGTTCGGAGGGCAGCTTGCCGCCCACGGCGAACTCGCCTGCGGCGATGCGCGCGTTCAGCGTTTGGCAGATGGTGGCTACGGTCGTCGGTGCTTCACTCATACAGCGGGTGTCCCGTTTCAGTGCGTTTGGCCTCCCTTAAGGTAGACCAGCGTCGCGTTTTCGCCGTTGCAATGGGTGATAAAACCGTCGCTTTTTTAAGCTGACATATAATTATCACATTCGTCCGTTAGATTGGTTTGGTCCTGGCTGGACTAGTCCAGCCCTCCCCACACTACCACCTGGAGCATCAGTTATGAAACGTTTGTGCGCTTCTGTGTTAACCAGTGCCATCGTGTTATCCAGCCAGATGAGCTGGGCCGCGGATACCGATCTGGCGGCGCTGGAGCAGGCCGCGAAGAAAGAAGGCGAAGTCAACAGCGTCGGCATGCCGGACAGCTGGGCCAACTGGAAAGGCACCTGGCAAGATCTGTTGAGCAAATATGGCCTGAAGCATGTCGATACCGACATGAGCTCTGCGCAGGAGATCGCCAAATTCGATGCGGAAAAGAACAACGCCACGGCGGACATTGGTGACGTCGGCGCGGCCTTCGGCCCGGTGGCGGTGCAGAAGGGCGTGACGCAGCCGTACAAACCCTCTACCTGGGATCAGGTGCCGGAGTGGGCGAAAGACAAAGACGGCCATTGGGCGCTGGCTTACACCGGCACCATCGCCTTCATCATCAACAAACAGCAGGTGAAAGACATTCCGCACAGCTGGGCCGATCTGCTGAAGGGCAGCTATCAGGTCACCATCGGCGACGTCGGCACCGCGTCGCAGGCGGCCAGCGGCGTGCTGGCGGCCACCTACGCCATGGGCGGCAACGAGAAAAACCTCAAGCCGGGCCTGGAATTCTTCGGCAAGCTGGCCAAGGCCGGCCGTCTGAGCCTGAGTAACCCGGTGATCGCATCGCTGGAGAAAGGGGAAGTGCAGGTTGGCGTGGTGTGGGACTTCAACGGCCTGAACTACCGCGATCAGATCGACAAAACCCGTTTTGAAGTGCTGATCCCGTCGGACGGCTCGATCACCTCCGGCTACACCACCATCATCAACAAATATGCCAAGCACCCGAACGCCGCCAAGCTGGCGCGCGAATACATCTTCTCCGACGCCGGCCAGATCAACCTGGCGCGCGGCTATGCGCGCCCGATCCGCGCCGAGCATCTGACGCTGCCGGACGACGTCAAGGCCAAGCTGCTGCCGGCCGAGCAGTACAAGAACGCGCACCCGATCGCCGATCCGGCGGCCTGGGAACAGAGCGCCAAAGCGCTGCCGCGTCTGTGGCAGGAAAACGTCATTATGTTTATGCAGCAGTGAGTTAACGCACCATGAAAACGATCCTCGTGCTGCTGGACGGCCTCAACTACCGGGTGGCGCACGACGCCATGGGCTATCTGCAGGCCGAATGCGCGGCGGGACGCGGACGGTTGTACCTGTTGGAGAGCGAGCTGCCCTCGCTCTCCCGGCCGCTGTATGAATGCATCCTCACCGGCGTCACGCCGGTGGAGAGCGGCGTGGTGCACAACCACGTCTCGCGCCTTTCTCATCAACAAAGCGTGTTTCATTACGCGCGCGCCGCCGGGTTGACCACCGCCGCCGCCGCTTACCACTGGTTCAGCGAATTGTATAACCGCACGCCGTTCGACGCCGCGCGCGACCGCCATACCGACGCCCCCGAGCTGCCGATCCAGCACGGGCATTTCTATTACGATGACGGCTACCCCGACAGCCATCTGTTCGACGACGCCGAAAGCCTGCGCCTGCGGCATCAGCCGGATTTCCTGCTGATCCACCCGATGAACATCGACGACGCCGGGCACCGCTTCGGCCTCTCTTCGCCGCAGTACCGCAACGCGGCGCGGCGCGCCGACGGCTCGCTGTCGCGCTATCTGCCCGAGTGGCTGGCGGCCGGTTATCAGGTGCTGGTCACCGCCGATCACGGCATGAACGACGATCGCAGCCACGGCGGCGTGTTGCCGGAAGAGCGCCAGGTGCCGCTGTTCGTGTTCGGCTCGGGCTTCAGCCAGGACGATGCCGATCCGCAGCAAACCGAGCTGTGCGGTACGATCTGCGATCTGCTGCAGGTGCCGCACGACAAGCCGCGCTGCCGGGCGCTGCTGGCGCAGGATGCGCGATGAACGGCAAAACCAAATGGATCGCCGCGCTGTGCCTGCTGCCGTTTATCGTGCTGTTCGGCGCGTTTCAGATCGCCCCGCTGGTGTGGATCGCCGTTCACAGCTTTTTCAGCGAGAGTAGCGGCTGGGGATGGGGCAACTATGTCGATATCCTCACCTCGCCGTTCTACCTGCAGGCCTTTCAGTTCTCGCTGGAGATCTCGCTGTGGTCGAGCGTCTACGGCTTGCTGATTGCGTTAGTGGGCAGTTACTCGCTGCGCCAGCTCGGCCAGACCCGATTTCATGACTTCGTGATGTCGTTCACCAACATGACCAGCAACTTCGCCGGGGTGCCGCTGGCGTTCGCCTTCGTCATTCTGCTGGGGCTGAACGGTTGCCTGACGCTGTTGCTGCGCAAATACGGTTTGATGGAGAGTTTCAATCTCTATTCGAAGAGCGGCCTGATCGTGCTGTATACCTATTTCCAGATCCCGCTGGGGGTGCTGTTGCTGTATCCGGCGTTCGACGCGCTGCGCGCCGACTGGCGCGAGTCGGCGGCGCTGCTCGGCGCCGGCCCCTGGCGCTACTGGCGGCATATCGGCCTGCCGGTGCTGGCGCCGGCGCTGATGGGCACCTTCGTCATCCTGCTGGCCAACGCGCTGGGCGCCTACGCCACGGTGTACGCGCTGACCACCGGCAACTTCAACGTGATCCCGATCCGCATCTCGGCATTGGTGGCAGGGGACATCTCCCTCGATCCGAACCTGGCCAGCGCGCTGGCGATGCTGCTGGTGGTGATGATGGCGTTTATCACGGTGATCCACCAATGGATGCTGCGCAGGAGCTACCTCAATGCGCGCTCATAATCGGATGGAGAATGCTCATGTCGCGTGCTGAACGCCTGTACCATCGCACGGTGACCGGCCTGCTGCTGTTGATCCTGCTGCTGCCGCTGGCGGCGACGCTGATTTACGCGCTGGCCACCCAGTGGGGCGCCACCATTTTACCGGACGGTTTTACCCTGAAGTGGCTGACGGCGCTGTGGAGCGACCCGCGCTTTTTGCAGGCGCTGTGGCACTCGCTGTTGATCTGCTTCGGCACGCTGCTGCTGTCGGTAGTGGTGATCCTGCCGGCGATGTTTGTGATCGCTTACTACTTCCCCAAACTGGACGCGGTGATGAACGTGCTGATTCTGCTGCCGTTCGCCGTGCCGCCGGTGGTGTCGGCGGTGGGGCTGATGCAGCTGTTCGCCGCCGATCCGCTGCCGCTGCTCGGCACTCCCTGGATTTTGGTGGGCTGCTATTTCACCATCGCGCTGCCGTTTATCTACCGCGCCATCAGCAACAACATGCAGGCGATCAACCTGCGCGATCTGATGGACGCCGCGCACCTGCTTGGCGCCAGCACCTGGCAGGCGGCGCTGTGGGTGGTGCTGCCGAACCTGCGCAAGGGTGGAACGATCGCCGTGCTGCTGTCGTTCTCGTTCCTGATCGGCGAGTTCGTGTTCGCCAACCTGCTGGTGGGCAGCCAGTATGAAACGCTGCAGGTCTACCTGTACAACATGCGCAACGGCAGCGGGCACTTCACCAGCGCGCTGGTCATCTCCTATTTCGCCGTGGTGCTGCTCGTCACCTGGCTGGCGAACCTGCTGAATAAAAACAAGGGTTAACCCGATGGCTTATCTCAACGTCACCCGCCTGAACAAACACTATGGCCAGACCCAAGTGTTTCAGGATATCGATTTCACCGCCGAAGAGGGGGAGTTCGTCACCCTGCTGGGGCCGAGCGGCTGCGGCAAATCGACGCTGCTGCGCTGTCTGGCCGGCCTGACCCCGGTCGACAGCGGGCAAATCTTGTTGCAGGGTCAGGATCTGGTGCCGCTGGCGCCGCAAAAGCGCGGCATCGGCATGGTGTTCCAAAGCTATGCGCTGTTTCCCAATATGACGGTGGAAGGCAACGTGGCCTTCGGGCTGAAAATGCAGAAGCTGGCGGCCGGGCAGATCGGCCAGCGGGTGCAGGAGGTGCTGGCGCTGGTGGAGCTGAGCGATCTGGCGAAGCGCTATCCGCATCAGCTGTCGGGCGGCCAGTGTCAGCGCGTGGCGCTGGCGCGATCGCTGGTCACTCGCCCGCGGCTGCTGCTGCTCGATGAACCGCTGTCGGCGCTGGACGCGCGCATCCGCAAACACCTGCGCGAGCAGATCCGGCGCATTCAACGCGAGCTGAACCTGACGGCGATCTTCGTCACCCACGATCAGGAAGAGGCGCTGACCTTGTCGGATCGCATCGTGCTGATGAACAAGGGGCAGATCGTGCAGAGCGGCGATGCGGAAACCCTATATACCCAGCCGGCGGACGCCTTCGCCGCCGGGTTTATCGGCAACTATAATCTGCTGACCGCCGAACAGGCCGCCCAGCTGACCGGGCGCAGCTATGTCGGCAAGGTGGCGATCCGGCCCGAATCGATCGGCCTGTTGCCGGCCGGGCAGGGGATCGGCGGGGTGATCCTGGGCCACAGTTTGCTCGGGAATGTGGTACGCTATCGGATTCAGGTTCGCGGTGTAGAATTGCTGGTTGACGTGCTCAACCGGTCGGTGGCCGACCTGCGGCCCGACGGCGAGCAAATTGGGCTACACTTGGAACCTGTTGTATTGCGGGAAGTTGCATGACTTCGCAGCGCGGCGCCGGGGCCTTTCCGCCGCCGCATTAACCCTTCTCTTCTGCGGTCTGCCGCCCGCCCGCTGTCCTGCCAGACCTACGCCCGGCAGGCGGGACCGCGCGCTGTACCCGTCATCTTTTGGTCTACCGGCTGCGGCTAAGGCGAACAGAACCGTTCCGTCTTTCCGCACCGCCTGACAGGCATCGGGTACCAGCCTCCTTTGGCCGGGCGTTAATGGAGCGTATCTTCCGTGCTGACCCTTCTTCACCTGCTTTCCTCCGTGGCGCTGTTGGTGTGGGGCACCCACATCGTGCGCACCGGGATCATGCGGGTTTACGGCGCCAATCTGCGGCGCGTGTTGAGCGACAGCGTTGAGAAAAAGCCGCTGGCGTTCGTTTCCGGCATCGGCGTGACCGCGCTGGTGCAGAGCAGCAACGCCACGGCGCTGCTGGTGACCTCTTTCGTTGCGCAGGGGCTGGTGGGGCTGGCGCCTGCACTGGTGATCATGCTCGGCGCCGACGTCGGCACCGCGCTGATGGCGCGCGTGCTGACCTTCGATCTTTCCTGGCTGTCGCCGCTGCTGATCCTGATCGGCGTCTTCCTGTTCCTCAGCCGCAAGCAGATGCGGATCGGCCAGATCGGGCGCGTCCTGATCGGCCTTGGGCTGATCGTGCTGGCGCTGGAGCTGATCGTGGCCGCCGCCACGCCGATCACCCAGGCGGCCGGGGTGAAAGTGCTGTTCTCGTCGCTGACCGGCGACGTGATGCTGGACGCCCTGACCGGCGCGCTGTTCGCCATCGTCAGCTATTCCAGCCTGGCGGCGGTGCTGCTGACCGCCACCCTGACCGCATCCGGCGTGATCTCGCTGAAGGTGGCGCTTTGCCTGGTGATCGGCGCCAACCTCGGCAGCGGCCTGTTGGCGATGATCAACGCCAGCGGCCAGAACGCCGCCGGGCGGCGCGTGGCGCTCGGCAGCCTGCTGTTCAAGCTGGTGGGCTGTGTGCTGGTGCTGCCGTTCGTTTCCTATCTGGCGGATGTGATGGCTCAGCTGCCGGGCGGCAGCGAAGAGCTGGTGATCTACTTCCACGTGTTCTACAACCTGATCCGTTGTCTGGTGATGATCCCGCTGGCCGGGCCGATGGCGACGCTGTGCGAGCGGCTGATCGTCGACGTGGCGGCCGACGATCCGCGCATGCGTCCGCGCCATCTGGACGCCAGCGCGCTGGACACGCCGACGCTGGCGTTGGCCAATGCGGCGCGCGAAACGTTGCGCATGGGCGACGTGGTGGAACACATGATGATCCTGCAGCGCGAAGTGCTGCACGGCAAGCAAGGCGTGGATAAAGAAGTGCGGCGCCTCGACGATGACGTCGACGTGCTGTACACCGCCATCAAGCTGTATCTGGCGCAGATCCAGAAGGAAGATCTGGGCGAGGAAGACTCGCGCCGCTGGGCGGAAATCATCGAAATGGCGCTCAACCTGGAACAGGCGGGCGACATCATCGAGCGCATGGCCGGCGACGTGGGCGCCAAGTCGCACGCCGCGCGCCGCGCCTTCTCGGCGGAAGGATTGGCGGAACTGGATGGGCTGCACGAGCGGCTGATCGGCAACCTGCGCCTGGGGCTGTCGGTGTTCCTGTCCGGCGACGTCACCAGCGCCAAGCGCCTGCGCCGTTCCAAGCATCGCTTCCGCATTCTGGATCGCCGCTACGCGCACGCGCACGTCGATCGCTTGCATCAGCAAAACGTGCAGAGCATCGAGACCAGTTCGTTGCATTTGGGATTGTTGGGGGACATGAAGCGCCTGAACTCGCTGTTCTGCGCCGTGGCTTACAACGTGTTGGACCAGGATGCCAAGGATGACGATCGCGACTGGGAAGACACCCCGAGCACGCTGTAAAAAAACGCCCCCGGTTTTCATCGGGGGCGTTGTGCAGGAGAGGTGCGTTATTTGCCGCTGAACACGCCGGCTTTGGCGTCCGCCTGCTGAGTCGAAGCATGGCCGCTGACGAACGGCACGTTGCCGTCGACGCTTTGCTTCGCCGCGCCGCCTAACAGCCCGCCTACCGTGGCCGCCGCATCGACGCGGCCGCCGCCCTGATAGCGTTGGCCGCTGACGTCCTGCTGGCTGACCTTGCTGCCGCCCAGTTCCACCTTGCCCTGCTGGCTGCGGATCTCGCCGCCGGTCAGTTGGGTTTGGCCGCCGACCTGCAGCGCCACGCCGTGCTTACCGGTAATCGCCGACTGCTCGCCGACCGCGTTGTTGTTCACCACGTCGGCATTGACCTTGAGCTGCCCCTGGCGACCCGCCGGCCCGGTGATGCTGTCTTTCACCGCGCCGCCGACGGTGCGTGCACCGCGATCCCACAGCGGGCCCTGCGGTTTCTCGCCGGCCGGCGTTGCCGGCAGCGTCACTTTACCGTCGGCCTTGCTGAAGCTGACCGCGCCGGTGGTGTCCTGCTGCGGATCGAGGCGACGCGCCACGCTGTTGTACTTGTCGGTGGTGGCGTCGGCCACTTTGTTCACCCCGGCGTCCAGTTTCTCTTTCACCTTGCTGGCGTAGCGCGGCGTGCCCACCTTCGACAGCTTGGAGGTGATGCTGCTGCCCGGATCGTTGCTGTGGCTCAGGCCGGCATCCACCTCCACCTTCACGCCTTTCTCGACGTCCTTGCGGCTTTCAACGCGCAGATCGCCGCCTACCTTGCCCTGTACGCTGTCGGCATCGACGCGCGCCCCGGCGAGGCGGGTGTCCTTGCCGCTGTTGAGCGCCACGTCGCCCGCGGTGATGCCGGTGTTGGCGTGGGTGGTTTTATCCTGCTGTTCCACTCCGACCTTCAGACCGGCGCCCAGCGTATGGGTGTCTTTGCCGGTGTTCGGATCGACCTTGCCGTTGGCGTCCTTGTTGAACGTTTGGCCGCCTTTGGCGTTGGCTTTGATGCCCAGGCTCCAGTTGTCCTTGTGCTGCTCGTTCTTGGCGGACTCCAGCAGGATGCCGCCGTTTTTCGCCTCGAGCGCGGCGCTGCCGCCGCTGACCCTGGCGCCCTGCAGATGCAGCGCGTCATCGCCTTTGCCGCCGGCGGACAGGGTGACCTTGCCGTCTGAGGCGAGAGTGGCGCCCTGGCGTTCGGTCGCGGACTCATTCACCTTGGCGATGTCGAAGGCGCCGCCGGCGGAGAGGCTACCGCCGGTTTTTTCCTTGCTGTCGCTGCTGCCGGCGCCCAGATCGATATTGCCGGACAGTTGGCTTTCCTTACGCGTTTGGGTCGATTCCGCCGCCTGCAGCGCAACCTTGTTGCCCGCGCTCAGGGTGACGTCGCCCTGGCTCTTGACGTTGGTGCCCTGCAGCGTCAGATCGCGGCCCGCCTTCAGCTCCACGCCCTGTTGGCCGCTGACGTTGCCGACCTGCGCGGTGCTGCCGCTGCTTTCGCCGCTGCGGGTGCCGCCGCCGAAGCCGGCGCCGAAGTTTTTGCTGTCGGCGGTGAAGCCGCCCTTCGCCGAGGCCTTGACGTTGAAACCGCTGTGGTTTTCGCTCTGCTTATCGCTGGCCTGATCGAAGCGGATATCGCCGCCGGCGTTGACGGCGGTTTTACCGCTGCCACCGTTCAGCGCGGTGCCCTGATAGACCGCATCTTGTTTCACGTTGACGTTGATGCCGTTGGCCGCGTCGATCGTGCCGGTCACCGCCTGGCTGGCGTTGCTGTTGCTGCGCTGGGTGCCGCCTTCGCCCTTGGCGTCTACGGTCAGATCGCTGCCGGTGGAGGTGTAGACGCGTACGCCGGCGCTGCCGCGGGTATCGCGGTTCTGCTCTTCCTGGCGGTTCGTCGCGGCTTCGCTGCGGTGGCTGTCCGCCGTCAGCGTGACCGCGCCTTTGCTCGCCTGATACTGCGTACCCTGATCGCGCACTTCGCCTTTGGCGTTGATGTCGATGCTGCCGGCTTTCACCGAGCTGACCACCGCCTGCGAGCTGCTGCTGCGTTTTTCGCTGCTGCCGCCCTGCGCGCCGATATCCAGGCCGACGTTAGGCGCGCCGATGCCGCCGATGTCGTTGATGACGCCGGTGGCGTCCAGCTTGGCCGCCTTGCCGACCGCGCGCTCGACCGGGCGGGTCACGGCGCTGTAATCGACGTTGGCGCCGATGTTCACGCCGACGTCGGTTTTGGTGGTGGTGCTGCTGGCGGTGTCGGCGGCGGCCAGGTGATCGACGCCCGCGGCGTTTTCTTGATAGGCGCCGCCGACGCTGTGCTGCGCGCCTTGCTGGGTCAGCTTGTCACGGGCGTTGACAGTCAGGTTGCCTTTGACGTCGCTGCCGGAGGTGACCGCCTTGCTGCTCTGCGCCTGCGTTTTGCTGTTCTCGTAGCCGGCTTCCACGCCGCTGCCGAGCTTGTCGATGCCGCCGGTGTAATAGAAACCGCCGCCGATCTTGGTCTGCTCGGTGTTCGAGGTGGTTTTATCGTCGGCCGCCAGGAACGAAACCTTGTTGCCGCTGACGCTGGCGTCGCCTTTGTCGGCGACCAGTTTGGAGCCGCTGAAGGTCACGTCCTTCTCCGCCTCGAGCTTCACGCTGCCGCCGCTGAGGGTCGAGGCGCGGTTTTCGGTGCGGGTGGTTTTCTCGCTGTCGCGGGTGTGTTCGATGCGCAAACCGGCGCGGTATTGCTTGTCGCCGGCTTCTTTGGCGTAGCCGTTGACGGTAAGCGCGGTCTTCTGCTCATCGATTTTTTGCTGCTGTTCGGCGGCCTTGACGTTGATGTTGCCGGTCTGCGACGTCACGCTCAGCTCGCCGCCGCTGGTGACCTGACTGCCGATCACGTCGGTATCCTTACGGCTGACCAGCTTCAGGTTGGTGTCAGACTTCAGCTCGCTGGCGGTGCTGCTCTGGTAGCGGTTGTCGGCCTTGTGCGAACTGCTGGTGATGTTGAAGGCGGTGCCGGTGCGCGCATCGATTTTGTCTACGGTGGTGCTCAGCGCGTTGTCGATGCGCAGGCCGCCCTGGGTGGCGGTGACCAGGCCGCCTTCCTTGCCGCGCGCCTTGCTGCCGGTGATGGTGACGCCCTGCTGGCCGTTCAGGCGCAGGGTGCCGTCGCTGGTCAGCTCGGAGGCGTGGCTGATCTCGCGGCGGTTGCTGTTGTTTTTGTTGTCGCCGCCGCCGATGCCGCCCCAGGAGGTTTTGTCATCGCGTACCGCTTTGGCGTTGGCGGTTTTCTGCACCCCGACCTGGATCTGGCTGTCTGCGTCGATCGTCAGATCGCGCTGGGCGTGGACCTTGGCGCCCTGAGTCGAGACATTGCGGCCGGCTTTCAACGTCAGTTCGCCCTGGCTACGCAGTTCGCTGGCCTTCAGGCTCTCGCTTTCGTCGCTGCTGCTCCAACTGCCGGTGCGCAGGCTGGAGGTGTGATTGCGCTGGTAGCCGCGTTCGGTGGACTTATCCTTCTCCACCAGCCCGGCGAGGTGCACGTCGCGCGCCGCTTTGACGCTCAGCGCCCGATCGGCGCTGACGTTGGCGCCCAACAGGTTCACGTCTTCCCGGGTACTGACGAGTGTGGCGTTGCCGCCGGCGGCGACGGTGCTGCCCGCCTGCTGCTGCTGCTCGCGCTCACGGGTGACGTCGTATTGCCAGGAATAGAACCAGCGGTCGTCGGTGTGGCCCTGGGTCTGTTTCAACTGCTGGCCGTCGAGCGTCAGCTTGCCGCCCTGCAGCGTGATGTCTTCGCCGCGAATATCGGTGGCGGTGAGGTGCGCGTGGTTATCCGCCACCAGGCTGATGTTCTTGCCTTTCAGCTCGGTGCGGGTCAGCTTCTGACTGCTGCTGCGATCGTTGACGTAGATGCCGCCGCGGTAGTTCTGGTAGTTGTCGCCGCCGTTGCGGTTGCTGCTGGCGTCGTCAACGCGGCTTTCGCTGCGAATATCGTAGGCTTTCACCTTGAGCTCGTCACCGGCGGCCAGCGTGCCGGCCAGCTTCACGCCGCTGCCCTGCGCGGTGTTGATGATGTTGATGCGCCCGGCCTGCATGCTGCCGAGGTAGTAGCTGTCCAGCGCCGTGGTCGGCTGTACGCTGGCCAGCACCTTGCCGTCGCGCGCCACCCGGTTATGGCCGCTGATGGCGTTGATCGCCGCCGGCGTCACGCTGCCGTTGCGATGGGTGAAGTCTTGCACGATCACGTCGCCGCGGCTGTCTATCTTCGGTGCGATCAGATCCAGCACGCCGCCGGCGTTCAGGACGCCGTTGAGGCTCAGGGTATTGCGGTTGTCCAGGGTGCTGTAGCCCTGCAGCAGGCCGTTCTCCACCAGCGGGTTGCCGACCACCAGCGAGGAGCGGCTGGTGTTGATGAACCCGCAGCCCTGGCAGCTGATGCCGTTCGGGTTGGCCAGCACGTAGTCGGCCGCCATGCCGAAGATCTCTTGCTGGCCATGCAGCAGCGACGGGTTGCGGCCGATCACTTCATTGAGGATCACGCTGGCTTCGCGCCCGCCCAGATTGGGGTTGGCGCCCAGTTGGCCGGCCAGCTGCGACAGTCCCGCTTCGCGGGAGTTGTTCAGCACGGCGCCGGGCTGGTTGACGTTAAAGTCCTGGTATTGGTTGTGCGACAGCCCGTTGCCGTTCGGCGCGACGATGTCGACCACCTGCGCGCCGGTCGCGGCGGTGGAAACGCCGGGGCCGTTGGCGCCGTTGGCCGCCACGATCTCCGCGGCGTAGGCGCCGGCGGAAGCGGCGAGAATAATCGCCAGCGCGGCGGCCAGTTTGCCCGCTGCTGAAAGCCTGAAGTTATTATTTTTCATCCATGTTTCTCCGTATATTGCCGTGGGGTCCTGCAAAACTGCTGATTAAAAGGTGTAAGAAAAGCGCGCCAGTACCTGAACGGGATCTTCCGGCGTGGCGTGATTCGACAAGATCCAGCCGCGGCTGACCTCGAGATCGACCAGCGCCTGCCGATAGCGCAACGTGGCGCCGCTGCTCAGGCCGGCGCTGCTGCGCCACCCCGAGCTGTCCTGGCGCGGCAAAATGCGGCCGACGTCGGCGCCGAGGCGCGGCGTCAGCGTGGTGGCACCCAGATTGAAGCTGCGCGACAGCGTGTTCTGCAGATACCAGCCGTTGTCGCCTGACTGGGTGCTGCGGCTGAAGCCGCGCACGGCGCTGCGATCGGTAAGGCTCAGCCACTCCACGCCGGGCAGCGGGTCGCGGCTGTACTGGCCGTAGAACAGGTTGTTGAGCTGATAGGTGGCGTCACCCAGGTGAAGCCGCTGGCTGAGGTTGGCGAACAGCTTGCCTTTGGTGAACTGGCTGTCGAGGTGCACCGAGCTTGGGTGGCGACCGGCCCCCAGCCACGGCAGGCCCTGTTCGACGCTGAGGTTGGCGCTGAACACCCCGTTGGGCAGAATTTGCAGGTGGCTGGCGCTCAGTTCGGCCAGGGTCAGGGTGGGGCTGCTGACCTCGAGGCGCACGCTTTCGAAGTAGTTGTCGATGCGCTTGTAGGTCAACTGGCCGCTCAGGCTGTCTATCTGATCGCGATCGCGGTAAAACACGTAGTCGCTGCGCAGACCATACTGCTGGGTCTGGCCGTGCAGTTTGACCAGGTTGTGCGGCAGCTGCTGGTGGTTCTCGTAGGACGAGAAGCTGGCGAACCCGCTGAAGGTGAACGCGCCGTACGGCAGCGAATAGAGCAGGGTATAGGCGCGATTGTAGCGGTGAGCCGGGTTTTCCAGCGTGCTGTTGGCGTTCAGGCTGACGAAGTCCGACAGGCCGAACGGGCTGTCCAACGTGGCGGTGGCGCGAGCCAGCCACTGGCCGGTGCTTTTTTGGCCGTAATTATCCGTGCCGACGGTCATCAGCCAGGGCTTGGCATGCTGATTGCGCAAACGAATGACCGAACCGCCAACCTGGCGGCCGGGCAATATATCCAGCTTGGTGGTATTCGATTGCAAACGGTTGGCCTGATCCAATCCCTGGTCGAGCTCGGTTAATTTCAACGGCTTGCCTTCCAGCCCTGGAAATAATAAACGGCTGTTGACCCAGCGATCGCCGCCTTCTATTTTCTCGATAAATCCTTCGGTGACGCTTAATCCCAATTCTCCCTGTGAATTAGGGCGAACAATTTGCACGCGCGCGGTGATATAGCCTTTTTGCACATAAAGGCGCGTTAATTCACGGGTCAGGCGATTGATATCGTTGCTGCTGATGCAGTTTTCCGGCAGCGCGCTCAGGGCGGATAAATCGGCCGGCGAGAGCAGGGTGACGCCCTGCAGATAAACGCCGGCGATCGGCAGGCACTGCGCGGACTGCGGCAGGGCGGGCGCGGCCGGTTCCGGCTCCGCCAGCAAGCGTTGCTGCTTCAACTGCTGGTAGCGGCGTTGCTCAATCAACTGGTTGACTTCACGCGTGCTGTCTTGCAGCGCGCGGCGCGACTCCCCCATCGACATATCCCGCATCATGTGGGCGTCCGGCAGGGTTTCGGCGGAAAGGGCCGTGCTGACCAACAGCGTCAAAGCGGTGATTTTTTTTATCATTGTAATCCATTATGAGAGGCCGCCGGGGCAGCCAGCCCAATCCATGAGGTTAACCACGGGCGGCCGACGGCCGGCCCGAAATAATGAGCGACATGCACATTGCGAGGTATCTTGATTTGCCGCGGCAAATAAGACGGTGGGTATATATCTAAATAATAATTAGGCTGCTTCTTTTATGGCGGGCAACCCTGGTGACTTAATTAATTAAAAAAAGTAGAACGTCTCTTCCTCTTGCCAACATTATCGGCATGGATAGGAAGAATCTGAATTTTTATTTTTCACGGATGATAGGGGATGAGGGGAATTATGACAATCCGACCAGTGGGAAATACGAAATTTCGCAGGAAAAAAAGGGACGCAATTGTTTGCGTCCCTACAGGCGGTTTATTTTTTCTTGATGGGGCGGCCGGACCAATAACCCGCCAGCAGCGAACCGGAAAGGTTGTGCCAGACCGAGAACAGTGCGCCCGGCAGCGCGGCCAGCGGCGAGAAGTAGATTTTGCCCAGCGTGGCCGCCAGGCCGGAGTTCTGCATGCCGACTTCGATCGCCAGCGTGCGGCAGGTGGATTCGTCGAAGCCGAACAGCTTGCCGCCCCAATAGCCGCTCAGCAGACCGATGCCGTTGTGCAGGATCACCGCGACGATCACCACCAGACCGACCGAGGCGATATGGCTTTGGCTGCCCGCCACCACCGCGCTGATGATCGCCAGGATGCACACCATCGACAGCGCCGGCAGCAGCGGCTCGATGCGTTTCACCGTTTTGGTCAGGGTATGGTGGACGATCAGGCCCAGGCCGATCGGGATCACCACGATCTGCAGAATGCTCAGCAGCATGCCCATGATATCGACGCTGATTTCGGCGTCGACGTACAAACGGGTCAGCAGCGGCGTGGCGAACACGCCCACCAGCGTCGAGACCGCCGAGATGGTCACCGACAGCGCCACGTCGCCCTTGGCCAGGTAGATCATCACGTTGGAGGCGGTGCCGCTGGCCACGCTGCCCACCAGCACCATGCCGGCGGACAGATCCGGCGGCATGCGGAACAGCATCGCCAGGATCCAGGCCGCCAGCGGCATGATCAGATAGTGCAGGAAGATGCCGGCCGCCACCGGGCCGGGGCGCGCCAGCACGCGTTTGAAGTCGTCCAGCCGCAGCGTAACGCCCATGGCGAACATGATCAGCATCAGCAGCGGGCTGACGTAGGGGCCGATGCCGGTAAAGGTGGTCGGCGTGTAATAGGCGGCGACGGACAGCAGTATCGCCCACAGGGGGAATAAACGCGTGAGTAATGCCAACATGCAGGTTTTCCTTAGCCAGATTGAGAACGGTGGGTGTGGTTGTGTTTTTTGCGGGTTCAACATGCTGAACCCCTGCCGGTTTTGAACGGATTTTTTAGACGCAGGGGCGCAGCGTGCTGCGCCCGCAATCGGGGATAATGACTTATTCGAACAGGTTGTGATGCAGGGTGCGCACCACCTGTTCGGCTTCTTCGCCCGGTACCAGGAAGCACAGGTTATAGCTGCTGGCGCCGTAGCAGATCAGGCGGATATTGAACGGATCGAGCACGCCGAACACCTCTTTGCCCACGCCGCAGGCGCGCGACAGCTGGTTGCCGATGATCGCCACCAGCGCCAGGTTTTCTTCCACTTCCACCCGGCACAGCGACGACAGCTCGGTCAGCAGCGAGGTGGTCAGCAGGCTGCCGCCAACGGAGGTGGCGCCGGTGGTGTCCATGGTCAGCGCAATGCTGACCTCCGAGGTGGTGATCAGATCGACGGAGACGTTGTGGCGCGCCAGAATGTTGAACACCTCCGCCAGGAAGCCGCGCGCGTGCAGCATGTTCAGGCTGTGCAGCGTCAGCAGCGTTTGCTTGCGACGCAGCGCCAGCGCGCGGAACAGCGGTGGATTCTCGGTGGTGTTGCACACCAGCGTGCCGCCGGCCGCCGGATCCTTGCTGGAGCCGACGAACACCGGAATGTCGCTGCGCACCGCCGGCAACAGGGTGGCCGGATGCAGCACCTTGGCGCCGAAGGTGGCCATTTCCGCCGCCTCTTCGAAACCGATTTTGTCGATGCGCTTGGCCGCCGGCACCACGCGCGGATCGGTGGTGTAGATGCCCGGCACGTCGGTCCAGATATCCACCCGGCCAACGCCGAGCGCCTCGCCGAGCAGCGCGGCGGTATAGTCGCTGCCGCCGCGGCCGAGCGTGGTGGTGCGGCCTTTCGGCTCGCTGCCGATAAAGCCCTGGGTGACCACCAGCGCTTCCTGCAGGCGCGGCTGCAACTGCGCCCGGGCCAGTTCGCTGAGCGCGGCGCTGTCCGGCACGGCACGGCCGAAGTGATCGTCGGTGCGCATCACTTTGCGCACGTCGAACCATTCGGCCTGCACGTTGCGGGCGCGCAGGATTTCAACGAACAGCAGGGTGGACATCAGCTCCCCATGGCTGACCAGTTCGTCGGTCAACGCCGTCGAGGTGGCCAGCGACGCGGCTTCCGACAGCATGGCGATGTTTTCCAGCAGGCGGTCGATCTCTTCGCGGATCACCGCCGGCGCCGTGAGGCGATCGAGGATGGCGTACTGGATGCGGCGGATCTCATCAAGCCGGTAGTTGCGCTTGTCGGCCTCGCAACCCTCGGCCAGGGCGACCAACAGGTTGGTGACGCCCGCCGAGGCGGACAACACCACCAGGCGGACCTGCGGGTTGGCCAGCACGACGTCGGCGCTGCGGTTCATGGCTTCAAAGTCGGCGACGCTGGTGCCGCCGAATTTGGCTACCACGGTGGAATTCTGGGGTGCTGCTTGGTTCATCTAGAAACCTCGTGTCAGGGATGCCCGTTTGGGGGCACTGTAATTCCATAGCCTTGGCACAAGGGGAGAGCGGTAAACAGGGGGCAGGCGTAGAGGTCAGGCTACGATACACCCAGAAGCGCCCCACCTTGTCGATCGCCCTGCGGGCGATCCCCTGGTGACAACCCAGGGGATTCAGCCCCTGTAGTCGATAGGATAATGGCCGGCCATTACCCTACCTCGGCGTCGCTCCCCCTCGGGTGCCGTCAACGGAGAAACGGCTCCTCTGACACTCTACCTGGGCGACGCGCCTCTTCTGGCTTGCGCACCGGGTGCGCAAGTAGGCTGTTAGGAATAGCCGGTTATCGCCATTCTGTCAACGTACAGACGGTGAGGGATTTTCATCTTGCACCAGCGCGATAAGCGTACAGGGCATCGCGGGCGTGGAACCGGCGCCAATCGGTTGCAGAGAACCGTCTTCCTTTTGGCTGAATAACGGAATAACGCCCTGATGTTTCTCCAAATACTCCAGCCAACCGAAATTTTCGTTCAATTTGGTCGCTTTGATGGTGGCTCCCCTGGCGAGCAGGCTGCTCAGGCGGCCGTAGGTGGCTTCCTGATTAAATAAAATTTCATGCCGGCGGAAACGCGAGCTTTCCGCGCTGGCGCCGCGCCCTTTCAGCGGCGCACCCGAACGGATGGCAAACACGTGATCCTCGCCGAAGAGATGGCCGAAGTGGTAGACCGCCAGCGCGTTCTGGTGGCGATTGGGCGACAGCGCCAGCACCTGGGCGATATTGCTCAGATCGAGATAGTTCTCGGCGTGTTCGGAGTAGGCGTGGCCATAGTAGGCCGGGATGCCTTCCATGCGCGCCTGGCGGTAGTATTCCCAGTTGCTGTCGGTGACGATCACCGGCACGTTCAGCTTGATCAGCGCCTGCGCCAGCATGCGCGCCACGCTGTTGGCGCCGACGATCAGCACGCCGCGCGGCTTTTGCTGCTGCACCCGCAGCCAGCGCGCCATCATCCCGCTGGTCAGGCTTTGTAGCACCACGGTGCCGATGATGATGGCGAACACCACGGTCACCAGCCGGTCGGCGCCCTGGTAGCCGCTGCGCTGCAGCGTCAGCGCGAACAGCGAGCTGACCGCCGCGGCGACGATGCCGCGCGGGGCGATCCAGCACAGCAGCAGCCGATCGCGCCAGTGCAGGGAAGAGCGCCAGGTCGACACCGCGATGCACAGCGGCCGGGCGATGAACTGCACCACCAGCAGCAGCAGGAGCAGCGGCCAGCCCATGTTCCACAGCGCCTGGATATCGAGCCGCGCCGCCAGAATGATGAACAGCGCCGAGATCAGGATCGCCGACAGCTCCTCTTTGAACGCCAGAATATCGCTGGTGTCCACGTCGCGCATGTTGGCCAGCCAGATGCCCATCACCGTGACGGTCAGCAGGCCGGATTCGTCGGCGATGGCGTTGGAAACGCCGAAGGCGGTCAGCATGATCGCCAGCACCGCCAGGTTCTGCAGGTAGCGCGGCAGCCAGACGCGGCGCAGCGCCAGGCCGAGCAGGTAGCCGAACAGTGCGCCGGCGATCAGGCCGACGGCGGCGGTCATGCCCAGCGTCCAAAACAGATGGGTATAGGACTCCGCATTCTGTTTCAGCACGATGAATTCGAACACCAGCAGGGTGAAGATGGCGCCGACCGGATCGATGACGATCCCTTCCCAGCGCAGTACCTGGTTAATGTTGGCGTTCGGCCGCACCACGCGCATCAGCGGGGCGATCACCGTCGGCCCGGTCACCACCGTCACCGCGCCGATCAGCGCCGCCAGCTCCGGCGGGAAATCCAGCAGCCACCAGCTGGCGAGGCTGATGACCAGAAAGGTGACCAGCATGCCGACGGTGACCAGATTGCGCACCACGCCGCCGAGGCCGCGTATCTCCTCGAAACGCAGCGTCAGCGCCCCTTCGAACAGGATGATCGCCACTGACAGCGACACCAGCGGAAACAGCAGATCGCCGAACAGCAGATCCGGCTGCACCAGATGCACCGTCGGGCCGAGCACGATGCCGAACAGCAACAGCGGCAAAATGGCCGGCAGGCGCAGCAGCCAGGCCAGCCACTGCGCCAGCAGCGACGCCAGGCCGATAAGCACCAACATGAGCGGGGCAGATAATTCCATAAGCGAGATCCCTTTCAAATGACGAAATAAGCAACGATGACACAGCCTGATGACAATTCGGCAACCCCGATAACAGGCCGTTAGCCAAAAGTATAGAGTGAAAGCTGAAACGAGGCGGCACTGCGTTGACAGTTAGCGCCTATCGCAAGAAAAGAGATCATAATCACAGTCGAACAGGCTACAATCGGACAACGCGTCATTTTTATTCTCAAGCCTAAGAGTGTTGCTATGAAAAATATCAATCCTAGTCAAACCGCTGCTTGGCAAGCCCTGCAGCAACATTATGCACAGATGAAAGACGTACGGATCGCCGACCTGTTCGCCCAGGACAGCGATCGTTTCTCCAGGTTCTCCGCGACCTTCAACGACCAAATGTTGGTGGACTATTCCAAGAACCGTATCACGCAGGAAACCCTGGAGAAGCTGCAGGCGCTGGCGAAAGAAACCGATCTGCAAGGCGCCATCAAATCGATGTTCGCCGGTGAGAAAATCAACCGCACCGAAGATCGCGCGGTGCTGCACATTGCCCTGCGCAACCGCAGCAACAGCCCGATCCTGGTCGACGGCAAAGACGTGATGCCGGAAGTGAACGCGGTGCTGGCCAAGATCAAACAGTTCTGCGCGCGCGTCATCGGCGGCGAGTGGAAAGGCTACACCGGCAAACCGATCACCGACGTGGTGAACATCGGCATCGGCGGTTCGGATCTCGGCCCTTACATGGTGACCGAAGCGCTGCGCCCGTATAAAAACCACCTGAACATGCACTTCGTCTCCAACGTCGACGGCACCCATATCGCCGAAACGCTGCAGCCGCTGAACCCGGAAACCACGCTGTTCCTGGTGGCCTCCAAAACCTTCACCACTCAGGAAACCATGACCAACGCCCACAGCGCGCGCGACTGGTTCCTGAGCAGCGCCGCCGATCAACAACACGTGGCCAAGCACTTCGCCGCGCTGTCCACCAACGGCAAAGCGGTGGCCGAGTTCGGCATCGATACCGACAACATGTTCGAGTTCTGGGACTGGGTAGGGGGCCGTTACTCCCTGTGGTCGGCGATCGGTCTGTCGATCGCGCTGTCCATCGGTTATGACAACTTCGAGCAGCTGCTGAGCGGCGCGCACGCCATGGACAAGCACTTCGCCGAAACGCCGGCGGAGAAGAACCTGCCGGTGCTGCTGGCGCTGATCGGTATCTGGTACAACAACTTCTTCGGCGCCGAAACCGAAGCCATTCTGCCGTACGATCAGTACATGCACCGTTTTGCCGCTTACTTCCAGCAGGGCAACATGGAATCCAACGGCAAGTACGTCGATCGCAACGGCAATCCGGTGGATTATCAGACCGGCCCTATCATTTGGGGCGAGCCGGGCACCAACGGCCAGCATGCGTTCTACCAGCTGATCCACCAGGGCACCAAGCTGGTGCCTTGCGACTTCATCGCGCCGGCCATCAGCCATAATCCGCTGGGCGATCATCACGCCAAACTGCTGTCCAATTTCTTCGCCCAGACCGAAGCGCTGGCGTTCGGCAAGTCGCTGGACGTGGTGGAGGCCGAGTTCGCGGCGCAGGGTAAAACCCCTGAGCAGGTCAAGCACGTGGCGCCGTTCAAAGTGTTTGAAGGCAACCGCCCGACCAACTCGATCCTGCTGCGCGAAATCACCCCGTTCAGCCTGGGCAGCCTGATCGCGCTGTACGAGCACAAGATCTTCACCCAGGGCGCGATCCTGAACATCTTCACCTTCGATCAGTGGGGCGTGGAGCTGGGCAAACAGCTGGCTAACCGCATCCTGCCGGAGCTGGCGGGCAGCGAGAAAATCAGCAGCCACGACAGTTCGACCAATGCGCTGATCAACCGCTTCAAGGAATGGCGCTAAGCGCCTTAGCTGAAGCCAATAAAAAACCCGCCGCGGCGGGTTTTTTTACGTCTGCAAAAAATTACAGGTTGATCGGCACTTCGAAGCTGACGCCGGCGCCCACGTCGTCGGCGGTGCTGTGATCGCTGTTGGTGTACCACAGGCTGGTATCGAATTTAACCTGAGAATCGAAGCTGTAACCCCAGCCGAGCTGAATGCCTTTCAGCGTATCGGAACGCGGGAACGCCTGGTTGATGGTTTGGTTGTTCGGATTCACCTTGGCGTACACCAGGCGGGTGCTCCAACGCTGGCCGTCGTCCAGCACCATTTCCACGCGGCCGGACAGCATCTGACCGTCGCCGCCCATCGCATGGCCCAGCGGATAACCTTGCTGGTAGTAACCGCCCCGATAGATGTAGTGGTTGTACATCACGTTGTTGGCGTTGCCGTTAGAGCGGGTATCAGTACCTTCGATATGCCAGTTGATCGTGGTCGGGCCCCATTCCGGATGGCCTTCAAGCCCCAGCATGTAGGCGTTGTGCGAAGGCAACATGCCTGCTTCATCTTCACCGGTGATCTGGCCATACAGGCTGACCGGCATGCCGATCAGCGGCTGCAGCTTGAGTTTGAAGTCAAAACCGCCCAACTGGTTGCCCGGATCGTTTTTCGGATCGCCGGTATTGTCGTTGCCGGTTACGCCATCCCAGAAGGAACTCCAGGAGTGCGGACGGCCATCACCACCCCACATCATGACGCGTGAAGCGCCCAACTCCAGGAAGTCGGTCGGCATCATGGTCAGGCGGCCACCGATCAGCTTGGTGTCCGGCACGGCAGCGTACTGCGACAGCTGGCCGGCGGACAACTGGTATTGCCAGCGGCCGATCCACGACAGCCACGGGGTTTCAAACGGCGATTGGTCGGCGCGCTGCAGCATAAAGCCGGCCACCGGGCGCGCGGCATCGGAGCGGATCAGGCTGCCGTCGTAGCCAGGGCCCCACCACTGGGAAACCTCGCCGAAGGAGAGCCATTGGTTCCAGATTTTCACCGCGCCGTAGGAGCCGTTCATGTTGAATTTGGAGCCGTCGCTGACGCGCTGATCGCCTTCCACCGAGCCCTGCAGACGCACGTCCCAGAACTCGCCGTTGGCGCCGGCGCCGATGGTCAGGCGATCGTCGGCGTATTCGTTTTGGCCGAAGCCCTGTGGGGTGCCGGGTTTATCGGTCGAGGCGTAACCGCTGACGCGAATGTTGGCTTTCAGGGCATCGACGCGGCGTTGTACGCGGTCGATAACGTTTTTCTCGGTGTTGGTCACCGGCTTGGCCTGCGCGATAACGGAGCTGATCTCTTCCTGGCTCAGCGGCCAGGTGGACAGGCTGACGTTGATGACGCCGCGGTCAGACAGCCAGGCGAGATCGTTACGCAGATCGTTGTCAGGGGCTACCAGGCCGGCGGCGTGGCCGGACAATGCACAGGTAAACAGGCCCGCAGCGACCAGTCCGTTAAGTTTAGCGCGCATAAAGAATTCCCTTGTTAATTCGAGGTTATTGGTTTTATGTAAAGATCTCTGTGTCCCATGATAGTTGACATTTCGATTTGCTACAAATCTATAGGTCAGAAACATCTTATTATAACGTGATGAATTAAATGGGGTTTAAAGTGCTTTCGCGAGGGGCGGAATTTTTAGGACAATGCCTATATTGGCACGGTTGAATCATATACGCGGTATTCAGAGAGAGGTTTTATGGCAAAAACGTCGCGTTCGATAATGATAGCGAAGGGGCTGCAGCGGGTGCTGAACGTGGGCTTGCTGCTGCTGGCGGCCATTCTGGTGGTGTTTCTGGTCAAGGAAACCCTCCATCTGGCGAAGGTGTTATTTATCAACAGCGAAGAGTCGTCCTCTTACCTGTTGATTGAAGGCATTGTGATTTATTTCCTGTACTTTGAATTTATCGCCTTGATCGTCAAGTATTTTGAGTCGGGTTATCATTTCCCGCTGCGCTATTTTATTTACATTGGCATTACCGCGATTATTCGTTTGATTATCGTGGATCACAAAAATCCTATCGATACCCTGATCTACGCCGCGGCGATATTGGTGCTGGTGGTGACGCTTTATCTGGCTAATACCGACCGGCTGAAACGAGAGTAGCGATAAAAATGGCGGCCCAAGGCCGCCGAAGACACAGGATATCATTACCCGTCGTCTTTCAAGCTACAGCGTTGTTGACTGCACTCGCTGTAACTTGAAATCCATAGGGTAAAAGATAAGAAAAGACATCAAACGCACTGCAGTGGCACAAATTACCCCTTCACGCCGCCGGCCGTCAGGCCGCCCACCAGCCAGCGCTGCGCCAGCAGGAACACGGCGGTGATCGGTATCGCCGACAGCACCGCGGCGGCGGCGAAGTCGCCCCACAGGTAGTTCTGCGGGTTGAGATATTGCTGCATTCCCACCGCCAGCGTGTAGCTGTTCACATCGCGCAGCAGCAGCGATGCCACCGGCACTTCGGTGATGGCGGCGATAAACGACAGAATGAACACCACCGCCAGAATCGGCACCGACAGCGGCAGCAACACCAGACGGAACGCCTGCCACGGCGTGGCGCCGTCCAGCGCCGCCGCCTCTTCCAGCGAGTTGTCGATGGTTTCGAAATAGCCCTTGATGGTCCAGACGTGCAGCGCGATGCCGCCCATGTAGGCGAAGATCACGCCGCCGTGGGTATTCAGGCCGATAAACGGAATGTACTGGCCCAGGCGATCGAACAGGGCGTACAGCGCCACCAGCGACAGCACCGCCGGGAACATCTGGAAGATCAGCATGCTTTTCAGCAACGTGCTCTTGCCGCGAAAGCGCATGCGGGCAAAGGCGTAGGCGCAGGTGGTAGACAGCGTCACGATGCCGATGGCGGTGATCGCCGCGATCTTGACTGAGTTCCATAGCCACAGCAGCACCGGGAACGGCGGCGGCGTCACGCTGCCGTCGGCGTGGGTGACGCTAAAGCCGAGCGCCAGCCGCCAGTGATCCCAGGAGAGGGTTTCCGGTATCAGGCTGCCGGTGGCGAAGTTGCCGGAGCGCAGCGAGATGGCGACCACCATCAGCAGCGGGAACATGATCAGGGCGATAAAGCACAGCATCAAAATATGGGTGATCCACAGGCGCAGGCGCTGGGATTTGGGTTGAACCATGGCCATCGTCATTCTCCCTAATCGAAGTTCATCTTGCTGGCTTTCAAATTCAGGATCGCCAGCGCGCCCACCAACAGGAAGATCAGCGTGGCGATGGCGGCCGCCAGCCCGAAGTCTTGCCCGCCGCCGCCTTCGAAGGCGATGCGGTAGGTGTAGCTGACCAACAGATCGGTATAGCCGGCCGGCGTCGTGGTGCCGATCATGTCCGGGCCGCCGTTGGTCAGCAGCTGGATCAGCACGAAGTTGTTAAAGTTGAAGGCGAAGCTGGCGATCATCAGCGGCGTCAGCGGCTTGATCAGCAGCGGTAAGGTGATGCGGAAGAAGTTTTGCCACGGGTTGGCACCGTCCATCGCCGAGGCCTCGTACAGATCGTCCGGGATCGCCTTCAGCAGCCCCATGCACAGGATCATCATGTACGGGTAGCCGAGCCAGGTGTTGACGATCAGGATCATGCTCTTGGCGGTGAGCGGATCGCTGAACCAGGCCGGCTTGATGCCGAACAGATGGCTGAGCATCATGTTGATCTCGCCGAAGCTCTGGTTGAACAAACCTTTGAAGATCAGGATCGAAATGAATGATGGCACCGCATAGGGCAGGATCAGCAGCACGCGGTAGATCGCCTTGCCTTTCAGCGCCTCCCACTGCACCACGCAGGCCAGCACCATGCCGACCGCCACGGTGAGGATCACCGTCATCACCGAGAACACGATGGTCCAGATGAAGATCGACACGAACGGCTTTTTGATGCCCTCGTCTTGTAGCACCCGCAGGAAGTTTTTCCAGCCGGTGGTGACGGTATAGCCCGGGCTCAGGGTTTCCTGCGCCCAGCCGCCGTCGGCGTTGATCGCCTGATAGAAGCCGGTGTCGCCGTTCGGCCGGTAGCGCACCTGGGTCTGGTTATTGGTCAGCGTGCTGCCGTCTTGGTCCAGCGCATACAGCGGGCGGGTGCCGGAGAACTGGCGCAGGGAGCTCATGCGCAATTCACCGCCGTCGGGCAGCTGCGCCACCAGCTGGCTCAGCGCCTGCCGGTTCTGGGTGATCACCCGCAGCGTGGCGTGCTCGCCCTGCGGCGCGGCGCTCTGCGCCGTCAGTTTCAGGGTTTGCGGCGCGGCGGCGTCGAGGCGGAAAGGCTCGGAGATCAGCGGTGCTTCGCCGTCCGGCGGCGTCAGCTGCAGGCGCCACTGCTGGTTTTCCGCCGGGTAGAGGCCGAAGGTAAAGGTTTTGCCGCTCTGGAACTGGCGCTGCATCAGCACCGATTGCGCGCGCTCGAAGGTCAGCTGGTTGGTGCTGCTGTAGTTGGTGAAGGCGATGGCGATGGTGCAAATCAGCGGGAACAGGACGAACAGCCCCATGCCGGCGACGCCGGGATACACATAGCGCCAGGCGTAGGCGCGGCGGTTGGCGAAGACGTAAAGCCCGGCGCTGACCAGGATCAGCGTCAGGATGGCGAACAGGTATTCACCCTGTGCATACATCAACACAATCAGGTAGCAGGTCACCAGGCTGAACAGGCCGACCACCAGCCATTTCAGCGCGTCGCTTTGCCACCACTTCGATTTTTTACGCGCAGGCGTCCCGGCGTGAGCGAATTGCATAGGGCGTTCCTTTCTGTGAAGCAACGGCGGGGCACCGTGGCACCCCGCACGACGTCGTTACTTGGTGATGCGGGTCTGCACGTCGTCCAGCGCGGCTTTCACCGTCTGACGGCCGCTGACGGCGTTGATCACCGCGCTGCGTTCGGCGTACCAGAAGGCGCTCATCTGCGGGATGTTCGGCATGATTTCCCCGTTTTGCGAGTTCTGCATGGTGGCGGCGATCTTCGGATCTTTGGCCAGCGTTTCCTGGTAGGACTTCAGTGCCACCGCGCCCAGCGGCTTGTCTTTGTTGACGTCCGCCAGCCCTTCGTTGGTCAGCAGGTAGTTCTCGAGGAACTCGGTCGCCAGCTCTTTATTCGGGCTGGCGGCGTTGATGCCGGCGGTCAGCACGCCGACGAACGGCTTGGACGGTTTGCCTTTGAAGGTCGGCAGCAGCGTCACGCCGTAGTTGATTTTGCTCTGCTCGATGTTGTTCCAGGCCCACGGCCCGTTGATGGTCATCGCGGTCTGGCCTTTGTTGAACGCGGCTTCGGCGATCGAGTAATCGGTATCGGCGTTGATGTGCTTGTTTTTCACCAGATCGACGATGAACTGCAGACCGGCCTGCGAACCGGCGTTGGCGACGCCGACATCCTTGATGTTGTATTTACCGTTTTCATACTTGAAGGCATAACCGCCGTCGGCGGCGATGATAGGCCAGGTGAAGTAGGGTTCCTGCAGGTTCCACATGATGGCGCTCTTGCCGTTGGCGCGCAGCTGCTTGTCCAGCGCCGGGATCTCTTCCCAGGTCTTCGGCGGCTGTTTGACCAGGTCTTTGTTGTAAATCAGCGACAGCGCCTCGACGGCGATCGGGTAGCCAATCAGCTTGCCGTCATAACGCACGGCGTCCCAGGTGAACGGAAACAGCTTGTCCTGGAAGGCTTTGGACGGGTGGATTTCGGCCAGCAGGCCGGACTGCGCATAGCCGCCGAAGCGGTCGTGGGCCCAGAAAATGATGTCAGGGCCGTCGCCGGTGGCGGCCACCTGCGGGTATTTTTCTTCCAGCTTGTCCGGGTGTTCGACGGTAACCTTGATGCCGGTGTCTTTTTCGAATTTCTTGCCGACTTCGGCCAGGCCGTTATAGCCCTTGTCGCCGTTGATCCAGATAACCAGTTTGCCTTCCTCGATCTTGGCGAAGGCGGAAGAAGAGAGCACCAGGGTGGCCAGTGCCGAGAGCGCCAGCGTGCGGGCGAGGGTAATGCTGCGAGTCATAATCCAGTCCTTCTTTTTGTGGGCACATAAATCAAGGAGTGACGTTTCGCGGTAATAGTGGGTCACAACGCGACATATTCTCATCCTCCCCCCCTCTACGCCCCTGAGATGAGGAGTGTGATCCAGTTAACGTTGCGCTCTATTCTGTGGCGTCAGGCACAAAATAGGGGGGCGATTTTTGCCAGACGGATCACAGATTTGCCTTAAGCGCGGAACTTCTCATCGCCGCGGTCGTTCTCTCATCCTCCCGCCTCCTCCCCCATGAAAAATCCTGTTACGGATGATTACCCTTTCCGGCGACTCCCGCACTATCGGCCCATTGATTTTTAACGCCACGCGCAGCAGGGATACCGGATTTATGTCGTCAATGCCTATCGCCACTCAGCCCACCCTGTACCGGATCCATCCGGCCAGTTTCCGTGACGGAAACGGGGACGGCGTGGGCGACGCGCACGGCATGCTGGCGGCGCTGCCGTACCTGAAAGCGCTGTCGATCGACGGCCTGTTGCTGCCGCAGACGCTGGCGCCAGAGGCCGAGGCGACGGTGACGGCCGAAGGGCTGACGCTGTGGTATGGCGATGAAGCCAACCGCGTTCGCAATGCCGTTGCGCCACAGCGGTTCGTCCACGGCGCGCTGGCGCTGGACGTGATGCCGTTCAGCGCGGAGAAGCTGGTGGCGGTGCTGCACGCCCGCCGCGCCACGTTGGCGGACAGCCTGTGGAGCACCGGCGACGCCGATCAGCCAAGAGTGGTCAGCCGCTGGGGGCAGGGCGACCTGCGTTCCGCCGCCGCCTTTTTGACGCTGTTGGCGATGTTGCCGGCGCCGATCTGCCTGTACCAGGGCGAGGAGCTGGGGCTGCCGCATGCCGCCGGGCTGCAGGATCCGCGCGGCGCGCAAACGCCGATGCCGTGGCATGAAGCCCCCGAACAGGTCACCGCCGGCGAAATCAGCTGGTATCAACAGGTGGCGATCGAACACCGCGCATTGGCCATCAGCCGCCAACAGCACGACAGCCACTCCACCTTACGTTACTGCCAGGCGCTGTTGGCCCTGCGCCGTTCGCCGCTCATCCAGCGCGGCGAATTGAACGCGATCAGCCAGCGGGACGGCGTGGTGCGCTTACTTATTACCCATCAGGATCAATGCCTTGAAGCGCTGATAAACCTGCAGCCTTATACTCAGGCGGCCGCGCCGTCTGAGGCGACCTTGCCGTTGGCATGGCAGCACGGCGCGCAGCAAGAGGGTCATCAATGGGTTTTGGCGGGCTTTGCCTCCGCCATTTTCACACGACATGTTAACTGCGAAAGCAGGGGAGTAACGCATGGCTAGCGTGACACTGCGCAGCGTTTATAAGGCCTTCGGTGAGGCCGTGATTTCCAAAGACGTCAATCTAACCATCGAAGACGGCGAGTTTGTGGTGTTTGTCGGGCCGTCGGGCTGCGGTAAATCGACGCTGCTGCGCATGATCGCCGGGCTGGAGGACATCACCTCCGGCGATCTGCTGATCGGCGAGAAACGTATGAATGAGGTACCGCCTTCCGAGCGCGGCATCGGCATGGTGTTCCAGTCCTACGCGCTGTATCCGCACCTGTCGGTGGCGGACAACATGTCGTTCGGCCTGAAGCTGGCCGGCGCCAGGAAAGCGGAAATCAATCAACGGGTGAATCAGGTTTCCGAGGTGTTGCAGCTGGCGCACCTGCTCGATCGGCGGCCGAAGGCGCTGTCCGGCGGGCAGCGTCAGCGCGTGGCGATCGGCCGCACGCTGGTGGCCGAGCCGGACGTGTTCCTGCTCGACGAACCGCTGTCCAACCTCGACGCCGCGCTGCGGGTGCAGATGCGCATCGAGATCTCCCGTCTGCACAAGCGCCTGCAGCGCACCATGATTTACGTCACCCACGATCAGGTCGAAGCGATGACGCTGGCCGACAAGATCGTGGTGCTCGACGCCGGTCGCGTGGCGCAGGTCGGCAAGCCGCTGGAATTGTACCACTACCCGGCCAACCGCTTCGTCGCCGGGTTTATCGGCTCGCCGAAGATGAACTTCCTGCCGGTCAAGGTGACCGCGGCGCAGCCGCAACAGGTGCAGGTCGAACTGCCCAACCGCCAGCTGGTCTGGATGCCGGTGGAAGGCGAGGGCGTTCAGCCCGGCGCCAACCTGTCACTGGGCATTCGCCCTGAACATCTGCTGCCCGGCGAAGCCTCAGAAGTGCGGCTTACCGGCGACGTACAGGTGGTGGAGCAGCTCGGCAACGAGACGCAAATCCACATCCAAATCCCGGCCATCCGTCAAAACCTGGTGTACCGCCAGAATGACGTGGTGCTGGTAGAAGAAGGTGCCACATTCGCCATCGGCCTGCCGCCTCATCGTTGCCACCTGTTCCGTGAAGACGGTACGGCATGTAAACGGCTGCACCAGGAGCCGGGCGTTTAAAGCATCAAAGTCGGTATAACAGGAGAATAATGATGACTACTCTGCGCAAACTTCCTCTGGCACTGGCTGTCGCCGCCGGTGTTCTCTCTACCCAGGCGCTGGCCGTGGATTTTCACGGTTACGCCCGTTCCGGCATCGGCTGGACCGGCAGCGGCGGTGAGCAACAGTGCTTCAAGGCCACCGGTGCCGCGAGCAAATACCGTCTCGGCAACGAATGCGAAACCTACGCCGAACTGAAACTGGGGCAGGAAGTGTGGAAAGAAGGCGACAAGAGCTTCTATTTCGACACCAACCTGGCCTATTCGGTCTCGCAACGTTCCGACTGGGAAGACGTGACCCCGGGCTTCCGCGAAGTCAACGTGCAGGGTAAAAACCTGATCGACTGGCTGCCGGGCTCCACGCTGTGGGCCGGTAAGCGCTTCTATCAGCGTCATGACGTTCACATGATCGACTTCTACTACTGGGATATCTCCGGCCCGGGCGCCGGTCTGGAAAACATCGATCTGGGCTTTGGCAAGCTGTCCGCCGCCGTGACCCGCAACTCCGAATCCGGCGGCTCTTACGGCTACCTGGATAACGAATGGAAACAGCGCCCAACCGTCAACGACACTTTCGACCTGCGTCTGGCCGGCCTGGAGCTGAACCCGGGCGGCACCCTGGAGCTGGGCGTGGACTACGGCCGCGCCAATGCGCAGGATAACTATCGCCTGGCCGACGGCGCCAGCAAAGACGGCTGGATGTTCACCGCGGAACACACGCAGAGCATCCTGAACGGCTACAACAAATTCGTGCTGCAGTACGCCACCGACTCGATGACCTCGCAGAACAACGGCCGCAACGAAGGCGCCACCATCGATAACAACGGCAAGATGATCCGCGTGCTGGATCACGGCGCCATCGACTTCAACGATCAATGGGCGCTGATGTACGTCGCCATGTTCCAGGACATCGACCGCGATAACAACAACGGCACCACCTGGTACACCGTGGGCGTGCGCCCGATGTACAAATGGACGCCGATCATGAGCACCCTGCTGGAAGCCGGCTATGACAACGTCAAATCCCAGCGCACCGGCGATCGCAACGGCCAGTATAAAGTGACCCTGGCGCAGCAGTGGCAGGCGGGCAACAGCATCTGGTCGCGTCCGGCCATCCGTCTGTTCGCCACCTACGCCAAGTGGGATGAGAAGTGGGGCTACGCCACCGGTGACGACACCGGGTATAACACCGGCACCGCTTACAACGACACCAGCATGCATACCTTCAGCCGCGGCAAGGATGACGAAGTCACCTTCGGCGCCCAGATGGAAATTTGGTGGTAACGCGACAGGGCGGGGAGGGCCATCGGCTCTCCCCCAACCGCATTCGCCGCGGCCGGATCTCTTGCCTGATCCGCCGCGGCGCTGAAAGAGGATATAACGATGAAAAAGAATCTGCTGTCACTCTGCCTGTCGCTGGCGCTGACCGTCGGCGCGCCTTTGGCGGCCAACGCCGACACGCCGGCCAATGTTTCCGTCGCGCCGGCCATCAGCGCTGCCACGCTGCAAAGCCTGCCGTGGCAGCCGCTGCAGCCGCCGGTGTCGCAAGAGGTGAAGCTCGACGCCGTCAGCCCGCAGCTCAATCAGGGCGAAATTCAGGGGGCGATCGCCGCCTATACGCTGCCGGCCGATCGCGGTTCGCTGGAAGTGACGCTGAGCAGCCTCGCCAAAAACAATTCGCTGTACGCGCCGAGCGTGCTGGTGCTGGACGAGCATCTGCGCCCGGCGGCGTATTACCCGAGCAGCTATTTCCCGTATCAGCCGCCGGGGGCGATGTCCTCCGATCGCCTCGAAGGCACGCTGAAACTGACGCCGGCGCTCGGTCAAAAACAGATTTACCTGCTGGTGTACACCACCCGCCAGGACTTGGCGAAAACCACGCAGCTGACCAACCCGGCCAAGGCCTACGCGCAGGGCGTGGGCAACGCGGTGCCGGATATCCCGGATCCGATCGCCGGCCACGCGACGACCGGCACGCTGAAGCTTAAGGTCACCGCGGAACAGGGCACCGGCAACGTGATGATCGGCATGCTGCAGCCTGCGCCGACCGTGGCGCCGGTGGTGGTGGGCTCGACCGCACCGGCCGCCGTGGCGGCGCCTGCGCCTGCGCCGGAGAAACCGGCGGAGCCGATGCTCAACGATACCGAAAGCTACTTCAATAACGGCATCAAGCAGGCGGTGAAGGCGGGCGATATCGACAAGGCGCTGAAGCTGATGAATGAGGCCGAGAAACTGGGCTCGACCACCGCGCGTAAAACGTTTATCAGCAGCGTTAAAGGCAAGGGGTAACACCCGGCGCTGCCGATGCTGGCTCGATGATTGGTGCGCTTTGGCGCACCTTTTTTCATCCGCGGGCCAGCGTTGCGCCGATCAACGCCAGCAGACGGGCGTTGTCCACCTGCTGCATGACGCGCACCGGCTTGCCCTGCGGCGCCGGCATGCCGACCGTCAGGCGCAGGCTGTCCGGCCGCCAGCGGCGTGAGCTGCCGCGCGTCAACGCCCCTTCCAGCGCCACATCCACATGAAACATCTCGGTGGTGACCAACTGCGGCGCCAGCAGCCAGGCTATCACCAGCGCATCATGGATCCAGCAGCCCGGCAGGCGCCGCGTATGGCGCGAATAGTCGATCCACGGCTGCGTCGTGGCGCGCAAATAGCGGCACAGCGGGGTATCCGGCTGGGTCAACGCGGCCAGATCCGCCTGGGTCAGCATGGTCTGGGTGGTGACGTCCAGCGGCGCCAGCGTGATAGCGGCGCCGCTGTTCAACACCAGCCGCGCCGCTTCCGGATCCAGGCCGAAATTGGTGTCCTTGATATATCCCTCAACGTTGAACACGCCGCCCATGATCACGATCTCTTTCACCGCCTGCGCCATCTGCGGGTAAAGCTGCATGGCGTGCGCAACGTTGGTCAGCGGGCCGATAGCCGCCAGCGTGATCTCGCCGGGATGCCGGCAGATCAGTTCGCCGATGGCGATGGCGGCGTCCGGCGCAGGCGCGTTGGCCAGCGGGGGCGCGGGCAGGTCACGCCACAGCGCCGCCAGCTTAGGATCGGCGATCGGGCGGTCCAGGTGTGCGCGCCACGGCTCCGGCGGTTCGCTCAGGGCGCGCGCCGCGCCGAGGGCGACCGGCACCTGATAGCCGCTCTGCGCCAGCAGATCGGTGGCGACGGCGAAGCCCACTTCACGCGGGGTGTTGCCGGCCACGATGCTGATCAACTCCAGCTGCAGCTGCGGTTTGGCCGCCAGCGCCAGGGCCAGCGCCAGGCCGTCGTCGACGTTGGCGCCGGGAACGCCGTTGCCGGGATCGCAATCAATGATTAAACGCATATAAGGTGTCCTGAAAAACCGCTAACAGCCGCACGAACGGCGGATGCGCAGTTGAAAAGCGAATTCATGCAGCTCGGCGGGCGCGGCGCCGGCGGCCAGCATGGCGATGGCCCGCTTGGCCATGGCGTCGATCGGCTGCTCGACCGCGCTGAGCGGCGGCACGCTGAATTCGGATTGTTGCGTGCCGTTAAAACAGATCAGCGCCAGATCGTCCGGCGCGCGCAGCCCATGCTCCGCCAGCGCCGACAGGCAGCCGAGCGCCTGCTGCTCGTTAGAGGTGAAAACGGCGCGCGGTCGCGGGCCTTGCACCAGGCGCTGGGTGGCCTGGTAACCGCCCTGGCGGGTGTAGGGCGCTTCGAAAATCCACGCGTCGCGTGGCGCGATGCCCGCCTCCAGCAGCGCATCGCGCCAGCCGTTCAGGCGATCCTGCGCGTTGAGCATGGTCAGCGGACCGATAAAAATGCCGATGTCGCGATAGCCGTGCTGCAGCAGATGGCGGGTCGCCTGGCAAGCGGCGTCGCGCTCGTCGACGCGGATGGCGCAAACGCCGGCCTGGCTGTCGATGGTGTCTATCATCACGCAGGGGGTGCCGGAAGCGCGGATCAGATCGAACCACGGGTGGCGATCGACGCTGGTGTACAGCAGGCCATCGACCTGGCGGCGCAGCAGGTTGTTGATAAGCTCATACTCGCGCTGACGATCGTCGCCGGCATCGCCCAGCAGCAGCACGCGGCCGCGGCTGAAGGCTTCCTGCTGCAGCGCCCGCGCCAGAGTGGCGAAGAACGGGTTGGAAATATCCGGCACCACCAGCCCGTAGGTTTGCGTGCTGCCGGAGGCCAGCGCCCGCGCGATGTCGTTCGGCCGGTAGCCGGTCTGCTCGATCGCCGCCAGCACGCGCAGCCGGGTGGCTTCCGCCACCGGGCGCGGGCCGTTGTTGATCACGTAGCTGACCACGGCGACGGAGGTGCCCGCTACGCGGGCCACGTCGGCGCGGGTAACGCGTCGCGCGGAGTGATTATCCAAATTGAGATCCTGTTCGCCTTCTCGCTACGCGGCATCCTGCGGCAGGTTGAGATCGCGGCCGCGGGTTTCGGGAGCAAAGAAGGTGGTGATTAAGCCGATGCCCGCCATTACAACAAAATAGGCGGCGACAGGCCACCAGTGACCGAAGCCGGAGAGCAGCGCGGTGGCGATCAGCGGCGCGGTGCCGCCGGAGAGGATCGAGCCGAGCTCCTTGGCGAACGCCATCTTGGAGTAGCGGTTCTTCACGCCGAACAGTTCGACGCCGTAGGCCGCCTGCACGCCGAAAATCCCCAGCGATGCGATGCACATGCCGACCACGATCACCGAGATGACGATCGCCGGTTCACGGCTGTCGAGCAGCCAGAACGCCGGGAAGGCGTACAGCACCAGCAGCAGGCAGAACCAGCGGTAGGTGACGCGGCGGCCGAAGCGATCGGACAGCCAGCCGGCCAGCGGGATCACCAGAAAACCGCACAGCGAGGCGATCAGCACCGCCAGCGCCGGCACCGATTTATCGACCATCAGCACCTTGGCGACGTAGCCGACGATAAAGCCCTGGCACAGATAGGAGGGGCCGTTTTCGCCGATGCGCAGGCCGAGCATCACCCAGAACGCTTTGGTGCGCTGCAGGTAGCTGCGTGAGTCCGGCGCGGCCTGAGCGGCGTCCAGCATGCGCTGGTGGTTTTGTTGCAGCTCGCGCTCGAACACCGGCGTTTCGCGCACGTGACGGCGCAGGTACAGCGCCACCCCGGCGATCAGAATGCTGGCGAGGAACGGAATGCGCCAGCCCCAGCTCATCAGATCTTCCTTGTCGAGTTGCAGCACCAGCAGCCATACCAGCGACGCCAGCAGGGTGCCGCTGTTGGAGCCGATGGCGATGATCGAGGCCACCAGCCCGCGCCGCTTGGCCGGCGCGTATTCCGCCAGCATCACCGCGCCGCCGGACAGCTCCGCGCCGGCGCCGAACCCCTGCGCGAAGCGCAGGATCACCAGGCAGGTGGGCGCCCAGACGCCGATTTGCGCATAGGACGGGATCAGGCCGATCAGCGTGGTGGAAATGCCCATCAGCGCCACGGTGGTGATCAGCACCACGCGGCGGCCTTTGCGATCGCCGATCCAGCCGAACACCAGCGCGCCGATCGGCCGCGCGACGAAACCGACTGAGTAGGTGGCGAAGCTGGCCAGCAGAGCGACCAGCGGCGTGGCCTCGGGGAAGAACACATCGCCGAACACCATGCCGGCCGCCAGGCCGTACAGCGCGAAGTCGACGTATTCCATGGCGGTGCCGAGCCAGCAGGAGAAGGTGGCGCGCCAAAATTGGCTGCGCCCCTCTTTGGTTGCCAGGCGTTCATCGGCCGCCAGCGCGGCGTCGGCGGTCTGTGGAGTGGCAAGCGTTGTTTCGCTCATGACGGTGCTATCCTCTTTTGTTCTGCGCCTGGAGGGGCGCGGTTAAAGATGGTTTCCCTGGTGCCGGCAACAAAGGTGTGCCGACAAATGATGTCGGACGCATGGCGATTCAACGCTGCGGTGTCAGAGTATCTACGCGCGTAGATAAAACAACGCGACAAAGATGAAACTTTGCAGGCGATCACAGAATCGTCATCGTGCCGGGGAACGAAGATAGAGAATACGGATGGCAAAAAGATGACAGAACCCCGGTTTTTCCGGCCGATAGGCCTGCCGTTTTCGCCACGAATCAGCCTGCCGCTTTCGCATTTCTGCGCTACAATGGGGGCCTGTTAACAGTTTGTATCGTCTGGCGCGCCGTACCGGCTGCGGTTCAGGCGAGGAGTAAAGCAATGTCTGGCATCAGGGATTCCATCCTGCCGCCGCTGGAGTGGTTGTCCGAACAGGATCCTCCGGCGCCCGCCGCCGTCAGCGACTGGCTGATGGAGTTAGGCTCCATGACCCGCCGATTTGAACGCCATTGCGCCCAGGTGCGCGTCGAACCGCAGCGCGAATGCTTCGTCACGCGCGAGGCGCTGGGCGACGAGGCGAAGCACCTGCCCGACAGCCCGCGCTACTGGCTGCGCGAAGTGGTGCTGCTGGGCGACGACCAGCCCTGGCTGCTGGGGCGCACGGTGATCCCGGAAAATACGTTGACCGGCCCCGACCAGGCGCTGGTGGATCTGGGCACGCTGCCGCTGGGGCGCTACCTGTTTAGCAGCGGCGAGCTGACCCGCGACTATATTCATATCGGCCGGCAGGACGCGCTGTGGGCGCGCCGTTCACGGCTGCGGCTGGCGGGCAAACCGCTGCTGCTGACCGAACTGTTTTTACCGGCTTCGCCGCTGTATTCAGCGGTTCCTGCATAAGAGAGGAGAGCAAGACCTTGGAGGGAAGCGTGACTCAAAGTAAATGGCGGGCTTACAGCCATTTGATGCGCATTGATAAACCGATCGGCACGCTGTTGCTGCTGTGGCCGACGCTGTGGGCGCTGTGGCTGGCCGGGAAAGGCGTGCCGCCGCTGTCGATTTTGCTGGTGTTCGTGCTCGGCGTGTTCCTGATGCGCGCCGCCGGCTGCGTGGTGAATGACTACGCCGATCGCGCGGTGGACGGCTACGTGAAACGCACCGCCGGGCGGCCGATGCCGAGCGGCCGGGTGAGCGCGAAAGAGGCCAAGGTGCTGTTCGTGGTGCTGGTGCTGGTCTCGTTCTGCCTGGTGTTGACGCTGAATGCGATGACCATTTGGCTGTCGCTGGCGGCGCTGGCGCTGGCCTGGGCGTACCCGTTCATGAAGCGGGTGACCAACCTGCCGCAGTTCGTGCTGGGCGCCGCGTTCGGCTGGGGCATTCCGATGGGCTATGCGGCGGTCAGCGAATCGCTGCCGCTCAGCTGCTGGCTGCTGCTGCTGGCCAACATCTGCTGGACGGTGGCCTACGACACGCTGTATGCGATGGTCGACCGCGACGATGACCTGAAGATCGGCATCAAATCCACCGCTATCCTGTTCGGCCGTTATGACAAGCTGATCGTCGGGCTGTTGCAGTTCGCGACGCTGCTGCTGCTGGTGTGGGTCGGTTATCTGGCGCAGCTCGGCGGGGCGTTTTACTGGTCACTGCTGCTGGCGGGCGCGCTGTTCATTCACCAGCAGAAACAGATCGCCGGCCGCGAGCGCGAGGCCTGCTTCAAGGCCTTCCTGCAGAACAACTATGTCGGGCTGGTGGTGTTCATCGGCATCGCGCTGAGCTATCTGCCGACGTAACGCTTCCCTTCCGCAAGAAAAAAGGCACCCCGAGGGTGCCTTTTGTGTTTCCGCGCCGGGCGAAATCACTCGTCTTTCTCTTCTTCCGCATCGGATTGCGGCAGGGCGTTGGTTTCTTCCGGCATGTTGACGCTTTCGATGGTCAGCTTGATCTCCGGCGTGATCAGATCGCTCAGCATGTTGTACACCTCGAGGGTGTGCTCGCGGATCGCATCGCCGCTGTCGTTGATATAGCCTTCTTCGCGCAGCGTTGCCACCAGGGTGGAGAACACCGCCTTGTCGAAGAATTCCGGCGCGTTGATGCCGTGCAGCACCGACAGACGCTGCGCCATGATGCGGCTCTCTTTCTCCAGCGCGCCGCGGTTGATGCTCGGGTTGGCGCTGAGGATCGACATGGTGATGGCGTAGCGTTGCAGGGTTTCGCGCACCCCGGCGGCCAGCAGCTGCAGCGGGCGAATGCGCGCCGGGTTCAGCACCAGCTCGTCGCCTTTGTCGCAGATCAGCTGTTGACGGATCAACTCGTCGATCACCGGCCGCAGCACCTCCGGCAGCTGTTCCTTGTCGTTATGCAGGAACAGCTCGGCTTTCAGCATCGGATAGATCATGCCGATTTGGCGCAGCAGCTCGGCGCGCGATACCCGGCGGTGATGCATCACGATGCTGGCGATCAGCGACGGCAGCACCAGCAGGTGGTGGATGTTGTTGCGGTAATAGGTCATCAGCACCGCCTGCTCGCGCGGCAGGATGATGATGTCGCCGATGCTGTCCTTCTCCACCTCGAACTTGTTCATGTTCAGCGCGTGATCCAGCAGCTCGTCCGGCGTTTGCGTCGGCACGGTGACGTCACGCGCGTAAGGCGCGTTGCGCATCAGCTGCAGGTAGCACTCGAGCTGTTCGATCAGCTGTTCGCGGGTCAGCGAACGCTGACGCGAGGCCAGCAGCGCGGTGGAACACAGGTTCATGGCGTTGGCCGCGGCGGCGTTGTTGATGCGCACCATGATCTGGCCGGCCAGATCGTTGACCGTCGGCGTCAGCCAGCTTGGGCGCTGGGCTTCGATCGGATCGATCGACTCGCGCCACTGCGGCACGTTCTGGTTGAGGTAAGCCGTCAACGGCAGCGGTTCGCCGAAGTTGACGTAACCCTGGCCCAGGTTGCGCAGCTTGCGCAGGCCGCGCAGCATCTGCGGCAGGCTCTCTTTTTCCTTGGTGGCGCCGCGCAGCTCTTTGGCATAGGTACCCACTTCCATCACGTGCTCGTAACCGATGTAAATCGGCACCAGCGTGATCGGACGGGTGCCGCCGCGCAGCATCGCCTGGATGGTCATCGACAGGGTGCCGGTCTTCGGCTCCAGCAGGCGCCCGGTGCGGGAACGGCCGCCTTCCACGAAGTATTCCACCGAGTAACCGCGGGTGAACAGCTCGCCGAGGTATTCGCGGAACACCGTCGAGTACAGCTTGTTGCCCTTGAAGGTGCGGCGGATGAAGAACGCGCCCAGGCGACGGAAGATCGGGCCGGCCGGCCAGAAGTTGAGGTTGATGCCGGCGGCGATGTGCGGCGGCACCAGGCCCTGGTGATACAGCACGTAGGACAGCAGCAGATAGTCCATGTGGCTGCGGTGGCAGGGCACGTAGACGATCTCGTGGCCGTCCTGCGCCAGCTGGCGCACGCGCTCGGCGTTGGTGACGTTGATGCCCTGATACAGCCGGTTCCAGGTCCAGCTCAGCACGCGGTCGGACAGGCGCACGGTTTCGTAGGAGAAATCGGCGGCGATCTCTTCCATCAGCGCGATGGCGTTCTGCTGGGCTTTCTCGTGCGAGATCTTCTTGCTGCGCGCTTCGTCCTCGACCGCTTTTTCGATCGCTTTGGACGCCAACAGCTTGTTAAACAGATCCTGACGGGCCGGCAGGCTCGGGCCCACGGCGGCCAGGCGCTGACGCGAGAAGTGCATGCGCGCCACGCGCGCCAGTTTTTGCGCGATGGTTTTATCCGTTCCGTGTTCGGTGGCCATGCGGCGCAGCGAAACGGTGTTGGAGAAACGCACGAAGCTGTCGCGGCCGAGCCACAGCACGGCGAAGAATTTCTGCACGCCGTTCAACAGACGCAGGTGCGGCGTACCGTGGCCTTCGCGGCCCGGCGAGCGGCCGAACATCACCGAAACCGGCAGCATCTGAATGTCGAGATCCGGATTGCTGCGATGCAGATCCAGATAGTCGTGGAACAGCTTTACCGACTCTTCTTTCGGGGTGTAATAGCGGAACACGCGCGGGCCGTCGTGAATGAACACGTAGCTCGGCAGCACGGTGCCGTCGATCTCCAGCGAGTTGAGCGGATCGGGCAGATCCTGCGCCAGGCACTGGGTGCGCAGCGTCAGCAAATCCGCCTTGGAATTGTAAGGTAAAACATACAAAATCGGCCGTGAGGGATCCAACCCTAGCTCGGTAACCGGATCTGAAGGGATGACCTTACTTCTTACCAACAATTTAAGTGGTAAATTCAATATTTTATAATAAATTTTACGCCAACCTGACATAACAACGTGAAGCCTCTTGTTAGCAATGCGCCGCAAGCATACCAGAAACCGGGTAGCAGATCTGTGGTGTTCGAAAACCGAGAGCCGTCAGCGCGGACTGTTCTAGACTCTTTTTATTATGACCGACCTCTGAGAAAGGCACGAAAACATGGCAAACCAAGCAACCGGCCTGACCCGCATCATCAAGGCCGCCGGCTATTCCTATAAAGGGCTTTCCGCCGCCTGGCAACACGAAGCGGCGTTCCGCCAGGAACTGGTGGTCACCCTCCTGGCTATCATACTGGCTGTCTGGCTGGATGTGGGTGCGATAGCGCGCATTTTATTGATCGGATCGGTAGCGCTGGTGATGATCGTCGAGATCCTGAACAGCGCGATCGAGGCGGTGGTGGATCGCATCGGCAGCGAACATCACGAGCTGTCCGGCCGGGCCAAGGACATGGGATCGGCGGCGGTGTCGCTGGCGATCGTGCTCGCGCTGTTCGTTTGGGGCACGGTCTTATGGCAGCACTTCGGCTGACGAAAAGCGCCTACTGACTGATTTTTATTTAATCTTCGGTTCCCAATCCGCGCTTACCTGTATATACTCACAGCAAGACTGTATAAACAAACAGGGGGCGGAATGAAAGCACTAACTACCAGACAGCAAGAGGTCTACGACCTGATTCGCGAGCACATTTCGCAAACGGGCATGCCGCCAACGCGTGCCGAGATCGCGATGCGTCTGGGGTTCCGTTCGCCTAACGCCGCCGAAGAACACCTGAAGGCGCTGGCACGCAAAGGCGTGATCGAAATCGTCTCCGGTGCTTCGCGCGGTATCCGCCTGCTGATGGAAGAAGAAGAAGGGCTGCCGTTGATCGGCCGCGTCGCCGCCGGCGAGCCGCTGCTGGCGCAGCAGCACATCGAAGGGCACTACCAGGTGGATCCTTCCCTGTTTAAACCGAGCGCCGATTTCCTGCTGCGGGTGAACGGCATGTCGATGCGCGACATCGGCATTCTGGATGGCGATCTGCTGGCGGTGCACAAAACGCAAGACGTGCGCAATGGCCAGGTCGTGGTGGCGCGCATCGAAGACGAAGTGACGGTCAAGCGCCTGAAAAAGCACGGCAACGTGGTTGAACTGCTGCCGGAGAACAACGAATTCCAACCGATCGTGGTCGATCTGCGTCAGCAGAATTTCACTATCGAAGGGCTGGCGGTCGGCGTGATCCGCAACGGCGACTGGATTTAATCGTCGCACCCTCAGTGCCGCCTCCTTGTATCAATCGCCCCTGTTCTGGGGCGTTTTTGTTTCTGACCTTGCCATTCGCCACCGCTACGGGAACGTCTCATCATGCGCTTGATTTCTGCCTTTACCAGCGACACCGATAAAGCTCTGTGGCGCCTGGCCTTGCCGATGATTTTCTCCAATATTACCGTGCCGCTGCTCGGGCTGGTGGACACCGCGGTGATCGGCCACCTCGACAGCCCGATCTATCTGGGGGGCGTCGCGATCGGCGCGGTGGCGACCAGCTTCCTGTTCATGCTGCTGTTGTTCCTGCGCATGAGCACCACCGGCCTGGCGGCGCAGGCGCTGGGGGCACAGAACCCGCAGGCGCTGGCGCGCGCCTTTATGCAACCGCTGCTGTTGGCGCTGCTGGCCGGAGCGGCGATCGTCCTGCTGCGTTATCCGCTGATCGAACTGGCGCTGCGGATCGTCGGTGGCGATGGCGAGGTGCTGGAACAGGCGCGGCGTTTTCTTGAGATCCGCTGGTTAAGCGCCCCGGCGGCGCTGGCCAATCTGGTGCTGCTGGGCTGGCTGCTCGGCGTGCAGTACATGCGGGCGCCGGTGATCCTGCTGATCGTCGGCAACCTGCTGAACATCGTGCTGGATATCTGGCTGGTGATGGGCCTGGGCTGGAACGTGCGGGGGGCGGCGGCGGCAACCGCCATCGCCGAATACGCTACGCTGCTGCTCGGCCTGTGGTTGGCGTGGCGGGTGATGCGCCTGCGCGGTATTACCCTGCAGATGCTGCGCCAGGCCTGGCGTGGCGATCTGCGTCGCCTGCTGGCGCTCAACCGCGACATAATGCTGCGTTCACTGTTGCTGCAACTGTGCTTTGCGTCGTTGACCATTTTCGGCGCTCGCCTGGGAAGCGAGGTGGTGGCGGTCAATGCGGTATTGATGAATCTGCTGACGTTCACCGCCTATGCGCTCGACGGTTTTGCTTATGCGGTGGAGGCTCATTCGGGCCACGCCTACGGCGCCCGGGACGACAGCCAACTGCGCAAGGTGTGGCACGCGGCCTGCAGGCAGGCAGGGCTGGTCGCGTTGGCCTTCGGCCTGGCGTATGCCGTTACCGGCCAGCAGATCGTGGCGGCATTGACCTCTTTGCCGGAACTGCGTGCGTTGGCCGCACATTATTTGCCCTGGCAGGTCATTCTGCCGCTGGTCGGGGTATGGTGCTATTTGCTGGACGGCATGTTTATCGGCGCCACGCGCGGCGCCGAGATGCGTAACAGCATGGCGGTGGCCGCTGCGGGATACGGTCTGGCGCTGTTCAGCGTGCCGCTGCTAGGCAACCACGGGCTCTGGCTGGCGCTGGCGGTGTTTCTGGCGCTGCGCGGCCTGGCGTTGGGCTGGATTTGGCACCGTCATCAGGTGCGCGGCAGTTGGTTTGCTGCACGCTAGGTCGAACGCTTTGTTGGGTTATTTATTAATTTATCTTATGTTTTGTTCATTTTTGCTTACATGTTTTTAGTCCAGATCCGTTCGCGTTAGTTCGTTGTTTGTTGGCGTTTTTTGTTTTTATTGTGTTTTTTAATGGTTTTTTATTCTGCAAATTGGCTTTTTTATTTCCATGTTTAACTAGAATGAATCATGTGGCTGGTAAATGAAGGGGAGCGTTGCTTCTTAAGGTGAAGGGAGCATCAGCCAGAAAAGTTTCTGGTTAACCCCGGCCGGCGACAGGGATCACTGATTCACCACAGGTTAACGGAGAGACTATGAATAAAGATCAAGCCGACGGTAACTGGAAGCAGCTGAAAGGCAAAGTGAAAGAGAAATGGGGCAAGCTGACCGATGACGATCTGACGGTCATCGAAGGGAAACGCGAACAGCTGGTCGGCAAAATCCAGGAGCGCTACGGTTACCAGAAAGAGGCGGCCGAAAAAGAGGTGAAAGCCTGGGAAGATCACACCAAACACCGCTGGTAATCTGCAGGGCCGCCATTGAAGGCGGCTTGCACAGCGCAGGCCGGCGTCGCTCCATCCTCTGGCGCTCCGGCCGCAGGTACAGGGAGGTACCTGATTTTGTCTTACTTCTTCTTGATGGCGATGCTGTGATCGTGTTCGGCGCAGTCATGCTTGCTGTCGCAAGCTTCAACTTCCACGCAGCCGGCGCACAGACCGTGCGCTTCCACTACGCTGTGCCGCAGCGCAAATCCGGCCTCCTGAGCCAGCTTCTGCAGCGTTTCCTCTACGCCTTCGGTGGTGCGTTCGGTCACCTGGCCGCAGCGGTCGCAGATAAACAGCGCGGACGTATGCATCGGCTGTTCGAAGTGGTGGCACAGCACGTAGCTGTTGGCGGACTCCACCCTATGGATAAACCCTTGCTCCAGCAGAAAATCCAGCGCGCGGTAGACCGTCGGCGGCTTGGCCTGCGGTTCGGCGACGCGCAGCAGATCGAGCAGGTCGTAAGCGCTGATTGCACCGGGTTGCTGAGTCATCAGACGCAGCACTTCCAGCCGTTGCGGCGTCAATCGCACATTGCGTTGCTGGCAGAGGCGTTCCGCCTGCGCCAGCAGCTTTTCCTGGGTGGTTGAGTTCATCGCAAATATCCCGGTACGTAAAAAAGCCGATTTTACCATGATTACGGCGAATCGCCGAGAGTTGCCCCCTTTTCCCCTGAGGATAGCGCAGAGAAAGGCACGCTGAGCGCGCTAAAAGAGAGATGCATCACAACTTTTCCCCTCCGCCGGACGGCAAATCAACGTTGCCGATTTTAGCGCTGGAGAGCAGCGGGCGAGAGCGGTATAACGCGCTTCATCCGCGTGATAAGCAGGAGCCTTGTGTGATGACGGAAAGAGAGAAGCTGTTAAGCGGCCTGGAGTACAACAGCCGCGATGAAGAACTGATCGCCCTGTACCATCGAGCCAGGGCGTTGACCAAAAGCCTGGAGGCGCTGGATTCGCATCAGGCGGACGAGAAAAATCGCCTGCTCGGCGAGCTGTTCGGCAGCTGGGGTGAGGCGAGCTGGATCGAAACGCCATTCTGGTGCGACTACGGGCAGCATGTCCGCATCGGCAAAAACTGTTTTATCAACGTCAATGCGGTGTTCCTCGACTGCAATACCATCACCATCGGCGACAACACGCTGATCGGCCCCAACGTGCAAATCTACACGCCGAGTCATCCGCTGAAGGCCGGTGAACGCTTTACCGGTGACCCGGCTTTCCCTTTCCGCACCTCGGCGCAGCCGGTGTCCATCGGCAGCAATGTGTGGATCGGCGGTAACGTGGTGATCTTGCCGGGCGTGACCATCGGCGACGGCACCACTATCGGCGCGGGCAGCATCGTGACCGGCGACATCCCGGCCAACGTGCTGGCGCTGGGGCAGCCGTGCCGGGTTATCCGCGCGTTGGAATAGGGCGCAGATAAGGCGGTTTTCCCAACGGCGCCGATTGTCGTTATAATAGCCGTTTGCGGCCGCGCGCCGTTCGTTGAACCCAGACAGACTCAGGTAGCCAGTAACTCAGCATGACGAAAGACAACCACGCCCCAACCTACGCCGCCAATCGTTTCTCCATCGCGCCGATGCTCGACTGGACCGATCGTCATTGCCGTTACTTCCACCGCCTGCTGACCAAGGAAACGCTGCTGTACACCGAAATGGTGACCACCGGCGCGATCATCCACGGCAAAGGCGACTACCTGGCCTACAGCGAAGAAGAGCATCCGGTGGCGCTGCAGCTGGGCGGCAGCGATCCGGCCGCGCTGGCGCACTGCGCCAAACTGGCGGAGCAGCGCGGTTACGACGAGATTAACCTCAACGTCGGCTGCCCGTCCGATCGCGTGCAAAACGGCATGTTCGGCGCCTGTTTGATGGGGCAGGCGGCGCTGGTCGCCGACTGCATCAAGGCGATGCGCGACGCGGTGTCGATCCCGGTGACGGTGAAGACCCGCATCGGCATCGACGATCAGGACAGCTACGCCTTCCTGTGCGACTTTATCGAGACCGTCGCCGGGCGCGGCGAGTGCGACATGTTCACCATTCACGCGCGCAAGGCCTGGCTCTCCGGCCTCAGCCCGAAAGAGAACCGCGAAGTGCCGCCGCTGGACTACCCGCGCGTTTATCAGCTGAAGCGGGATTTCCCGGCGCTGACCATCGCCATCAACGGCGGGGTGAAAACGCTGGAGGAGGCGCGGCAGCACCTGCAGCATCTGGACGGCGTGATGATGGGGCGCGAGGCGTACCAGAATCCGGGCATCCTGGCGCGGGTCGACAGCGAACTGTTCGGCGCGCAGACTGCAGTGCCGGACAGCGTGGCGATCGTCGAAGCGCTGTATCCGTATATCGAGCGCGAGCTGTCCAACGGCACCTATCTCGGCCACATCACCCGCCACATCCTCGGTTTGTTCCAGGGCGTGCCGGGCGCGCGCCAGTGGCGTCGCCACCTGAGCGAGAACGCCCACAAGCCGGGCGCCGATGCGCGGGTGGTGGAGCAGGCGCTGGCGCTGGTGCGTCAGCCGCGTGTGGAAATGGCGTAACCCACAAAAATTTTGACCAACAGTTAGTCTTTTTCGCCAGGCATTCGGCTCGTTGCCGGATGCCTGCCCCGTTTTTTCAATAGGTTAGCCCTTCCGCCATTCTGGCACGCTTCTTGTAATCCATTCAGCAGATACGTTGAGTTGCAAAGGAGCAATCATGTTGGAAATCTTCTTTCTCATTGGCTTTGTGGTGATGCTGATGGTGACCGGCATCTCGCTGCTGGGGATCTTCGCTGCGCTGTTGGCGGCGGCGGCGTTCATGCTGGTGGGCGGGTTGTTCGCGGTGGTCATCAAGCTGCTGCCGTGGCTGATTTTGGCGGTAGTCGGGGTATGGATTTACCGCGCGATGCAGAAACCGCAGGCCAGGCGTTACTGATTTTTTGCTGAATAATCAGACAGTCACACTGAAAATTGCACAATTTTTCGTACCGCGAATGCGGCAACGATCACAGCTTGGCAGTTTTCCCCGGCGATGTGGCACATAAAGCGTGTTTTTTGCCGAACGGGGCTGTTAGGATGTGGGTCGATGCAGTGATGCGACCGATTTCATCACCGTGAGAGACAACCAAAATTCGTGTTGCTAAAGCAACCCCCTGTCTCTGGCGGACTCTGCTCTACCCCTACAAAACGCAGTAACAGAAAGGGCTCCGCAAGGAGCCCTTTTCTTTGGCCGCTATCAGGGGATCAGCAGGCTGGAGCCGCTGGTGCTGCGGCTTTCCAGCACCTGGTGCGCCTGCTGGGCGTCGGCCAGCGCAAATTTCTGCTCGTCTCTCACCTCCACCCGAATGGCGCCGCTGCCGATCAGCGAGAACAGCTCGTTGCTGGCGTACTGCAGTTCGGCGCGGTTGGTGACGTAGCCGTTGAGGGAAGGGCGGGTGACGTACAGCGATCCTTTCTGGTTGAGCAGCGCCAGATCGACGCCGGTCACCGGGCCGGAGGCATTGCCGAAGCTGACCATCAGGCCGCGGCGTTTCAGGCTGTTGAGCGAGGCCTGCCAGGTGCTTTGCCCCACCGAATCGTACACTACGCCAACCTTCTCGCCGTGCGTCAGCTCGGCCACCCGCTGGGCGATATCCTCTTTGTGGTAGTTGATGGTGGCCCAGGCGCCGGCTTGTTTCGCCAGGGCGGCCTTCTCGTCGGAGCCGACGCTGCCGATCAGGCGCGCGCCCAGCGCTTTGGCCCATTGGCAGGCGATAAGGCCAACCCCGCCGGCGGCGGCATGGAACAGGAACACTTCTCCCGGCTGCACTTCGTGAGTCTGGCGCAGCAGGTAGTGCACCGTCAGCCCTTTGAGGAAAGAGGCGGCGCCCTGCTCAAAGCTGAGGTTGTGCGGCAGCAGCGCCACTTTTTCTTCCGGCACGTTGTGGATCTCGCTGTAGGCGCCGAGCGACGACTGCGCATACACCACCCGGTCGCCCGGTTTGATCGCGCTGACCCCGGCGCCGACCTTGACCACCACGCCGGCCGCCTCGGTGCCGAGGCCGCTCGGCAGGCTGGCCGGCGCGTACAGCCCGCTGCGCACATAGGTGTCGATGTAGTTGATGCCGATCGCCTTGTTCTCGATCTGCACTTCCCCGGCAGCCGGATCGAGCGGTGTAAAATCAACGTATTGCAAGACTTCCGGCCCGCCGGTGGCGGAGAATTGAATGCGCTTGGCCATATCGTTACCTCGTTGGAGTGTCTGATTTCACCCTATTCTTTTTAGTCTCGGAGATCCAGTTTGCCCGTGCGGGGTTCAATACCTTTTTTGCATCGGTTATGGCGCAAAAATCACGTATACTCTCGCGTCAGGATCCTTCATTCGCAACCGGATAAAGACTACGTTTCATGGCAGGAAAAAAACCAACCAACAAAACAAACGCGGACGAAACCAGAGAGCGTTCCAGAGATCGTCAGATGGAAGGGCTGAAGATGCCGCCGCACTCGCTGGAGGCCGAGCAGTCGGTGTTGGGCGGTTTGATGCTGGATAACGAGCGCTGGGACAACGTGGCGGAGCGCGTGGTCGCCAACGATTTCTTCAGCCGCCCGCACCGCCTGATCTTTACCGAGATGCAGCGTCTGCTGGAGATGAGCAAGCCTATCGACCTCATCACCCTGTCCGAATCGCTCGAACAAAAGGGCGAACTGGACTCGGTCGGCGGCTTCGCCTACCTGGCCGAGCTGTCGAAAAACACCCCGAGCGCCGCTAACATCGGCGCCTACGCCGACATCGTGCGCGAGCGCGCGGTGGTGCGCGAGATGATCTCGGTGGCTAACGAGATCGCCGACGCCGGCTACGATCCGCAGGGGCGCAGCAGCGAAGACCTGCTCGATCTGGCGGAATCCCGGGTCTTCCAAATCGCCGAGAACCGCGCCAGCAAAGACGAGGGCCCGAAGGGCATCGAGCGTATTCTGGAAGACACCGTGTCGCGCATTGAGCAGCTGTATCAGCAGCCGCACGATGGCGTGACCGGGGTCGATACCGGCTATCAAGACCTCAACAAGAAAACCGCGGGCATGCAAAAGTCCGATCTGATCATCGTCGCCGCCCGTCCTTCGATGGGGAAAACCACCTTCGCCATGAACCTGTGCGAAAACGCCGCGATGACCCAGGAAAAACCGGTGCTGATCTTCAGCCTGGAGATGCCCGGCGAGCAGATCATGATGCGTATGCTGGCGTCGCTGTCGCGCGTGGATCAGACGCGCATCCGTACCGGCCAGCTCGACGACGAGGACTGGGCGCGCATTTCCAGCACCATGGGTATTCTGTTGGAGAAGCGCAACATGTACATCGACGACTCCTCCGGCCTGACGCCGACCGAAGTGCGCTCGCGCGCGCGGCGCATTTTCCGCGAGCACGACGGGCTTAGCCTGATCATGATCGACTACCTGCAGCTGATGCGCGTGCCGGCCCTGTCCGACAACCGTACGCTGGAGATCGCCGAGATTTCGCGCTCGCTGAAGGCGCTGGCGAAAGAGCTGCAGGTGCCGGTGGTGGCGCTGTCGCAGCTGAACCGAAGCCTGGAGCAGCGCGCCGATAAGCGCCCGGTCAACTCCGACCTGCGTGAGTCCGGCTCTATCGAGCAGGATGCCGACCTGATTATGTTCATCTATCGTGATGAGGTGTATCACGAGAACAGCGATCTGAAAGGGATCGCGGAAATTATTATCGGTAAGCAGCGTAACGGCCCGATCGGCACCGTGCGCCTTACCTTTAACGGCCAGTGGTCGCGTTTCGATAACTACGCGGGGCCACAATACGATGACGAATAATCAGCTAAGGAACTGAAATGAAAGCGGCAACCGCTGTAATCGACCGCCGCGCTCTGCGACATAATCTGCAACAGGTGCGCCGCCAGGCGCCGCAAAGCCGCCTGATTGCCGTTGTGAAAGCAAACGCTTATGGACATGGCCTGCTGGAAACAGCACACACCCTGCAAGACGCCGACTGCTACGGCGTGGCGCGCATCGGCGAGGCGCTGATGCTGCGCTCCGGCGGCATCGTCAAACCGATCCTGCTGCTGGAAGGCTTCTTCTGTGCCGAAGATCTGCCGGTGCTGGTGGCGAACAACATCGAAACCGCGGTACACAGCATCGAACAGCTCGAAGCGCTGGAGCAGGCCGAGCTGGCGCGCCCGGTGCCGGTGTGGATGAAGCTCGATACCGGCATGCATCGGCTGGGGGTGCGCCCCGAACAGGCGGAGGCGTTTTATCAGCGCCTGTGCGCCTGCCGCAACGTGGCGCAGCCGGTCAATATCATGAGCCACTTCAGCCGCGCCGATGAGCCGGAATCCGACGCCACCCTGAAACAGATCGCCTGCTTCGAGCAGTTCGCGCGCGGCAAACCGGGCCAGCGCTCGGTCGCCGCGTCCGGCGGCACGCTGCTGTGGCCGGATGCCCACAATGAGTGGGTGCGTCCTGGCATCATTTTGTACGGCGTGTCGCCGCTGGATAACGGCAGCGGCGCCGAGCATGGGCTGCAGCCGGCGATGACGTTGAAGTCCAGCCTGATCGCGGTGCGCGAGCACAAGGCCGGCGAAGCGGTTGGCTACGGCGGCACCTGGGTAAGCCCGCGCGATACCCGGCTGGGCGTGGTAGCGATGGGGTACGGCGACGGCTACCCGCGCAGCGCGCCGACCGGTACGCCGATCCTGATCAACGGCCGCGAAGTGCCGATCGTCGGCCGGGTGTCGATGGACATGATTTCGGTCGATCTCGGGCCGGACGCCGCCGATAAGGTGGGGGATGAAGCGGTGCTGTGGGGCCAGGCGCTGCCGGTCGAGCGCATCGCCGCCTGCACCGGCATCAGCGCTTACGAACTCATCACCAAGCTCACGCAGCGCGTGGCGATGGAATACATCGGCGACTGATGCGCAGCAGGGGCCGACGCGCGTCGGCCCCGTTTCTCAGCGGGTTACTTCTTTACCGCCAACCACTTATCGATAATCTTCTGATACTCGCCGGTCGCCTTGGCCAGGTGCAGCCACTGATCCACGTACAGTTTCCAGCTCAGATCGTCGCGCGGCAGCATGTAAGCTTTCTCGCCGTACTGCATCGGTTTGCTCGGATTCACCGCGCACAGCTTCGGATAGCGCTTCTGCTGGTACAGCGCCTCGGAGGCGTCGGTGATCATCACGTCCGCCTTGCGGTCTACCAACTGCTGGAAAATGCTCATGTTGTCGTGCGTCAGCGTCAGCTTGGCCTTCGGTAGATAGGCGTGCACGAAGGCTTCGTTGGTGCCGCCCGCCGGCTCCAGCAGGCGCACCGACGGTTTGTTGATCTGCTCGAGAGTGCGGTATTTCTTCACGTCGGTGCAGCGCACCAGCGGGATTTTGCCGTCGGTATCCAGCTTGTCGGCGAAGAACACCTGTTTTTGTCGCTCCAGCGTGACGGAGATGCCGCCCATCGCGATATCGCACTTGCCGCCGACGAAGTCCGGCGTCAGGGTTTTCCAGCTGGTTTTCACCCACTTCACTTTGGCGCCCAGGCTCTTGGCCAGCGACTCCGCCATATCGATGTCGATGCCTTCATAGCCGCCGTCTTCCTTGAGGAAGGTATAGGGCTTGTAGTCGCCGGTGGTGCAGACTTCCAGGGTCTTTTGCTGCAGCACCTTGTCCAGGTGGGATTGCGCGCCGGCGCCGCCGGCGGCGAGCAGCAGCGCGAGAGGGAGTAGCTTTTTCATCTGGCGTCCTTTTTATACATTCGTGGTTTTATGCGTTACTTCGCCGTTAATTGTCGTTTACCTGCATGAGTTAGCCGTTTTTTATGCCGCTTACCGGCGAAAACGCCGGGCGTTGCTGCTGTACGCGATTTGAGCGCCAGGGTGTGACGTCGGCAACGGTAAAAAAACTGGTAGGCTGTAACGTCAACATTTATTAACACAGTTTACAGGTGGCTATGTACAACATTGACGATTTTGATATGAAAATCCTGACGCTGTTACAGGCCAACGGCCGTCTGACCAATCAGGAACTGAGCGAGCTGGTCGGGCTCTCCGCCTCCCAATGTTCGCGGCGGCGCATCAGCCTGGAGCAGGCGCAGCTGATCCGCGGCTACCACGCGCGGCTGGCGCCGGAGGCGGTCGGCCTGGGGCTGGTGGGGCTGATCGAAGTTAGCCTGATCACGCACGCGCAGGAGCAGATCGACAGCTTTCATCAGATGCTGGAGGAGGTGGACGCGATCCTTGACGCTTACAAGACCACCGGCGACGCCGATTACCTGCTGAAAGTGGCGGTGGCGGACCTGCCGGCGCTGAGCGAGTTCATCAGCCAGACGCTGTCGCCGCACAAAAGCGTGGCGCATATCAAAACGGCGGTGGTGCTCAATCGCATCAAGGAAAACGGTTTGTTGCCGGTGGCGAGATAAAGCTAAAACCGAATGCGGTTTTCCGTCTATATTAGGAACGTAACGCTGTGCCCAAACCACAATAAACCAGGAGAAAACCCCCGTGTTCCAGAACGTTGACGCCTATGCCGGCGATCCCATTCTGTCGCTGATGGAAAAATTCAAACAAGACCCGCGCGCGCACAAGGTGAACCTGAGTATCGGCCTGTACTACGATGCGCAGGGCATCATCCCGCAGATGCGGGCGGTCGCCGCGGCGCAAGCGCAGTTGAACAGCGTCGAGCACGGCGCCTCGGTATACCTGCCGATGGAAGGGCTGCAACCCTACCGTTCCGCCATCCAGCAGCTGCTGTTCGGCGCGCAGCACCCGATGCTGCAGCAGGGGCGCATCGCCACCATTCAGACCGTCGGCGGTTCCGGCGCGCTGAAAGTGGGCGCCGACTTCCTGAAAAGCTACTTCCCGGATTCGCAGGTGTGGGTCAGCGATCCGACTTGGGAAAACCATGTCGCCATCTTCAGCGGCGCCGGTTTCAAGGTGAATACCTACCCGTATTTCGACAGCGAAAGCCTGGGCGTGAAGTTCGACGCCATGCTCGCTGCGCTGAAACAGCTGCCGAAGCACAGCATCGCGCTGCTGCACCCGTGCTGCCACAACCCGACCGGTTCCGACCTGACCCCTGCCCAGTGGGATGAGGTGGTCAAGGTGATCGCCGAGCGTGAAATCATTCCGTTCCTCGACATCGCCTATCAGGGCTTCGGCGGCGGCATGGAGCAGGATGCCTACGCCATTCGCGCCATCGCGGCGGCCGGCCTGCCGTGCCTGGTGAGCAACTCGTTCTCGAAGATCTTCTCGCTGTACGGCGAGCGCGTCGGCGGCCTGTCGGTGGTGTGTGAAAGCGAAGAGGCGGCCGGGCGCGTGCTGGGCCAGTTGAAGGCCACCGTGCGCCGCAACTACTCGAGCCCGCCGAACTTCGGCGCACAGCTGGTGGCCAAGGTGCTGAACGACGCCCAGCTGAAAACCCAGTGGCTGGACGAAGTGGAGAGCATGCGCACCCGCATTCTCGAGATGCGCCACGCGCTGGTGGACACCCTGAAGAGCGCGCTGCCGCAGCGCAACTTCGATTACCTGCTGGCGCAGCGCGGCATGTTCAGCTACACCGGCTTCAGCGCGGCGCAGGTCGATCGCCTGCGTGAAGAGTTCGGCGTCTACCTGATCCACAGCGGCCGCATGTGCGTGGCCGGCCTGAACCACAACAACGTGCGTCAGGTGGCCGAGGCGTTTGCCGCGGTGCAGTAACGCCTGTTAGTCTGAACGGACGTTCATCGGGAGCGATAGCGATATCGCTCCTTTTTTATTGCCGGCGCGCCGCCGAAGTTGCCGCAAACCGGAGAGAGAATATACTGATTGAGGGGCGCTCACTCATGTGGCATCAGCAAACGCTAATCCTCAGCGCAAAAGCGCGTGGCTTTCATCTGGTTACCGACGAGATCGTCAACCAGTTAACCCACTTACACCGCCTGCAAACCGGCCTGCTGCATCTGTTGCTGCAGCATACCTCGGCCTCGCTGACGCTCAACGAGAACTGCGATCCCACGGTGCGAGCCGATATGGAGCAGCATTTCCTGCGTCAGGTGCCGGAAAACGCACCCTATCAGCATGACTACGAAGGGCCGGACGACATGCCGGCGCACATCAAATCCTCGCTGTTGGGCGCTTCTCTGACGCTGCCCGTCAGGCACGGGCGGCTGATGTTGGGCACATGGCAGGGCATCTGGCTGGGGGAGCACCGCATCCACGGCGGAGCACGCCGTATTGTGGCCACGTTACAGGGGGAATAACCCAATGAATAACAGTGCATTGCTGGAGTACTGCATGGCGAAGCCGGGCGCGGAACAAAGCGACCAGAACCAGTGGCAGGCCAGCCAGATCAAGGTGGGCGACGTGATGTTCGCCATGGTGTGCGAGGTCGAAGGGCGGCCGGCGCTGGCGGTCAAGTCCAGCCCGGAGCTGGCGGAAAGCCTGCGTGAACACCATCCGGAGATCGTCGCCTGCGACGGCCTGAACAAGGCGCACTGGAACACGGTGTTTCTTGACGGCAACCTGCCGAACTCGCAGTTTTACACGCTGATCGACAGCTCCTATCAGCTGGTGGTGGAAGGCCTGCCCGAACACGTGCGCCAGGAACTGCGCGCCTGATTGTCGGGCGGCGGCGCCGCCCGTTTTCTCCTGCTTTTTCATGTTAAAGCGTGATCGCGGTTTTAAGTTGGGAACGTTCCCTTTCTGTTGCCGGGCTAAAGCGGCTACGCTTGGGCATTCAAGAAACGCGGGTAAAATAAGGAGGCCGACATGGCCATCAGCGAAGAAAAGCGCAAGATGATCGCCGGGGAACTGTACGACGCCGGCGATGACCTGCTGCGCAGCGAACGTCGGCGCGCGCGCCAGCTGACGCATCGCTATAACCACTCCTCGCCGGAAGAGGGCGAGCTGCGCAAACAGTGGCTGGGCGAGCTGCTGGGCGGCTATCAGGGCGGCACCATCGAGCCGACCTTCCGCTGTGACTACGGCTATAACATTTATCTGGGCAAGAACTTCTACGCCAATTTCGACTGCGTGATCCTCGACGTGTGCGAGGTGCATATCGGCGACAACTGCCTGCTGGCGCCGGGCGTGCATATCTACACCGCGACCCATCCGCTGGACGCCGAGACCCGCGTCGGCGGCGCGGAGTTCGGCAAGCCGGTCAGGATTGGCGACAACGTGTGGATCGGCGGGCGCGCGGTGATCAATCCGGGGGTGACCATCGGCGACAATGCGGTCGTTGCCTCCGGCGCGGTGGTAACCAAAGACGTGCCGGCCAATTGCGTGGTGGGCGGCAACCCGGCCAGGATCATCAAGCAGCTATAAGAAACGGGCGCCGTTGGGCGCCCGCCGTCATCAGACCCGCAGCGAGTCGATATCCACCACGAAGCGGTACTTCACGTCGCTTTTCAGCATGCGCTCATAGGCTTCATTAATCTGCTGCATCGGGATCAGCTCGATATCCGACGTGATGCCGTGTTGGCCGCAGAAGTCCAGCATCTCTTGCGTTTCCGCGATGCCGCCGATCAGCGAACCGGCGATGCGGCGGCGCTTCATGATCAGGTTGAACACCTGCGGCGACGGATGATCGTGCTCCGGCGCGCCGACCAGCGTCAGGGTGCCGTCGCGGCGCAGCAGGCTGAGGAACGGGTTCAGATCGTGCTGGGCCGCCACCGTGTTGAGGATGAAGTCGAAGCTATTAACGTGCTGCGCCATCTCATCCGGGTTGCGCGAAATCACCACTTCATGGGCGCCGAGGCGCTTGGCGTCTTCTATTTTCGACGGCGAGGTGGTGAACAGCACCACATGCGCGCCCATCGCCCGCGCCAGTTTGACGCCCATGTGCCCCAGCCCGCCGAGGCCGACGATGCCGACCTTTTTGCCTGGCCCCGCGCCCCACTGGCGCAGCGGCGAATAGGTGGTGATGCCGGCGCACAGCAGCGGCGCGACCCCGGCCGGATCGAGATTCTCCGGCACGCGCAGCACGAAGTCCTGATCCACCACCAGATTGGTGGAGTAGCCGCCGTAGGTCACGGCGCCGGTCTGGCGGTCCTGACCGTTATAGGTGCCGGTAAAGCCGTTCTCGCAATACTGTTCCAGCCCCTCATCGCAGCTTGGGCAGCTGCGGCAGGAATCCACCATGCAACCGACGCCGACCAGATCGCCGACCCGGTAACGCGAGACATGGCCACCGACGGCGCTGACGCGGCCGACGATTTCGTGGCCCGGCACCACCGGGTAAATCGTATTGCTCCATTCGTTGCGAGCCTGATGCAGGTCCGAATGGCACACGCCGCAGAACAGCACCTGAATTTGCACATCGTGGTCGCGCAGGGCGCGCGGTGGGTAATCGAAAGGCACCAGCGCAGACTTCGCGTCATGCGCGGCATAGGCATGGGTAATGTTCATGGTCGCTCCAGTTATCAATGTATGGGGGACAACGCTTGGCCGGCAGCGGAGTACCGGTGAGACGCGGCCTGAATCAGACAGGGCGGCCGCCGAGGGAACATTGATGATAAAAGCGGTGAGCGCGGAGGGAAATGCCTGAAAATGTCGAAACCTTGCCCGTTTCTGTTTGATTGCTGCGAAACGGGTCAGCGTGCGGGTCGCCTGAGCGACGGCCCGCACGCCGGCGATACTACTTGTTCAACAGCGGTTTCAGGAAGCGTGCGGTGTGCGATTTTTCACACTCGGCCACGGTTTCCGGCGTGCCGGCGACCAGGATCTCGCCGCCGCCGCTGCCGCCTTCCGGCCCCAGATCGACGATCCAGTCGGCGGTCTTGATCACGTCCAGGTTATGCTCGATGACCACGATGGTGTTGCCCTGATCGCGCAGTTGATGCAGCACCGCCAACAGCTGCTGGATATCGGCGAAGTGCAGACCGGTGGTCGGTTCGTCGAGGATATACAGCGTCTGGCCGGTGCCGCGTTTCGACAGCTCGCGCGCCAGCTTGACGCGCTGCGCCTCCCCGCCGGAAAGCGTGGTGGCCGACTGGCCGAGACGGATGTACGACAGGCCGACATCCATCAGGGTCTGCAGCTTGCGCGCCAGCGCCGGCACCGCGTCGAAGAACTCACGCGCTTCTTCGATGGTCATCTCCAGCACTTCGTGGATGCTCTTGCCCTTGTACTTCACTTCCAGCGTTTCGCGGTTATAGCGTTTGCCCTTGCACTGGTCGCACGGCACGTAGATGTCCGGCAGGAAGTGCATTTCGACCTTGATCACCCCGTCGCCCTGGCAGGCTTCACAGCGCCCGCCCTTGACGTTGAAGCTGAAACGGCCCGGCGTATAACCGCGGCTGCGCGACTCCGGCACGCCGGCGAACAGCTCGCGCACCGGGGTGAAGATGCCGGTGTAGGTGGCCGGGTTGGAGCGCGGCGTACGGCCGATTGGGCTCTGGTCGATGTCGATCACCTTGTCGAAATGCTCCAGGCCGGTCACTTCGCGGAACGGCGCCGGCTCGGCGATGGTGGCGCCGTTGAGCTGGCGCTGGGCGATCGGGAACAGCGTATCGTTGATCAGCGTCGATTTGCCGGAGCCGGAAACGCCGGTGATGCAGGTAAACAGACCGACCGGCAGCGTCAGCGTCACGTCCTTCAGGTTGTTGCCGCGCGCGCCGCTCAGCTTCAGCACCTTGGTCGGATCGGCCTGCACGCGCTGCGCGGGGATGGCGATCTCGCGTTTGCCGCTGAGGAACTGGCCGGTCAGCGATTCCGGCTGCGCCATGATGTCGTCGACGGTGCCTTCCGCCACCACCTGGCCGCCGTGCACGCCGGCGCCGGGGCCGATGTCGATCACGTGGTCGGCGGCGCGGATGGCGTCTTCGTCATGCTCCACCACGATCACCGTGTTGCCGAGGTTGCGCAGGTGGATCAGCGTTTCCAGCAGGCGCTCGTTGTCGCGCTGGTGCAGGCCGATCGACGGCTCATCCAGCACGTACATCACGCCCACCAGGCCGGCGCCGATCTGGCTGGCCAGACGGATGCGCTGCGCTTCGCCGCCGGAGAGCGTCTCCGCCGAGCGGGACAGCGACAGGTAGTTCAGGCCGACGTTCACCAGGAATTTCAGGCGATCGCCGATCTCTTTCAGCACTTTTTCGGCGATCTTGGCGCGTTGGCCGCTGAGCTTCATGTTCTGGAAGAAGGTCATCGCATGGCCGATGCTCAGATCGGAGATCTCCGGCAGCGTGGTGTCTTCGACGAACACGTTGCGCGCTTCTTCGCGCAGGCGAGTGCCGTGGCACGAGGCGCAAGGGCGGTTGCTGATGAACTTCGCCAGCTCTTCGCGCACCGCGCTGGATTCGGTCTCTTTATAGCGGCGCTCCATGTTGTGCAGCACGCCTTCGAACGGATGACGGCGCACGGTGGTATCACCGCGATCGTTGATGTATTTGAATTCGATCGACTCTTTGCCGGAGCCGCTCAGCACCGCCTTCTGCACGTCGGCGCTCAGGGTGTTGAACGGCGCTTCGACGTCGAACTCATAGTGCTCCGCCAGCGAGCGCAGCATCTGGAAGTAATAGAAGTTGCGGCGATCCCAGCCGCGGATCGCGCCGCCGGCCAGCGACAGCTCGGGGTTTTGCACCACGCGATCCGGATCGAAGAACTGCTGCACGCCCAGGCCGTCGCAGGTTGGGCAGGCGCCGGCCGGGTTGTTGAAGGAAAACAGGCGCGGTTCCAGCTCGCGCATGCTGTAGCCGCAGATCGGGCAGGCGAAGTTGGCGGAGAACAGCAGCTCATCCGCTTTCTCGTCGTCCATGTCCGCCACCACCGCGGTGCCGCCGGACAGCTCCAGCGCGGTTTCGAACGATTCGGCCAGGCGCTGCGCCATGTCCTCGCGCACCTTGAACCGGTCGACCACCACTTCGATGGTGTGTTTCTTCTGCAGCTCCAGCTTCGGCGGATCGGACAGATCGCACACTTCACCGTCGATGCGCGCGCGGATATAGCCCTGGGCGGCCAGGTTTTCCAGCGTTTTGGTGTGCTCGCCCTTGCGGTCTTTCACCACCGGCGCCAGCAGCATCAGGCGTTTGCCTTCCGGCTGGCTCAGCACGTTATCGACCATCTGGCTGACGGTTTGCGCCGCCAGCGGCACATGGTGATCCGGGCAGCGCGGCTCGCCGACGCGGGCGAACAGCAGGCGCAGGTAGTCGTGGATTTCGGTGATGGTGCCGACCGTGGATCGCGGGTTGTGCGAGGTGGATTTCTGCTCGATGGAGATCGCCGGCGACAGGCCTTCGATATGATCGACGTCCGGTTTTTCCATCAGCGACAGGAACTGGCGCGCATAGGCGGAGAGCGATTCGACGTAGCGGCGTTGCCCTTCGGCATACAGCGTATCGAAAGCCAGCGATGACTTGCCGGAACCGGACAGGCCGGTGACGACGATCAGTTTGTCACGCGGGATAATCAGGTTGATGTTTTTCAGATTATGGGTTCGAGCACCACGAACTTCGATATTGTCCATTTACACTTCCCGTCTTGATGATACACCGCGCCTGTCGCGATTTTTGCGGGGGATTTTGTGATGGATCTCGCAAAAAACCGGCACAGCCAGGTCGAAACGCATAATTATGACACAAAAAAACCTGAATGAATATCCAGTATGCGAATGCAACAAGGTCGATTGAAAAGACAATTCTGGAATGCAATTCGCACTTATCAACACGGGTGTGGTTTCGCACTCAGCGTGGTAAACTGACGCGTTTATACTGTGTAGAAATCAATCATCGGGAGAAGTGCTCATGGCCAGCAGAGGCGTAAACAAAGTAATTCTGGTCGGGAATCTGGGTCAGGATCCAGAAGTCCGTTACATGCCGAACGGCGGCGCAGTGGCCAACATTACCCTGGCGACCTCCGAAAGCTGGCGTGACAAGGCGACCGGCGAACAGAAAGAGAAGACCGAGTGGCACCGCGTCGTGCTGTTCGGCAAACTGGCCGAAGTGGCGGGCGAATACCTGCGTAAAGGCTCTCAGGTCTACATCGAAGGCTCCCTGCAGACCCGTAAATGGCAGGATCAGAGCGGCCAGGATCGCTACACCACCGAGATCGTGGTTAACGTCGGCGGCACCATGCAGATGCTGGGCGGCCGTCAGGGCGGCGGCGCACCGGCCGGTCAATCTGCCGGCGGCCAGGGCGGTTGGGGCCAGCCTCAGCAGCCACAGGGCGGCAACCAGTTCAGCGGCGGCCAGCAGCAGTCGCGCCCGGCGCAGAACAGCGCTCCGGCGGCCAGCAGCAACGAACCGCCAATGGATTTCGACGACGATATCCCGTTCTAAGGTTCGCCTGGAAAAGATCGCGAAAAACCCCGCTCAGGCGGGGTTTTTTTATGCCGGTTTACGGGCCGTCCAAGCGTGGATCAGCAACGACTGGAAGAAACGCTGCGGCGGAGAAAATCCGGCTTCGGCGATCAACCGTTCGGTGTGTTCCGGCGGCAGCAGCAACAGCCGTTGCTGCAACTGGGCTCGGAGTTCAACCGGCGTGCGCGGAGTTTGACCGTCAAGAGACTGCATGGCGGCCCAGCTGGCCAGGTGCTGGTCAAAATCCGCCGCCGTCGTATCACCGGAAATTTCCGCAATCACCACCCGGCCTGCGGTATTTAACCGTGACGCCATATGGCGATAGAGGTCGCCACGTGCGTCATCGAGAATAAAATGGGTCACTAGCAGACACAGTACGGCGTCGTAATCTGGTGCGCTCGGCAGATCCTGCAGATAGCCCTCCACCAACGTGCAGCGTTCGCTAATTTTTGCCTGCCGTAGCTTGGCAGCGCACACCGCCAACATGTCGGCGGAAGGATCCACGCCGGTGAAACGCCAGCTCGGGTTCTGGCGGGCCAAATGGATCATCTCGGTACCGGTTCCTACGCCAACACACAGGATGTGGGCATTGACGGGCAAATCCTTCAATAGCAGCGCAATCAAAAAGTGAAGATTGTCACTAATCGTATTGAAGCGCGCGTTGCCAGCGTCATACCGGCGGGAAAATTCGCCGTTGAAAATGTCATTGGTATTCTGGTTCATGCACGGCCTCATCACTGCTCATGCGAATTCAACATCTGCTGCGCCTCGTGTTTCATTACATGAGTGCGCACAGCCGCCTGAAATACTTTAAACAGCAGGCCGTTGATAAAGGTGGTGACGGTGAGCACGATGAAGGCGGTCATCACCCAATCGATCGGCCCGATGTCGCTGTGCAACAGCGCCGGGCGGTAAACCAGCATTCCTGCAATCACCACCCAGTGGCTCATGCAGTAAAAGCATTGGAACAAATGGCCCAACAGGGCGTTTTTGCGCGCCGCCCAGGCCCGCAGCGCCGTGAAGAGTTCGGTTTGTGTCAGGGTCATGGAAATACTGGCAGACGCCAGCGCGATCATCAGGCATACCGAGAGATCTGAAGCCGATACGGGAGTCATCATTATTCCTTACGAGGTCATGGTGCAATGGGTTTTCAGCGCCCAAGAGAACGCCGGTCATTTCATGTAACCTATAAAAGCACGTGATATTTGCCGTTGTCAATCTTTCGTATCATTGTAAGATACGAGACTATGCTGGGCTGAAAGGAAGATGGGAATGCGTCAGGACAACAAGCTTTCGCGCATGCTGCACGTGTTGCTGCATATGGCGCGCCACAAGGGGGTTTACACCTCGGAACAGATCGCCGCGATGCTGGGCACCAACAGCGCCGTGGTCAGGCGTACCTTGGCCGGCCTGCGTGACGCCGGTTTCGTTGCGTCGGAAAAGGGCCATCACGGTGGGTGGCGTATCGCCGACGATCTGCGGAACATCAGCCTGCTCGATATCTACCGGGCGGTGGGCGTTAAGCAGCTGTTCGCCATCGGCGGCGGGGAAGAGCACCCGGAATGTGCAGTGGAGGCGGCGGTAAATCAGGCGCTGGGCAACGTGCTGGATGAGGCCGAGCAGGCGCTGCTGGCGCGCTTTGCCGAAATCAGCCTGAAGGATCTGAAGGATCGCTTTGACCGCCACTTCCCTGTGGGAACGAACGAAGGCGCGGTGGCCTGCATTGACGGCGACGGTGCCGAAGCGTAATTCGCCATTAAAAAAGCCCCTTCACGGGGCTTTTTGCATTTCAGGGACGGTTACGCCGAGAAGCCGCCGTCGATGCTCAGGCTGGCGCCGGTGATATAACCCGCCTGCGGGCCAGCGAGGTAGGCGACGAAGCCGGCGATCTCTTCATCTTTGCCGTAGCGGCCGATCGCCATCAACTGCTTGAGCCGATCGGCGAACTCGCCGGCGTCCGGGTTCATCTCGGTGTCTACCGGGCCGGGCTGCACGTTATTGACGGTGATGCCGCGCGGGCCGAGATCGCGCGCCATGCCTTTGGTCAGGCCGACCAGCGCCGATTTGCTCATCGCATACACCGCCGCGCCGCCGAACGGCACGCGCTCGGCGTTGGTGCTGCCGATGTGGATGATGCGGCCACCGTCGTTCATGTGGCGCGCCGCCTCCTGGCTGGCGACGAACACGCTGCGCACGTTGACCGCCAGCATGCGATCCAGGTCTTCCAACGCCAGTTCCTCGGTGCTGCCCAGCGTAAACACCCCGGCGTTGTTCACCAGAATATCCAGATTGCCGAACTGGCTGACCGCCTGGCGCACCGCCTGCTGCAGCGCCGCCGCATCGGCGCTGTCGGCCTTGATGGCGAGGGCTTTGCCGCCGGCGGCGGTGATGGCGCTTGCCACCGCATCGGCGCGATCGGCCGAGGCGGCGTAGGTAAAGGCGACGGCGGCGCCTTCACTCGCCAACCGTTTAACGATGGCGGCGCCGATGCCGCGTGAACCGCCTTGAACGAACGCGACTTTGCCTTGCAGAGGGTGTGCTGTGGTCATGTTATTTCTCCAAAGTGGGTGAGGGTAAAGTAAAGTGCCGTCATTCAGTATCGGAGATCGCCGGCACGGCCACTAGCCACAAAGAGCTATAATCAGTTCAAACCATTAGTTTGAAATCCATAGAGGAAAAGTATGCTGGGACACCTGGAATGCTTCGTCAGCAGCGCGGAAAACGGCAGCTTTTCCGCCGCCGGCCGCAAGCTGGGCCTCAGCCCGGCGGCGGTGGGCAAAAACGTCACCCGGCTGGAGACGCTGGTTGGCGTGCGCCTGTTCCAGCGCAACACTCGCCAGCTGATCCTGACCGAAGAGGGCGAGCGTTTTTTGCAGGAAATCAGCGGTGGTCTGCAGTCGATTCAGTGCGCGTTGAAGGGGCTGAGCAGCAGCAGCGGCGTGGCGGCCGGCAGCCTGAGGATCAGCATGGGCACCGCTTTCGGTCTGAATTTCGTGTTGCCGATGTTGCCGGATTTTCTGGCGCGTTATCCGGCGATCGTGCCGGACTGGCATTTTGATAATCGCCAGGTGGATCTGATCGGCGAGCACTTCGACGCCGCGTTGGGCGGCGGCATCGAACTGGCTCAGGGGATGATTGCGCGCGAGCTGGCGCCCGCACACGGCGTGTTGGTGGCTTCGGCGGATTATCTGCGGCAACGGCCGCCGCTGCGGCAGCCGGAACAGCTGGCGCAACACACCGGGATTTTCATCCGTTCGCCGCAGACCGGGCGCATCCGCCATCAGCCGCTGCGCAATGCGGAAAACGAGCAGCATGCGCCGGCGATGGCGATCGGCATGACGGTAAACGAGCCGGAGGCGGCGGCGCGGGCGGCGGAAATGGGCTTGGGCATTGCCTTGATCGCCATGCCGAATGCGGTGCCCTCTCTGGAAAACGGCTGCCTGGTGCGGGTGTTGCCGGGTTGGTATGTCGATCGCGGCAGCATGCACCTTTATTTTCCCACCACCAAATTCTTACCGACCAAAACCCGGGTTTTTGTCGATTTCATCACCGAGCAGTTTCGCCTGCAGAAGCTGGCGACGCGCTTCGACGCCCGCTAAAACGAGAAAAGCCCCTTGCGGGGCTTCTTTCTTCCGTCGGTTGGCTGTTCGACGATCAGTTGAAGATTTCTGCGGTGCCGTACAGTTTGTTCTGGCCGCCGGCGGCGACGATGCGGTATGAGCTGGCGCCCGACGCGGCGGCTTTGCTGGCCAGTTCGCTTTCCAGCGCGCTCAGGTTGGTGGCGCCGCTAACGGAGACGACACCGATTTTCTGCGCGTCTGCAGCGGGTTGGCTGGAAGGCAGGTCAGCGGCGAAGGTAGCGAAAGAAGCGGTAGCCAGCAGCGCAGCGGTAGCAAAAATTTTGACGTTTTTCATGATGTGTTCCTCAGAGTATTTGTTAGGTGAGAGCCCGTTGTCTCTCGATGTGTTAAATAGTAGTGCACCGGGTGTGAATAAAAAATCGGAGAGTTTTGAGTATCTCTGTCAAATAAACTGATTATTTTTTCACCCGCTGGCGCGCAGTAAAAATCGCCACTACCCTTTACAGACGATCCTTAACCGGAGAAGCGTAATGACGGTAAACGCATTTATCGGCAGTTGGGCGCTGGTGTCGTCGGTGTTCAAAAACCAGGACGGCGAGCTGAATTACCCGCTGGGTGAGCAGGTGCTGGGGCGCATCCACTATGAGGCCAACGGCACGATGGCGGCGCAGCTGTACAGCGCCGTGCGGCCGCGTTTCGCCGCCGACGATTTGGCGCAGGGGTCCGAGCGGGAGATCCGCACCGCCTTCATCAATATGATTTGCTACTTCGGCCGCTATCAGGTGGAGGAAAGCGAGCAGCGGGTGGTGCATCAGGTCGAAGGCTGTTCATTCCCCAACTGGGTAGGCAGCCGTCAGGTGCGTTTTTACGCTTTCAGCGGCGATCGGCTGACGTTGCGCACGGTGCCCTTGCAGCTCGGCAACGGCGTGCAGGTGGGCGAACTGGTGTGGCAGCGGACAGGAGCTTCTTTATGATCATTGTTCATCATCTCAATCATTCGCGCTCGCAGCGCATTCTGTGGTTTCTGGAAGAGCTGGGCGTGCCCTATCAGGTGCAACGCTACGAACGCGATCCGCAGACCATGCTGGCGCCGGTGGCGCTGAAAAAGATCCACCCGCTGGGCAAATCACCGGTGATCGTCGACGGCGATCTGACGCTGGCGGAATCCGGCGCCATCATCGAATACCTGCAGGAAGCCTATGACGCGCAAGGGATGTTCATGCCGACCGACTTCCACGCGCGCCAGCAATACCGCTACTGGCTGCACTACGCCGAAGGATCGCTGATGCCGCTGTTGGTGATGAAACTGGTGTTCAGCCGCCTCGGCCAGCCGCCGATCCCCTGGCTGCTGCGGCCGGTGGCCGGCGCGATCGGCAAGGGCGTGCAGCGCGAATATCTCGACAAGCAGATCGCGCCGCACTGCGAGTATCTCGAGCAGCACCTGAACAAGGGCAGCTGGTTCGTCGGCAACGACTTCAGCGCGGCGGACATACAGATGAGCTTCCCGCTGGAGGCGATGGCGGCGCGCGGCGCGTTGGATGATTGCCCGAAACTGCGCGGCTTTCTGCAGCGCATTCACGCCCGGCCCGCCTACCAGCGGGCGTTGGAGCAGGGCGGCCCTTACGACCTGCTGAGTTAACCGGATGGGCTATACTCGATGGGGTCATTCTTCATCGGAGGTAGCCCATGGCTACGCAAATCTTCGTTAACCTGCCCGTACGCGATCTGCCCGCCTCGATGGCGTTTTTCACCCGCCTGGGTTTCACTTTCAACCCGCAATTTACTGATGACACCGCCGCGTGCATGGTGGTCAGCGACACGATTTACGTGATGCTGCTGACCCATGACAAATTCAGGGTGTTTACCCCGAACCCGATCGGCGACGCCAAACAGGCCACCGAAGTGCTGGTGTGCCTGTCGCAGCCCAGCCGGGCGGCGGTGGACGAACTGGTGCGCAAGGCGGTCGCCGGCGGCGGCAACACCTACCACCCGCCGCGGGACTACGGCGTGATGTACGGCCACGGTTTTCAGGATCTGGACGGCCATATCTGGGAATTGATGTATATGGATCCCGCGGCGGCGCAGGCGCAATAACCCCGCCGTGACGGAATTCGCCGGGGCGCTCGTCGCCCCGGTTTTATCATGCAGGCGCCATTTCCGCCGCTTTCTGCATAAATTGCCGCGATCTTTAGTTGATTAGACGCTAGGGAAGGCAGGATAATCGTTTGCCTTGAATAAACCACCATAAATCACCCGTACCGCGCGCTGCGAGTTAAACGTTTGCCTTGGTGCGCATCGCCGTTGGCGCTGCGAAGGAAGGGCACGGATGCGGAACGTGACGTAAACGATTACGTGACGATCGGGCGCGGGCGAGATTACAGGCCTGCTGCGACGGGCCGATTCATGAAACACAGGGGAAGTAACCTATGTCGAACTCTCAAGCGAACCACGCCGCAAAACCAACCGGCGGGCTTGATGGCTATTTTAAAATTTCCGCGCGTGGCAGCAGCGTGCGCCAGGAGGTGGTGGCAGGGCTGACCACCTTCCTGGCGATGGTGTACTCGGTGATCGTGGTGCCGAGCATGCTGGGCAAAGCGGGCTTCCCGCCGGCGGCGGTGTTTGTCTCCACTTGCCTGGTGGCCGGTCTGGGCTCGCTGCTGATGGGGCTGTGGGCTAACCTGCCGATGGCGATCGGCTGTGCGATCTCGTTGACCGCCTTCACCGCCTTCAGCCTGGTGCTGGGCCAGCACATCAGCATTCCGGTGGCGCTGGGCGCGGTGTTCCTGATGGGCGTACTGTTTACCGTCATCTCGGTCACCGGTATCCGCGCCTGGATCCTGCGCAACCTGCCGATGGGCGTGGCGCACGGCACCGGCATCGGTATCGGTCTGTTCCTGCTGCTGATCGCCGCCAACGGCGTCGGCCTGGTGGTGAAGAATCCGCTGGATGGCCTGCCGGTGGCGCTCGGCGCGTTCACCTCCTTCCCGGTGGTAATGACGCTGGTCGGCCTGGCGGTGATCTTCGGCCTGGAAAAACTGCGCGTGCCCGGCGGCATTTTGCTGGTGATCATCGCCATTTCCATCATCGGCCTGATCTTCGACCCGGCGGTGAAATACCAGGGGCTGTTCGCCATGCCGAGCCTGGCGGACGCGGACGGCAAATCGTTGATCTTCAGCCTGGATATCATGGGCGCGTTGCAGCCGGTGGTGTTGCCGAGCGTGCTGGCGCTGGTGATGACCGCGGTGTTCGACGCCACCGGCACCATCCGCGCGGTGGCCGGGCAGGCCAACCTGCTGGATAAAGACGGGCAGATCATCAACGGCGGCAAGGCGCTGACCTCGGATTCCCTGAGCAGCATCTTCTCCGGCCTGGTGGGCGCCGCGCCCGCCGCGGTCTACATCGAATCCGCCGCCGGCACCGCCGCGGGCGGCAAGACCGGCCTGACCGCCACCGTGGTCGGCATTCTGTTCCTGCTGATCCTGTTCCTGTCGCCGCTGGCCTATCTGGTGCCGGTCTATGCCACCGCACCGGCGCTGATGTACGTCGGCCTGCTGATGCTGAGCAACGTCACCAAGCTGGACTTCAACGACTTCGTCGACGCGATGGCCGGCCTGCTGTGCGCGGTGTTCATCGTGCTGACCTGCAACATCGTTACCGGCATCATGCTGGGCTTCAGCTCGCTGGTCATCGGCCGCATCTTCTCCGGCGAATGGCGCAAGCTGAACATCGGCACCGTGCTGATCGCCGTGGCGCTGGTGGCGTTCTACGCCGGCGGCTGGGCGATCTAAGCCCTCGGGTTTCCCTCGCCCGGCGGGCGAGGGAAGCTGTCACGGCAATTCCCTTCTTAAGATAAGTCTTCTTCTGCTCTGCACCGCGTTTTGAAAGGCACAACAAGCTTTAACGGCTGTAAAAAAAGTGATCTACTATCGGGACCAACGCAGGCCCTGAGCCGATGTCGTCTGAATCGTAGAGTCTAAGGAAAGCATGGAAATCTTTTTTACAATCCTCATTTTGATCCTGGTGGTCTCCCTGTCCGGGGTGGTGACGCGCATGTTGCCGTTCCAGGTGCCGCTGCCGCTGATGCAAATCGCCATTGGGGCCCTGTTGGCCTGGCCGCATTTCGGGCTGCACGTCGACTTTGATCCCGAACTGTTCCTGGTGCTGTTCATTCCGCCGCTGCTGTTCGCCGACGGCTGGAAAACGCCAACGCGCGAATTCCTGCACCACGGGCGTGAAATTCTCGGCCTGGCGCTGGTGCTGGTGCTGATCACCGTGGTCGGTGTCGGTTATCTGATCTACGCCATGGTGCCGGGCATTCCGCTGGTGGCGGCCTTCGCGCTGGCGGCGGTGCTGTCGCCGACCGATGCCGTGGCATTGTCCGGCATCGTCGGCAAAGGGCGCATTCCCAAGCCGATCATGGGCGTGCTCGAGGGCGAGGCGCTGATGAACGACGCGTCCGGCCTGGTGTCGCTCAAGTTCGCCATCGCGGTGGCGATGGGCACCATGGTGTTCACCGTGGGCGGCGCAACCCTCGAGTTCCTCAAAGTGGCGATCGGCGGCCTGCTGGCCGGCGTGGCGGTCACCTGGACCTACAGTAAATCGCTGCGGGTGATGAGCCGCTGGAGCGGCGACGATCCGGCGACCCAGATCGTGTTCCTGCTGCTGCTGCCGTTCGCTTCTTATCTGATCGCCGAACATATCGGCGTTTCCGGCATCCTGGCGGCGGTAGCGGCGGGGATGACCATCAGCCAGTCCGGCGTGATCCGCAACGCGCCGCTGGCGATGCGCCTGCGCGCCAACAGCGTGTGGGCGATGCTGGAATTCGTGTTCAACGGCATGGTATTCATCATGTTGGGCCTGCAGCTGCCGGGCATTCTTGAGACCTCCATCCTGCAGGCGGAGCTGGATCCGACCATCCAGACCTGGTACCTGTTCGCCGACGTGGCCACCATCTACGCCGCGCTGCTGGTGCTGCGTTTCACCTGGCTGTGGGTAATGAAGAAGGCCAGCAACCGCTTTATGAAAAAGCGCCCGCTGCAGTTCGGCGACTACAGCACGCGTGAGCTGTGGGTGGCGTCGTTCGCCGGGGTGCGCGGGGCGATTACCCTGGCCGGTGTGCTGTCGATACCGCTGTTGCTGAGCGACGGCACCGCCTTCCCGGCGCGCTATCAGCTGGTGTTTATCGCCGCCGGGGTGATCCTGCTGTCGTTGATCGTCGGCGTGCTGGCGTTGCCGCTGCTGCTGCGCGGCGTGCAGGTGGCCGACAAGAGCGCCAGCAAGCAGGAAGAACGCATGGCGATCGCCATGGCGGCCGAAGTGGCGATCGAGAGCGTGAATAAAATGGAAGAGCGCCTGGTTGCCGATACCGAAGAGAACCTCGATCCGCAGGTGTTGAAAGAGGTCAGCTCGCGGGTGACGGGCATGCTGCGGCGGCGTATCGCCTCGAAAGACGACATCGAGAATGCGCTGGCGATGGAAAACCTCGAGCGGCGTTTCCGCCTGACGGCGCTGCGCGCCGAGCGCGGCGAGCTGTACCACCTGCGCGCCACGCAGAAAATCAGCAACGAGACGCTGCAAAAACTGCTGCACGATCTCGACTTGCTCGAAGCGCTGCTGATCGAACGAGAAGGGTAAGCTTCAGACGAGGAATTAGCGTTTTTCCTCTTTATTTCTGTCCTGAAGGGCCGCCTGTGCGGCCCTTGTTTTTTGGCTACTTGAGCGGCGGCCAGTAGTCGCGGCAGCAGGCGATCCAGGCCTGCGCGCTGTGCGACAGGTAGCTGCCCTGGCGCCAGATCAGGCCGATTTTCCACTCCATGCGTGGTTCCAGCGGCAGCCAGACCAGGTTTTCCTTGTCCAGCCAGCGGCAGACCGGCTCCGGCAGCATGGCGATGCCCACGCCGGCCTGCACCATCGAGGCGAGAAAGTCCCATTGGCCGCTGCGCACCGCGATTTGCGGTTCAAAACCGGCCTGGCGAAACGCCTTCATCAGCATCTTGTACAGCGCAAAGTCTTCGTTATAAATCAGGATCGGGCTGTCGGCCAATTCGGCGATATTGATGCGGGTGCGGTTGAGCCACTGCGGCGTGCGCGGCGCCACCACGCACATCGGGTGGCCCAGCAGCGGCAGAAAGGTCAGCGGCTGTTCCGAATCGAAGGGCAGCACCGTCATCGCCAGATCCAGTTCGCCGGACATCACCGCCTGTTCGACCGACAGCCCGCCCAGCTCGGAAATTTTCAATTCGATGCCGGGATAGGTCTGGCGAAAGCGGCGGATCAGATCGGCGATCTGCCTGCCCACCATCGGCGGAATGCCCAGCCGCAGCACGCCTTTTTTCACCGAGCTGATGTCTTCCAGCTCCGCCTCCAACTGGCGGAATTCGTCGAGGATCGTCAGGCCGCGCTGATACACCGCCTGGCCGCTGTCGGTCAGGCGCAGCTTGCGGCCTTCGCGGATCAGCAGCGTGCATTCCAGCTCCTCTTCCAGATGCCGCAGCATCTTGCTGATGGTGGGCTGGGTGACGAACAGTTTTTCTGCGGCGCGGGTGAAGCTTTGCTGGCGCACCACTTCAACGAAGTAGCGCAGGGTGCGGACATCCACGTTAGGGGCCTCCTTGAGGGCGCTACCGGCGGGAAACTATTCCCGGCCGGCATGATGTCGATAATTTTAATTCATTTCAGGCGGGGTTTCCCGGCTGCGTATACTGTAGGCCGTCAATTTATTGTTTGAGGTCATCTTTCATGTCTCTGGCGTTACGCCGCGTTGCCCCCTCCCTGCTGACCCGTTTGCAGGTGCCGATTCAGGTGGCGTTGTATGCGGCGCTGTTCCTGATCGCCGATCGCCTGGTGCAACAATTCCACCTGCCGCTCCCCGCCAATATCGTCGGCATGCTGATGCTGCTGGCGCTGATCCTGCTGCGCATTCTGCCGCTGAGCTGGGTCAAGGCCGGTTCCCGCTGGCTGCTGGCGGAAATGCTGCTGTTCTTCGTGCCGGCGGTGGTGGCGGTGGTCAACTACGCCCAACTGCTGATGGTCGAGGGCTGGAAGATCTTTCTGGTGATCGCGGTCAGCACCATGCTGACGCTGGGCGCTACCGGGCTGGTGGTGGACAGGGTGTATCGGCTGGAGATTTGGCTACAGCGGCGGAAGCAGCGTCATGAATGATTTTATCCTCAGCCTGGCCTGCTTTCTGGCGACGCTGGCGCTTTACTTCGCCAACAAGAAACTGTACCGCCGCCGCCGCACGTTACTGCTGATGCCGCTGGTGCTGACGCCGATGATCCTGGTGCTGCTGCTGGTGGTCACCCACATCTCCTATCAGGACTATATCGGCGAAACCCACTGGCTGCTGTGGCTGCTGGGGCCGGCGACCATCGCCTTCGCGGTGCCGGTGTACGAGAACCTGCATATCATCCGCCGCCACTGGCTGTCGCTGGCCGCCGGCGTAACGACGGCGGTGCTGGTGGCGGTGTATAGCTCGGTGTGGCTGGCGCGCCTGCTGACGCTGCCGGAAGAGGTGCAGCGCAGCCTGGCGGTGCGTTCGATCACCACGCCGTTCGCGCTGGAGGCCGCCAAACAAATGGGCGGGCAGCCGGATCTGGTGGCGCTGTTCGTGGTGATCACCGGGGTGTTCGGCATGGCGGTGGGCGACATTCTGTTTCTGCGGCTGGCGGTGCGCAGCCGCCTGGCGAAGGGGGCCGGATTTGGCGCCTCGTCGCACGGTGCCGGCACCGCCCGCGCTTATGAACTGGGGCCGCAGGAGGGCGTGGTGTCGAGTCTGGTGATGATGTTGGCCGGCATTATCACGGTGGTGGCCGCGCCGCTGATCGGTCGGCTGATGTGGTAAGACCTCTCGGGGCGGGCTCTGCCGCCCCGTTTTACGTTGTCTGGCATTGGGAACGATGCCGTTGATTGACGCCCGAAAAAACGAAGAAATTTTTCAGCATAATTTTTCCCATCGTTATAACAAAAAACGATAGATGCGCCGCGAGCAAAATTGCCGTTCATTTTAAATGCTAATGAATTAATTAAATAATAAATTATTATCATAAAAACAATAAAGTATAACTTATTGATATCGAGAGCCTCTTATCGTAAGCATTGCTGCACATTAACTGAGGTGAATAATACAAAAGAATATGAGTTCCTCTCTAATTATCTCAGATTAATACAAGCGGAATACGCTCGTCATTCCTGAGTAATATCGGGGAAATAAAATGGTCATTTATTCCCTTTCGCACATTTCGCCAAAAAAAATATCCTCTCCTATACTTCACAGCTCAACAAATTGAGGCACAGGGGGAACCTCTGGATTAACCATTTCATCCTTTCTTAGTTGGGGGGAGACCCAACTTTTCTACGGTTTTTTTATTCTGACCTGAACTGTCGGACGGCCAGGCTTTGCCTAAATCCGGACGGTCCCTTTCATTAACGTAATGAAAACGTGCTAGAGAATATTATGAACAAACAAACTGATGTGAAGAGTGGGGAACTCCGTACGGGTGCTCAGGCCGCGGCGGAGAAAGTCGAACTGCATGAAATGACTATCGCCCAGCGTGAACTCTGGCTGGGGGAAAATATTTCCAAAGAGTTGTCGTTCAATATCTGGGGCTATGGGCAGGTTGACGGGCCTCTCGACGTTAAGCTGCTGCGGCAAGCCATCGATGCTATCGTCGAAGAAACGCCGGCTCTGCAAGCGCATTTTGTGGAAAAAGACGGTGAGCTTTATCAATACCGCGCGCCACGCACACATGAGCCGCTGTTCACACTCGATCTCAGTAAGGAACCCGATCCCCTGCAGGCGGCCAGACGCTGGATGGTGGCGGATGCGGCGCTGCCGCGCCGCGCCACGGGAGAGGAACCTTTTAGTTTTTATGTGATTACGCTCGCTCCGCAGCGCTATGTCCTCTATCGGCGTTTCCACCATATGATCACCGACGGCCGCAGTGCCGAGGAAGTGATGCGGCGCATCGCGGCTTACTATAACGCGCTGGCGTCCGGCGGCGTCATCCCTGAATTCGCCAACTGCAATTTCTCTCTGCTTTATGAAAACGACATCAAATACCGCGACTCCTCACGCTTTTCTTCCGATCAGGCTTTTTGGCGGGAATATACTGCCGCTGCGCCGCAGAGTTTGTCGCGTAGAGCCATATTGACCCCGGACGCCGCGATGAACCGCAACACGCAGCTGCTGGAAAAAGAGGCATTGGATCAGCTGCAGCAACAAGCTGACAATATCGGCGTACACCGCGCACATATATTGGCCGCCGCCGTAGCATTATGTTTCTACAGCCTGACCGGCAGTGAATATCTTAATTTCAGCATGCCGGTGACCGGAACGAGAGAACGAAACAGTATTGGTATGACCTCTAACGTTGTCCCTTTGATTATCAAGGTTGAACCCCAGCTGAGTCTGGCCGAATTTATCCAAAAGGTCGCAGCCGAAATAGCAAAAGTGGTTCGTCATCAATTATATCGTGGGGAGGACATTCGGCGTGACAATGGCGCGACGGATTCCGCCTGGTTTGGCCCTTCAATTAACATTGTTTCTTTCGACCACGGAGATCCTTTCTGGGGATGCCGCACCCGTTGGTATTATGGCGGGAATATTCCGTCCGGCGATCTACAGATTATGCTGTATGAAGACCAGCAGGCGAATGAGCTGGACGTCACTTTTTCTGACGCCGATTATGCAAATTCATTAGGCGATCTGGATGTTTTGCAGCGCCGTTTCCAGTTTATTTTACGGGCGCTGAACGCATCAACGGCGGGGACGATCGAGGCGTTGGATCGGCAAGTGGCGGCGCTGGCGGATGCCGAGGCCGGCGGCAGCTTTTACACCAACCGTCGGCAACCGCCTGCTGGCGGCATCATTCGTTGGGATCGCCCGGCTGAGGCGCTGCAGCGCCTGGTGAGTTCGCTGAGCCATGGCGCGGGATGCGCGGCGAAGGTGCTGTTGGCGGAGCGCGTGTTGGGCGTGACGGCGCTGCAGGCGGTGAGCGATGAGCGGCAGGCCGAACCCGGTACCCTGCTGCACGTCGAGGCCGACGGCTGGGTAATTGCCGCGAACCCCGGCGTGGTGCGCGTCGGGTCGTTCTTGCGCGCCGACGGCTCGGCTCAGCCAGGCGATGCGCTGGCGCAGGCCTGCGGCCTGTCTGTCGGCTCGGTCTTGCCGACGATTAACGCTGCCGAAGCCTCGCTGTTAGGCGCGGCGTATGGCGCCAGCGCCGATAGCGCCGCTTTTTGGCAACCGCGCCTGACGCGTTATTATCCGGCGCCGTTCCCGCCGGGGCCTGGCCGCCAGGCGGATCTTCCCGCACGCTGGCAGGCGACGGCCTGGCAGCGCCTGGAAAAAATTGCCGGCGAGCAGGTGCTGGCGGCAGCAACCCTTTATTTGGCGCGCATGTGCAATGAAACCGATTTTCAGCTGGGGTGGATCACCCCGGACGATCGGAATTGGGGGCGTTGGGCTCACCTGAGCGCGCGCGTGCTGCCGCTGCAGGTCTCTGTTGATCACACCGGCAATTTCCAGCAGGCGTTGGCCGCGCTGGAACAGGAATATAGCCAGCTGCGCGCTCATGCCGATTATCATCCCGCGTTGCTGACGCGCGATGCGGACCTGCGAGCGTCTCAGACTTGGCCGACGGCGGTATCGATCGTCAGCCGGCGCTCGGCGCAGGGGTTGCAGCCTGAAGACGAGGGGGTTGCCGCCATCATGGCTTCCGGCTCGCGCGCGGTATTGCAAATCTGCAAGGCTGACGGCGCTTTCCGTTGGGTCTACGACGCCGCCTCCGTGGCTGACGAGCAGATGTTGCGGGCGACGCAACATCTGCTGATGCTGCTCAACGACGCGGTGAGGGCGGGTTCTCATCGTCGCACCGTCGGCGAACTCAGTCTGGTTTCCGAGGAAGAACGCGCGCAGTTGCTGCAGGGCCTCAACCACACCGTCGCTTCACATTCGCCGACGGCCTGTCTGCACCGGTTGTTCGAAGCACAGGTTAAACGGACGCCGGAGGCGATCGCGGTGACGTATGGCGATGACAGCCTGACCTACGCGGAATTGAATACCCAGGCGAACCGTTGGGCCCATCGGCTGGTACAGCTTGGCGTGCAGCCGGACAGCCTGGTGGCGCTGTGTGCCGGGCGCGGGCTGCCGATGCTGGTCGGGCTGCTGGGGATCCTCAAAGCCGGCGGCGCCTACGTGCCGCTGGATCCCGCCTATAGCGGCGAGCGGCTACAGTACATCCTGGCGGACTCAGCGCCGGTGCTGCTGTTGGCGGATGAGCTCGGCCGACAAGCGCTGGGTGGCTGCGAGGTGCCGGTGCTGGCGCTGGAACAGCCACTGAGGGGAGAAAGCGACGATCTGCAGGACGTCGGGGTGCGCCCGGCGCACCTGGCATATGTGATTTATACCTCCGGCTCGACCGGCAAACCCAAAGGGGTGATGGTGGAGCACCGGCAGGTCGCGCGGTTGTTCAGCGCGACGAACGCCTGGTTCAACTTCAGCGCCGCCGACAGGTGGTGCCTGTTCCACTCATTCGCCTTCGACTTCTCGGTCTGGGAGATCTGGGGCGCCTGGCTGTATGGCGGCCAGCTGTTCATCGTACCGCAGGCGATCGCCCGCTCGGCGCCGGATTTTTATCATTTCGTCTGCCGCAGCGGCATCACGGTATTGAACCAGACGCCGAGCGCCTTCAAAGCCTTTATCCAGGCTCAGGCGCACAGCGAAGCGCGCCAGCAGCTACGCGAGATCGTGTTCGGTGGCGAAATGCTGAAGCCTTGCGATCTTGCGCCGTGGTTTGCTCGTCCAGAGAACCGGCAGACACGGTTGATCAACATGTACGGTATCACCGAGACCACGGTGCATGTGACTTATCGACCGCTGTCGGCGCAGGATACGGCGATCACCACCAGTCCGATCGGCAGCCGCATCCCGGATTTGCGCTTGTATCTGCTGGGCGCCGACGGCGAACCGGTGCCGATGGGGGCGATCGGCGAACTGTACGTCGGCGGCGAAGGGGTGGCGCGGGGTTACCTGAACCGGCCCGAATTGACGGCGGAACGTTTTCTCGATGATCCTTTCAACCGGGCGCCGGGTGCGCGCATGTATCGTACCGGCGATCTGGCGCGCTATCTGCCGGGTGGCGATATCGAATACCTGGGGCGCAATGACCAGCAGGTAAAAATCCGCGGTTTCCGTATCGAATGCGGCGAGGTGGAGGCTCAGCTGAGTACCGATCCGCGCGTGCGCAGCGTAGCCGTGGACGCGATTGACGATGGCGACGGGGGCAAGCGACTGGTGGCGTGGGTGGTTCCGGCACCGGAAGCCGAACGCGCTACGCTGGCGACCGGGCTGCGTCAGCATCTGCAGGCGCGGCTGCCGGATTATATGGTGCCGGTGGCTTACGTTTGGCTGGAGGCGTTGCCGCTGACCGGCAACGGCAAATTGGACAAGCGGGCTCTGCCGGTGCCGCAGGTCGACGCCTATGTGCGTGAAGCCTATGCGCCGCCGCAGGGCGAGGCAGAAAACCTGCTGGCGGCTATCTGGCGCGAGCTGCTGGGCGTAGAGCGCGTCGGTCGCTATGACCACTTCTTCGAACTGGGCGGGCATTCGCTGATGGCGGTGCGCTTGGCTAACCGCGTGCAACAGGCCGGATGGCAGTTACCGTTGCAGGCGCTGTTCGCCAGCCCGGTACTGCACGTGCTGGCGCAGGCGCTGAAAGTTGCGCCGGCTCAGGAACCGCAGCCGATACTGCCGGTGGCGCGCGACGGCGAATTGCCCCTGTCGTTCGCTCAGCAACGTCTGTGGTTCCTGACCCAGTTGGAGGGGATGAGCGAAACCTACCATATCCCTCTGGCGCTGCGGCTGCACGGCCGGTTGGACCGGCAGGCGCTGCAACATAGTCTGGATGCGCTCTATGCGCGTCACGAATCGCTGCGTAGCCGGTTCATCACCCGGGAAGATCGGCCACAGGTGCAGATTTTGCCGGCAAACGGGCTGCCGCTTGCGTTCCACGATCTGCGACGTCACCCCGCGCAAGCCGACACGCTGTGCCGTCAGGCGGCCACTCAACCGTTTGATTTGACGCAGGGGCCGCTGGTGCGCGCCGCGCTGATCCGCCTGGCGGATGAGGAGCACCTGTTCCTGCTCACCTGTCATCACATCATTTCCGACGGTTGGTCGACCGGCATTCTGCTGCGTGAACTGGGGGCGTTGTACGGCGCTTTGCGTCGCGGCGATGCCGATCCGCTGCCGCCGCTGACGCTGCAATACCCGGATTATGCCGCCTGGCAGCGTCGCTATCTGACGCCGGAGCGGCTGGCGGCGCAGGCGCAATACTGGCGCGAAACGCTGATCGGTGCGCCGGCGCTGCTGACGCTGCCGACTGACCGGCCGCGTCCGACGGTGCAGTCTTTCAGCGGCGGGGAGGTGCCGATCGCGATCGACGCCGAGCTGACGCAGGCGCTGCGGCAGTTCAGCCGGCAGCATGGCGGCACGCTGTTCATGACGGTGCTGGCGGCCTGGAGCCTGGTGCTGGCGCGCATGGCCGGGCAGCAGGAGCTGGTGATCGGCACGCCGGAGGCCAACCGTGGCCGGCTGGAAACCGAATCGTTGGTCGGCTTCTTCGTCAGCACGCTGGCGCTGCGCATCGATCTTCGCGACGATCCGGATCTGCCGACGCTGATCGCGCGGATCCGTCACTCGGTGCTGACGGCGCAGGAAAATCGCGATCTGCCGTTCGAGCAGGTGGTGGAGCTGGTCAATCCGCCGCGCCACCTGGGTTATACCCCGCTGTTCCAGGTGATGCTGGCCTGGCAGGACGGCTCGGTACGCGATATTCCGCTGCCTGGGCTGCAGGCCGAGCTGGCCGGGCTGGAATACAGCGCGGCGAAGTTTGATCTGACGCTCGATCTGGCCGATACCGGCGAAGGCATCAGCGGTACGCTGAACTTCGCCACGGCATTGTTCGATCGCGCCACCGCCGAACGCTACGGCGTTTACCTAGTACAGGCGCTGCGGGCGATGACGCTGAATAGCCCACGGTCAGTATCCCATATCGATTTGTTGCCGCCCGCCGAACGGGAGCATCTGCTGCATGGCTGGAACCGCACCGAGCGTGACTACCCGCTGGATCAGACGCTGGCGGCGCTGTTCGAGCAGCAGGTGCGCCGCACGCCGCACGCCACCGCGCTGGTGAGCGGCGCGGAAAGCCTGAGCTACGCCCAGCTGAACGCCCGCGCCAACCGGCTGGCGCACGCGCTGATAGCGCGCGGCGTCGGCCCGGACAGCCGGGTGGCGGTGTGCGCCGAACGCGGCCTGAACATGGTGACGGCGCTGTTCGGTATCCTCAAGGCCGGCGGCGCCTATGTGCCGCTCGATCCAGCCTATCCGGGCGAACGCCTGCAGTACATCCTGCAGGATGCCGACCCGGTGCTGCTGCTGGCGGACGCCGCCGGCCGGGCGGCGCTGGGCGAACCCGTGACGCCGCAGCTGGCGCTGGAGGCGGCGTTGCCGGAGACGCTGAGCGCCGAGAACCCGGCACCGCGCGCGCAGGCGTCGCACCTGGCGTACGTGATTTACACCTCGGGCTCGACCGGTAAACCGAAGGGCGCGATGAACGAACACCGCGGGGTGGTCAACCGGCTGGTGTGGATGCAGGAGGCCTACGGCCTGACGGCGGCGGACACGGTGCTGCAAAAAACACCGTTCGGCTTCGACGTCTCGGTGTGGGAGTTCTTCTGGCCGTTGATGGTCGGCGCGCGCCTGGTGATGGCGAAGCCGGAAGGGCACAAGGATCCGGACTACCTGAGCCGCGCGATCGAACAGTACGGCGTCACCACGCTGCACTTCGTGCCGTCGATGCTGCAAAGCTTCCTGGCGGACGGGCAGGCGGCAACGCGCTGCGGCCAGGTGGTGCGGGTGATGTGCAGCGGGGAAGCGCTGCCGGCGGCGCTGGTGGCGGAGTTTTACCGCCGGCTGCCGCAGGCGGAGTTGCATAACCTGTATGGGCCGACGGAGGCGGCGGTGGACGTCACCGCCTGGCACTGTTCGCGGGAGGCGGAGCGGGTGTCGGTGCCGATCGGGCGGCCGATCGCCAACACGCGCATCTACCTGCTGGACGAGCGCGGGCAGCCGGTGCCGCTGGGGGCGGTGGGCGAGCTGTATATCGGCGGGGTGCAGGTGGCGCGGGGCTACCTGAATCGGCCTGAACTGACGGCAGAACGTTTCCTTGCCGATCCGTTCGCGCCGGGCGGCCGCATGTACCGCACCGGCGACGTGGCGCGTTATCTGGCGAACGGCGACATCGAGTACCTGGGGCGCAACGATCAGCAGGTAAAAATCCGCGGCTTCCGCATCGAATGCGGGGAGATAGAGGCGGCGCTGGCGACGCACCCGGCGGTGCGCGAAGCGGTGGTGGATGCACGGGCGGTAGGCGACGACAAACGGCTGGTGGCGTGGGTGGTGCCGGCCGCGGACGTGGCGGAAGAGACGCTGGCGGGCGCGCTGCGGCAGCATGTGAGCGCGGCGCTGCCGGACTATATGGTGCCGTCGGCCTGGGTGGTGGTGGCGGCGTTGCCGCTGTCGCCGAACGGCAAACTGGATCGTCGGGCGTTGCCGGAGCCGCAGGGGGCGCAGAGCCAGGCGGCGTATGAAGCGCCGCAGGGTGAACACGAAACGCTGCTGGCGGGGATCTGGCGCGAGCTGCTGAACGTGGAGCAGGTGGGCCGCCACGATAACTTCTTCGAACTGGGGGGCCACTCGCTGCTGGCGGTGAAGTTGATGGCTCAGCTGCGGCGCGCCGGTTGGGGAGCGAACGTGCAGACGCTGTTCTCAACGCCGACGCTGTCGGCGCTGGCGCAGGCGATGAGCGCGCAAGGTGAGGTCGACATACCGGAAAACCGGATTTTACCGGGCGGGGCTTCCATTACGCCGGAGATGTTGCCGCTGGCGACGCTGAGCCAGCCGGAGATCGACGCGGTGGTGGCGCAGGTGCCGGGCGGCGTGGCCAACGTACAGGACATCTACGCCTTGTCGCCGCTGCAGGAGGGGATTTTGTTCCACCATCTGCTGGCGGAACGGGGTGACCCGTACCAGCTGTCCGCGGTGCTGCGTTTCGACAGCCGTGCGCGCCTGGACGCCTGGCTGGCGGCGGTGCAGCAGGTGATCGATCGCCATGACATTCTGCGCACCGCGTTCATCACGCAGGGCATGTCCTCGCCGGTGCAGGTGGTGTGGCGCAAGGCTGAGCTGGCGCTGAGCGAGCGGCGTTTCGATCCGGCTGACGGCCCGATTTGGCGACAGCTGGCGGCCAGCTTTGATCCGTTGCAGCAGCGGCAGGATCTGACCCGCGCGCCGCTGCTCAACTTTACCGTCACGCAGGAGGAGGACGGCAGCTGGTGCGCCTTGCAGAAGTGGCATCATCTGATTGGCGATCACTCCACGCTGGCCTTCATGGAGCAAGAGATCGGCGAGATCCTCGCCGGCCGTGGGGCACAGTTGGGCGTCGCCCAGCCGTTCCGCAATGCGGTGGCGCAGGCGCGCCTGGCTCTCAGCGAGGCGGAGCACGAAAGCTTCTTCCGCGACATGCTGGCGGATATCAGCGAGCCGGTGCTGCCGTTCGGCCTGAGCGACGTGCACGGCGAAGGGCGGCAAATCGCCTGCCGCTACCAGGCACTCTCTTCGGCGCTGAACCTGCGGTTGCGGCGACAGGCGCGGCGGCTGGGCGTCAGCCTGGCCAGCCTGTGCCACCTGGCCTGGGCGCAGGTGCTGGCGAGCGTCAGCGGGCGAGACGCGGTCGTGTTCGGCACCGTATTGCTGGGGCGTCTGCAGGGCGGCGAAGGCGCGGAACGGGCATTGGGGTTGTTTATCAACACGTTGCCGCTGCGTCTGGACATCGATCGGCGAGGCGTGGAGACGGCGGCAAGAGAGGCGCACGTGCGGCTGAGCGGGCTACTGGCGCATGAACATGCGCCGCTGGCATTGGCGCAGCGCTGCAGCGGCGTCAGCCCTGGGGCGCCGCTGTTCAGCGCCTTGCTCAACTATCGCCACAACAACGGCGAAGCAGTGGCGTTGCCGGAAGGCGTCAGCTTGCTGAGCGCCGAAGAGCGCACCAACTATCCGTTCGTGTTATCGGTGGAGGACGGCGGCGATTCGCTGGGCGTGACGGCGCAGGTGACCGAGACGGTCGATGCCCAGCGGGTGTGTGACTATATGGTGCAGGCGCTGAGCTCACTGGCGCAAGCGCTGGAGCAGGCGCCGGAGACGCCGGTGTGTTCACTGGCGGTGGTGCCGGAGGCGGAACGCGAACTGCTGCTGCATGGCTGGAACCGCACCGAGCGTGACTACCCGCTGGATCAGACGCTGGCGGCGCTGTTCGAGCAGCAGGTGCGCCGCACGCCGCACGCCACCGCGCTGGTGAGCGGCGCGGAAAGCCTGAGCTACGCCCAGCTGAACGCCCGCGCCAACCGGCTGGCGCACGCGCTGATAGCGCGCGGCGTCGGCCCTGACAGCCGGGTGGCGGTGTGCGCCGAACGCGGCCTGAACATGGTGACGGCGCTGTTCGGTATCCTCAAGGCCGGCGGCGCCTATGTGCCGCTCGATCCGGCCTATCCGGGCGAACGCCTGCAGTACATCCTGCAGGATGCCGACCCGGTGCTGCTGCTGGCGGACGCCGCCGGCCGGGCGGCGCTGGGCGAACCCGTGACGCCGCAGCTGGCGCTGGAGGCCGCGTTGCCGGAGACGCTGAGCGCCGAGAACCCGGCACCGCGCGCGCAGGCGTCGCACCTGGCGTACGTGATTTATACCTCGGGCTCGACCGGTAAACCGAAGGGCGCGATGAACGAACACCGCGGGGTGGTCAACCGGCTGGTGTGGATGCAGGAGGCCTACGGCCTGACGGCGGCGGACACGGTGCTGCAAAAAACACCGTTCGGCTTCGACGTCTCGGTGTGGGAGTTCTTCTGGCCGTTGATGGTCGGCGCGCGCCTGGTGATGGCGAAGCCGGAAGGGCACAAGGATCCGGACTACCTGAGCCGCGCGATCGAACAGTATGGCGTCACCACGCTGCACTTCGTGCCGTCGATGCTGCAAAGCTTCCTGGCGGACGGGCATGCGGCAACGCGCTGCGGCCAGGTGGTGCGGGTGATGTGCAGCGGGGAAGCGCTGCCGGCGGCGCTGGTGGCGGAGTTTTACCGCCGGCTGCCGCAGGCGGAGTTGCATAACCTGTATGGGCCGACGGAGGCGGCGGTGGACGTCACCGCCTGGCACTGTTCGCGGGAGGCGGAGCGGGCGTCGGTGCCGATCGGGCGGCCGATCGCCAACACGCGCATCTACCTGCTGGACGAGCGCGGGCAGCCGGTGCCGCTGGGGGCGGTGGGCGAGCTGTATATCGGCGGGGTGCAGGTGGCGCGGGGCTACCTGAACCGGCCTGAACTGACGGCGGAGCGCTTCTTGAGCGATCCGTTCGCGCCGGGCGGGCGGATGTACCGCACCGGCGACGTGGCGCGTTATCTGGCGAACGGCGACATCGAGTACCTGGGGCGCAACGATCAGCAGGTAAAAATCCGCGGCTTCCGCATCGAATGCGGGGAGATAGAGGCGGCGCTGGCGACGCACCCGGCGGTGCGCGAAGCGGTGGTGGATGCGCGGGCGGTGGGCGACGACAAACGGCTGGTGGCGTGGGTGGTGCCGGCCGCGGACGTGGCGGAAGAAACGTTGGCGGGCGCGCTGCGGCAGCATGTGAGCGCGGCGCTGCCGGACTATATGGTGCCGTCGGCCTGGGTGGTGGTCGCGGCGTTGCCGCTGTCGCCGAACGGCAAACTGGATCGGCGGGCGTTGCCGGAGCCGCAGGGGGCGCAGAGCCAGGCAGCGTACGAAGCGCCGCAGGGTGAACACGAAACGCTGCTGGCGGCGATCTGGCGCGAGCTGCTGAACGTGGAGCGGGTCGGGCGCCACGATAACTTCTTCGAGCTGGGGGGCCACTCGCTGCTGGCGGTGCGTCTGACCAACCGTCTGCAGCAGATGGAATGGCAGCTGCCGTTGCAGGTCCTGTTCGCCAACCCGACGCTGCTGGCATTAGCGCAGCAACTTCGGAGAACCGATGAGGCGCTGCCGCCGATCGAGGCTATGCCACGCGGCGCCGCGTTGCCGCTGTCGTTTGCTCAGCAGCGGTTGTGGTTCCTGACGCAGTTGGAAGGCCTGAGTGAAACTTACCATATTCCCCTGGCGCTGAGCCTGCGCGGCGAGCTGGATCTGCCCGCCTGGCGGCAGAGCCTGGATGCGCTCTATGCCCGCCACGAAGCGTTGCGCAGCCGGTTTGTCACCGTCGAGGGGCAGCCGCAGGCGCACATTCTGCCGGCAGACGCGCTGCCGTTGACGGTTCACGATCTGCGTGGGCGGCAGGATGCTCAGAGCCAGGCGCGGCAACTGGCGCAGCGCCTGACGGAGGCGCCTTTCGATTTGACGCAGGGGCCGCTGGTGCGCGCCGCGCTGATCCGCCTGGCGGATGAGGAGCATCTGTTCCTGCTCACCTGTCATCACATCATTTCCGACGGTTGGTCGACCGGCATTCTGCTGCGTGAACTGGGGGCGTTGTACGGCGCTTTCCGTCGCGGCGATGCCGATCCGCTGCCGCCGCTGACGCTGCAATACGCGGATTACGCCGCCTGGCAGCGTCGCTATCTGACGCCGGAGCGGTTGGCGGCGCAGGCGCAATACTGGCGCGAAACGCTGAGCGGTGCGCCGGCGCTGCTGACGCTGCCGACCGACCGGCCGCGTCCGACGGTGCAGTCTTTCAGCGGCGGTGAGGTGCCGATCGCGATCGACGCCGAGTTGACGCAGGCGCTGCGGCAGTTCAGCCGGCAGCATGGCGGCACGCTGTTCATGACGGTGCTGGCGGCCTGGAGCCTGGTGCTGGCGCGCATGGCCGGGCAGCAGGAGCTGGTGATCGGCACGCCGGAGGCCAACCGTGGCCGGCTGGAAACCGAATCGCTGGTCGGCTTCTTCGTCAGCACGCTGGCGCTGCGCATCGATCTTCGCGACGATCCGGATCTGCCGACGCTGATCGCGCGGATCCGCCACGCGGTGCTGACGGCGCAGGAAAATCGCGATCTGCCGTTCGAGCAGGTGGTGGAGCTGGTCAATCCGCCGCGCCACCTGGGTTATACCCCGCTGTTCCAGGTGATGTTGGCCTGGCAGGACGGCTCGGTGCGCGATATCTCGCTGCCTGGGCTGCAGGCCGAGAGTGCCGAGTTGGGCTATCAGATCGCCAAGTATGATTTGACGCTCGATCTGGCGGAGCGCGACGAGCAAATCAGCGGGACGCTGAACTTCGCCACGGCGCTGTTCGACCGCGCTACCGCCGAACGTTACGGCGTTTACCTGGTGCAGGTGCTGCGGGCGATGGCGACAAATGCTACGCAGCCTGCGTCACATCTCGACCTGCTGCCGGCTGCCGAGCGTGAACTGTTGTTGTACGGCTGGAACCGAACCGCGGAAGTTTATCCGGCGCAGAGCAGTGCCCACGTCCTGTTCGAACAGTGGGCGCAGCGCACGCCGGACGCCGTTGCGGTGGTGAACGATCGGGACAGCCTGAGCTACGCTCAATTGAACGCCCACGCCAACCAACTGGCGCACCAACTCATCGCACAGGGCGTGCGCCCGGGCGATCGCGTGGCCACGTCGCTTGAACGCAGCGTTTCTCTGGTCATCGCCCAGCTGGCGATCCTCAAGGCGGGGGCCGCTTATGTGCCGCTCGATCCGCACCTGCCCGTAGCGCGGCAGGCGTGGATCATCGGCGACAGCGGGGCGTCGTTGATCCTGTGCGATCGCGATATCGACCGCGAGATAGCCGGCGAGATCGCCTGCCTGCGTATCGATCGGCTGCGGCAGAATCCGACCCACGATCCGGCGGTGCCTCGCGCCGGCGACGCGCCGGCCTACATCATGTATACCTCGGGCTCGACCGGTACGCCTAAAGGCGTCATGGTGACGCACCAAGGCATCCTCCGGCTGGCGATCAACAATCGTTTTGCGTCGTTTGAACGCGGCGATCGCTTCGCTTTCGCCGCCAATCCGGCGTTTGACGCCAGCACGCTGGAAATGTGGGGAGCCCTGTTGAATGGCGCCAGTCTGGCGATCATTGCGCCGGAAGTGTTGACGGAAGCCGAGGCGTTGGCGGCGGCGCTGGTGCGGCAAGGGATTAACGTCTTGTTCCTGACCACCTCGTTGTTTAACCAATATGCCCATAGCATCGCCGCGACGCTGGCGCAGTTGAAATATCTGCTGAGCGGCGGTGAAGCGGCGGATCCGCACGCCTTTGCCCGCATGCTGAAAGAGGCTGGGCCGGTACGGCTGATCAACGCTTATGGGCCGACCGAGTGTACGGTGTTCGCCACGACGGCCACGATCGAGCGAGTGGATCCATGGCAGCGTTTGCCTATCGGGCGGCCGATCGGCAATACCCGGATTTATCTGCTGGATGAGCACGGGCAACCGGTGCCGCTCGGCGCGACCGGCGAGATCTACATCGCCGGCCCCGGGGTGGCGCTGGGTTATCTCAACCGCGCAGAGTTAACGGCAGAGCGATTCCTGGCGGATCCGTTTAACCCAGGCGAGCGGATGTATCGCACCGGCGATCTGGCACGCTATCTGCCGGACGGCAATATCGACTACCTGGGACGCAACGATCGGCAGGTGAAAATTCGCGGCTTCCGCATCGAATGCGGTGAGATCGAGGCGCGAGTGGCCGGTCATTCGGCGGTGCGCGAAGCGGTGGTGGATGTCCTCGGCGAAGCGGACAATAAGCGACTGGTAGCTTGGGTGGTGCCGGAGGCTGACGCGGATCGCCAGACGTTGGCGGTGACGCTGCGACAGTATCTGGCGGGGATGTTGCCGGAGTTTATGCTGCCGGCGGCCTGGGTGGCGCTGGATACGCTACCGCTGACGCCGAACGGCAAACTGGATCGGCGCGCGCTGCCTGAGCCGCAGGAGGACGCCTACGTGCGTGAGGTTTACGCCGAACCTGAAGGCGAACTGGAAACGCTGCTGGCGGGGATCTGGCGCGAGCTGCTGGGCATTGAGCGGGTCGGGCGCCACGATAACTTCTTCGAATTGGGCGGCCACTCGCTGCTGGCGGTGAAGTTGATGGCGCAGCTGCGCCGTGTCGGGCTGAGCGCCGGGGTGCAAACGCTGTTCACCGCGCCGACGCTGTCAACGCTGGCGCAGACGTTGGTCACGCAGCAGGAAGTGAGCGTGCCGGCCAACGGTATCCTACCGGGCTGCGTAGCCATTACGCCGGAGATGTTGCCGCTGGCGACGCTGAGCCAGCCGGAGATCGACGCGGTGGTGGCGCAGGTGCCGGGCGGCGTGGCCAACGTACAGGATATCTACGCCTTGTCGCCGCTGCAGGAGGGGATTTTGTTCCACCATCTGCTGGCGGAACGGGGCGACCCGTACCAGCTGTCCGCGGTGCTGCGTTTCGACAGCCGTGCGCGCCTGGACGCCTGGCTGGCGGCGATGCAGCAGGTGATCGATCGCCATGACATTCTGCGCACCGCGTTCATCACGCAGGGCGTGTCATCACCGGTGCAGGTGGTGTGGCGCAAAGCCGAGTTGTCGCTGCGAGAACTGCGGCTCAATCCGGCAGAGGGCGAGATCGGTTCGCGGCTGACGGCGTTGTTTGATCCGCGCCGCGTGCGGCCTGATCTGACGCGCGCACCGTTGCTGAGCTTTGTCGCCGCACAGGGGGAAGAAGGCAGTTGGTGCGTGCTCCAGCAATGGCATCACCTGATCGGCGACCACTCGACCCTGGCGGTGATGCAGGAGGAGATCAACCTGATCCTGGCCGGGCGCGGGGACGAACTGGCCAAGGCACCGCCGTTCCGCAACGCGGTGGCGCAGGCAAGGCTCGGCGTCAGCAAGGCAGAACACGAACGGTTCTTCCGCACTATGCTGGCGGATATCGATGAACCGTCGCTGCCGTTCGGCCTGAGCGACGTGCATGGCGAAGGGCGGGATATCTCGACGGCGCACCTGGCCTTACCGCCTGCGCTCAACCAACAGTTGCGGCGGCAGGCGCGGCGGCTGGGCGTCAGCCTGGCCAGCCTGTGCCACCTGGCCTGGGCGCAGGTGTTGGCGCGCGCTACCGGCCGCGATGAGGTGGTATTCGGCACCGTATTGTTGGGCCGCATGCAGGCCGGAGACGGGGCGGAACGGGCGCTCGGATTGTTTATCAATACGTTGCCGCTGCGGCTGGATGTCAACGAGGTCGGCGCGGAATCGGCGGTGTTGCAGGCGCACATCCGGCTGAGCGGGCTGCTGGCCCATGAGCATGCGCCGCTGGCGTTGGCGCAGCGCTGCAGCGGCGTCGCCGCGGGCACGCCGCTGTTCAGTGCCCTGCTGAACTACCGGCATAACAGCGGCGAGGATACCGCATTGCCGACCGGCGTGACGCTGCTCGATAGCCAGGAACGCACCAACTATCCGTTCGTGCTGTCGGTCGAGGACGGCGGTGATTCGCTGGGCCTGACGGCGCAGGTCAGGCAGCCGATTGAAGCGCAGCGCGTGTGTGGCTATATGGCGCAGGCGTTGAGCGCATTGGCGCAGGCATTGGAGCAGGCGCCTCAGACACCGGTCTGTGAACTGGAGGTGATGCCGGATGAAGAGTATGCGCTGCAGCTGTGCCGCTGGAATCATACGGCGGAAGCTTACCCGGCGGATACCTGCGTGCACGAACTGTTTGAACAGCAGGCGCGGCAGACGCCGCAGGCCATCGCTTTGATCCAGGATGCGCAACGGCTCAGCTACGCACAGTTGAATGCGCGCGCCAACCGGTTGGCGCATCGGCTGATTGAGCGCGGCGTACAACCGGGCGACCGGGTCGCGGTGCGGCTGGCGCGCAGCATCGAACTGGTCTGCGCCCAATTGGCGGTAATCAAGGCCGGGGCGGCGTATGTGCCCATCGATCCGCAACTGCCGGCCGCGCGTCAGGCGTGGATCGCCGACGACAGCGGCGCCTGCCTGATGTTGACGGACGCCATCGGCGACGAGGAGATCCCGCAGCTGACGGTCGAGGATCGCGAAGCTGAAGATCATAACGGTAACCCGGCGTTGCGCGTGTCGAGCGGCGCGACGGCTTACATCATGTATACCTCCGGCTCGACCGGTACGCCGAAAGGCGTCATGACGCCGCACCAGGGTATCACGCGTCTGGTGCGCAACAACCGCTACGCCGCCTTTGACGCCGACGACCGCATCGCCTTTGCCGCCAACCCGGCATTTGATGCCAGCACGATGGAGGTTTGGGCCGCCCTGTTGAATGGCGGTGCGCTGGTGGTGATCGCGCCGGAGGTGATGATGGAGGCCGAGCGTCTGGCGGCCGAACTGCAACGCCATCGCATCACCACGCTGTTCTTGACCACTGCGCTGTTCAATCAGTATGTGCACAGCATCAGCGGCGCACTGGCGCAGTTGAAATATCTGATTAGCGGAGGGGAGAAAGAGGATCCGGGCGCTTATGCGCGGTTGTTGCAAGAGCGGGGGCCGGTGCACCTGATCCATGCCTATGGGCCGACGGAGACCACCACCTTTGCGACAACGGCACGTATCGAGCGGGCTGAAGGGGAGGCGCGCTTGCCGATTGGGAAACCGATCGGCAATACCCGCGCTTACTTGCTGGACGCTCGCGGGCGCCCGGTGCCGATGGGGGCGGTGGGGGAATTGCATATCGGCGGCGTGGGGGTGGCGTTGGGCTACCTGAACCGACCGGAGCTGACGGCACAGCGCTTCCTGAGCGATCCGTTCAATCCGGTCGGCGGCCGCCGCATGTATCGCACCGGCGATCTGGCGCGTTATTTACCGGACGGCAGTCTTGAATACCAGGGGCGATGCGATCAGCAGATCAAGCTGCGCGGGTTCCGCATCGAACCGGGCGAGATTGAGGTGCAGCTGGCGGCGAGCCCGTGGGTGCGGGAAGCGGTGGTGCAGGTTTGTTCGACGGAACATCATCCGCGCCTGGTCGCCTGGATCGTACCGACGGCCGACGTTGACCGCAGCGCGTTGCAGGGACAGCTACGGGCCTATCTGAGCGAACGTTTGCCGGAGTACATGGTGCCGTCGGCTTATGTCTGGCTGGATGCGCTGCCGTTGACCGCCAACGGCAAACTGGATCGGCGTGCCTTGCCGGAGCCGGAGCGCGCGGCAGTCGGCACTCGGGAGTATGCGGCGCCTCAGGGGGAGACCGAAACGACGCTGGCGCGGGTATGGTGCGCGCTGCTCGAGATTGGCCAGATAGGGCGCCACGACAATTTCTTCGAGCTCGGTGGCCATTCGCTGCTGGCGGTACGTCTTTCCAGCCAGCTGCGTCAGCAAGGCATCACCTTGCCGGTACAGGCGATCTTCAACCATCCGATATTGGCCGAGCTGGCCGAGCGGATAGATCGTCGCACCGCAGAGGCTCCGCTGCGCAAAGCGGTGCCGGCTCGCAGCAGCGGCAGCCGGCCGCCGCTATTCTTCGTTCCGACCGGCTTTGGCGACCACTCCTACGTGTTTGAATTGGCCAAGGAGATCGACGAGACCTTCCCGGTCTACGCTGTGCCGTGGCCGGCGGTGGAGGAGAAGCCGGCCACCATGTCCGATATGGCCGCCAGCGCCGTGGCGTTGATTCGCGAAGTGCAGCCGCAGGGGCCATACCATCTGGCGGGGTACTCTTCCGGCGGGGTGTTGGCCTATGCCATCGCCGAGCAGCTGCAATCGGCCGGGGAAGCGGTCGCCTTCCTGGGGTTGATCGACACGTTGCGGCCGGTGGAGGCGATGCACAGCCCGGTCCAGCTGTTGCTGAACTGGGTGGAGTCAACGCAGGAAAGGCCGGATCCGCAGTTCTGTCAGCAGTTGGCCGAGCTGCCGTTGCCGGAGGCGATCGCGGCCGTGCAACGCGCCGGGATCAAGACTCAGCGTGAGGAAGTGGCCGACGAGGCGGCGCTCTGGCAGCAGCGGCACCACTACGCCAAACTGGTGGAAGCGACCCTGGTGCAGCCCGCATCGCTGAAAATCCATCTGTTCAAGGCGAAGCAGGAGCAGGTTTCCGTCAATTCGCAGAACGCACAGTTCCAGGCGTATTGGCAGAGGATCAAGCAGGCGGGATATTGCCGCGAAGACGCTTCCGCGTTGGGATGGGATAAGCTGCTGCCGCCGGCGACCGTCCGCGTCAGCCAGGTCAACGGCGACCATGTGTCGATGATGGAGCATCCGGTTCATCGGCGTGAGCTGGGGCAACACTTCAATCTGGCGTTGCGCGAGCTCGGACAGGCGTAAGCCGGCGGGATGTATCCGATGAGAAAGCCCTCGCAAGAGGGCTTTTTTTTACCCGTTGGCGGCGGTTTTGACGAGTTCCACCACCAGCGGTGAAAGCTCGCCGCGCAGCGCGGCGCGTTCCGACTGGAACAGCGTGGCGACGTAAAAACGCCGGCCCGGCAGTTCGATGGCGCGCACGTCGCCTTCGGTGTCGTGGCCGCTGACGATCAGCGGGAAGCGCTCAAGATCGGCGACGAACTCCGGATTTACGCCGAAGTTGCAGTGGTAGCCTTCATGGGTGTTCAGGCTGCCGTAGGCCTGCGCGACGCGGGTGTCAGGCTGAAAAACGATGTCGCCGGTTTTTTCCACCAGCGAGCAGCTCAGCGGGGCGATCACCAATCGGCCGCCGCTGTCGGTTTCCGCATGGCCGGCGTCGTGCCAGCCCATCACGTTGCGGGCGTACTCGACGATGGCGTATTGAAAACCGCCGCAGGAGCCGAGGAACGGCACGTCGTTTTCCCGCGCATGGCGGATCGCCATAAAGGCGCCGTCGTCGTAACGATACGGGCTGCCCGGCACCACCCAGATGGCGTCGAAATTTTGCAGGACGTCGGGGGAGGTCAGGGTTTCTGTCGGTAGCCATTGGGGCTGCACGTCGATGTCGAGATGGGCGGCGGTGAGCTGGAGCGCCACGGGGATAGCCTGATGGGCCACGGCTTGCGGGTTGTAATCACCGACCAGAGCAATGCGAACTTGAGCTTTCATCATTTCCTTTCCTGTGCGGGTAAAAAAGGAGATTACAGGAAAGTAGAGTGTCGAGCCGCCGCTTTTTAAACGTGGCGCACAAAAAAGCCCGGCGTTGGCCGGGCTGGAAAAAAGAGGGTCAGTACAGCGAGGGCGCGCCGGCCGGTCGGGTTTTGAAGCGGCGGTGCAGCCACATGTATTGCTCCGGCGCCCGCATGATCTCTTTCTCGATCACTTTGTTCATGTAAGCCGCCGCCGCCTGTTCGTCGCTGAGCGGGTAGTCTTCCAGGGCCGGTTGAATCAGCAGGTCGTAGCCGCGGCCGCCTTCGCGGCGGATCAGCACCACCGGCACCAATGCCGGGTTGGCCATGCGCGCCAGCATGAAGGTGCCGCTGGTGGTGGCGGCCTGATCGACGGCGAACAGCGGCGCGAATACGCTGCCGCGCGGGCCGTAGTCCTGATCCGGCGCGAACCATACCGCCTCGCCGCGCTTGAGCGCGTGCACCATGCCGCGCAGATCCTTGCGATCGATCATCGCCTTGTTGGAGCGCATGCGACCCTTGGTCTGCGCCCACTCCATCGCCTTGTTGTTGTGCGGGCGGTACATCGCCATCATCGGTTGGCACAGGCCCATCGCCCGGCCGCCCAGCTCCAGCGACATAAAGTGCACGCCGATCACCAGCACGCCGCGATCGTCGCGCTGCGCCATTTTGAGGTGGTTGATGCCGGAGACGTTGAACCAGCGCTTGACGCGTTTATCCGACCAGAACCAGGCCATGCCGGTTTCCAGCAGGCCCATGCCGAGCGATTCGAAGTTGCCCACCACTTTGCGCTCACGCTGCGCTTCGTCCATCTCGGGGAAGCACAGTTCGAGGTTGCGGCGGGTAATGGTGACGCGACGCTTAAGAAAACGCATCGAGGTGCGCCCCATCCACACCCCCAGCCGATTGAGCAACGGGTAAGGGAGCTGTACCAGCAGGAACAGCAGGGCCAGGCCGAACCAGGTCAGCCAGTAGCGCGGGTGCAGCAAGGAAAGTTGAAATCTCTTTTGGCGTTTCATAGCAGCTCGTTTATGCGTTAGGGGGTAGCAACCTGTAACGCATAAAGGATCCACTCGATAGCGATACGACTACTCAGACACCCAAGTACGGCCAGGGTTTAGTCGGAATTCCATAATTGACTAAACATTTACATTCGAAGGGCGGTTTGCGCTGCTATCAGGCTTCGGAGGGATAGCTGTTGGCCAGCGGAGGCGGCTCTAGGAACGTGTATGTTAACACAGGGTACGGGGTACAGAGGAAGAGGGGCATGCGAATATTCTCATTCGCGTTGCCCCCGAGTTGAAGATTGGCGCGTTTTATAGGCTGGGAATGATAATCGCGGCGAAGATCGCAGCGATTACCAGCCATTTCAGCAGGTAGTAACCGCGGCGGTTGCGCGCCTTCAGGCGCTGGCCGGCATCGCGCACCGCGTTGACGTATTTGAAGATGCGGTTGATGCCGCCGGTGCGGTCCTGATCGTCGTTTGGCGAGCTGGCCGCCGACATCAGCGTGGCGCCGACCCAGTGGTTGACCGCCTGCGCCCAGCGCCATTTCATCGGCCGCTCGACGTCGCAAAACAGAATGATGCGCGTCTGATCGGTGGCGTTCTGCGCCCAGTGCACGTAGGTTTCGTCGAAGATCACCGCCTCGCCGTCGCGCCAGCTGTGCTGCTCGCCGTCCACCTCGATGAAGCAGCGATCGTCGTTGGGCGTCATCAACCCCAGGTGATAGCGCACCGAGCCGGCGTAAGGATCGCGGTGTTTACCCAAATGGCTGCCGGGCGGCAGCTCGGCGAACATCGCGGCCTTGACCGACGGGATGCGGTTGAGCAGCTCGACGGTTTTTGGGCACAGCGTCTGCGCCGAAGGGTGGCTGTCGCTGTACCACTTCAGATAGAAACGTTTCCAGCCGCGTTTGAAGAAGGTGTTGAACCCCGCATCGTTGTGCGACTGCGCCTTTTTGATGTGATGCTGCAAGCGCACCGCTTCCTCGCGGATCACCTGCCAGTTGTCGGTCAGCGTCTGCAGCTCCGGGAAAACTTTTTCGTCGAAATAGGGCTGCCTGGCGGGCAAACGGGAGAAACCGGTCATAAACATATTGATCGGCCCCATAAAGGTGGAGTGATCGAACAGTTGGCGGGTAAGCTTTTGTTTCTCCTTGCCGCGGGAGTGTGCGTAAAGGAAGCTGACGATAAAAACGCCTATGATGATGACGGCAACCATAGAATCCATCCCTGTCATTACTGATTATTACGAGGTAAAAAACGTAAAAATTATAGTTTTGTGACAGATAAAATTTAACTTTTTCGTGCCATTTCGCCATTGTTGAACGTAGATGGCATGAAAAGTTAATAAAGATGTGAGTGTTGATATTTTATGTTGGTATTTTTGGTTTTCGTACTATTCTTAGGTTTCTTTAACGGGATTGTGTGCCATCTTATTTCATGACGAATGGCACGTATCTGAGAAAAGAGGGACTTATGAAGAAATCAATCATTGCCTTGTCTGCACTGCTGCTCGCTTCCCCGGTGTTCGCCGCTGAGACCGCGACCGACACCGCCGCTCACGCCAGCAACGAGGTCGTTGCCGAAGCGCACAAAGGAGCGGATACCGCCAAAGAAAAGCTGCACCAGTCTCAGGACAAGGGTGAAGAGCTGAAGCTGAAAGCCAAGCACGCCGCCGAAGGCAAGAGCGACAGCGTCGGCAGCAAAGTGAGCGAAGGCTCGCAAAAGGCCTGGCACTCCACCAAGCAAGGTTCAGAGAAGGCTTGGGACAAGACCAAGCAAGGGGCGGAAAGCCTCAAGAACAAAGTGACCGAATAAGGTCGCCGCTTTGCCACAAGGGCCGCGCTGCGGCCTTTTTTATTGCCCGCAAACCGGGGGCGCCCCAAAAGAAAAAGGCGCTTATCAAATGAGATAAAGCGCCTTTTCAACACGTTAACTGACTAGTATCAGTTCATGCCGTATTTTTTCAGCTTCTTGCGCAGCGTGCCGCGGTTGATGCCCATCATCAGGGCTGCGCGGGTCTGGTTGCCACGGGTGTATTGCATCACCATGTCCAACAGTGGCTGTTCAACTTCAGCCAGTACCAGCTCATACAGGTCATTTACGTCTTGACCGTTCAGTTGAGCAAAATAGTTCTTCAGTGCTTGTTTAACCGAGTCACGCAGAGGCTTTTGAGTCACCTGATCTTGTGAGTTAACGGTAGAAACGGTCAGTACGTCAGAATTTACGCGTTGTTCGAACATAGTTCTGTCAGCTCTTTTTTTACGCTAAGATTTTCGAAATATGCCTCCAACGCCTCCAGCTGTTCGCTGGCATCCTCTATGGCGTTGAATGTGCGCCGAAACTGGTCATTCGGAGCGTGTTCCTGGAGATACCAGGACACGTGCTTACGAGCAATCCGGAATCCCTTGCCTTGGCCATAGAAGCCGTGCAATTCCCGAATGTGCCCAATCAACAAGCGCTTCACCTCGCCAAGCGGCAGCGGCGGCAGCAACTCCCCAGTGTCCAGATAATGCTGGATTTCCCGGAAGATCCAGGGTCTCCCCTGAGCAGCGCGGCCTATCATCAGGGCATCGGCCCCGGTGTAGTCGAGCACTGCTCTGGCTTTATGCGGGTCAGTAATATCCCCATTCGCGATAATCGGAATGGAAACACTCTGCTTAACTGCCCGAATGCTGTCGTATTCCGCGTCGCCGTTAAACAGACAGGCGCGGGTTCGGCCGTGAATCGTCAGGGCCTGAATACCACAGTTTTCGGCCAGTTGGGCAATCTCTACACAGTTACGATGCTCTGGCGCCCAGCCGGTGCGAATCTTCAGCGTTACCGGCACATCCACCGCGTCAACCACCGCGTGGAGGATCCGTTTAACCAGATCCGGGTACTGCAACAAGGCGGACCCGGCAAGCTTCCGGTTCACTTTTTTGGCCGGGCATCCCATATTGATGTCGATGATTTGCGCGCCGCTGGCCACGTTGATACGCGCGGCGGCGGCCATATCATCAGGATCGCATCCGGCAATCTGCACGGAGCGGATCCCTGGTTCATCGCTATGCACCATACGCAGACGCGACTTATCCGTCCGCCACACCTCCGGGTTGGAGGAGAGCATCTCGGATACAGCCATCCCAGCACCCATTGCATGACAGAGGGTTCTGAACGGGCGATCTGTAATACCGGCCATCGGGGCCGCAATCAGGCAATTAGTAAGCTGGTGGTGTCCAATGCGCATAGACAAAGAGTGACCATACTGTGTCCGCAAGGGCGCGTATATTACGCATTTTTGCGCCGAGATGAAAGGCCAAACTTTAACCAATTGGCGCGATATTAGGGCAAAAAATGCGCTGCGCAGTGATTCATAAAAATATTGTATATATTTTACAATGAGTTGACGAAAAGTGCTTATTTTGTGTGCGGTAAAATATTCGCCTTTGCGCAGAATATTATCTGCATTCACCCGCGTTTTTTGCCGGGATAGCCTGCCTGGAAGGCGCATTGTCAGGGCGATCCGTCGTTGAACGGCGAAAAATTGCATAAAATTTTGTCTCGCCCGCGGGCCGATCGCCAGGCAAAAAAAATCCACCGGCGCAGGGCCGGTGGATGAGGGAGCAATAGACCGTGACGCTTACTTGCGGCGGCCGGTGATGCGGCACCACTCTTCACGCTCGGCGACCGGGTCGAGCGTGAACTTCTCTTCGTAGGCTTGCGCAACGCTGCTCGCCTGGCTGGCCAGCACGCCGGACAGCCCAAGATGGCCGCCGGCCTTCGGCAGGCAACCGATCAGCGGCGCCAGCTCGCGCAGCGGGCCGGCGAGGATGTTGGCGACCACCACGTCCGCCAGCAGGTCCGCCGGCTGGTCTTTCGGCAGATACAGCTCCAGACGCTCTGAAACGCCGTTACGCTGCGCGTTGTCGCGGCTGGCCTGAATGGCCTGGGGATCGATGTCGATGCCGATAGCGCGCGCCGCACCCAGCTTCAGCGCGGCGATTGCCAGGATGCCGGAACCGCAACCGAAGTCGATGACGGTTTTGCCGGCCAAATCGAGGCCGTCCAGCCACTGCAGGCACAGCGCGGTGGTCGGGTGGGTGCCGGTGCCGAACGCCAGGCCCGGATCGAGCATCACGTTGACCGCATCGGGATCCGGCACGTCGCGCCAGCTCGGGCAGATCCACAAACGCTCGCCGAAGCGCATCGGGTGGAAGTTATCCATCCATTCGCGCTCCCAGTCCTTATCTTCCAGCTGCTCTATCTTGTGGCGGAAACCGGCGCCCAGCAGCGGGTGCTGTTCCAGCATCGCCACCACCTCGGCCATATCGGTTTCCGCGTCGTACAGGCCGATCACGTCGGTATCGCCCCACAGCAGGGTTTCACCCGGCAAGGGTTCGAACACCGGGTTGTCGTGGGTGTCCTGGAAGGTCACCGACACGGCGCCGCTTTCCACCAGCGCGTCGCTCAGGTCTTCCGCCTGGCTGCCGGTGGTGTTCAGTTTGAGTTGGATCCAAGGCATAGCAATTCTCTTCAAGAGGGTAATGATGACGCCGTCCGGCGCTTTTCGCCGACGACGTTACCGAGATAAAACGCCAACAGGCTGAGCAACAGCGAAGGCACGATAGGGTGCAGCCCCGCCGGCTGCAGGTTGAAGCTGGCCAATAGCGTATAGCATACCGCACCCGACACCATTGAGCTAAGCGCTCCCTGAGCATTGGCGCGTTCCCAGTACAGGCCCAGCACCAGCGGCCACAGGAACACCGCCTCCAGCCCGCCGAAAGCCAGCAGGTTGAGCCAGATGATCATCTCCGGCGGCCGCCAGGCCGCCAGCAGCACCAACAGGCCGAGGATCAGCGTGGTCAGGCTGGAGAAGCGCTTGATCAGCCGCTCGTTGTGGATCTGCTGTGGGCGTACGCCAAGGTAGAGATCCTTGATGATGGTGGCGGAGGATTGCAGCAGTTGGGCGTTGATGGTCGACATGATCGCCGCCATCGGCGCCGCCAAGAAAATCCCGGCGGCGTACGGCGGCAGCACGGTGATCATCAGCGTCGGGATCACCTGATCGGGGATCTTGAGATCCGGCAACACCGCGCGGCCGAGCGCGCCGGCCAGGTGCATGCCGAACATCAGCACCGCCACCACCACGGTGCCGAGCAGAATGCCGCGGTGCACCGCCTTGCTGTCCTTGTAGGAGATACAGCGCACGGCGGTGTGCGGCAGGCCGATCACCCCGAAGCACACCAGGATCCAGAACGACGCCATAAACGGCAGGCTGAGGATCTGATCGCCGCCCTGCGGCGACACCAGCGCCGGATCAATTTGCTGCAGTTTGCTGACTGCGCTGTCCAGTCCGCCGGCGGCATGGATCACCGCCACCAGCAGCAGCACGGTGCCGAGCAGCATCACCAGCCCCTGCATGGCGTCGTTCAGCACGCTGGCGCGGAAGCCGCCGAAGGCGGTGTACAGCGCGATGCTGATGCCGAAGATCAGCAGGCCGGTGTCGTAAGGAATGCCGGCGGCGGTTTCCAGCAGGCGTGCGCCGCCGATAAACTGCACCGTCATGGCACCGAGGAACGCCACCAGCAGGCTGAGGCTGGCCAGCCACACCAGCAGGCGGCTTTGGTAGCGGCCATACAGCATGTCATTGAGGGTGATAGCGTTGTAGCGCCGCGCCAGGATGGCGAATTTCTTGCCCAGCACGCCGAGCGACAGCCACACCGCCGGCAGCTGGATCATCGCCAGCAGCACCCAGCCCAGGCCGTATTTGTAGGCGGCGCCGGGGCCGCCGATAAACGAACTGGCGCTGATGTAGGTGGCGGTCAGGGTCATCGCCAGCACAAAGCCGCCCATCGAGCGGTTGCCGAGGAAATATTCGCTGAGGAAATTTCCATTCTGACGGCGGCGATAGGCGTATACCGACAGGCCGAATACCAGCAGCAGGTAGGCGACCAGCGGCAGGATCACTTCAGTTTGCATCGCTGTCCTCCAGCGAAATGTCGCGGAACACCGTGCGCACCATCAGCCAGCACAGGCCGATGAACAGCAGCGGCACCAGCAGGCAGGCCATTTCGAACCAGTGCGGCAGGCCGGTGACGCCGATAGCGCTGTCCGGCAGATAGGCCGCCAGCCCCCAGGCCAGCAGGTAGAGCAGCGTCAGCCCCAGCGCCCAGCGCGCTTCGCGGTGCGCCTGAATAAAGCGTTTGTCCATCCGTGTCTCCCATAGGTTTACGGTGATGGATTCATCAAAGGTAGGGAATTTTACGGCATGACGGCGTTTTGCCAAGCCGTTACTGGCGGCAACGCCAAAGAAAAAGGCCGGTGATTAACCGGCCTTTCGTCAGACGATGCTGCGTGCTGCCTTAGGTTTCCTGCAGACCCAGCTTCTTCTCCAGATAGTGGATGTTGGTGCCACCGTGCTGGAAGTTTTCGTCGTTCATGATCTTCTGCTGCAGCTCAACGTTGGTTTTGATGCCGTCGATGATCAGTTCAGCCAGGGCGTTTTTCATGCGGGCAATCGCCACGTCACGGTTTTCGCCGAAGGTGATCAGTTTGCCGATCATGGAGTCATAGTACGGCGGTACGGTATAACCGGCGTAGATATGAGATTCCCAACGCACGCCGAAACCGCCTGGCGCGTGGAAGCGGGTGATCTTGCCCGGGCTCGGCAGGAAGGTGTTCGGATCTTCGGCGTTGATGCGGCATTCTACCGCGTGGCCGTGGATCTTCACTTCTTCCTGTTTGATCGACAGCGGCTGACCGGCAGCGATGCGCAGCTGCTCTTTGATCAGATCCACGCCGGTGATCATTTCGGTAACCGGGTGCTCTACCTGAATACGGGTGTTCATTTCGATGAAATAGAACTCGCCGTTTTCATACAGGAACTCGAAGGTACCCGCGCCGCGGTAGCCGATTTCCACGCAGGCTTTCGAGCAGCGCTCGCCGATGTAACGGCGCATTTCGCTGGTGATGCCCGGCGCCGGCGCTTCTTCGACCACTTTCTGGTGGCGGCGCTGCATGGAGCAGTCGCGCTCGGCCAGATAGATGGCGTTGCCCTGGCCGTCGGCCAATACCTGAATCTCGATGTGGCGCGGATTCTCCAGGTATTTTTCCATGTACACCATGTCGTTGTTGAAAGCCGCTTTGGCTTCCGCTTTCGTCATGTTGATGGACTGCTCAAGGTCTTTGTCGCTGCGCACCACGCGCATGCCGCGACCGCCGCCGCCGCCGGAGGCCTTGATGATCACCGGATAACCGATGCGCTTGGCGAAGGCACGGTTTTTATCCATGTCGTCGGTCAGCGGGCCGTCGGAGCCAGGTACGCACGGCACGCCGGCTTTCTTCATGGCGTTGATCGCGGAAACCTTGTCGCCCATCAGGCGGATGGTCTCGGCTTTCGGGCCGATAAAGATGAAGCCGGAGCGTTCAACCTGCTCGGCGAAGTCGGCGTTCTCGGACAGGAAGCCGTAGCCCGGGTGGATTGCCACCGCGCCGGTGATTTCCGCCGCCGAGATGATGGCCGGGATGTTCAGGTAGCTTTTTACCGATGGCGCAGGACCGATGCAGACGGTCTCGTCGGCCAGCAGCACGTGTTTCAGATCGCGGTCGGCCGCGGAGTGAACCGCAACGGTCTTGATGCCCAGTTCTTTACAGGCACGCAGGATGCGAAGCGCGATCTCGCCGCGGTTGGCGATAACAATTTTATCAAGCATGGGGGCGCCTCGTTATTCGATGACGACCAGCGGCTCGTCATATTCGACCGGCTGGCCGTTTTCCACCAGGATGGCTTTCACGACGCCGGACTTGTCCGCTTCGATCTGGTTCATCATTTTCATGGCTTCAACGATGCACAGGGTATCGCCGGCGTTCACTTTCTGGCCCACTTCAACGAAGGCTTTCGCGTCCGGGCTTGGGGTGCGGTAGAAGGTGCCTACCATTGGGGAACGAACGACGTGGCCACTCACGGCCGCCGGTGCTGCAGGGGTTTCTGCCGCAGGCGCGGTGGCAACGGCGTTAGCCAGGGCTGGCTGCTGCTGTGCCGGCATCGCGTAGGCCTGCTGCATGACGGGATAAGCCTGCGCCGGTGCGGCACGGCTGATGCGAACCGATTCTTCGCCTTCAGAGATTTCCAGTTCAGAAATGCCTGATTCTTCAACCAGTTCGATCAGTTTCTTGATTTTACGAATATCCATGAGTGTGATTCCGTACTCTTTTTGTGGAGCAATTAGTGGGTTTTCGACAGACGGTTAACCGCTGCCTGTAAAGCGAAAGCGTAGCCATCCGCGCCGAGGCCGCAAATCACGCCTACCGCTACGTCCGAGAGATAAGAGTGATGGCGGAAAGGTTCGCGGGCGTGCACGTTGGACAGGTGGATCTCGATGAACGGGATCTGCACCGCCAGCAACGCATCGCGCAGCGCCACGCTGGTGTGCGTGAACGCCGCCGGATTTATCAGAATGAAATCGGTGTTGCCGCGCGCCTGATGGATGCGATCGATCAACTGATGCTCGGCGTTGGACTGCAGATGGCTCAGGGTAATATCCAATGCGGATGCCTGGTTTTCCAATCCGTTAACAATCTCTGTCAGCGTCGTGCTGCCGTACTTCTCCGGCTCACGCGTCCCCAGCAGATTGAGATTGGGGCCGTTCAGAAGCAAAATGTGAAACTTATCCGCCATTGTGCTGGTATCTCCGGCAATAAAACCATCATCGTAGAAAATAACCCGATGTTATCGATTTGTCACCTGTTAAGGGGCAAATTCACCCTGAGAACAGAAACAAGGTCGGGCATTATAACGATATCGTAGCAATTCGCAGCTAAATACTGGTCTTATCAGCGAAGATATTCAACCCCAAATCGACGAGCTCGGGGATCCGTGACAGGAATATGAGCGCTGGAACACAGAAAAAGTTCCCGCCGGCGGCGCACGTTTTTCCGTACCAATAACGCGCGCCGCCGCGTAGTTCAGCGCCACCAGGCGCGGAATTTCTTGTAGCGCAGGCCCAACAGCGCCACCGCCAGCAGCGCGTAGATGAACGGCTGGGGGGAAAACGTTTTGACCGACCACAGGTAGTGGATGGGGGCGAGGATCGCCGCCAGATAGACGAAGTTGTGCAACAGTTGCCATTTGGCGCCCAGTTTGCGCATCGCCCACAGCGTCGAGGTGGCCGCCAGCGCCAACAGGATCAGCCAGGTGAGGATGCCGAGCGTCAGATAAGGGCGGTTCACCAGCTCGCTGCCCAGCAGGCCGAGGTTGCTTAGCCCCAGTTCCAGCGTGGAGTAGCTTATCAGGTGCAGCGTGCCCCAGGCAAAGCACCACAGCCCCACCAGGCGGCGGCAGCGGATCAGCAGCGGCTGGCGGGCGTAGCGCGCCAGCGGGGCGATAGCCAGCGTGGCCAGCAGCAGTTTCAGCGTCATCCTGCCGGTAAAATGCTGGATGTCCTTGGACGGATCGGCGCTGAACCAGCCTTGATCCACCGCCAGCACCAGCCAGAGAAAGGGCAGAAACGCCGCCAGATGCAGGGCGGCTTTCAGCCATTTAATATGAACAGGCGTCAGGCGCACTTAGAAATTCTCCCGCAGATCCATGCCGCGATACAGCGACGCCACCTGGTCGGCATAGCCGTTGAACAGCAGCGTCGGTTGGCGTTTGACGTCGAGAATGCCGCCGGAGCCGATGAAACGCTCGGTAGCCTGCGACCAGCGCGGATGATCGACGTGCGGATTCACGTTGGCGTAAAAACCGTACTCGTTCGGCGCGGATTGGTTCCAGGTGGTCGGCGGCCGATCGCGCACCAAACGGATATGCACGATCGATTTGATGCCTTTGAAGCCGTATTTCCACGGCGTGATCAGCCGCAGCGGCGCGCCGTTTTGCGGCGGCAGGGTTTTGCCGTACACGCCGACGGTCAGCAGCGCCAGCGGATGCATCGCCTCGTCCAGCCGCAGCCCTTCGACGTAGGGGTATTTCAGGCCGCCGCCGATAAAGCGATCTTTCTGGCCGGGCATCTGCTCCGGATCGTACAGCGTCTGGAAGGCCACGTAGCGCGCGTTGCCGTTCGGTTCGGCCAGCTTGATAAGCTTGCCCAGTTCGAAACCGATCCACGGCACCACCATCGACCAGGCCTCGACGCAGCGCATGCGGTAAATGCGCTGTTCCAGCGGGAAACGCTTCATCAGATCGTCGATATCCAGCGTTATCGGCTTCGCCACTTCGCCGTCGATGCGCACTTTCCAGCCTTCGGTTTTCAGCCCGCCGGCGTTGGCGGCCGGATCGGCCTTGTCGAGGCCGAACTCATAGAAGTTGTTGTAGCCGGTGACCTTGTCTTCCGGCGTCATCGCCAGCTGCGCCTGCCAGGCGGCCGGTTTGTTGAATTCCAGCGCTTTGCCCGGTGGTGCCTTGGGGCGATCGTTGCCCTTGAACCACGACAGCAGGTCCGCCTGTGCGCCGGTGGGCAGCGCCAGCGAAGCGGCGGTGATGCCGAGCGCCTGCAGCACCTTGCGCCGCTGGTGGAATACGCTCTCCGGCGTGACGTCGGCCTCGGTCAATTTGGGGTGTTTGTTCATGCTTATGTTCTCCGCGACTGATTCCCGCCGTTCGCGAGCGGCTGACGGGTCTTCATGAAATAAGCATGGCGCTAAAGGCGGCCGGAAGCGAGGGGACGCGGGAAAATATGAAATTTCGCAGAAGCGGGCGATCCCCCCGTCGCCGGGGGGATCGGGTCAGCGGATTTTCACCAGGGTGCGGCCGGTGATTTGGTTGTTCAACAGCGCGGCGGCGGTGGCCGGCGCCTGCTCGAGGGAGATTTCGTGCGTGGCCTGCTGATAGAAGCTGTCCGGCAGAATGCCGGCCAGCCGTTCCCAGGCGGTTTGGCGGCGATGCAGCGGCGTATGCACCGAATCCACGCCCTGCAGGCGCACGTTGCGCAGAATGAACGGCATCACGGTGGTCGGCAGCTGATAACCGCCCGCCAGGCCGCAGGCGGCGACGGTGCCGTTATAGTTCATCTGCGCCAGCACCCGCGCCAGCAGTTTGTCGCCGACGGTGTCCACCGCGCCGGCCCACAGCTGTTTCTCCAGCGGACGCGGCATGTCGATATAGCCATCGCGCGGCATCACCTCTTTGGCGCCGAGCGCTTTCAGGTAGTCGGTATTGCTGTCGCGGCCGCTGATGGCGGTCACCCGGTAACCCAGCGCCGCCAGCAGGGCGATGGCGGTGCTGCCCACGCCGCCGCTGGCGCCGGTGACCAGGATATCGCCGTCGTCCGGGTGCACGCCGCCTTCCTCCAGCGCCATCACGCACAGCATGGCGGTAAAGCCGGCGGTGCCGATGATCATCGCCTTGCGCTCATCCAGGCCGTTCGGCAGCGGCACCAGCCACTCACCGGAGACGCGCGCCTGCTCGGCCAACCCGCCCCAGTGGTGTTCGCCCACGCCCCAGCCGGTGAGCACCACGCTTTGCCCCTCTTTGAAGCGATCGTCGCGGCTGTGGCGCACGGTGCCGGCGAAGTCGATGCCCGGCACCATCGGGAAGTTGCGCACGATCTTGCCTTTGCCGGTGATCGCCAGCGCGTCCTTGTAGTTCAGGCTGGACCAGTTGATGTCGACGGTGACATCGCCTTCCGGCAACCGATCGCTGTCGATATCTTTGATATGAGCCAGAGTTTGGTCGTCTTGTTGTTCCAATAACAGTGCACGCATGTCACTCTTCCTCTCGTTTACACTTTTCTATTCAATGGCTGAATCACAGTTATTTGACTATATGCATAATAAGCGGCCCAAGTCCTGATAAAGGACAAAAATGGCGCTTGCAGGTTTAATTCCTCGGCAAGGCTTGTTAGGGTTGGACGGCCCCTTTTAGCTAAAGGGTGAACACTCACTTAACCATAGCGGACAAGGCACAGGGATGCGATTTACCACCAAACTCTCTGCATTGATCACTCTGTTGGTCGCGCTGGCGATGTTTTTGATGCTGATGGGATGCTCATACAGCTTCTTTTACGTTACCCAGGATCGCCAGGAGCGCCGTTTGGATTCGCTGGTCACCACTCTCGATCAAGCCATGCTGAGCGAGCCGCCGCAGGAGCAGGAAAAATGGTTGCCGATCGTCATGCGCACGCTCGGCATCGTGTCGATCCGCATAGAGGCCGGTAGCAGCCAACTGCTCGACTATCAATTGCCGACGCAGGAAAAAGAGCGCTGGGATGCGCTGAACGGCTATCGTCAGGTCTCGCGTCCCCTGTTGCAGCATCCGGGCAGCACGCTGCACATCACCTACCGCGACCCCTTCGCCAGCGACGTGCGCACGCTGCAATCCACCGCCGCCGTCACGCTGTCGATCGTCGTGATGGTGGTGGTTTTGCTGTTCAGCCTGCGCTGGCTGCGTGAGCAGGCCGACGGCGAAGATCGTCTGGAACGCCGCGCACGGCGCATTCTGAACGGCGAACGCGAAAACGTCATGCAGGGCGACGTGCGTGAGTGGCCGGCCAATGTCAGCGGCGCGCTCGACCGCCTGCTGGCCGATCTGGCGGAAGCGCGGGAAGAGCGCAGCCGGGTCGATACGCTGATCCGCGCCTTCGCCGCGCAGGACGCCAAAACCGGGCTCAATAATCGCCTGTTCTTCGATAACCAGTTGACCACTCAGCTGGAAGACGAAGGCTCGCACGGCATCGTGATGATGGTGCGGCTGCCCGATTTCGAGACCCTGCGCGAGACGCACGGCAGCGTGGCGGTGCAGGAACTGATGTATTCGCTGGTCAATCTGCTGTCTACCTTCGTGATGCGCTATCCGTCGGCGCTGCTGGCGCGCTACTTCCACAGCGATTTTACCGTGTTGTTGCCGCATCGAACCCTGAAGGAGGCCGACGGCATCGCCTCACAGCTGGTCAACGCCATCGATGCCTTGCCTTCCACGGCGCTGATCGACCGCGAGGCCTTCCTGCACATCGGCATCGTGGCGTACCGCAGCGGTCAAACCACCGAGCAGGTGATCGATTATGCGGAGCAGGCGACGCGCCACGCTACGCTGCAGGGCGAAAACGGGTGGTATGTGTACGACAGTCAGGTGCCGGAAAAGGGGCGCGGCAGCGTCAAATGGCGCACGCTGCTGGAACAGGTGCTGGCGCGCGGCGGCCCGCGGCTGTATCAGAAACCGGCGGTGACCGTGGGGGGCGAGGTGCACCATCGCGAGATCATGAGCCGGATCTATGACGGCACCCAGGAATTGCTGCCGGCGGAATATATGCCGCTGGTGCAGCAGCTCGGGCTGGCGGAAAGTTACGATCGCCAACAGGTGAGCCGCATCATTCCCTTGTTGACGCAGTGGCCCGAGGAAACGCTGGCGTTTCCGCTGTGCGTGGACTCGATTTTGCAGCGCTCTTTCCAGCGCTGGCTGCGCGATACATTGCTGCAGTGCGAAAAAAGTCAACGTCGGCGAATTCTGATTGAACTTGCGGAGGCAGATGTGTGTCAACATATCGACCGTTTGCGTCCGGTGCTGAGGCTGTTGTCAGGGCTGGGCTGCCGCCTCGCGGTGTCCAAAGCGGGTTTAACCGTGGTCAGTACGTCCTATATCAAGTCGCTGCAGGTGGAGATCGTCAAGCTCCACCCGGGATTGGTGCGGAGCATCGATAAGCGGGACGAAAACCAGCTGTTCGTGCAGAGCCTGACCGGCGCCTGCGCGGGCACGCGCGCGCAGGTGTTCGCCGCCGGCGTACGCACGCGCAACGAGTGGCAGACGCTGAAAGAGCGTGGGATCCACGGCGGGCAGGGCGACTTTTTCGCGCCGCCGGAACCGATCGACGCGGGGCGTAAAAAATATTCACGTCGTTATCGCGTTTAAGCTGATTGCCGGACAAAAATTGACGTAGAATGAGCGCCGGATCCATCTGGGCCATGTCACCCGTCATTTTGGAGTTTTCTCCAATCTGCCTGCGACAACGACGCCTATTTGAGATAGGCTCTTGTCAGCTTTTATCTGGTTGGCGTTGGTAGGTGCTTACCATCGGCGGCAATCAGGGAATATGTTAGATTTTATGAGCTGTGTTACGCCGTTTCGTGCGTTGACAGGGTGGTAAACTGAGCCTTTGTTCAGGGAATTCAGGCCTCATCCAATTTCCGTGCATTCGAGCAGAAACAATACAGACTATTTTTCACCGAAGTAGAACGTTTTTGCGCCTTGTCGCTGCTTCGTGTGGTTGGTAAAGTAGGCGGATTTTATTTTCCGCCCCCAGCTTGCAGGATTATCCTTTCGTTATGTTTAAGAAATTTCGTGGCATGTTTTCCAACGACTTGTCCATCGACTTGGGTACCGCCAATACCCTGATTTATGTTAAAGGGCAAGGCATCGTACTGAATGAACCTTCGGTGGTTGCCATTCGTCAGGATCGTGCCGGCTCCCCAAAGAGCGTCGCGGCCGTCGGTCATGACGCCAAACAGATGCTGGGCCGCACCCCCGGCAACATCGCGGCTATTCGCCCGATGAAAGACGGCGTGATCGCCGATTTCTTCGTGACCGAAAAAATGCTGCAGCACTTTATCAAACAGGTTCACAGCAACAGTTTCATGCGCCCAAGCCCGCGCGTGCTGGTCTGTGTGCCGGTCGGCGCGACCCAGGTTGAACGCCGCGCTATCCGCGAGTCCGCCCAAGGGGCCGGCGCGCGTGAAGTGTTCCTGATTGAAGAGCCGATGGCGGCGGCGATCGGCGCTGGTCTGCCGGTCTCCGAAGCGACCGGTTCCATGGTGGTGGATATCGGTGGCGGTACCACTGAAGTGGCGGTGATCTCGCTGAACGGCGTGGTGTACTCCTCTTCCGTACGCATCGGCGGCGACCGTTTCGATGAAGCCATCATCAATTATGTGCGCCGCAACTACGGCTCGCTGATCGGCGAAGCGACCGCCGAGCGCATCAAGCACGAAATCGGTTCTGCCTATCCGGGCGACGAAGTGCGCGAAATCGAAGTCCGCGGCCGTAACCTGGCCGAAGGCGTACCGCGCGGCTTTACCCTGAACTCCAATGAAATCCTCGAAGCCCTGCAAGAGCCGCTGACCGGCATCGTCAGCGCGGTGATGGTTGCGCTGGAGCAGTGCCCGCCAGAATTGGCCTCCGACATTTCCGAACGCGGCATGGTATTGACCGGCGGCGGCGCGCTGCTGCGCAACCTCGATCGCCTGCTGATGGAAGAAACCGGCATCCCGGTCGTGGTGGCGGAAGATCCGCTGACCTGCGTGGCGCGCGGCGGCGGCAAGGCGTTGGAAATGATCGACATGCACGGCGGCGATTTGTTCAGCGAAGAATAGTCAGCCCCTGGAAGGAGGAATCGTATCGGATGAATGCGCACAGCGAGAATCGGGTACGGTTCCTCTTTCTGTTGTCGAGGAACTCGCATAATTTATGAAGCCGATTTTTAGCAGGGGGCCTTCCCTGCAACTGCGACTTTTTTTGGCGGTGATCGCGGCCATTGGCCTGATCGTTGCCGACAGCCGGCTCGGCACGTTCGTGAAGATACGCAACTACATGGACACCGCAGTCAGCCCTTTCTATTTTCTGGCCAACGGGCCGCGTAAAGTTTTGGACAGCGTGTCAGAAACGCTGGCCACCCGCCAACAGCTGGAGCTGGAAAACCGTGCTCTGCGGCAGGAACTGCTGCTGAAAAACAGCGATATTCTTCTTCTTGGCCAATTCAAGCAGGAAAACGCCCGCTTGCGCGAGCTGCTGGGTTCTCCGCTGCGCCAGGACGAACACAAGATGGTCACCCAGGTGATCTCCACCGGCTCCGATCCTTACAGCGATCAGGTGGTGATCGACAAAGGGTCGGATAACGGCGTCTATGAAGGCCAGCCGGTGATCAGCGACAAGGGCGTGGTCGGCCAGGTGGTGGCGGTGGCGAAAGTCACCAGCCGCGTGCTGCTGATCTGCGACGCCTCGCACGCGCTGCCGATCCAGGTGCTGCGCAACGATATTCGGGTGATCGCCGCGGGCAGCGGCTGCGCCGACGATCTGCAACTGGAGCACCTGCCGAACAACACCGATATCCGCGTTGGCGACGTGCTGGTCACCTCCGGCCTCGGCGGCCGCTTCCCGGAAGGCTATCCGGTGGCGGTGGTTTCCTCGGTCAAGGTCGATAACCAGCGCGCTTACACCGTGATTCAGGCGCGGCCGACCGCCGGTCTGCAGCGCTTGCGCTACCTGCTGCTGCTGTGGGGCGCCGATCGCAACGGCGACATGCCGCTGCCGCCGGACGAAGTGCACCGCGTGGCCAATGAACGCCTGATGCAGATGATGCCGCAGGTGCTGCCGCCTGCCGGCTCCGTCGGGCCGCAGCTGCCGGCTCCGGCCACCGGGGTGGCGCCGCAAACCGCGGCTCCGGCCTCTGTCCAGCCCCAAGCTCAGCCTGCCGCGGCGGGAGTGGTGCCATGAACAGCTACCGCAGCCACGGGCGCTGGATAATCTGGCTGTCGTTCCTGGTGGCGTTGGTGCTGCAAATCATGCCGTGGCCGGAGCAGATCTACATGTTCCGGCCCTCCTGGCTGGTGCTGATCCTGATCTACTGGGTGATGGCCTTGCCGCACCGGGTCAACGTCGGCACCGGCTTCGTGCTGGGGCTGATCATGGATCTTATCCTCGGCTCCACGCTGGGCGTGCGCGCGCTGGCGCTGGGCATCATCGCCTATCTGGTGGCGTTCAAATTCCAACTGTTCCGCAATATGGCGCTGTGGCAACAGGCGCTGATCGTCGTGCTGCTGTCGCTGTCGATGGACGTGGTGGTGTTCTGGGCTGAGTTTTTAGTGATCAACGTCTCTTTCCGCCCAGAGGTGTTCTGGAGTAGTGTGGTAAACGGCATTTTGTGGCCGTGGTTATTCCTGTTGATGCGCAAAATCCGCCGTCAGTTCGCCGTACAGTAAGGGTATCTCAATGACTTCGCTTTATCTGGCCTCCGGCTCCCCACGTCGACGTGAACTGCTGACCCTGCTCGGCGTGTCGTTCGACATTTTGCTGACGCATACCGAAGAGCAGCGCCGGGAAGGCGAAGCCGCCGAAGCCTATGTGCGCCGCCTGGCGCAGGACAAGGCCAAAGCCGGCGTAGCGCTGGCGCAGGAAGATCGGCCGGTGCTGGGCGCCGACACCATCGTGGTGCTCAACGGCCGGGTGCTGGAGAAGCCGCGCGACGAAGCCCATGCGGCGGACATGCTGGCGGCGCTGTCCGGCAAGCAGCATCAGGTGATGACGGCGGTGGCTATCGCCGATCGCGACGACGTGCGCTGCCAGCTGGTGGTGACCGACGTGACGTTCCGCAGCCTGTCACAACAGGATATCCGCGACTATATTGCTACGGGCGAACCGATGGATAAGGCGGGCGCCTATGGAATTCAAGGAAAGGGTGGTTGTTTCGTCAGAACGATAACCGGGAGTTATCACGCGGTGGTTGGTCTGCCGCTGGTCGAAACACATGAGCTGCTCAGTAATTTTGTCGCATTACGTGATGTAAGAACCGGTTGATGGGCGCTGCCATTATCGACCGGCTCTGAGGAGAAGGCATGACAGCTGAGCTACTGGTTAATATCACACCGTCTGAAACGCGGGTCGCCTATATCGATGGCGGCATTCTGCAAGAGATCCATATCGAGCGCGAATCCAAACGCGGCATCGTCGGCAACATCTATAAAGGGCGCGTCAGCCGCGTCCTGCCGGGGATGCAGGCGGCGTTCGTCGACATCGGCCTGGACAAGGCCGCCTTCCTGCACGCCTCCGACATCATGCCGCATACCGAATGCGTCGCCGGCGACGAGCGGAAAAACTTCCACGTGCGCGACATCGCCGAGCTGGTGCGCCAGGGGCAAGACCTGATGGTGCAGGTGGTGAAAGATCCGCTCGGCACCAAGGGCGCGCGCCTGACCACCGACATCACGCTGCCTTCGCGCTATCTGGTCTTCATGCCGGGCGCGGCGCACGTCGGCGTTTCGCAGCGCATTGAAAGCGAAGCCGAGCGCGAGCGCCTGAAAGCCATCGTTGCGCCGCACTGCGACGAGCTGGGCGGTTTTATCATCCGCACCGCGGCGGAAGGCATCGGCGAGGAAGAGCTGGCGCAGGACGCCGCGTTCCTCAAACGCCTGTGGACCAAGGTGATGGAGCGCAAGAAGCGCAACCAGACCAAATACAAGCTGTACGGCGAGCTGGCGCTGGCGCAGCGCATCCTGCGCGATTTCGCCGGCGCGGCGTTGGATCGCATCCGCGTCGATTCGCGGCTGACGCACGATCTGCTGGTGGAGTTTACCGGCGAGTACATTCCGGACATCACCAACAAGCTCGAACTCTATACCGGCAGCCAGCCGATTTTCGATCTGTACGATGTGGAAAACGAGATCCAGCGCGCGCTGGAGCGCAAGGTGGAGCTGAAGTCCGGCGGCTATCTGATCATCGATCAGACCGAGGCGATGACCACCGTTGACATCAACACCGGCGCCTTCGTCGGCCACCGCAACCTCGACGAAACCATCTTCAATACCAACATCGAGGCGACGCAGGCCATCGCGCGCCAGCTGCGGCTGCGTAACCTGGGCGGCATCATCATCATCGACTTTATCGATATGAACAACGAAGAGCATCGCCGCCGGGTGCTGCACTCGCTGGAGCAGGCGTTGAGTAAAGATCGGGTAAAAACCACGATCAACGGCTTCTCTCAGCTAGGCTTAGTTGAAATGACGCGTAAACGCACGCGTGAAAGCATTGAACATGTGCTCTGTCACGATTGTCCTACTTGCAATGGGCGCGGCACCGTGAAAACGGTGGAAACCGTGTGCTACGAGATCTTGCGCGAGATTGTGCGCGTGCACCATGCTTACGATTCCGATCGCTTCCTGGTGTACGCCTCCGCGGCGGTCGGCGAAGCGTTGAAGAGCGAAGAGTCGCATGCGCTGGCCGAAGTGGAGATCTTCGTCGGCAAACAGGTGAAGGTGCAGATCGAACCGTTGTACAGCCAGGAGCAGTTCGACGTCGTCATGATGTAGCCCGTCCGACATCGTAAGGGCCCGGCATGCCGGGCCCGTCAGTGCATAGATATTCCCGTTGCCAGGCAGCGGAGCAAGGAGAACTGCGTGAGGCGACTGCCTGGGATTCTGTTAGCAACAGGCGCCACCCTAATCGTGATTGTGGCGCTGCTGATCAGCGGGCTGCGCCTGATGCTGCCGAAGCTGAACGACTACCGTCCCCAACTGCTGGCGCAGGTGGAGAAGCTGTCCGGCGTGCCCGTGCAGATGGATTTCCTGCAGGGCAGCTGGGAAACGTTCGGCCCACAGCTTGAAATGCGCAACCTGAGCGCCACGCTGCCCAAAAGCGATGTGCATATCGAACGCGTGACGCTGGCGCTGGACGTGTGGCAATCGCTGCTGCACTGGCGCTGGCAGTTCCGCGATCTGACCTTCTATCAATTCCGCCTCGATCTGAACGCCACGCTGGGCGGCGATCGGCAGGGCGAAGGCCTTGAGCCGGGCAAAATCGGCGATCTGATGCTGCGCCAGCTCGACCATTTCGATCTGCGAGACAGCCGTATCTCGTTCCTGACGCCCGCCGGCGCGCGCGCCGAATTCGACATTCCCCAACTGACCTGGCTTAACGGCCGCGAGCGCCACCGCGCCGAGGGGCAGATCAGCCTGTCGACGCTGAACGGCCAGCACGGCGTGGTGCAGCTGCGCATGGACCTGCGCGATAATCAGGGCCTGCTGGACACCGGCACGGTCTATCTGCAGGCCGATAACATCGACATGAAACCCTGGTTTACCCGCTGGCTGCGCGTCAACACCGGGCTGGAAAGCGCCGACTTCAGCCTGGCGGCCTGGCTGCAGGTGCAGAACGGCGAGATTGCCGGCGGCCATGCGTTGCTCAAGCAGGGGGCGGCCAACTGGGATACCGGCGCCGCGCAGCACCGGCTGGACGTGGACAATCTGGCGTTGTCGCTGCGCCGCCAGGGCACCGGTTGGCAGCTCGACGTGCCGCAGCTGCGGTTGAGCACCGACGGCCAGGCCTGGCCGCAGGGCGCGCTATCCGCGCTGTGGCTGCCGGAAAACACCGAATTCATGGGGCCGGCGCAGAATGAAGAGCTGCGGGTGCGCGCGACTAACCTTCAGCTGGAGCGCCTGTCGGCGCTGCTGCCGACCTTCTCGTTCCTCAGCCCGGACGTGCTCGATCGCTGGAACGATCTGCAGCCGCAGGGGAAGATGGAGGCCTTGGCGCTGGACATCCCGCTGAAGCAGCCGGAAAAGAGCCGTTTCCAGGCGCTGTGGCGCGATGTTAGCTGGCAGCGTTGGGAGCTGCTGCCCGGCGTCAACCACTTCTCCGGCGCGTTGAGCGGCGGGGTGGAGAACGGCCGCCTGACGCTGGGGCTGGCAGGCAGCACCTTGCCTTACGGCGATATGTTCCGTGCGCCGCTTGAAATCAGCAGCGCGCGCGGCGCGCTGACCTGGCGTTACAACGATCAAGGCTGGGAGCTGGCGAGCCAGGGGCTGGACGTCAAGGCGAAGTCGCTGTGGGTCAACGGCGATTTCCGTTATCAGCAGCCGGCCAAGGGCGATCCGTGGCTGAATATCCTGGCGGGCATCCGCCTGTATGACGGCGCCGAGGCCTGGCGCTATTTCCCGGAACCGCTGATGGGCAAGCATCTGGTGGACTACCTGAGCGGCGCCATTCAGGGCGGCCGGGTGGATAACGCCACGCTGATTTATTCCGGCGATCCGCAGCACTTCCCGTACCGTAAGAACGAAGGGCAGTTCGAAGTCTTCGTGCCGCTGCGCCACGCCACCTTCCAGTTCCAACCGGGCTGGCCGGCGCTGACCGATTTGGCGATCGACCTCGACTTCGCCAACGAGGGATTGTGGATGCATGCGCCGCAAACCCGGCTGGGCAAGGTGGCGGGCAAAAATATCAGCGCGGTGATCCCGGATTACCTGAAAGAGCGGCTGCTGATCGACGCCGAAGTCGCGGGTGCGGGCAGCGATGTGCACGACTACTTCATGCAGACGCCGCTGCACGATTCGCTGGGGGCGGCGCTGGATCAGCTGCAGATTGGCGGTGATGTCAGTGGGCGCTTACATCTCGATATTCCCCTGGACGGCGAGCAGGTCAGAGCCACCGGTGAAGTGGCGCTGAACAACAATTCGTTGCTGATCAAGCCGCTGGACAGCGAACTGCAAAAGCTCAGCGGCAAGTTCCGCTTCGACAACGGCAACCTGCAGAGCGACCCGCTGTCGGCCACCTGGTTCGGGCAGCCGGTGGCGCTCAACTTCACCACCCAGGAAGGCGAGCGTGACTACAAGGTCAACGTCGGCCTGAAGGGCGACTGGCAGCCGGGCAAGTTCCCCGGCCTGCCGAAAGAGGCCGCCGATGCGCTCAGCGGCAGCGCGCCCTGGCAGAGTCAGGTGGCCATCACGTTGCCGCATCAGGGCTCGGCCAGCTACGATATCGGCCTTGACGCAGACCTAAGGAAAGTGAGCAGTCACTTACCTTCGCCGCTGGACAAGGCGCCGGGCGAAGCCTTGCCGGTGAACGTCAAGGTCAAAGGCGGTCTGAACGGCTTCATGTTGACCGGCAGTGCGGGCAAGCAGAACCGCTTCAACAGTGAATGGAGCTTCGACAAAAAACAGGTGAATCTGGCGCGCGCCGCCTGGCGAACCAACGGTGGCGGCACGCCGCCGCTGCCGGCCGGCAAGTCGATGACGCTGAACCTGCCGGCGCTGGACGGCGAGCAATGGCTGGCGCTGCTGGCGCCGGCGCTGAAACAGGGCGGCGGCAGCGGTCAGGTGGGCGGTTTCAGCTTCCCCACCACCGTGGCGCTGACCACGCCGCAGCTGCTGTTGGGCGGCCAGGCTTGGCATAAGCTGACGCTGTCGGCCGAAAGACAGCTGGGCGCCACCGTGGTGAGCGCCAAGAGCGATGAAGTGGACGGCAGCCTGCGGGTGGCCGATCGCGGGCCGTGGCGCGCCGATATCAACTACCTGTACTACAACCCGCAGTTCGCCGAGACGAAAAGCGCGGCGGGTTCGCCGCCACCGCCGCCGGAGAAAGTCAGCTTCCGCGACTGGCCTTCGCTGATGCTGCGCTGCAAGTCGTGCTGGGTGCTGGGGCAGAACCTCGGCAAGGTCGAGGCGGATCTGAGCAATCGGGGCGATACCCTGACGCTGGATCACGGCCTGGTCGATACCGGCAAAGGGCGCATGAGCGCCACCGGCCTGTGGAAGCAGAACGCGCAGGAAGAGCGCAGCTCGCTGAAAGGCAAGCTGCTCGGCGGCAAGATCGATGAAACCGCCGCCTTCTTCGGCATCACCATCCCGCTGAAAGGCGCGCCTTACGACGTGGACTTCGATTTGTACTGGCGCGGCGCGCCGTGGCAGCCGCAGGTCAATACGCTGAGCGGCGCGCTGCAGGTCAAAATGGGCAAGGGCGAGATCGACAGCATGGGCGGCGGCCGCGCCGGCCAGCTGCTGCGACTGGTCAGCTTCGACGCCTTGCTGCGCAAGCTGCAGTTCGATTTCAGCGATACCTTCGGCAAAGGCTTCTACTTTGATTCCATCCGCAGCACCGCCTGGCTGAAAGATGGCATAATGCATACTGATAATCTATTGATCGACGGCCTGGCGGCGGATATCGCCATGAGTGGCCAGATCGATCTGGCGCGCCGCCGCATCGATATGGAAGCGGTGGTGGCGCCGGCGATTTCGGCGACGGTCGGCGTGGCCACGGCGTTTGTCGTTAACCCGATCGTCGGCGCGGCGGTGTTCGCCGCCTCGCAGGTGCTGGGGCCGCTGTGGAGCAAGATTTCGCTGATTCGTTACCATATCAGCGGCGATCTCGACCAGCCGAAGATCAATGAGGTACTTCGTAAGGCAAAGGAGGATAAGGCGTCATGAGGAATGCTAACGTTGCGTTGTTGCAGTTGTGCAGTGGCGATCAGGTGCGCGATAACCTGGCCCAGATTGAACAGCAGATCAAGCAGCTCAATGCCGGGGTAAAACTGGTCATGACGCCGGAGAACGCGCTGCTGTTCGCCAACTCCGCAGCCTATCGCCAACAGGCGGAAAAACAGGGCGATGGCCCGCTGCAGAACGCGGTGCGCGAACTGGCGCGCCGCTATGGCGTGTGGTTGCTGGTGGGCTCGATGCCCTTGATCAGCCGCGAAAACCCGGAGCTTATCACCACCAGCAGCCTGTTGTTCGACGATCAGGGCGAGATCCGCGCCCGCTACGACAAGCTGCACATGTTCGATGTGGACATCAACGACGCGCACGCCCACTACCGCGAGTCGGATACCTACCAACACGGGCAGCATCTGACGGTGGTGGATACGCCGGTCGGGCGTTTGGGCATGACCATATGCTACGATCTGCGCTTCCCCGCGCTGTTCCAGGCGCTGCGGGCGCAGGGCGCTGAACTGATTTCGGTGCCGGCGGCCTTTACCCGGGTCACCGGCGAGGCGCATTGGGAAATCCTGCTGCGCGCCCGGGCGATCGAAAACCAGTGCATGATCCTGGCGCCGGCGCAGGTGGGGCGCCACGGGCCGACCCGCCGCACCTGGGGCCACACGCTGGCTGTCGACGGCTGGGGCAAGGTGCTGGCCGAGAACCCGGACGCCGTGGCGGCGCTGAAGGTGCGCGTGGACACCACAAGCCTGCAGCCCCTGCGGCAACAGATGCCGGTGCTGCAGCACAACCGATTCCAGACGTCGCTGACGGCGCCGTCTGACACGTTATCCTCCAATCAAGAGTGAAACCATTATGAGCCTGACGTTTGTCAGTGAGCAGTTACTCGCTACCAACAAGCTGAGTCATCAAGACCTGTACTCGGTACTGGGTCAACTGGCAGAACGCCGTATCGACTACGCCGATCTCTATTTCCAGTCCAGCTATCACGAAGCCTGGGTGATCGAGGACGGCATCATCAAGGATGGCTCTTACAATATCGACCAGGGCGTCGGCGTGCGCGCCGTCAGCGGCGAGAAAACCGGTTTCGCCTATGCCGATCAGATCACCCTGAATGCGCTGCAGCAGAGCGCCCAGGCGGCGCGCAGCATCGTGCGCGAGCAGGGCGACGGGCGGGCGCACACCCTGGGCGAAATCGGTTACCGGGCGCTGTACCCGCTGCTCGATCCGCTGCAAAGCCTGCCGCGCGAAGAGAAAATCGCCCTGTTGCACCGCGTCGATAAAGTGGCGCGCGCCGCCGATGCGCGGGTGCAGGAAGTGAACGCCAGCATCACCGGCGTTTACGAGCAGGTGTTGGTGGCCGCCACCGACGGCACGCTGGCGGCGGACGTTCGCCCGCTGGTGCGGCTCTCCGTCAGCGTGCTGGTGGAGCAGGACGGCAAGCGTGAGCGCGGCTCCAGCGGCGGCGGCGGCCGTTTCGGTTACGACTATTTCCTGGAAACCGTCGACGGCGACGTGCGCGCCGATGCCTATGCCAAAGAAGCGGTGCGCATGGCGCTGGTCAATCTCGGCGCGGTGGCGGCGCCGGCCGGCAATATGCCGGTAGTGTTGGGAGCCGGCTGGCCTGGGGTGCTGCTGCACGAGGCGGTGGGGCACGGCCTGGAAGGCGATTTCAACCGGCGCGGCACCTCGGTGTTCAGCGGCCATATGGGCGAGCTGGTGGCTTCCGAGCTGTGCACCGTGGTGGATGACGGCACCCTGCAAGGGCGCCGCGGCTCGCTGGCGATCGACGACGAAGGCGTACCGGGCCAGTACAACGTGCTGATCGAAAACGGTGTGCTGAAAGGCTACATGCAGGACAAACTCAACGCGCGGTTGATGGGTGTCGCGCCGACCGGCAACGGCCGCCGCGAGTCTTACGCGCATCTGCCGATGCCGCGCATGACCAATACCTACATGCTGGCGGGCCAATCGACGCCGGAAGGGATCATCGCCAGCGTCGAATACGGCCTGTACGCGCCGAACTTTGGCGGCGGCCAGGTGGACATCACCTCCGGCAAGTTCGTGTTCTCCACCACCGAAGCCTACCTGATCGAGAAGGGCCGCATCACCAAACCGGTGAAGGGGGCGACGCTGATCGGCTCCGGCATCGAGGCGATGCAGCAGATCTCGATGGTCGGCAACGATCTGGCGCTCGATAAAGGCGTGGGCGTGTGCGGCAAGGAAGGCCAGAGCGTGCCGGTGGGCGTCGGCCAACCGACGCTGAAACTGGATACGCTGACCGTCGGCGGCACGGCGTAATCTTTCCTCAAGGAGCCACGCGCTGGCTCCTTTATCCATTCCCCATGTTGCGGCCCTTGCAGGCGTGCCTGCGCCCAGTGATGGAATGAAATTGACGTGGCGAAAAAACGGAACAATACGAGGATGGCGCGTTGGGCTTTCTCCGCCCTGCGTTGGCTGTTGTTGCTGGGCGTTCTGTCCCTGACGGGCTGCGCCCGTTCCGATGCGCTGTGGGGCGTGGTCGATAAGCTCTGCATGGCCAACTATCAGCAAAAGCGCGATCCGGCCCCGTGTGAGCAGATCTATATGCCGCAGGGGAAAGCGCAGGGCTTTAGCGTGCTGCAAAACCCGCGTTATCCCTATCATTTCATTCTGGTGCCGACGGCACCGCTTTCCGGCATTGAAAGCCCGCTGCTGCTGGCCGGAGAACGAACGGACTATTTTGGCTATGCATGGCTGATGCGTTACCGGCTGGCCGCCGAGTATGGCGGGCCGGTGCCGGACGACAGGCTGGGCATGGCGATCAACTCCGCTTACGGCCGCAGCCAGAACCAATTGCACATTCACCTGACCTGTCTGCGCGAGGATGTGCGGCGCCAGCTGCAGGCGGAACGCCCCTACATACAGGAACAATGGCGCCCCTTGCCGGATAAGCTGTTGCGCCACACCTACTATGCCCGCCGCGTGATGCAGCCGACCGCGATGGGCATCTACCCGATTAAGGATCTTGCGGATTATTTTCATCTGTCGCCGCCGCAGCTGGCGGAGTATGGCGTGGCCGTCGTCCCGACCACGTTTGCCGGCCAACGGGGTTTTATCTTGCTGGCCTCGAAGCGCGGCTGGGACGTCGGCAACCGCGCCTCGGTAGAATCGCTGCTGGATAAAACGTGCGCTATTTTGCCGCGTTAATCTTAAGACGGCAGGTGAGAGCGACGCGCTCTCACCTTATTCTTCCTACCTAAACCGCGCATCCCGCGCAAACAGGAAAGCGGCTTCCCGCTGGCGGGTGTCTGCTTCCGCCTGAGCGCCCTGATAACGCAAAATCATGATCAGCGTGGCATAGACGTTGGCGTCGATACGGCGCTGCAGATAGGCATTGGCCCACTGCCGATAGCCGGTCAGCAGGGCATCATCGCGCGTTTGGTTATAGACCAGCAGCGCGTGAGATTGCTCGTCGAAGGTTTTGCGCTCCCGGTAGATCCAGGCGGCCGGCGGCGGCATCTGCTCGATGCTGTCGATGGAGGCCAGCATGGTGCGTTCCGATTGGGTGAGCGCCATGCGCCCTTGCCAGGCGAAGATCGCCATCACCAACACGCCGATGGCCGCCATCGCCACCGGCAGGCTCAGGGCTTTGGCGAACGGCAGTGGGCGGGGCTCGCCGGTTTGGCCGTCCAGCAGCGCCAGCAGCAGCAGAAACGCCAGCCAATGCGGTGCAGACAGATAGAAAGGGTATTCCAGCTGGGTGTGCACCAGCATTGGCAACAGCACCAGAAACAGCCCGACGCGCGCACCGCCCGGCTGTTCGCGATCCCGTTGCCAGGCGCGTTTCAGCAGCAGCGCGCCGGCGACGAGGACGATAACGATCCCCGCCAGCGCCGGCAGGCCGCCCTCAACCCACCACAGCAGGATTTCATTGTGCGGATGCCCGGCGACTTCCAACACTTCTCGCCAGGGCATTTCCTGCAGACGGAAGTGCGCGAAGCTGTATTCAAAGCCGCCGTAGCCCCAGCCCAGCAGCGGTTTGGCCAGGATCATGGCGCCGACGTCATGCAGCATGGTCAGGCGCGCGCTGTTGGAAAGCTCCCGCCCGATCAGGCCGGCGCGGCTATCCAGGCCAAGACCGGTGAACAGCACCGTGAGACCGGCCGCCACGCCCAACAGCAGCGCGCCGCCGGCCCAGCGGCTTGCGGCCGGGCGCTGACGGGCAAAACGCCACAGCAGCAGCGCCGCCGCCAGGGCGCCGCCCAGCCAGGCGGCGCGTGACTGGATCAGCACCAGCAGGGCGGAGAAAGCGGCCAGTAGGGCGAGCAGCGGGAGCTGCCGCCGCCGCGTCGGCGTGGAGAGGGGGGCAAGCAGCAGCCAGAGCGCCAAAGCCAGCCCGGTGGCGATAAAGCTGCCCAGCACGTTCGGCTGTTGGAAGACGCCATAGACCCGGCGGCCGTTGGGGGCCACCCAGGCCAGCGCGGGGGCGAACAGTTGCAGCGCCGCCAGCAATGCCTGAACGCTTACGGCGAACAGCAGGCCGTACAGCAACAGATCGCGTTGCCGGGTGGTGAGGCGTAGCTGCAGGCAGGCGACATAGAACAGCCAGCCACCGAGCAAACCGGCGCTGCGCCACAGGGCGTCTTCGCGCCACTCGGCGCGGGTATACAGCAGCGGCAGCGCCAATACGGCGATGCCGAGCAGCAACAGGCGTGCCGTGGGGGTAAGCGAAAGACGGGTACGGCCAAGGCAAACGCTGGCGGTCACGAGCAGCGTGGTCAGCGCCATGGCGCTCCAGGCCAGAATGTTTTGCGGCAGCGCCAGGCCGCCGCCGCCCATGTTGGGGTGATAAAACGGCAGGATCGCCGCCATCCAGATCAGCAGCAGGGGCAGCACGGCGATAGCCGGCGCGTTAATGGCGGTTTTATCGGTCATGGTGAACCTGCCATGTTTCGATATCGATCATTGAATGCATATTATTAGGATTCCCTATCCTTATCCTGGTGTTTAAATTCGCTGAAGCTTCAATACCTAAAATTTTTTATGGAAATTGAAAAGACTTCCTGTTGAAGCGATAAATAAGTTTTTCCCCTGTGAGCGAGGGGACGGTTTATATAAAAAGGGGTAAGCCGTATTTCAGTTGCCTGCAAAGGGTGTTTTATTTGTTTGAAAAAACAGGGTTGTCATTTTCTCAAATTCATCTTGCTCCAGTCAATTTTTAATCTTTTATTTTATTTTTGCATTAAAATCAAAACATTGGGATTTTTTGTATGTAGTAAAACGCCGTGTGTACGACAACGAACGCCTGGGCCGACAGGCGATGTAGCCAATGAGATAAGCATTTTCTTGTTAAATCGTTGTTGCCAATGACGGCACGGCGATCGTGGTTTTATTTACCGCTGTTTTTTATTTTTATTTTATATTTTCTTTATTGAGCCTGTATTTATTTTCATTAAGATTCTTCTTGTTTTTTATTGGTTGTTTTTAAATTTTATTTAAATCCATTTTATTAAGATTGTTCTGTTACTGTGGAAATAAAGGGGTGATGATCCCCCTATCCCTGTTGCTGTGCCGCAAGACGGATTAACGCGCCTGTAAAAGCGCGTTAATCCACGCTTCACAGACCTCACTCCACTTCGCCAATCCGTTCCAGCGCATCCACCACCAGATCCCAGAATTTATCCTGATCCAGTTTGACCGCCACCTGAGTGTGGCAGTCCGGCGGCGGCGGCGCGCGGAAATCCGCGACCGTCATGCCCAACGTCAGGGTGCCGGTGAGTTCGATATCCACCGGCGCTTTGCGCACCGTCATCACGCTCGGATCGATCACGTAGGCGACGGCGCAAGGATCGTGTACCGGCGGGGCGCTGAAGCCCTGCGCCTGTTGGTACATACGGCCAAAGAATGCCAGCAGTTCGCCGACGAAGGCGGCCGGCCGGGTGCCGAGGGCGGCGATACGCGCGCAGACTGCCGGCGTGGCCAAAGCCTGGTGGGTAAGATCCAGCCCGACCATGGTCAGCGGCCATTTTTCGTTAAACACGATGTGCGCCGCCTCGGGATCGATTTTGATATTGAACTCCGCCACCGCGCTCCAGTTGCCCACATGGTAGCCGCCGCCCATCAGCACCACTTCCTTGACCCGCTCGGCAATGCGCGGCTCTTTGCGCACCGCCATAGCGATATTGGTCAGGCCGCCGGTCGGCACCAGCGTCACGCTGCCGGGCGGGTGGGCCATCACCGTATCGATGATCAGATCCACCGCGTGGCGCGAGTCCAACTGCAGGTGAGGTTCCGGCAGCACCGGGCCATCGAGGCCGGAATCGCCGTGGATATCGGGCGCCACTTCGATATTGCGCACCAGCGGGCGCGGGCAGCCGGCGGCGAAGGGCACGCCGGTGATATTGGCGATGCGCGCCACCGCCAGCGCGTTGCGCGTCACTTTGTCCAGCGTCTGATTACCCACCACGGTGGTGACCGCCAGCAGGTCGATCTGCGGATTGCCCCAGGCCAGCAACAGAGCGATGGCGTCGTCATGCCCCGGGTCACAGTCCAGTATGATTTTTTTCATGGTTATTCCTGATGCAGGGAGAGGTTCCCGCAGCATAACGCAGCGCGGCGGCGTGGGATAATGCCGATGGTGCTTTTGTTAACGGCATCAAAGCCTTGCCACTTTTACGATGTAATGAAACGTAAAGCCTGCTCGCCGGGCTTTACCCTGGAGGTTACTCCAGGGTTTACAGTGAGCTTCAGCGTCAATGCACAGAGGAGAGGCGGGATGAGCTTACTGAAAAGGTTGTTGGGGCAAGGCGGTATTAACCGCGGTCATCAGCGCGCGGGCCACGGCGGCGGGCATCATGGCAACCGCTATAACCAGCATGGCGAGCCGGGGCCGCAGTGTCCGGAATGCCGGGCGGTGAATAAATCTGGCGCGCGTTATTGTCACCGCTGCGGTCAGCCGTTTGCCGCGCTGAGCGCCACCTGCGGCCAGTGCGCCGCGCCGCTGCCGTCGGGCAGCCGCTTTTGCCCGCAGTGCGGCGGCGGTGTGCCGTGAACCGGGGCGGTTGGACGCTAGCGCTGCTGCTGGGCGCCATGGCGCTATGGACGCTGCTGGCCTGGGGCGTAGCCGGCGTGCTGGCCTGGCTCCCGGCGTTGGCGGAAGCAGCCGGCGGCGCATCGCTGCCGGTGAACGGCGCGCTGAGCCTGGTGCCGCAGGCGGTGCTGGACGCCTGGCTGCCGTGGCTGAAACAGCTGGGCAGCGGGCTGGCGAGCTATTTTCCTCTGCTGCTGAACTGGGCCGGCTACGCCGTCTGGCTGCTGTGGGGCCTCGGCATGCTGGCGTTGATACTGCTGGGCGCGCTGGCGCACCGCTATTTGAGCGCCGCTCAACGATAGCCCTGATAGACCGCCGCCACGCGTTCGAAATAGTCGGTTAGGTAGTTGATGCACACCTGCACCTTCAGCGGCAGTTTGTCCTTCTCGGTATAGAGCGCGTAGATCGGCCGCGGATCCGAATGGTAGCTTTTGAACAGGATCTCGATCTCGCCGCGCTTGATCTCTTCGATCACCCACATCAGCGGGGCGTAGGCGATGCCGGCGCCGTTTTTCAGCCAACGGATCATGGTGGAGGAGTCGTTGGTGACGAAGCGCCCCTGCGGGGAAATGCGCGTGGTGATGCCCTCCGGCGACATCAGTTCAAATTCGCTGTCGGGCCGCACGCTGTACTCGAGCCAGGAAAAGTTGACCATGTCGCTCGGCTTTTGCGGCGTGCCGTGCTGGCTGAGGTAGCTTTTGGCGGCGCACACCACCATCGGCATCTGCCCCAGGCGGCGGGAGAACAGGCTGGAGTCCTGCAGCTCACCGGTGCGGATCACCAGATCCAGCCCGTCGGTGATCAGATCCGGCGCCGGAATGCCGGTCACCAGGTTGACCGTCAGGCCAGGGTACTCTTTCATCATCTCGGCGGTCATGTTCGCCAGCACGTTTTGCGCCATGGTGGATGAGCTGCCGATGCGCAGCGTGCCGGCGGGGGTATTGTTAAACGCATACAGCTGCTCATGCACTTCGCTGACTTCCTGCAGCATGCGTCGGCAGCCCTGATAGTAGATTTTGCCGGCCTCGGTCAGGCCGATGCTGCGCGTGCTGCGGTTCAACAGCTTGACCTGCAGCTCATTTTCCAGTTTCGAGACGGTTTGGCTGATCGATGAAACGCTCATGCCGAGTTGGCGCGCGGCCGCGGTAAACGACCCGAACTCAACCACTTTGGCGAATACCGACATCCGTTTTAATCTTTCCATTATTCACTCTGGCTTAAAAGTGATTTAGATCACAGATTGTTGATGCCTTGATAGTAAGCAGGCTAATATAACGTGGTCGGGTGAATAGACCTTACCAACGTGCGAGAGCGATCGGCAACGCAATCCTGCCGCTCCTCCGGCACCCTCGCAATCCCTGTCGTGGATGTCTGCCCCAAAGTTTAACCTTTTTTCGGGTTCGTGACCTGGACAAGCTGCCTGGTCAAGATTTGTGGCGCGCGCACGCTAAAATGTAAAGAGAATGTGAATGGCGAGACCTGTCTTTCCCCGGCGCAGTGAACAATAAGGAAAAAGTGATGAGTTTGCTTCCGGTTATGGTCATCTTCGGACTGTCGTTTCCGCCGGTGTTTTTCGAGCTGCTGGTGTCGCTGGCGCTGTTTTTCCTCTTGCGCCGCCTGCTGCAGCCGACGGGGATTTACGATTTTGTCTGGCATCCGGCGCTGTTTAACACCGCGCTGTATTGCTGCTTGTTTTATCTGATTTCATGTCTTTTTGTTTGAGGTCGCTGTGAAAAATTTTTCGATAAAAATAACCCGAATCGCGATCACTTTGATTCTTGTGCTGCTGGGCATCGTCGCGGTATTCAAGGCCTGGGTGTTTTACACCGAGTCGCCGTGGACGCGTGACGCCAAGTTTACCGCCGACGTGGTGGCGATCGCGCCGGACGTCAGCGGCCTGCTGACCGACGTGCCGGTGGTGGACAACCAGCTGGTGAAGAAAGGCCAGGTGCTGTTCGTGGTCGATCGGCCGCGCTATGAGCAGGCGCTGGCGCAAGCCAGTGCCGACGTCGCCTACTATCAGACGCTGGCGGCGGAAAAGCGGCGCGAGGCCGGCCGCCGCGTGAAGCTGGGCGTGCAGGCGATGTCGCAGGAAGAAATCGACCAGTCGAACAACTCGCTGCAGACCGTGCAACACCAGCTGGCGAAGGCCGTGGCGACGCGTGAGCTGGCGCAGCTGGATCTGGAACGCACCACGGTGCGCGCTCCGGCCGATGGCTGGATCACCAACCTCAACGTACACGCCGGCGAATACATCACCCGCGGTTCGGTGGCGGTGGCGCTGGTGAAGAAAGACTCCTTCTACATCCTGGCGTACCTGGAAGAAACCAAACTGAACGGCCTGAATAAGGGCAATCGCGCGGAGATCACCCCGCTCGGCAGCAACCGCATCATGCACGGCACCGTCGACAGCGTGGCGGCGGCGGTGAACAACAGCAGCAGCACGGTGAACAACAAAGGATTGGCCTCGATCGACAGCAACCTGGAGTGGGTGCGCCTGGCGCAGCGCGTGCCGGTGAAGATCCTGCTGGACGCCAAGGACCAACAGCATCCGTACCCGGCCGGCACCACCGCCACCGTGGTGATCGTCGGCAAGAACGATCGCAATGCCGACAGCGGCTCGCCTTTTGTGCGCCTGATGCACCGGCTGCGTGAGTTCGGCTAATGAACAGCCCAACCTTTATCCGGCTGAGATTCGCCTTCAAGCTCAGCTTCGCGATTGTGTTTGCGCTGTTCGTCGGCTTCCATCTCAATCTGGAAACCCCGCGCTGGTCGGCGATGACCGCCGCCATCGTCGCCGCCGGCCCGGCCTTTGCCGCCGGCGGTGAACCCTTCTCCGGCGCCATCCGCCACCGCGGCTGGCTGCGCATTATCGGCACCTTTATCGGCTGCTTCGTCGGCCTGCTCATTATCATCACCACCGCCCGCGCGCCGGTGGTGATGCTGCTGTTGTGCTGCATCTGGGCCGGTTTCTGCACCTGGCTCTCTTCACTGATCAAGGTCGAGAACTCCTACGCCTGGGGCCTGGCCGGCTATACCGCGCTGATCATCATCGTGACGGTCGCCACCAGCGAGGCCCATCTGCTGGAAGCGCCGCAGTTCGCCATCGAGCGTTGCAGCGAGATCGTGCTGGGGATCGTCAGCGCCGTATTGGCGGATCTGCTGTTCTCGCCGCGTTCGATCAAGCAGGATATCGATCGGGCGGTGGATCAGCTGCTGGTGGATCAATATCGCCTGATGCAGATGTGCATCAGCAACGCCGACAAAGAAGACATCGACCGCGCCTGGAGCAATCTGGTGAAGAGCACCACGGCGCTGGACGGCATGCGCAACAACCTGATGATGGAGTCTTCGCGCTGGCAGAAGGTCAATCGCCGGGTGAAGGCGCTGCATACCCTGTCGCTGACGCTGATTACCCAGGCTTGCGAAACCTACCTGATCCTGGTGAATCATCCGGACATGCTGCAAGCGAGCCTGCGGGAGCAACTGATGGTGCCGGCGGAAACCCCGCAGGAGATCCACAGGCGCATGAAGCTGTTGCGCCAGGTGCTGACCACGCATCGCTCCGAAGAAACACTGCCGACCCTCACCGGCTGGGTCGGCGCGGCAACGCGCTACCTGCTGCTGTCGAAGGGCGTACACACCAACGGCAGCATCAGCGCGGTGGAAGAGGACGTGTTGAGCAATGAAACCGTGGTCAAGCCGACCTCGGCGGAAGGGCATCATGCGATGATTAACGGCCTGCGCACCTTTGTGGCCACGGCGTTCGGCTGCCTGCTGTGGCTGTGGACCGGCTGGACGTCCGGCAGCGGCTTTATGGTGATCATTGCGGTAATCACCTCGCTGGCGATGCGCACCCCGGCGCCGCGCATGGTGGCGATGGATTTCGTGCTGGGCATGCTGGCGGCGATCCCGGTCGGCTCCCTGTTCTTCATGGTGATCCTGCCGGCGACGCAGCAGAGCATTTTGCTGCTGTGCCTCAGCCTCGGCCTGCTGGCGTTCTTCATCGGCATCGAGGTGCAGAAGCGGCGGCTCGGTTCGCTGGGGCTGCTGGCAGGGACCATCAACATTCTGGTGCTGAGCAACCCGATGGAGTTCAACGTCACCCAGTTTCTCGACGGAGCGCTCGGCCAGTTCCTCGGCAGCTGCGTCGGGCTGATGGTGCTGCTGCTGATCCGCGACAATTCGCGCGAACGCACCGGCCGCACGTTGCTCAACCAGTTCGTCAGCAGCGCGGTGTCGGCGCTGACCACCAAGGCGGCGCGCCGTCGGCAGAACCACCTGCCTGCGCTGTATCAACAGCTTAACCAGCTGCTGATGATGTTCCCGAACGACATCGCCAAGTATCGTCTGGCGCTGAACCTGATCATCGCCCACCAGCGCATGCAGCGGGCGGAGATTCCGGTCAGCGAAGAGCTGTCGGCCTTCCACCGCCAGATCCGCAGCACCGCCGATCGGGTGGTCTCGGCCAAAAACGACGTCAAGCGCGCCTATTACTACGATCGCTTGCTGGGTGAAATGAACGAGTACCAGCAAAAATTGGTGGACAATCAGGCGCCGCTCAGCGTCACCGGGCCGGTGAAGCGCCTGGCCGACATGCTGCATCGCTATCGCCACGCCTTGATCGATTGATGCGTTCCCGCCTGTTGCGCCGCGTTGTGCGGCGCCTTCCCCGACTATACTGAAAGCAGCGCTTGGCACGGCGGGCCGTCTCATGTGGGGCGGCCCGTTTTCAGAGCGACTCCGAGTGCCAGAACGGCTGGAAAGTGGCATCATTGTCATGAATGGATGAAACTCTTACCGCCGCGAAAATGTGACGTGCCGGTCATCTTAGTTTCATCCAGGTCGACTATATAGCTAACTAGCCTGGGGGCGCTGCGGTGCCTTCGGCGGCATAATTTCAGGGAATGTCATGAACAAGCGGATTCTGTTGGCGATTGTCATCGCCGTGGTCATCGCCGTCTTCAGCGCGCTGCGCGGCAACGAGCACCGTGCGATCGACGGCAACGCAGTGGTGGCGCCGGCGGGGCAGCAGCAGAGCATCGATCGGCTCACGCAGCAGCAAACGGTGGTGAGTTACCTGCAGCAGCATCAGCGGCTGCCGGGCTATTACGTCACCAAGAAGCAGGCGCGCGAGCAGGGCTGGGATCCGCGTTCAGGCAACCTGTGTGCGGTATTGCCGGGCAAGGCGATCGGCGGCGATCGTTTCTCTAACCGTGAAGGGCAACTGCCGAGCGCCGGCGGCCGGGTCTGGCGCGAAGCGGACATCAATTATCAGTGTGGCCGGCGCGGCGCCGATCGCCTGCTGTATTCGAGCGACGGTCTGATCTTCGTCACGCGCGACCATTACAAAAACTTCATTCGTGTGGAGTGAGTTTGATGGCAAAAGTAGAGTTTGATTTCGAACAGATCCAGGATGTGCCGACCTTCTACCGCGATTTCGCGCACAAGTTTGCGCTGGACGAGGGGTTCGGCGCCAACCTCGACGCGCTGTGGGACGTGGTGACCGGCGATATCGGCCTGCCGGTGGAAATCGAGTTCACTCACCTGAATGCCCGCAGCAAGCGTCGTTTCGGCGCGATCATTCTGCTGTTTGAAGAGGCGGAAGAAGAGCTGGAAGGCAGCCTGCGTTTCAATATCCGCGAAAGCAGCGGCGAACCGGCCCATCACCGGGGATGAAACGGGTTCATCCCGGGATGGCGGCGGCGCTTAGTCGGCCGCTTCGGCCAGCTCGCGCAGGTATTGGAAGATCTGGCGGTAAGCCTTAGGCGGCTTGTTGGCGGCCTTCTCTTTCTGCGCGTTGCGCACCAGTGAACGCAGCTGTTGGCGATCGGCGGCCGGATACAGATCCAGGATCGACGGAATCACGTCATCGCCTTCTTCCACCAGACGGTCGCGCAGCGCTTCCAGCTTGTGGAACAGCGAAACCTGCTGGTTGTGGCGGTTTTTCAGCTTGTCGAGCGCGGTCTGGATCGGCTCGATATCGCGGGCGCGCAGCATCTTGCCGATCAGCTGCAGCTGACGGCGACGGCCCTCTTTCTTGATCTTCTGCGCCAGCTCGATGGCGGCGCGCAAATCTTCGTCCAACGGGATGCGATCCAGCGCGTTTTTGCCCAGATCGACCATTTCGGCCCCCAGGTCTTTCAGCGCTTCGGCATCACGTTTAATCTCACTTTTACTGACCCAGATAATCTCGTCATCGTCCTCGTTTTCATTCTCCGGGACATCGTCGAGCCAGTCTTCAGGCTGTTTGTTCATGGTAGGCTCCGTTAAAAAGAGGCTAATCCTAACAGGTTGTCCGGCAACCCGCCAATTGCGTGCCTTGAGCAAACTGAGTATAGCTGCCACGTTGGGGGATTATCGCGCCTGGCTGCCCGTCTTGGGAATTTGCACGGTTGTTTTTATCACCCTGTCTGTATAAAATTTTATACAAAAGGAGGTGATATTCATGGATGATGGCATCGAGAAAGCCATTGATTGGCGTGGCTCATCGCTAGAGAATTTGCTGGCCTTCCCAATCGATGCGCGAAAAGCGGCAGGATTTGAACTGAGTAAAGTGCAAAGAGGTCTGGAACCCGGTAATTGGAAACCGATGGCCAACTGCGGAAGCGGCGTTATCGAAATCCGTTTATATGCCATCGGTGGGGCATTCAGGGTGGTCTATGTGGCAAAGTTCAGCGAAGCGATCTATGTCTTGCACAGCTTTCAGAAGAAGGCGGAGAAAACCAGCCGCCACGATATTCAGATAATCAAAGCGCGTTATGACGCGGTCATTAATGAGCGGAGTAAAGGTCATGACCAAGCCGATTGATATCGATTCGCGCCACGTTACGCCCGCAGGCGGCAATGTGTTTGCGGATCTGGGATTTTCCGCCGACGAGGCTCGGCAATTGCAAGCGCAGTCCAATGCGGAAATTGCGCAGCTTATCGCACTGAAAAAACAGCTGATGGGTGAGATCAGCGCGTGGATTGAGGAAGAAGGTTATCGCCAGGAGGAGGCGGCGCGTTATCTGCACACTTCCCGGCCGCGCGTGTCCGACGTGGTGAATCAGAAAACCGAGAAGTTCACGCTGGATGCGTTGGTCAACATGATGGCGAATATTGGCAAGTCGGTAAAACTGATCGTCGAGTGATGCACGGCTTTTGCATGTTATCCCGGCTTTGCCGTTCGGCTTTATGCGAAATTCAACGCGGTTCCTGTTAGACTCAACGGCAGAGATCTCAGGATTTTTGCGCGCCGCTCCGCGTGCACAACTACGCCGCTCCGGCACTTTTCTCAACGATTTTCTGATTAATTATGGCAGATTGATGAAAGTAGTCACTCAAGTTGCAGAACAGCGCAAGGCGCTGGAACAGGCCGTTTCTCAGGCGCTGGAGCTGGCCCGCGCCGGTTCCGACGCGGCGGAAGTCGCGGTCACCAAATCGACCGGTATCAGCGTCAGTACCCGCTTCGGCGAGGTGGAAAACGTCGAGTTCAACAGCGATGGCGCGCTGGGCATCACCGTGTATCACCGCCAGCGCAAAGGCAGCGCCTCTTCCACCGATCTCAGCCCGGACGCCATCGCCCGCACCGTACAGGCGGCGCTGGATATCGCGCGCTACACCTCTGAGGATCCTTGCGCCGGCCCGGCGGAGAAAGATCTGCTGGCGTTCGAGGCGCCGGATCTCGATCTATTCCACCCGATCGAGCTGGAAGCCGAGCGCGGCATCGAGCTGGCGGCGCGCGCCGAGCAGGCTTCGCTGGCGGCGGATAAGCGCATCACCAACACCGAAGGCGGCAGCTTCAACAGCCACTACGGCATCAAGGTGTTCGGCAACAGCCACGGCATGCTGCAAAGCTACTGTTCCAGCCGCCACTCGCTGTCCAACTGCGTCATTGCTGAGCAGGACGGCGATATGGAGCGGGATTACGCTTACACCATCGGCCGTGCGATGGGCGATCTGCAAAGCCCCGAGTGGGTGGGGCAGGAGTGCGCCCGCCGCACGCTGGCGCGTCTCGCGCCGCGCAAACTGTCGACCATGAAGGCGCCGGTGCTGTTCGCCTCCGAGGTGGCCACCGGGCTGTTCGGTCATCTGGTGGGCGCCATCAGCGGCAGCAGCGTTTACCGCAAATCGACCTTCCTGCTGGACTCGCTCGGCAAGCAGATCCTGCCGGCGTGGCTGACCGTCGAAGAGCATCCGCACCTGCTGAAAGGGCTGGCGTCGACGCCGTTCGACAGCGAGGGCGTGCGCACCCAGCGGCGCGATATCGTCAAGGACGGCGTGCTGCAAACCTGGCTGATGACCAGCTACTCGGCGCGCAAGCTGGGCCTGCGCAGCACCGGCCATGCCGGCGGCATCCATAACTGGCGCATTGCCGGGCAGGGCGCCGACTTCGCCGGCATGCTGAAACAGCTTGGCACCGGCCTGGTGGTCACCGAGCTGATGGGCCAGGGCGTCAGCGGCGTCACCGGCGATTACTCGCGCGGCGCCGCCGGTTTCTGGGTGGAAAACGGCGAGATCCAATATCCGGTCAGCGAGATCACCATCGCCGGCAACCTGAAAGACATGCTGCGCAACATCGTCAGCGTCGGCAGCGATATCGAAACCCGCAGCAATATCCAGTGCGGTTCGGTGTTGCTGCCGGAAATGAAGATCGCCGGCCAGTGATCCTCTGCGCGGCCGGCGCCCGCCGGTCACGCGTTATCCCGCCTCAACCTTGCTTACAAATCTCCGGTTTCGGTTTTGCCCGGCCTTGCCTATGGTAACGGTGGGTTAATTAAAACAATAACTGGAAGGTGAGCAAACATGCAGAATACCCTGAAAGCGCTGGCGGCGTTGACGCTGCTGGCGGCCAGCTCGCTGGCGGCCGCCGCCGATCTGGGCGACGATATGGACACCCTGGCGGAAAACTACAAAACGGTGCTGAATACCGATTCCGCCGCCACCCTCAAACAGAGCCTGCAAAACATGCGCGCCGCCGCGCAGGACGCCAAACAGGGCACCCCGCCGAAGCTGGAAGACAAAGCCGCCGACAGCCCGGAGATGAAAGATTTTCGTCACGGGCTGGATACCCTGATCGGCCAGATCGATCAGGCGCTGGCGCTGGCCAATCAGGGCAAAGTCGCCGAAGCGAAGCAGCTGGCGCAGGGGTTCAAACAGACCCGCGACGCCAACCACAAGAAATTCCGCTAAACCGTCAACCGTCGCGCCCGTCTTCCGTCAGATAGGAGGAGGGCGCCTGCCCCAGCACGCGGCGAAACATGGTTGAAAACGCCGCGCTGCTGTCATATCCCATCTCCATCGCCACCTGCGTTACGCTGCGCCCTTCGGCCAGCAGCGCCAACGCCAGCACCACGCAGGCGCGCTGGCGCCATTGCGAAAACGGCAGGCCGGTCTGCGCGCGAAAGAAGCGGCTGAAGGTGCGAATGCTCATGTACAGACGAGGGGCCCACCGCTGCGCGGAGTCGTGGGCGTCGGGGTGCTGCAAAAAGGCGCGGCACAGCTCGCCCAGCCGGGGATCGGCGGGCAGCGGGATGTGCAGGGGCAAGGGCTGCAGCCGAGCCAGCTCATGCAGCAACAGCGTCGCCAGCGCTCCGTCGCGCCCCTCTTGTGCATACTCCAGCGGCATATCCACCGCGGCCATCAACAGCTGGCGCATCAGCGGGGTGACGCTGACCACCTGACAGACCTGCGGCCGTTCGGCGGGCAACGCGCCGGGTTCGAGATAAAGGCTGCGGGTGGTGACGCCGACCATCCTCACCGCGTGCGGCATCTGCGGCGGCAGCCACACTGCGTGCTGCGGCGGGACGACCCAATTGCCTTGCTGCGTGAAAACGTGCATGACGCCGGTGGCGCCGTACAACAACTGCGCGCGCCGGTGGCTGTGCATCGGCAGCAGGTGCCCCGGCGGATAATCGGTGCCGATGGCGATCACCGCGCGCGTTACGTGGTCGATGTCATCAATGCGGACGTTGCGCATGTGTTCCCTTTGGCGGGCAGATTGGCCGAAACGCAATGATAGTTGGCCCTTCATATAAAGCAAGCCAACGGCCGTCGCCCTACTATCGGAGCAGAAAAATAACGCTTGTTCGGGGCGCCGCTATTTTATCGGCCATATAGCCCGTGCAAGTTTTCACACCGGGGTGGGACGAAGATTTTCGTTCTCGCAATACAAGAAGTTAATAAGGAATAAAGCATCTTTTTATTCCAACACCTGAAGCAATAGTTCTTAGCGCAGTTCAATGACTATAAGGTGATATTTCATGTATAAGTTCGGTGTGGTTGGCGGCGGAGCCGCCGGGATCGCTTTTGCGTATAACTTTATAAAAAATAAGTCGGTTAATCATTGCAAAAGGCCGCTTTCCCTGACGGTGTTCGACAAGCAGGGCTTCAAGGGCGGTATGGCATACAGCAGCGATTTTGACAGCCATATATTAAATATGACGCCGGAAAATATGTCGGCGGATATTTTCGACGATGCGCACTTCGTCGATTGGATCGCCATGCATTTCCCGCAATTTTGCCAGGATCGTTATCCGCCGCGCTGGCTGTATCGGGAATATCTCGATTTTATTCGCGACATGACGATTTATATGGCGGCGGACAGCAACGTAGCGCTGAATTTCATGACCGCCGAAGTGAATGCCATCGCGCCGCTGGAGGCCGGCTACCGGCTGACCACCACCTGTGGCGGCACCGAACAGATGAACGCGCTGGTGCTGTGTTCGGGGCACAACCCGCCGGAATGTCTCTATCCGGTGGATGGGGTGATCGCTTATCAGGCCCACCAGGATCTGCCGCCGATCAACCCTTATTCGAGCATCGGCGTGATCGGCTGCAGCCTGACGGCGATTGACGCCATCGTTGAGCTGATGGAGCGCCTGGGGGCGACCGACATCTGCGCCCTGTCGCGCTCGGGCCTGTTCCCCAGCGTGCAGCCGGCGCTGATGCGTCCGCCGCCGGAGGCGTTTGTTGAGGCGCTGCGGCGCTTTGTCGCCGGCAGCGATGTTATTGACGCGCAACAGCTGGTGCATGCGATCAACGCCGCGCTGGCGCGCCACTATCCAGGGCCGGAGCGGCTGACGGTGTTCTCGGCGCTGGGGGAAAGACGCGATTGCTACCGCGATCTGGCGGACAGCCTCGATCGCGCGCGTTTTGCCCGGGAGCATATCTGCAGCTATCTGGCGGCGATCCACCCGGCGGTGTGCGCTGCCTGGGTCAAGATGGATGCCAACAACCGGCAGGTTTTCATGCGCTTTTACAACTCCTCCTGGATGCGTAATCGGCACGCCATGCCGATCAAGAACGCCAACAAGATCGTGGCGGCGCTGGAGAGCCAACGCCTGCGCGCCTGCGGCGGCCTGGCGGATATCAGCAAGGGAACGGACGGGTTTATCCTTCGTTGCCATGAGGCGCGGGTGCATGCGCAGTATCTGTTCAACTGCACCACGCCGTCCTATCAACTGCCGCCCAACCGGCTGAGCCAGCAACTGCTGCAAGACGGGCTGGTGCAAGAGAACCTGTTCGGCGGCGTGAAGTGCAACCCGCACACGCTGAAAATCGCCGACCGGCGCGGCCGCGAGCAGCATCTCTACTCGCTCGGCGCGCCTGCCAAGGGCGATCTTTTTTACACCTCGGCGATGGAGTCCATCACGCGAGATATCAGCAAGATCGTGTTCAACAACCCTATTTTCAACGCAAAGAAGGCTGAAGCATGAAAAACGTAGCGCTCTTTGTCGGCAACGACATTTTCTCCTGGCTGGTGTGTCAGGATCTGATCGCCACCCTGAAGGGCGAGTGTGCCTTTACGGTGTATTTCCCCCTGGCGAAAAGCGCCGGGCGCACGCAGGAGCCGGCGGTTCGCCGCCTGGGGCTGTATGAGCGCGAAGTGCTGAACGATTTCGTGTTCCCGTTCGTTGGCCGCAACGCCGCCGCCTGCGAGGGGGCCTATCAGCCGCCGGCCCTGTTCCTGGCCGCCGCCGGGGTCAAAGCGCATCGCGTTCTCGACATCAATGACGCCGCGTTTATCAGCAGCCTGGGGCATATGGATGGGGTGATCTCCCTGCGCTGTTATCAGAAATTCTCCGCCGACTATGTGCGCGCCTTCAGCCGACGCGGCAAGCTGCTGTGGAACCTGCATCCGGGGGACTTGCCGCGTTATCGCGGGGTGATGACGCTGTTCCGCGCGTTGATGAACGGTGACAGGGACTGTGCGGTAACGCTGCATGAAATGGATGAGCACTGGGACGCCGGCCCGGTTATCGCCCGCCTGCCCGCCGAGCTGCGTCACGATCTGTCGTTCCTGGAAAACATGATGCTGTTGGGCGTGCAGAGTGGCTCTTTCCTGGCGCGCCAGCTGATGCGGGCGGAGCACAGCGAAGCGATAACGGCGGAAAAGCAGGGCGATTCGCGCTATTGGGGCTTCCCGGACGCGCAGACGCTGGCGCAGGCGGAACAGGCGGGCATTGAGCTGGTGGACCATGACGCCGTGCGCGAGCAGTATCTGGGGCTGTTCGTCGGCGATCGTTTCCACCCGCTGGCGGGGCAGTTCTGCGCCGGGTTCGACGACTTCCTGCGGGCGCACGGCCATGATTGAAACCTTGATTGTACTGGGTGCCGGTTTTCTGACCGGCATCACCACCATTCTGTTCGGCTTCGGCGGCGGCTTTGTGGTGGTGCCCTTCGTCTATCACCTGATCTCCGCATCGGGCGAGCAGCCCGGCCAGGCGATGCATATCGCGGTGGCGACCTCGACGGCGGTGATGATCCTCAACGCGAGTTACGCCACGCTGACCAACTGGCGCAGCGGCAACCTGCTGCGCGAAACCATCGTGCCGTTGATCTTTTTCATCGGCATCGGCGCGGCGCTGGGCGCGTTCGCCGCCTCGCTGCTGGCGGACGGCGTGATCCGCGGGCTGTTCGTGGCCTATATGGCGGTGACCATCGCCGACTGTCTGTTCCGCCGGGGTTTCCTGGTCAAACCGGCGCGCGCCGAACTTTCCCCCGCCACGCTGTGGGGCGGCGGACCGCTGATCGGCGGCATCGCGACCCTGCTGGGGGTGGGCGGCAGCGTGATGACGGTGCCGCTGCTGCGCCGCCATGGCTACGACATGAAGTATTGCGTCAGCGCCGCCAACCCGCTGTCGATCCCGGTGGCGGTGATCGGCGCGCTGATGTATATCGTGTTGGGGTGGCGCGAGATGAGCGGGCCGCAGTATCTGGGCTACGTCAATCTGAACGTTCTGGGGCTGCTGGTGGTGGCGGGGATTGCGGGGATCGTATTTGCCAGGCGCTGTTTGCCTAAGGTGAGCGATGCGCTGCATGCCAAAATCTACGTGCTGCTGCTGATCGCCGTGTTGATCGCTATCTGCGTCTGAAACAGAAAGGGCGGCCGGATGCCGCCCTGAGAACCGCTTAACGGTGGTATTCGCCCGCCGCTTCCGGCTGGTACAGCAACTCCAGCACTTCAATCCGCGCTTCTTCACCGTTCGGCAATTGCCAGGAAATCTGCTTGCCGACGTGCATGCCGAGCAGCGCTGCGCCCAGCGGCGCCATCACCGACAGCTGATCGTGGCTGTCTTTCAGCGATGCCGGGTAAACCAGCGTGCGCACGTGCTCTTCATCGGTGTGCAGATCGCGAAAACGCACGCGGCTGTTCATGGTCACCACGTTGGCCGGCATTTTCTCCGGCGGCAGGATTTCCGCGCGATCCAACTCGTCGTTCAGCGCGGCGGCGACGTCGGTGTTGGCAAAGGTCGGTTGTTCCAATAGCGCATCCAGGCGTTCCGCATCCAGCTCATTAATAGTAATGATGGGTTTGGTCATTCCACTCTCCAGTCAAATCAAAGGGTGCCAGTCTGTGCACCCATAAATTCGGAAAAACAACACAAAGCAACACCCCCGCGCCAGAGGAGCGGGGGTGTGGGTAATGTCGATTTGTCCCATTGATAGTAGGCGGTTGGGACGAGAAAAGAAAGAGATCCCGATCACGAAGGCTTTTATCGTCAATTGTGGTGAAAGAAACGGTTAGCCCGGTTATCTATTTGTTATCTCATTAACTTTTTCACCGCAGCGCCGTTTTGCGAAATGGATCCCCGCGCGTCATGCGATTTCCACTTCGAACTGGAAAAAACCGGTCTACACAGAAAATCCTACCGGGGGTAGGGTAAAGACATCACAGAAAGCGGGTTATTCAGGTGATGCGCTTTACGGCTTACTGATTAATGTGGGATCTAGGGGTACTGAAAAGTGAATGATGGATCTGCTCCGATAAAAGAAATTGAACAGTCCGATGTCAGCGCAGCCGGTGAGATCACCGCTCGGGTGTTGGCGGATATTGCCGCGATGCTGAATGCTGAAAATATTTATACCAATGCGGTGCAGCAACAGATGCTGGAATCGCATATTCGCGCCATGGTGCTGCGTTCAATAACCGGCGAGCCGTTGCCGGAGGTGGATAAATCGTTGTTCGACGAAATCTCCGCCGAATCCATGCAAATGGCGGAGCGCGTGGTGAATCAGTTTGGCACATTGCCTATCGAAGAAGCCTATTTATTGTCAGTGCACTTCGAAGTGGCGAAAGATAATAACGCATAGCGGTTAACGCATCGATTTCAATCAGGAGAATATACCATGGGTCAAATTACCGTAGTGATCGGCGATCGTTTGGGTAAAGGGCAAAAAGTCGGCCAGGGCGTTGAAAACGCAGGCGGAAAAGCGGTGGTTATCCCCGGCGTGGCGGCGGATATGAAGCTGGGTGACGTCATGAAAGCGGAAAACGCGCAGCTGGGCATCTCTTTTTGCGGCAGCGGCGGCGCTGGCGCGATTACTGCGCAAACCAAACACGGCTACAAAGCCAAATACGGCATGCGTTCGGTGGAAGAGGGCGTGACGGCAATTAACGAAGGCTGCAACGTGCTGGGCTTCGGCTTTATGGATAAAGAAGAGTTGGGCCAGAAATTGGTGGAAGCCTACATCAAAAAACATGGCAATCCATAATGAAAGAGCAATATACCACATCGGTAAAGGTGGAGGGTAAAGGCGACAGCAAAGCGAAAGCTTTTGCTTCCGCCTTGGCTAATGTGCAGGGTGCGGTATTAAAGTCCACCAACAATATTCTGCTGCGTATCGAGCCGCAGGACGTCAGCGTCGTGAGAGCGGAAGAGAAAATAACTAAAGAGAAATTTCTTTTCTTCTTTTTTCCGCGTGAAAGAAAGAGCTATGCCGTTTCTCTGGAAATAACCGTGAGCGTAACCATTATCAATACCGAGAAGGTTGTCTTCGTCACGAAATAAAAACGTTAGCATAAATGAAAGGGTATACTGATGTTTTTAATCATCTTATTTAAATCGATTATTATCGGTGGGTTGGTGGGGGTCGGCGTAGGGGCCGGCGCCGCACGCATGTTCCACGCGCCGACAACACAGGGCATGGGGGCGTTTCGCACCCTGGGCGAGCTGAATTCCTGCGAGGGCGATCCGGCTTCCCACTTCTCATTCGGTCTGGGCTTCTTCTTCAACGCCTGGGCGTCTTCCGTGGCGGCGGGTTCCTTCACGCAGGACGTCGACCACCGCATCATCCCGCACTGGGGCGCGGCGGCCCTGATGGTCAAGAACCGCAATCTGGCGCAAACGCTGCACGATCCGAAAAAAATGGCCATTGCCTGCGGCATCATCGGCATGCTGGTGGTGGCGTTCCTCAATACCACCGCTTCCGCCGTGCCTGCCGCGCTGCAGGTCACCGCGATCAAGGTGTTGGTACCGGCGGCCAACCTGCTGGTGAACACCGTTATGCCGGTGATCTTCTGGCTGGCGGCGATCGACGCCGGGCGCCGTTCCGGCTTCTGGGGCACCATCTTCGGCGGCCTGGCGCAGCTGATCATGGGCAACGCCGTGCCGGGCCTGGTGCTGGGCATTCTGATCGGCAAGGGCGTGGAAGAGAGCGGCTGGAACAAGATCACCAAGATCATGATGGCGGTGATCGTGCTGCTGTTCGTGCTGAGCGGCTTCTTCCGCGGCTTCGACATGAAAGTTCTCGAGTCCTTCAGCCTCGGCGTGCCGGGCTGGCTGGACGCCATTCACAACACCCTGAGCGGTAAATAAGGAGCGGGATGATGGAAGAGCAAACCCAAAAAGGCTTCTGGTACGCCGACTGGTCATTCCCGATTTTTGTTGGCCTGTTGTCCTCCGGCGTGTTCGCCGGGACGCACATGTACTACCTGTACGGCATCGGCGCCTTTAACGAAGTGGCGTTCGTCTCCATGCTGCGGGCGGGGATGGATACCGGCGTATACGGCGCGGTGGCGGCGTTCGGCGCCAGCTTCCTGTTCGCGCGCATCATCGAAGGCTCGCTGGTGGGGATCCTGGACATCGGTGGCGCGATCCAGACCGGCGTCGGGCTGGGCGTGCCGGCGCTGCTGCTGGGGGCCGGCATCGTGTTCCCGGTCGCCAACTTCGCCGCTTCGCTGGTGACCGGCCTGGTCATCGGCCTGGCGATCGGTTACGTGATCATTCTGGCGCGCAAATTCACCATCAATCAGAGCAACTCCACCTACGGGGCGGACGTGATGATGGGCGCGGGCAACTCGTCGGGCCGTTTCCTCGGGCCGTTGATCATCCTGTCGGCGATGACCGCCTCGATCCCGATCGGCATCGGTTCGCTGCTCGGCGCGCTGCTGTTCTATATCTGGGGTAAACCGATCACCGGCGGAGCGATCCTCGGCGCGATGAGCCTGGGGGCGATCTTCCCGGTAGCCATTTCTTGAGAGGCCTGCGCCAGGTGCCGCCCGATGCGGCGGCGCCCGGGCTAACAGGAGCAATGCGGTATGTATGACTTAGTAATCAGAGGCGCCAGACTGGCGGACGACACGCTGATCGATCTGGCGGTGAAAGACGGCAAAATCGCCTCGGTCGGGCGGCTGGCGGCGGACGTCAGCGCCGTTCGCCAACTGGATCTGGCGGGCAACTGCCGCCTGAGCGCCGGTTGGATCGATGCGCACGTGCACTGCTATCCCGACTCGCCGATTTACCATGACGAGCCGGATCGGGTCGGCGTCGCCAGCGGCGTCACCAGCGTGGTCGATGCCGGCAGCACCGGCGCCGACGATATCGACGCCTTTTATCAGCTGACGCGCAGCGCCAAAACCAACGTGTTCGCCTTCCTCAACATCTCGCGCATCGGCCTGCTGCGGCAGAACGAGCTGGCGGAGTTGACGGACATCGACAAGCGCGAGGCCGGCCAGGCTATCGCCAACCATCCCGGCTTTATCATCGGCATCAAGGCGCGCATGAGCAGCAGCGTGGTGGGCAAGAACGGCACCCGGCCGCTGGTGTTGGCCAAAGAGATCCAGCGGGAAAACCGCCAACTGCCGCTGATGGTGCATATCGGCAACAACCCGCCGGATCTGGACGAGATCGCCGATCTGCTGACCTGTGGCGACATCATCACCCACTGCTACAACGGCAAACCGAACCGCATTCTGACGCCGGCGGGCACGCTGCGCGAGTCGATCCAGCGCGCGCTGCGGCGCGGCGTGTTGCTCGACGTGGGGCACGGCACCGCCAGCTTCAGCTTCGAGGTGGCGCGCCAGGCGATCAAGCTGGGCATTTTGCCGCACACCATCAGCTCCGATATATACTGCCGCAACCGCATGAACGGGCCGGTGCACAGCCTGGCGACGGTGATGTCCAAATTTTTCAGCGTCGGCCTGACGCTGCCGCAGGTGATCGCCTGCGTGACGGAGAACGCCGCGTCGGCGCTGCAGCTCAGCGGCAAAGGGCGGCTGGAGCCGGGCTATGACGCCGATTTCACGCTGTTTGAACTGCGCCGCGAACCGCAGGTGTTCGCCGACGCCGAAGGGCAAACCGCCGAGGGCGAACAGCTGTTGGTGCCGCTGGCCGCGGTGGTGGCCGGGGAAATCCTATTAACCGAACAAGGGGAGGCAAGCCATGTCTTCGATTTATGAAAAATACGGTTTGAAGCAGGTGATCAACACCTCCGGCCGCATGACCATTCTCGGCGTTTCCACGCCGCGCCAGGATGTGATCGACGCCGTTGACTACGGCCTGAATCACTATTTCGAAATCAAGGATCTGGTCAACAAGACCGGCGCCTACATCGCCGATCTGCTTAACGTGGAGGACGCGGTGATCGTTTCCTGCGCCTCGGCGGGCATCGCCCAGTCGGTGGCGGCAGCGATCGTCAAAGATAACGCCAATCTGCTGGTGAACCTGCACTCGGCGCCGATCGCCGTGCCGCGTGAGATCGTGTTGCCGCGCGGCCACAACGTCAACTTCGGCGCGCCGGTGGACACCATGGTGGCGCTGGGCGGCGGCAAGGTGGTGGAAGCGGGCTACGCCAACGAATGTTCGCCGGAGCAGATTGAAGCCTGCATCACGCCGCAGACGGCGGCGATCCTGTACGTCAAATCGCACCACTGCGTGCAGAAAAGCATTCTGTCCGTCGAACAGGCGGCGGTGGTGGCGCGCAAGCATAACCTGCCGCTGATCGTCGACGCCGCGGCGGAAGAAGATCTGATGTGTTACTACCAGATGGGAGCCGATCTGGTGATCTACAGCGGCGCCAAAGCCATCGAGGGGCCGACCAGCGGCCTGGTTATCGGCAAGAAACAGTACGTCGAGTGGGTGAAGCTGCAGTCCGGCGGCATCGGCCGGGCGATGAAGGTCGGCAAAGAGGGCATCCTCGGCCTGACGCAGGCGATCGAAAGCTATCTGACGCTTGAGAAAACCACCGGGCAACAGATGGTGGCGCGGATGACGCCGTTCCTCGACAGCCTCAACACCCTGACCGGCGTCAGCGCCAGAACCGTCTGGGACAGCGCCGGCCGCGATATCGCCCGCGCCGAGATCGCCTTCGACGAGGCGGTGCTGGGGCGGTCGACCTATGACATCGTCCAGGCGCTGAAAACCGGCGACATCGCCATCTACTTCCGCGGCTACAAGGCCAACGAGGGCAAGATTGAGGTCGACGTGCGCAGCGTCGATGAGCAACAGCTGATGACCGTCTTTACCTGTATCAAAAACCTGTTTACGGAGAAACAAGCATGAAGCTGCAGCCTAACTACTATCGCGACCGCGTCTGCCTGAACGTGCTGGCCGGCTCCAAAGCCAATGCGCAGGACATCTACGCCGCGGCGGAAGGCCATGTGCTGGTGGGCGTGCTCTCCAAGAACTACCCGGACGTCGACAGCGCGGTGACCGACATGCTGCGCTATGCGCGCCTGATCGAAAACGCGCTCTCGGTCGGCCTGGGCGCCGGCGATCCGAAGCAGTCGGCGATGGTCAGCCTGATCGCTCAGCAGGTGCAGCCGCAGCACGTCAACCAGGTGTTTACCGGCGTTGGCGCCAGCCGCGCGCTGCTGGGCCAGAACGACAGCGTGGTCAACGGCCTGGTGTCGCCAACCGGCCGCGTCGGTTGGGTGAAGATCTCTACCGGCCCATTGAGCGCCGCGGCGCCGGACGGCATCGTGCCGGTGGAAACCGCCATCGCCCTGCTGAAAGACATGGGCGGCAGCTCCATCAAGTATTTCCCGATGGGCGGCCTGAAGTGCAAGGACGAATATCAGTACGTAGCCAAGGCCTGCGCCGAGCATGACTTTATGCTGGAGCCGACCGGCGGCATCGATCTGGAGAACTACGAGCCGATCGTCGAGATCGCGCTGGCGGCCGGCGTGAAACGCGTGATCCCGCATATCTACAGTTCGATCATCGACGCCGCCAGCGGCGACACGCGCCCACAGGACGTTAAAACCCTGCTGGCGATGACCAAAAAGCTGGTGGGCTGAACGCGCAATGGGATGAGGTAAAGGCTGGGAGGCGAAGGTTTTCCCCTGGCGCGGCATGCCGCGCCGCCGTTAGCTATAGCCTATAGCTTTCAAGTTGCAGCTAGGCGGCAAGCGCAGGAGCCCCAGGAGCTTACTTAAGTAAGTGACTGGGGTGAGTGCGGGCAGCCAACAACGCTGCGGCTTGAAAGATGACGGATATATACTGAGGATAACTATGCGAAACTGGCAGGCTCCAACCCGACGCACCGCGTTGTTCCTGGCGCTGCTGGCCGTGACCGGCCCGGCGCTGCATGCTGAGGATGCAATGAATTCCACGTCATCTCATTTCGCCTATATCGGCACCTACAATCCCAACGGCGAAGGCGTTTACCGGGTGCAGGTCGATCCGGCCAGCGGCGCGCTGAGCCACACTACGCTGGTCAGCAAAGTGCCGAATCCGGCGCAACTGACGCTGGGCGCCGATGGCAAGACGCTGTATGTCGCCAGCGAAGTGGCCGATTTCAACGGCGGCAAGCACGGCGGCATCACCGCTTACCGGGTCAATCCGGCCGACGGCGGCCTGACGCAGCTCAACCAGGTGGATTCGCAGGGAGCGGGGCCGGTGTATCTCTCATCGACGCCGGACGGGCGCCATCTGCTGGTGGCCAATTACGTCAGCGGCAGCGTGGCGGCTTTCCCGATCGAAGCGGACGGCAGCCTGGGCGCCGCCAGCTCGGTGCAGCAACAGCAGGGCCCGGCGGGCGCAGCCAAACCGGCGGCGGCGGTGAACGGCAGCTTCGCCATCAGCGATCACAACGGCCCACATGCCCATATGATCGCCAGCGATCCGAGCGGCAAGTTCGTGTTCTCCACCGATCTGGGGTTGGATCGCATCTACCAATGGCGCTTTGACGCCGCGAGCGGCCGGCTGACGCCGAACGATCCGCCGTGGATCGCCGCCTCTTCCGCCGGCGCGGGTCCGCGTCACTTTGTGTTCCATCCGGACGGCGAAACCGTGCTGCTGGTGAACGAAGAGGCCTCGACGTTGACCAGCTACCGTTTTGATCGCCAAAAAGGTACTCTGAAACAACTGCATGCGGTTTCCGCGCTGCCCGCCGACTATCAGGGCACCAGCTTCGCTTCGGGGCTGGCGCTCAGCAAGAACGGCGACACGCTGTACGTCGCCAACCGGCTGCATAACAGCATTGCCCAGTTCAGCGTGGGCGCCGGCGGTGAGTTGAAGCCGGTGGCGGAAACCTGGACGCGCGGCGATTACCCGCGTTCGCTGGCGCTGAGCCCGGATGGCCGCTATCTGTATGCGTTGAACCAGCGCAGCGATAACGTTACCCGCTTCAGCGTAAACCCGACGGACGGCAAACTCAGCGTTGTGGGCGGCTATCTGCCGATCGGCAGCCCCTCGCAAATGGCGTTTCTGCCGCCGCCGAAGTAACCCGTGGCCCGCCCGGTTCGCCGGGCGGGTCGCCTGATTGACGGACACAGAATGGTGCGATTTCCTTACCCGCGTTTGGCTTACTTGTTCGATGCTTTGCAAACCGAGACTTTGCCGCAGGATGAGCTGGCGAAGCGTTTCGCCGTGTCCACCCGCACGGTGCGGGCGGACATCACCGCGCTGAACGAGATTCTGGACAAATACGGCGCGCGTTTCGTGCATAACCGCGGTGCCGGCTATCGCCTGCAGGTCGATAACGCCGCGCTGTTCAGCGCCCTGCAGCATCAGGAGCGCCGCAAGCATGCCACCCCGCGCAGCGCGCAGGAGCGTGTGCATTATCTGCTGGTGCGTTTTTTGACCTCAGCCTTCTCCCTTAAACTGGAAGATCTGGCCGACGAGTGGTTCGTCAGCCGCGGTACGTTGCAAAACGACATGGCTGAGGTGAGAGAGCGTCTGGCGCACTATCAATTGACGATTGAAACCAAGCCGCGTTACGGCATGAAGCTGTTCGGCACGGAGATGGCGATCCGCGCCTGCCTGACCGATCTGCTGTTCCAACTGCAGCTGGCCGACGCCGAGAACCCGCTGCTCAATAACGAGATCCTGCTGCAGCCGCAGGTAGCGGCGTTCGCCGGATTGCTGCACCCGCTGCTGTCGCAATACGCCATTCGCCTGACCGACGAGGGCGAGCAGTACCTGATCTTCTACTGCGCGGTGGCGCTGCGGCGCATCAACGACGGCTATCCGCTGCCGGACTTCGAGGTGGAAGACGGCGACGATGCGGTGCGCCAGGTATCGACCCGCCTGGCGGCGGAACTGCGTTCTGCCTCCGGCAAAGAGATCTCGATGGCCGAAGAGGCCTATCTGCGGGTCAATATCGCCGCGCGGCGCGTGCAGGACGTGCAGCCGACCGAGATCAACGCCGACGATGAAGAAGCGCTGGTGGACTACATCCTGTCCTACATCAACGCACACTATAACTACAACCTGCAGGGCGACGAGCAGCTGCGGGCCGATCTGCTCACCCATATCAAGACCATGATTACGCGGGTGAAATACCAGATCAATATCCCCAATCCGCTGTTGGCCAACATCAAGCAGCACTATCCGATGGCTTACGACGTGACGCTGGCGGCGGTCTCCAGCTGGGGCAAATACACCCCCTATACCCTGAGCGAGAATGAGATAGGCTACCTGGTGCTGCACATCGGCGTGGGGCTGGAGCGGCATTACAACATCGGTTATGAACGCCACCCGCAGGTGATGCTGGTGTGCGATACCGGCAACTCGACGGTGCGCATGATCCAGGCGCAGATTGCGCGTAAGTATCCGCAGCTGGTGATGACGCGCATCGTCTCGCTGCGCGATTACGAGATGCTTGCGCATATCGACGAAGACTTCGTGATTTCCAACGCCCGCATCGGCGAAAAGAACAAGCCGGTGGTGGTGATGTCGCCGTTCCCAACCGATTACCAGCTGGAGCAGCTGGGCAAGCTGGTGCTGGTGGATCGCACCCGACCGTACATGCTGGAGAAGTTTTTCGACGCCGAGCATTTCATGGTGCTCAACGAGCCGCTGACGCAGGCGGAACTGTTCAGCCGGATGTGCGGCCAGCTGGAGCGGGAAGGGTACGTCGGCGCGGACTTTTATCCGTCGGTGGTCGAACGCGAGGCGATCGTCTCCACCTTGCTGGGCGAGGGCATCGCGCTGCCGCACTCGCTGGGGCTGCTGGCCAAAAAAACCGTGGTGGTGACGCTGCTGGCGCCGCAGGGCGTCGCCTGGGGAGAAGGTGAGGTCGCGCACGTGATTTTCCTGCTGGCGATCAGCAAGAGCGACTATGAAGAGGCGATGGCGATCTACGAGCTGTTTGTCACCTTCGTGCGTGAACGCTCAATGAGCCGCCTGCTGAGCAGCGACAGCTTCGACAGCTTTAAAGCGGTGGCGCTGGACTGCCTGAGCCGGAGCTGAGTGGGAGAGGATATGGGGGATTGGGCGCAAAGGTGCGCCCTCAGCGGCTAATCTTCATCAAACCCGGAGTTGAACAGCTCGACGACCGCCTCCAGTGCGTTGACTTCGTCGGGGCCGGTCGCTTCGACTTCGATATGCCGGCCCTGGGCGGAGTCCAGCATCAGCAGCGCGATGACGCTGCTGGCCTCGGCTTCGGTGCCGCTTTCGTTGCGCAGCATCACTTCGGCGTCGAAGCTTTGCACCAGCTCGAACAGTTTCATCGCCGGGCGCGCGTGCATGCCCAGCTTGTTTTTGATTTCAACCGTCTGTTTGACCGTCATTGTTTACGCTTTTCCAGCGTGCGGTGGCGCGACTGCACGTTCTTGCCGCGCGAGCGGAAGTAATCGGCCAGCTGTTCCGCCACGTACACCGAGCGGTGCTTGCCGCCGGTACAGCCGATGGCGACCGTCAGGTAGCTGCGGTTGTTGGTTTCCAGCATCGGCAGCCATTGCTCCAGGTAGCTGCGGGTCTGGTAGATGAAGTTGTGCACTTCGGTATGGCGATCGAGGAACGACGCGACCGGCTTATCCAGACCGGTCATCGGCCGCAGCTTCGGATCCCAGTGCGGGTTCGGCAGGAAGCGCACGTCGAACACGTAGTCGGCGTCGATCGGGATGCCGTGCTTGAAGCCGAAGGATTCGAACACCATGGTCAGCTCGCGCTCACGCTTGCCCAGCAGGCGGGTGCGCAGCATTTCGGCCAGCTCGTGCACCGACATTTCCGAGGTGTCGATAATCAGGTCAGCCCGCGAGCGCAGTGGTTCGAGCAGATCGCTCTCTTCGTCGATGGCGCTTTCCAGCGACAGGTTTTTGCTGGAGAGCGGGTGCAGGCGGCGGGTGTCGCTGTAACGGCGGATCAGCGTGTTGCGATCGGCGTCGAGGAACAGCAGCTGCGGCGAGAAGCTGTCCGGCAACTGAGTCATCGCGTATTCGAACACTTCCGGCGATTCCGGCATGTTGCGCACGTCGATGCTGACCGCCGCGGAGATATTGCGTTCCGCCAGCGTATTGGCGAGCTGCGGCAGCAGCACCACCGGCAGGTTGTCAACGCAGTAAAAACCCATGTCTTCCAGCGCCCGCAAGGCGACGGATTTTCCGGAACCGGAACGGCCGCTGACAATCATCAGCACCATGTGGCAACTCCCCTGGCATCGCGGCGGCGTTCATCGCTACCGGTGGAAACTTTGTTATTCCGGCCGAGGCCGGATCCATCATCGTGAAACAGTAACGTTATCCGGGCTGGAAGTCACGCCGGCCGGGCATCACTCGGTGATGATTTGGTAAAGTTCTTCGTCGCTTTGCGCGGCGCGCAGGCGGCGGCATACGGTTTTGTCGGCCAGGCGTTTGGCGACCAGCGACAGGGTATGCAAATGGGTTTTGCACTGATCGGCAGGCACCAGCAGCGCGAACAGCAGGTCGACCGGCTGGTTGTCGATAGCGTCGAAAGCGATGGGTTGGTCGAGACGGATAAACACGCCAACGGCCCGCAGTGTGTCCTCTTCCAGTTTGCCGTGGGGAATGGCGATACCGTTGCCGATACCGGTGCTGCCCATGCGCTCCCGGGTGAGAACCGCGTCAAACACCACCTGCGAAGGCAGATTGAGCTGTTTGGCGGCCAGTTCGCTGATAATTTCCAAAGCCCGCTTCTTGCTGGTGCAGTGTACCGAGCTTTTGGTGCACTCGATGTTTAACACCGAGCTTAATTGCATATATTCGTTGTTCATCTCATCTTCACTTAAAACCGCGCCGCCGGGCGCACCCGGCAAGGCGGTTTTTCGTCGGTTTTAACCCTGATTACCGTTCGGCGCGTCACCCATGCGGGTCACGCGCCGAAGGGCGAGGCGGCGACGGATGCCGCCTCATGGAGTGGGTTAGGGTGTCAGTGTTGCTTCAATTTGTCTTTATGTTTGTTCAATTGACGTGCCAATTTGTCGATCAGCGTATCAATTGCGGCATACATATTCTCGTCTTCCGAGGTGGCGTGCAACTCGCCTCCATTCACGTGCACCGTTGCTTCCGCAATTTGCTGCACTTTTTCCACACTTAATACAACATACACCTGATTGATGCGATCAAAATACTGTTCGAGTTTGGCGAACTTGTTGTTCACGAACTCGCGCAACGGATCGGTGATTTCGATGTGGTGTCCGGTAATGTTGAGCTGCATAGTGTCTTCCTTCTCAATAGAGGTCAAACCAACTGTTTACGCTGGTTCGACGGCGGGATGGACAAAGACTCTCGGTACTTGGCGACGGTGCGCCGCGCCACGATGATCCCCTGATCGGCGAGCAGGGTGGCTAGCTTGCTGTCGCTGAGTGGCTTGGCGGGGTTTTCCGCCGCAATCAATTTCTTCACCAACGCGCGGATCGCCGTCGAGGAGGCTTCGCCGCCGCTGTCAGTATTCACGTGGCTGGAGAAGAAATACTTCAATTCAAAAATGCCGCGCGGGCTGTGCAGAAACTTCTGCGTGGTGACGCGCGAGATCGTCGATTCATGCATCTCCACGGCCTGGGCGATATCCGCCAGCACCATGGGTTTCATAAACTCTTCGCCTTGCTCGAAGAACGCCTGCTGTTGGCTGACGATGCAGCGGGTGACCTTCAGCAGCGTCTCGTTGCGGCTCTCCAGGCTTTTAATCAGCCACTTGGCTTCCTGCAGGTTGCTGCGGATAAACTGGCCGTCGGCTTCGCTGCGGGCGCTGTTGCCCAGCGCGGCGTACTGCTGATTGATCTTCAAACGCGGCACGCTGTCGCCGTTGAGCTCGACCGTCCATTTGTTCTGCGTCTTGCGCACCAGCACGTCCGGGATCACGTATTCCGACTCGCCGGTATTGATCGACTGCCCCGGGCGCGGATCGAGCGACTGAATCAGCAGCATCGCTTCTTTCAGTGTATCTTCTTTTAGCCGGGTTGATCGCATCAGGCTGCGAAAGTCGTGGTTGGCCAACAGATCCAGATGGTCGCTGATGATCAGCCGCGCTTCGGCCAGGTAAGGGGTGTCTTTGGCGTATTGGGAGAGCTGCACCAGCAGGCAATCGCGCAGATCGCGCGCGGCGACGCCGATCGGATCGAAACGCTGCACGCGCTTCAATACCGCCTCGACTTCCTCGAGGGTCACGTTCTCGTCGCCCAGGCTTTCCAGAATGTCTTCCAGCGGCACGGTGAGATAGCCGGTGTCGTCCACCGCGTCGACGATGGAGGTGGCGATGGCGGCGTCGGTATCGGAGAACGGCGTCAGATCCACCTGCCACATCAGGTAATCCTGCAGCGTTTGGGTGGTCTCGCCCTGATAGACCGGCAGTTCGTCGTCGCTGTAGTCGGTGCCGGTGCCGGACGGCGTGCCGGCGGTGTAGATCTCATCCCAGGTGGCGTCCAGCGGCAGCTCTTCCGGCATGTCTTTCTGTTCCAGCGCCTCGCGGGTATCGAGCCCCTCGGTCTCCTGGGTTTCTTTGGCGTCGATTTCGTCGTGCAGATCGGTCTGTTCAAGCAGCGGATTGCTCTCCAGCGCCAGCTGGATCTCTTGCTGAAGCTCAAGCGTGGACAACTGCAGCAGGCGGATCGCCTGCTGGAGCTGAGGAGTCATGGCCAGCTGTTGGCTGAGCCTGAGTTGCAAACCTTGCTTCATAGTTTTCTGTCTACTTCCGTTAACGGTGTCGCCCCACAGGGCGCGCCGGCGCTTAGAGGCGGAACTCTTCGCCCAGATAAACGCGTTTAACCTGCTCGTCGGCCAGAATAGCATCCGGCGTGCCGTGGGCAATCAGTTTGCCCTGGCTGACGATGTAGGCGCGTTCACACACGTCCAGCGTCTCGCGCACGTTGTGGTCGGTGATCAGCACGCCCAGGCCGCTGTCACGCAGGTGCTCGATGATTTTTTTGATATCGATAACGGAGATCGGATCCACCCCGGCGAAGGGTTCGTCCAGCAGTATGAATTTCGGGTTGGCCGCCAGCGCGCGGGCGATTTCGACGCGGCGACGCTCACCGCCGGACAGCGCCTGGCCGAGGCTGTCGCGCAGATGGGAGATATGGAACTCTTCCATCAGCTCCTTGGCGCGGTCTTCACGCTGTTCGCTGGTGAGGTCGGGGCGAATCTCCAGCACCGCCATCAGGTTGTCGTACACGCTCAGGCGGCGGAAGATCGACGCTTCCTGCGGCAGGTAACCGATGCCGCGGCGCGCGCGGGCGTGCAGCGGCAGCAGGCTGATGTCTTCTTCGTCGATCACGATGCGCCCGGCGTCGCGCGGCACGATGCCGACCACCATGTAGAAGGTGGTGGTTTTACCGGCGCCGTTCGGCCCGAGCAGGCCGACGATCTCGCCGGATTTCACTTTCAGGCTGACGTCTTCGACAACTTTACGGCCCTTGTAGGCTTTCGCCAGGTTTTCTGCGATGAGTGTTGCCATAAGTGATTAGTTACTCTTTTTCTGCTCGTTTTTGTCTTGCAACTGCGACGGTACCAGAACCGTTGTCACGCGTTTGCCTTTGTCGCTAAACGCCTGCATTTGCTGCTGTTGCACCAGATAGGTGATGCGATCGCCTTTCACGTTGCTGTCGAGCTGCTCCAGATAGGCGTTGCCCGTCAGGGTCACCAGCTGGGTCGCCACGTCGTAACGCACTTTCTGCGCGTGGCCTTTGACCGGCTTGCCGCTGTCCTGCATCTGGTAGAAGGTTACCGGGTTGCCGAACGCTTCAATATAGGTCTTATTCTGATCTCCGCCCGGGCGGGTGACCACCACCTTGTCGGCGCGAATATCGATGGTGCCTTGCTTGATCACCACGTTGTCGGTGAAGGTGCTGACGTTGCTCTGCATGTCCAACGACTGCTTGAGCGAGTCGATGCTGACCGGCTGGCTGGAGTCGGATTTCAGCGCCAGAGCGGGGGCGCTGGCGGCCAAAACTAAGCTGCCGAGCAACAGGTTACGGAGTTGGTTTTTGGTTCTGAATTTCATAGTTGGTCTTAACCTTATCAATCAGCTCAGCGGTTTTGGTCCGCAGGTTCCCACGCATTTTCATGCCGTTAGAGGTAAAATTGGTCCCGTAAATCGTGACTTCGTCATCGGAGGTGACGTCCTGGGTGACCAGGTTTACCTGAGCGTTGTCCGTCTTAATTTTTTCCAGCTGCGAGGTGGTGGTCAGGCTGTTTACCTCGACGTGACCATACAGATACAGCATCCGGTCTTTAGTCAGTTTGGCGCGATCGGCGCGAACTGACCAGGTGGCCACCGCATTCTCATCGAACAGCGTCATCACCGGCTGGGTGAACCAGCTCAGCTCGCCGGCGGTGTAATACTTCGCGTCTTCCGCCACCAGTTTGTAATTCAGCTTGCCGGCCGGGTTGTACACCACGGTGACCGTGTGCTGGCTCTGGTAGGTCGGATCCTGATCGTTGACCGGGCCAGGGGCCGTGTCGTCGCTGAAGTCCGTCATGTTCCAGCCGATCAGCGCCAGAACGATCACCGTCAACAGGATGGTGATCCACAGTTTGGTTTTACTCATATCGACAGCCCTTTGGCGTCCTCCAGCTTATTTTGAGCCAAAAGAATGATGTCGCACAGTTCGCGCACCGCGCCGCGGCCGCCGGCAATGCGGGTGACGTAGTGGGCGCGCGGCGTCAGCAGCGGGTGGGCGTCCGCCACCGCGACCGCCAGGCCGACCTGCGCCATCACCGGCCAGTCGATCAGGTCATCGCCGATATAGGCGACCTGATCCGCCGTTAACGACAGTTTATCCAACAGTTCGCGGAAGGCCAAAAGCTTATCGGATTGCCCCTGATACAGATGGGTGATACCGAGCGTCTGCGCGCGGTCTTCCAGCAGCTTGGCGGAGCGACCGGTGATGATCGCCACCTCGATGTCCGAGGTTTTCAAGCAGCGGATGCCGTAGCCGTCGCGCACGTTGAACGCTTTCAATTCTTCACCGTTGTTGCCCATGAAGATCAGGCCGTCCGACAGCACGCCGTCAACGTCGCAAATCAACAGGCGGATGTTCCCGGCACGCGCCATAACCTCTTGTTCTACCGGCCCGTAGCAGGTTTCTACCATACCCATTCCGTTCTATTCCTTAATTAAACGACGCCGGCGCGCAGCATGTCATGCATATGTACCACACCCAGCAACTGGTCGCCATCGGCAACCAGCAGCGCGGTGATGTGGCGTTGTTGCATCAGGTTCAATGCATCGACCGCCAGGATGTTGGGGCGCACCCGTACGCCGCCCGGCGTCATGACATCGGCGATCTTCGCCTCGTGAAGGTTGATGCCCATGTCGAACACCCGGCGCAGGTCGCCGTCGGTGAAGATGCCGGCGATTTTCATCAAATCGTCGCAGACAACCGTCAGGCCCAGATTTTTGCGGGTAATTTCCAGCAGCGCGTCGCGCAACGAGGCGTCGGCGCTGACGTGGGGCATTTCGTCGCCGCTGTGCATGATATCGCTAACCCGCAGCAGCAGTTTGCGGCCGAGTGCGCCGCCCGGATGCGACAGCGCGAAATCTTCCTGCGTGAAACCGCGCGCCTTCAGCAGCGCGACGGCCAGCGCATCGCCCATCACCAGCGTGGCGGTGGTGCTGGTGGTCGGCGCCAGCCCCAGCGGGCAGGCTTCCTGCGGCACCTTGATGCACAGGTGGATATCCGCCGCCTTGCCCATCGAGCTTTCCGGATTGTTGGTCATACAGATGAGGGTGATCTGCTGGCGTTTCAATACCGGGATCAGCGCCAGGATCTCGCTGGACTCGCCGGAGTTGGAGATGGCGAGCACGATGTCCTGTGGGGTGACCATGCCCAAATCGCCATGGCTGGCCTCCGCCGGGTGAACGAAGAATGAGGGGGTGCCGGTGCTGGCGAAGGTCGCGGCGATCTTGCAGCCGATATGGCCGGATTTGCCCATGCCCATCACCACCACTTTGCCGCCGCAGGCGGCGATCGTTTCGCAGGCGCGGGTGAAGTCTGCGTTGATGTAGCTGTCGAGCTGAGCCAGCCCTTCACGCTCTATCTGAAGCACTTCTTTGCCGGCCTGCTGAAAATCGAAGCCCGGTTGCAACTCAATGTTCGACATACTCATTCCCGTCGGTTTAGCCGAAAGTACTGAAAGGGTTAAAGAACAGCACCGCAAGATACGCAATAAAGCCACATAATAACAGAGCGCCCGCCAGGTGACCGATGCGATGCTTGCGGCCGATGCACAGTACGCTCAGCAGCACGCTGGCCGCCAGCATCACCCAGTAATCGCGCTGGAAGGCGGCGGCGTCTACGCTGCCCGGCGACAGCAGGGCGGGGACGCCCAGCACGATCACCGTGTTGAAAATATTGGAGCCGATGATATTTCCAATCGCCATATCATCCTCGCCCTTCAGCGCCCCGGCGATGGAGGTAGCCAATTCGGGCAGGCTGGTGCCGATGGCGATAATGGTCAAGCCGACCACCAGTTCGCTCAGGCCGAAATAGTGCGCAATCACCGTCGCGTTATCGACCACCATTCTGGAAGAGAGCGGCAGAATGATAAACGCCAGCACCAGCCACAGCACCGCCACGGTGTTGCTGCTGTCCTGCGGCAGCTCGGCGATCTGCTCCATGGTCAGGCTGTCGCTGCCCTCGCGCTGCGCCAGCCGGGCGATTTTCAGCATCAGCAGGATGAAGCCGGCGGCGGCGGCCAGCAGCAGCACGCCGTCCAGCCTGCTCAGGGTGCCGTCCATCAACACGAAACCGCACAATACTGTGACCGCTAACATCAACGGCAGTTCGCGCCGCAGTATCTCGGAACGCGCGGCCAGCGGGTGAATCAGCGCCGCCACACCCAGGATCAATAAGATGTTGGTGATGTTGGAACCTAATACGTTGCCAACGGCCATATCTATCTGCCCGTTCAGCGCGGCGGTGGTGGACACGATCAGCTCCGGCAGCGAAGTGCCGATGCCGACGATGGTCATGCCGATGATCAACGGCGGGACGCCGAGCGAGCGGGAAATCACGGCAGCACCATAAACTAAGCGGTCTGCACCATACACCAGTAGAAATAAACCAACGATTAATAATGCTATCGCGAGAAACATGCAGGGTCCTTTGTCGGGTATTATCCCGGTTCGTTGGTTAAAGCCGTCAATGCGGCGGTATTGCTTGCCCTCCGTTGCGCGCGCGTGAGCCGCAGCAACGGTTTTTCCCGGCTAATAGTTGAACAGTTTCGTTTTTTTTCGTTATGGCGCCAATTTTGACCGGGTGGCGCGGAAAAGTAAAACCAATGGCACCATTGGTTGCGAAATGGCAGTAAGTTTTTGTAAAGATGAGACGGATTGCGCCCATTGCTTTAACATCACGGGTAGATTCAGCAAAAGATGAGTCGTAAAGGGTCCATTAACATGCTCCAAAAGGCAGATAATTTGGTCGAAGTGCGCGACATGAGCTTCTCGCGCGGCGATCGACGGATATTTGAAGACATCAACCTGACGGTGCCTCGCGGTAAGGTCACGGCGATCATGGGGCCATCGGGCATCGGCAAAACCACGCTGCTGCGCCTGATCGGCGGCCAGTTGGCGCCGGACAGCGGGGAGATTTGGTTCGACGGCGACAACATTCCCGCGTTGTCCCGCCGTCAGTTATACGACGCGCGCAAAAAGATGAGCATGCTGTTCCAGTCGGGCGCACTGTTTACCGATTTGACCGTATTCGAAAACGTGGCCTACCCGCTGCGCGAGCACAGCAACCTGCCTGAACCCCTGCTGCGCAGCACGGTGCTGATGAAGCTGGAAGCGGTGGGGCTGCGCGGCGCGGCCCAGCTGATGCCCAATGAGCTTTCCGGCGGCATGGCGCGCCGGGCGGCGTTGGCGCGCGCGATCGCGCTGGACCCTGAGATGATCATGTTCGACGAACCTTTCGTCGGCCAGGATCCGATCACCATGGGGGTGCTGGTCAAGCTGATCGATGAGCTGAACCATGCGCTGGGCATTACCTGCATCGTGGTGTCGCACGACGTGCCGGAGGTGCTGAGCATCGCCGACTACGCCTATATCGTGGCCGATCACCGGGTGATCGCCGAAGGCACCACGCAGCAATTGCAGAACAATCCTGATGCGCGCGTGCGCCAGTTTCTGGATGGTATAGCGGATGGGCCGGTGCCGTTCCGCTATCCGGCCGGGGATTATCAGACCGAACTGCTAGGCTTAGGGAGTAAATAAGCTCATGTTATTAAGAGCGTTAGCGTCGTTGGGGCGCAGTGGCATCAACACCAGCGCCAGCTTCGGCCGCGCCGGGTTGATGCTGTTCAACGCGTTGATTGGCCGGCCGGAACCCGGCAAGCAGTGGCCGCTGTTGTTGAAACAGCTCTACAGCGTCGGCGTGCAGTCGCTGCTGATCATCATGGTCTCCGGGCTGTTCATCGGCATGGTGCTGGGCCTGCAGGGCTATATCGTGCTCACCACCTACAGCGCCGAGGCCAGCCTCGGCATGATGGTGGCGCTGTCGCTGCTGCGCGAGCTGGGGCCGGTGGTGACGGCGCTGCTGTTCGCCGGCCGCGCCGGTTCCGCGCTGACGGCGGAAATCGGCCTGATGAAGGCGACGGAGCAGATCTCCAGCCTGGAGATGATGGCGGTCGATCCGCTGCGGCGCATCGTGGCGCCGCGCTTCTGGGCGGGGCTGATCAGCATGCCGCTGTTGACCATCATTTTCGTGGCGATCGGCATCTGGGGCGGCTCGGTGGTCGGCGTGGACTGGAAGGGCATCGACAGCGGCTTCTTCTGGTCGGCGATGCAGGGCGCCGTAGAGTGGAAAAAAGATCTGCTCAACTGCCTGATCAAAAGCGTGGTATTCGCCATTACCGTAACCTGGATTGCCATTTTCAACGGGTACGACGCCGTGCCTACCTCTGAAGGGATTAGCCGGGCGACGACGCGTACCGTGGTGCATTCGTCACTGGCGGTGTTGGGATTGGATTTCGTGCTGACAGCACTGATGTTTGGGAATTGATTCGATGCAAACGAAGAAGAGTGAAATCTGGGTTGGGGCATTTATGCTGATTGCGCTGTGCGCCATCGTGTTTATCTGCCTGCAGGTGGCGAACCTTAAATCGATCGGCAGCGAGCCGACCTACCGCATTTACGCGACGTTCGACAACATCGGCGGCCTGAAGCCGCGTTCGCCGGTGAAAATTGGCGGCGTGGTGATCGGCCGCGTGGCGGACATCGAACTCGATTCGAAAACCTACACGCCGCGCGTGGCGCTGGATATCCAGAAAAAGTACGACCAAATCCCGGATACCAGCTCGCTGGCGATCCGCACCTCCGGCCTGCTGGGCGAGCAATATCTGGCGCTTAACGTGGGCTTCGAAGATCCTGATATGGGCACCGCCATCCTGAAAGACGGCGGCACCATTCAGGACACCAAATCAGCCATGGTTCTGGAAGACCTGATCGGCCAGTTCCTGTATAAAAGCGGCGGTCAGGACAGCGCCAAACCGGGAGACGCGGCCGCTGAGCCGGCTGCCGGCGCCGCACCGCAACCCGCTGTTCCAAATCATTAAGAGAGGATACCTGCATGTTTAAACGTTTACTGATGGTGGCTCTGCTGGTGGTTGCACCGCTGGCGAGCGCAGCCGACCAAACCAATCCTTACAGCATGATGCAAGAAGCGGCGCAGAAGACCTTCAGCCGTTTGAAGAATGAACAGCCGAAGATCAAGCAGGACCCGAACTACCTGCGCTCCATCGTGCATCAGGAACTGATGCCGTTCGTGCAGGTGAAATACGCCGGCGCGCTGGTGCTGGGCCGTTACTATAAAGAGGCGACGCCTGCACAGCGCGAAGCTTACTTCACCGCCTTCCAGGCTTACCTGGAGCAGGCTTACGGCCAGGCGCTGGCGATGTACCACGGCCAGACTTACCAGATCGCGCCTGAACAGCCGCTGGGCAATGCTGACATCGTGGCCATTCGCGTCACCATCATCGACAACGGCGGCCGCCCGCCGGTGCGTCTGGATTTCCAATGGCGCAAGAACAGCAAAACCGGCTACTGGCAGGCCTATGACATGATCGCCGAAGGCGTCAGCATGATCACCACCAAGCAGAACGAGTGGGCGTCTACGCTGCGTACTCAGGGCATCGACGGCCTGACCAAACAGCTGCAGGCCACCGCCGCGCAGCCTATCACGCTGGACAAGAAAAACTGATGTCGGCAGCGCTCAGCTTCGAATCAGAGCAGCAGACGCTGATCCTGCGCGGTGAACTGGACCGGGAAACGCTGCAGCCGCTGTGGCGGCAGCGCGACGCGCTGATGGCGGATAAAACCGCGATCGACGTGGCGCAACTGCAGCGCGTAGACTCCGCCGGGCTGGCGCTGTTGCTGCATCTGCAGGAAGAGCAGCGCGAGCGCGGCGTCGCGCTGAAAATTTTCGGCGCCACCGAGCGCCTGAAAACGCTGATTGCGCTCTACAACCTGCAGGCGATAATGCCTGTCGATACCGCCGGTTAGCGGCGTTTTACGCCGCCCTTACGTGGTAAAACGATACAAAGCCCCTGTTATGCAGGGGCTTTTTCTTTAGTTTAAGAAAACATCGTATTCCACTAAGATACTAGGCTGTTTATGATCCTTTAGCGGCAGAACTGGATACTATGGAAACCAACGAGATTAAAGACGTGCTGATGCAGGCATTGGCACTGGATGAAGTACATGTGACGGGCGACGGCAGCCATTTTCAGGCGATCGTGGTCGGCGAATTGTTCGCCGGCATGAGCCGCGTCAAAAAACAGCAGACGGTTTACGCACCGCTGATGGAATACATTGCGGACAACCGCATTCATGCCTTGTCTATCAAGGCGTACACCCCTGAAGAGTGGCAGCGAGACCGCAAACTCAACGGATTTTAAGGCTGTTTGCCCTGCCGGGCGGGCAGCTTCAGATTAGATAACAGAGAGTAGTCAGATGGATAAATTTCGTGTGCAGGGTCGGACCCGCCTGAGCGGTGAAGTGTCTATTTCCGGGGCCAAAAACGCCGCCCTGCCGATCCTGTTCGCCGCCCTGTTGGCGGAAGAGCCGGTCGAGCTGCAGAATGTCCCCAAGCTGAAGGACATCGACACCACCATTAAACTACTCAACCAGTTGGGTACCAAGATTGAGCGCAACGGTTCGGTCTTCGTGGACGCCAGCGGCGTGAACGAGTTCTGCGCCCCTTATGATCTGGTGAAAACCATGCGTGCTTCCATCTGGGCGCTGGGGCCGCTGGTGGCGCGTTTCGGCCGCGGTCAGGTTTCCCTGCCGGGCGGCTGTGCGATCGGCGCGCGTCCGGTCGATCTGCACATCACCGGCCTCGAGCAGTTGGGTGCCGAGATCAAGCTGGAAGAAGGCTACGTCAAAGCGTCCGTCGAGGGCCGCCTGAAGGGCGCGCACATCGTCATGGACAAGGTGAGCGTGGGCGCGACCGTGACCATCATGAGCGCCGCGACCCTGGCGACCGGCACCACCGTTATCGAGAACGCCGCGCGTGAGCCGGAAATTGTCGATACCGCCAACTTCCTCAATACGCTGGGCGCGAAGATCAGCGGCGCCGGCAGCGACAAGATCACTATCGAGGGCGTCGAGCGTCTGGGCGGCGGCGTGTACCGCGTGCTGCCTGACCGCATCGAGACCGGCACCTTCCTGATCGCCGCCGCGGTTTCCGGCGGCAAAGTGATGTGCCGCAACACCCGTCCGGACACGCTGGATGCGGTGCTGGCCAAGCTGCGCGAAGCCGGTGCCGATATCGAAGTGGGCGAGGACTGGATCAGCCTGGACATGCACGGCAAACGCCCGAAAGCGGTTACCGTGCGCACCGCGCCGCACCCGGGCTTCCCGACCGACATGCAGGCCCAGTTCAGCCTGCTGAACCTGGTGGCGGAAGGCACCGGCGTCATCACCGAGACCATCTTCGAAAACCGCTTCATGCACGTGCCGGAACTGATCCGCATGGGTGCGCACGCGGAAATCGAGAGCAACACCGTGATCTGCCACGGCGTTGAACAGCTGTCCGGCGCTCAGGTGATGGCGACCGATCTGCGCGCTTCCGCCAGCCTGGTGATCGCCGGCTGCATCGCCGACGGCGTGACCGTCGTCGATCGCATCTACCACATCGATCGCGGCTATGAGCGTATTGAAGACAAGCTGCGCGCGCTGGGTGCTAACATCGAGCGCGTGAAAGGCGAGTAAGTCATTAGCGCCGGCGCGGCTGCGTCGGCAGGATGAAAATCAAAGGGCCGGCTATCAATGCCGGCCCTTTTTTAATTATTGTCTTCCGGGAATTCGCCCACCGTCATTTTCAACGTAATGCGTTTGCCGTCGCGCAGCACGATAACCGGTATCTCGGTGCCCGGCCTGATCTCCGCCACCTGATCCATGGTCTCCAGCACGGACACCGCCGGTTTGTTATCCACGTTGATGATGATGTCGTTGATCTGGAAACCGGCGCTGCTCGCCGGGCCGTTCGGCGTGATTTCGGTCACGATGATGCCCTGCAGGCGATCGATGCCGGAATTGGAGGAACGCAGCGGAATGATCTCCTTACCCTGAATGCCGAAATAGCCGCGGATCACGCGGCCGTCGCGGATCAGCTTGTCCATGATTTTGGTAGCCAGTTCGATCGGAATGGCGAAGCCGAGGCCTTCCGGCGTTTCGCCGTCGGTGATTTTGTCATAGGTCAGGGTATTGATGCCGATCAGCTCGCCCAGCGAGTTGACCAGCGCGCCGCCGGAGTTGCCGCGGTTGATTGAGGCATCGGTCTGCAGGAATGTCTGCCGGCCGGTGGTGCTCATACTGATGCGCCCGGTGGCGCTGAGGATGCCCTGAGTCACGGTCTGCCCCAGGTTGTACGGGTTGCCGATTGCCAGCACCACGTCGCCGACGTGGGCAACGCGATTTTTATTGGTCGGGATCACCGGCAGGTTGCCGGGATCGATCTTCAGCACCGCCAAATCGGTCAGGCCGTCGGAGCCGACCAGCAGCGCTTCGTAGCGGCGGCCATCCTGCAACACCACGGTGATCTGCTGAGCGTCTTTGATCACGTGGCGGTTGGTGATGATATAGCCGCGTTCGTTCATGATCACGCCGGAACCGAGCGACAGCACGTTGGCGGCGCCGTTCAGGTTGCGGTTGTAGATGTTCACCACGGCGGGCGCGGCGCGGCGCACCGCTTTGTTGTAGCTCACCGGCGTTTCGTCGCTGGTATTCTCGGTTTTCTCTGCAAACAGGCCGTTGGAAGAGCGCAGCACGGGCAGAGCGGCCAACAGCAGGCCGGCAACGATGAGACCGATAACGACAGAACGCAAGAGCTTAGCAAACATGGAGTTTTCGTGGTGTGGTGAACGATGTTCGGAGGATAGCATGAGTTAACCGGGCGCAGTATGTCACCGAGCCCGGTTTTTGCACAAATTAACGCAGCAGCAGATAAATGGTTTCGTTACCGCGCACGATATTGAGCGCCATCACCGGCGGTTTGGCTTCCAGCACCTTGCGCAGCGCGGTGATGCTGTCCACGCGCTGGCGGTTGACGCCGATGATCACGTCGCCTTTTTGCAGGCCGATTTGCGCCGCCGTCGAGCCTTTATCCACGTTCTCCACCTTCACGCCCTTGTCGCCGCTCGGCAGCGCGCCGTTGCTGAGGGAAACCCCCTGCAGCGCCGGCGACAGCGTTTCGGCATTGGTCGAGGCGCTCTCGCTGTTGTCCAGCGTGACCGAGACTTCCTGCGGTTTGCCGTCGCGCAGCAGGCCCACCTTGAGGGTTTTGCCCGGCGCGGTGGTGCCGACCTTGGCGCGCAGTTCGGCGAAGCTGTTCACCGGCTTGCCGTCGACGGAAACCAGAATATCCCCGGCTTTGATGCCGGCCTTGGCGGCGGCGGATTTCGGCAGCACTTCGCTGACGAAGGCGCCGCGCTGCGCGTCGGTGTTGAAGGCTTTAGCCATGTCCGGGGTCATTTCACTGCCCTTGATGCCGAGCAGGCCGCGTTTCACTTCGCCGAATTCGATCAGCTGCTGGCTCAGGTTCTGCGCCATATTGCTCGGAATGGCGAAGCCGATGCCGACGTTGCCGCCGCTCGGCGCCAGAATGGCGGTATTGATGCCGATCAGCTCGCCGTTCAGGTTAACCAACGCGCCGCCGGAGTTGCCGCGGTTGATCGAGGCGTCGGTCTGAATGAAGTTTTCCAGCCCTTCCAGATTCAGGCCGGTGCGGCCCAATGCCGAGATGATGCCGGAGGTGGCGGTTTGGCCCAGGCCAAACGGGTTGCCGACCGCCACGGCGAAGTCGCCGACGCGCAGCTGATCGGAATCGGCCATCTTGATGGCGGTCAGGTTTTTGGTGTCGCTGAGCTGCAGCAGGGCGATGTCGGATTGCTCATCGCGGCCGACCAGTTTGGCGTCCAGTTCGCGGCCGTCGTTCAACTGCACGCGGATTTTATCGGCGTTGTTGATGACGTGGTTGTTGGTCAGCACGTAGCCTTTGGCAGCGTCGATGATGACGCCGGAGCCCAGCCCTTCAAACGGGCGGGAGCTCTGCTGCTGACCGGGGAAATTGGGGCCGAAGAAGCGTCTGAACTCTTCCGGCAGCTGTTGACGCTGCACCTGGGTGCCGGCGACATGCACGCTCACGACGGCGGGCAAGACTTTTTCCAGCATCGGCGCCAGGCTCGGCAGCGGCTGCCCCTGAACGGCGACGGGCAGGGCCGCGTTGGCCACCGGTGCGGCGCTGAGCGCCAGGCCGAGGCTCATTGCCAATGCACTAAGAATTAACGACTTTTTCTTCATTGATGATAACTCTCTCAATACCTGCCGATGAAAATTTGATGATAAGGCAATCACCTTGTCATAGTGAAGGGTAAGACCGTGAATTTGCGTGCAAAGTTCAGTAAAGGTAATGCGAAGGAAGGTCAATAAGGTACAAACGGGGTTAAACCCGCGGGTGGCCCCGCGGGTGAAGAAGGGATATCAGTCGCGGCGCGCGCTTTGGCCGCGCAGCAGGCCGGAGGCCCCTTCAGAATAGTCGCGCGGCATTTCCACCGGCGCCTGATCGTTGTCCGCTTCCGCTTCGGTCAGGCGATAGCGGAACGGGTTCTCCTGCATCGGCAGATCCGGCAGCAGGTTGTTGGAGCTTTTCGCCATATGCTGATACAGCTGACGATAATCGCGCGCCATGTTGTCCAGCAGCTCGGCGCTGCGGGCAAAGTGACCGACCAGCTCCTGACGGTACTCTTCCAGCTCGGTTTTGCTCTTGTCCAGCTCGTTCTGCAGGACTTGTTGTTGACGTAATTTACGGTTGCCAAAACGCATCGCCACCGCACCAATCACGATACCGACGACCAAACCAATCAGCGCATACTCCCAGGTCATGATGACTCCTATTTTGACTTCGTTGTTCCGCAGGGATTTTTCACTTAATAATATCCACTATAACCGTTAACCTTGTCAGAGTGGAATCCTGATGCGCTTCCACCCAGTGTTTACAGGGTTTTCAGCGGCGCCCGCAGCGGGCATTTGTGGCGATAACGGTGCGAATCGGCATCAACTTGCCGCCAACGTTGGCTAAATAATTTCTAAGCGTTCTTAGGGAACATCGAACAGATGCAGGCACTATCACCGTTATCTCGCTATCAGCAGGCGCTGGAGGCGGGGGAATATCAGGCCGATGAGGTTCAACGCCGGGCCGTCACTCAACTGGATCGCATTTATCAGGCCTTGCTGCAAAAACCGGCGGTGAGCGCGCCGGCCGGCGGGCTGCGCGGCAAGCTCAGCCGTTTGCTGGGCAAAGGCGGCGAAACGGCGCCGCAGCGCCCGGTGCAGGGGCTGTATATGTGGGGCGGCGTCGGGCGCGGCAAAACCTGGTTGATGGACATCTTCTTCCACAGCCTGCCGGGCGATCGCAAAATGCGTCTGCACTTCCACCGCTTCATGCTGCGGGTGCATGAAGAGCTGACCGAACTGCAAGGGCGGGAAAACCCACTGGACATCGTCGCCGACGGCTTCAAGGCCGAAACCGACGTATTGTGCTTCGACGAATTCTTCGTTTCTGACATCACCGACGCCATGCTGCTGGCCACGCTGCTGCAGGCGCTGTTCGCCCGCGGCATCACGCTGGTGGCCACGTCGAACATCCCGCCGGACGATCTGTATCGCAACGGCCTGCAGCGGGCGCGTTTCCTGCCGGCTATCGATCTGATCAACGAGTTCTGCGACGTGATGAACGTCGACGCCGGCATCGACTATCGTCTGCGCACCCTGACCCAGGCTCACCTCTATCTGACGCCGCTGAACGACCAGACGCGCGCGACCCTGGATCGGATGTTCGTCAAACTGGCGGGCAAGGCGGGGGAGGAGGCGCCGGTGCTGCAGATCAACCATCGGCCGCTGCAGGCCATTCGTTCGGTGGACGGCGTGCTGGCGGTGGATTTCCACACGCTGTGCGAAGAGGCGCGCAGCCAGCTGGATTACATTGCGCTGTCGCGGCTGTATCACAGCGTGATCCTGTATAATGTGCAGGTGATGGGGCCGCTGAAAGAGAATACCGCGCGCCGTTTCCTGGCGCTGGTGGACGAATTCTACGAGCGGCACGTCAAGCTGGTGATCGGCGCCGAGGCGTCGATGTTCGAGATCTACCAGGGGGAACGGCTTAAGTTCGAGTACCAGCGCTGCCTGTCGCGCCTGCAGGAAATGCAGAGCGAAGAGTACCTCAAGCTGCCGCATCTGCCCTGAGTCCGCCGGGCCTATCGCCGGTTGCCTGCCGCCGGCGATAAATTTATTTTCCATTCAAAAACCGTTCGATCTTTGTGAGCGACTTCTCTATAATCTTGCGACCCCACGTTACAACAAAGTTTTTTTTCCCAAAAACTTTATAGTGCCGGCAATGGCTATTCGAAGGGGTAGGTTTGCTGGACTTGTATGGTCGTGTGAGCCTCAACTGTTTTCGAGCGTTTGGGTGTTCACCAACGTGTAACTAATTATTGGGTAAGCTTTCTAATGAAAACTTTTACAGCTAAACCAGAAACCGTAAAACGCGACTGGTACGTTGTTGATGCAGATGGTAAAACTTTAGGCCGTCTCGCTACTGAACTGGCTCGTCGCCTGCGCGGCAAGCATAAAGCGGAATACACCCCGCACGTGGATACCGGTGATTACATCATCGTTCTGAACGCTGACAAAGTTGCTGTAACCGGCAACAAGCGTACAGACAAAGTGTACTACCACCACACCGGCCACATCGGTGGTATCAAGCAAGCGACCTTTGAAGAGATGATTGCCCGCCGTCCTGAGCGCGTGATTGAAATCGCGGTTAAAGGCATGCTGCCAAAGGGCCCGCTGGGTCGTGCTATGTTCCGTAAACTGAAAGTTTACGCGGGCACCGAGCACAATCACGCGGCACAGCAACCGCAAGTTCTGGACATTTAATCGGGATTAATGGCAATGGCTGAAAATCAATACTACGGCACTGGTCGCCGCAAAAGCTCCGCCGCTCGCGTCTTCATCAAGCCGGGCAACGGTAACATCGTTATCAACCAGCGCAGCCTGGAACAGTACTTCGGTCGCGAAACTGCCCGCATGGTAGTTCGTCAGCCGCTGGAACTGGTCGACATGGTTGGCAAACTGGATCTGTACATCACCGTTAAAGGTGGTGGTATCTCCGGTCAAGCTGGCGCTATCCGTCACGGTATCACCCGTGCACTGATGGAATACGATGAGACTCTGCGTTCTGAACTGCGTAAAGCTGGCTTCGTCACCCGTGACGCTCGTCAGGTTGAACGTAAGAAAGTCGGTCTGCGTAAAGCACGTCGTCGTCCGCAGTTCTCCAAGCGTTAATTTTCGCTGCTTCGGCAGTGCGATTTACGCAAAAAACCCGGTGCTTCACCGGGTTTTTTTATGCCTGAAATCCGCCATCCCCGACTAAAATCTGTGGCATATCAGACAATTCAACATGAATTCGCCGCACCGCCCCCACAAAACAAGCAAAATCTGGTAAACTATCACCCACTTTTGCGCCTGTTCGCCGTGCAGTTGACCCCCTGGGCCGGTTTTTCATGGGCTCGGGTCGCGCTGCGTGCTGCCGGCCTGCGGCAAGATTATTCAGGATAGCAGCCTGTCAGTTGGCTATTCGCAGTATTTTCTAGATAACTTGGAGGTTTTCATGGCTGTCGCTGCCAACAAACGTTCGGTAATGACGCTGTTCTCTGGCCCGACCGACATTTTTAGCCATCAAGTACGCATCGTACTGGCGGAGAAAGGTGTCAGCGTCGAGATCGAGCAGGTCGAAATGGATAACCTGCCGCAAGATCTGATTGACCTCAACCCTTACCAGACGGTGCCTACGCTGGTCGATCGCGAACTGACCCTGTATGAATCCCGCATCATCATGGAATACCTGGATGAGCGTTTCCCGCACCCGCCGCTGATGCCGGTTTACCCGGTTGCCCGTGGCGAGAGCCGTCTGATGATGCTGCGCATCGAGAAGAACTGGTACTCGCTGATGGACAAGATCGAGAAGAGCAGCGGTCAGGAAGCGGAATCCGCCCGTCGCCAACTGCGTGAAGAGCTGCTGGCGATCGCGCCGATCTTCGGTCAGACGCCGTATTTCATGAGCGAAGAGTTCAGCCTGGTGGATTGCTACCTGGCGCCGCTGTTGTGGCGTCTGCCGCAGCTGGGTATCGAATTGAGCGGTGCCGGCTCCAAAGAGCTGAAAGGCTACATGACCCGCGTCTTCGAACGCGACGCCTTCCTGGCTTCCCTGACCGAAGCCGAGCGTGAAATGCGCCTGCAGACCCGGGGCTAAGCGCGATGGACATGTCTCAGATGACGCCGCGTCGCCCGTATCTGCTGCGGGCGTTCTACGACTGGCTGCTGGATAACCAGCTGACGCCGCACCTGGTGGTCGACGTGACTCGCCCGGACGTGCAGGTGCCGATGGAGTTCGCGCGTGACGGCCAGATCGTGCTGAATATCGCACCGCGCGCGGTAGGCAACCTGGCGTTGGGCAACGAAGACGTGCAGTTCAACGCGCGCTTCGGCGGCGTGCCGCGTCAGGTTTCGGTGCCGATGGCCGCCGTGTTGGCGATCTATGCGCGTGAAAACGGCGCCGGCACGATGTTCGAACCGGAAGCCGCCTACGACGAGAGCGAAGGCGTGTTCGAAGGCCTGGACAATGAGACGATCCCTTCGGAAACGCTGATGTCGGTGATCGACGGCGATCGCCCGGACACCGCGGAAGACAACGGCCCGGACGACGAACCGCCGCAGCCGCCGCGCGGTGGCCGCCCGGCGCTGCGCGTGGTGAAATAAGCCCGCGCGAACAAACGAAAAAGCACCCTATGGGGTGCTTTTTTTTTGCCCGGCAGAAATGAATCAGCCTTTCAAGGCGGCAATGCAGGCATCGCGCGGCGCGCTGAGATCGCCTACGCGCACGGTGGACAAGGCGCGGGTTGCGCGCTGGCGGAAACTGGTGACGGCGGTGTCGCCTTGCACTTCCGGCGGCGCGGTGCAAATGTCATTGAGCGGCAGATCGTTGCCTTTGTTGAGCGCCTGCAACACCGCCGCCGGATTGTAGATCAGGGCGGCGGAGAGGGCCGATTTGATGCCGGCGGTAAAGCCGGCATTGCCGCCGCCGGCCAGCTTGGGCGCCAGGGCAATCCAATTGTCGTCCCCCAGCCGGATGCTGTTTTCCACGGCGTTGAACTGCCCGGCCTTGCCTAACTGAGCCACGACCGGCCGCGCGCCGCGCGCTTCGATATTGTAACCAACCTCCTGCGAATCCAGCGCCATGGCTGAAGCGCTGAAACTGACGGCCAGCAGCGCGCCGGCCAACAGGGAAATGGAGCATTTCATGTTCGCTATCCTTATCTCGGTGTCAGGCGCAGCCGCGCCCCGCAATGGTGCCAACTCAATACTATAGCGCGTTGAGACGGTGAGGAGAGGGGGAGGAGTGACAAAGCGTGGCAGGCTAAAAACGGAGGCCCGGCAATATGCCGGGCCTCCGATGGTACGGAAGGTTTACACTTCCAGGTAGTTCATGATGCCATCTGCCGCTTTGCGGCCTTCGGCGATCGCTGTCACCACCAGGTCGGAGCCACGCACCGCGTCGCCGCCGGCGAAGATTTTCGGGTTGCTGGTCTGGAACGCGTTGTCGCTACCTTCCGGCGCCAGGATGCGGCCCTGTTTATCGAGCTGCACGTCGTGCGCCGCCAGCCAGTCCATGCGGTGCGGGCGGAAGCCGAACGCCATCACCACCGCGTCCGCGTCGATCACGTGTTCGGAACCCGGTACCTGCTCCGCCGCCTGACGGCCGTTGGCATCCGGCGCGCCCAGCTGGGTGCGCACCATTTTCACCCCGGCCACGCGGCCGGCGCTGTTCAGTTCGATGCTCAGCGGCTGCAGGTTGAACTGGAAGTCCACCCCTTCTTCCCGGGCGTTCTTCACTTCGCGCTTGGAGCCCGGCATGTTGGCTTCGTCGCGGCGGTAGGCGCAGATGACCTGCGTCGCGCCCTGGCGCACCGAGGTGCGCACGCAGTCCATGGCGGTATCGCCGCCGCCCAGCACCACCACCCGCTTGCCTTCCATGCTGACGTAAGGCTCGTGCTGATCGGCTTCATACCCCATCAGCTGCTTGGTGTTGGCGATCAGGAACGGCAGCGCGTCGTACACGCCCTGCGCTTCCTCGTTCTCCAGGCCGCCGCGCATCGACTGATAGGTGCCGACGCCGAGGAATACCGCATCGTACTCGCTCAGCAAGGTCTCCATACTGACGTCTTTGCCCACTTCAGTGTTCAGCTGGAACTCGATGCCCATCTCGCTGAAAATGCCGCGGCGTTTGACCATCACTTCCTTTTCCAGCTTGAAGGCCGGGATACCGAAGGTCAGCAGGCCGCCGATCTCAGGATGACGGTCATACACCACCGCCTTGACGCCGTTGCGGGTCAACACGTCAGCGCAGGCCAGCCCGGCAGGGCCGGCGCCGACGATCGCCACGCGCTTGCCGGTCGGCTGCACGTGCGACATGTCCGGCTTCCAGCCCATTTCGATGGCCTTATCGCTGATGTAGCGCTCGATATTGCCGATGGTGACCGCGCCGAATTCGTCGTTCAGGGTGCAGGAGCCTTCGCACAGGCGATCCTGCGGGCACACGCGGCCGCACACCTCCGGCAGGCTGTTGGTCTGATGCGCCAGGTCCGCCGCTTCCATGATGCGGCCTTCGTTGGCCAGCTTCAGCCAGTTCGGGATGTAGTTGTGCACCGGGCACTTCCACTCGCAATACGGGTTGCCGCAGGACAGACAGCGGTCCGCCTGGGCCTTGGCCTGGGTTTCCGAAAACGGTTCGTAGATCTCGACGAACTCGATTTTGCGGATCTTCAGCGGTTTCTTTGGCGGATCAACACGCTGCAGGTCGATAAATTGATAAACGTTCTGGCTCATTAATGACCTACCTCTTACTGCGCCTGCACCCGCAGCTCGGCTGCGGAACGGCTACGGTGACCCAACAGCGCTTTGACATCGCTGGACTTCGGTTTGACCAGGGCGAACTTCGGTGCCCACTCCGGCCAGTTGGCCAGGATCTCTTCCGCGCGGGAAGAGCCGGTCGCCTGCACGTGTTCGGTGATCAGGCCGCGCAGGTGCTCCTCATGGATCGCCAGCTGATCGACATCCAGCACTTCCACCAGCTCCGGGTTCACGCGCTTGCGGAACTCGCCGTCTTCGTCCAGCACGTAGGCGAAGCCGCCGGTCATGCCGGCGCCGAAGTTGATGCCGGTTTTACCCAGCACGCAGACGATGCCGCCGGTCATGTATTCGCAGCCGTTGTCGCCGATGCCTTCCACCACGGTGATGGCGCCGGAGTTGCGCACCGCGAAGCGTTCGCCCGCGCGGCCGGCGGCGAACAGTTTGCCGCCGGTGGCGCCGTACAGGCAGGTGTTGCCGACGATGCTGGCTTCATGGCTGCGGAAGGCGGAGCCGATCGGCGGACGCACCGCGATGCTGCCGCCGGCCATGCCTTTGCCGACATAGTCGTTGGCGTCGCCGGTCAGGGTCAGCTCGACGCCGCCGGCGTTCCAGACGCCGAAGCTCTGCCCGGCGGTGCCGGAGAAGTGCGCCTTGATCGGATCGGCCGCCATGCCCTGATCGCCGTGCACGTCGGCGATAGCGCCGGACAGCATGGCGCCCACGGAGCGGTCGGTGTTGCGAATGTCGAAGTAGAAGGTTTTACCCTGCTTCGCTTCGATATGCGGCTGCGCCTGCGCCAGCAGCTCTTTGTTCAGCAGGCCCTTGTCGAACGCCGGGTTGCTGCTTTCGGTGCAGTACACCGCTTTGCCCGGATGTGGCGTGGCGGTTTTCAGCAGCGGCGACAGATCCAGCTTGTTCTGCTTGGCTGAAATGCCGTCCAGCTCGGTCAGGAACTCGGTGCGGCCGATCAGATCCACCAGTTGGCTCACGCCAAGCTGCGCCATGATCTCGCGGGTTTCACGCGCGATAAACTGGAAGTAATTCGTCACGCGTTCCGGCAGGCCGTGGTAGTGATCGCGGCGCAGCTTGTCGTCCTGAGTCGCAACGCCGGTCGCGCAGTTGTTGAGGTGACAGATGCGCAGGTATTTACAGCCCAGCGCCACCATCGGCCCGGTGCCGAAGCCGAAGCTTTCCGCGCCCAGGATCGCCGCCTTGACGATGTCGACGCCGGTTTTCAGGCCGCCGTCCACCTGCAGGCGGATCTTGTGGCGCAGGCCGTTGGCCACCAGCGCCTGCTGGGTTTCCACCAGGCCCAGTTCCCACGGACAGCCGGCGTATTTCACCGAGGACAGCGGGCTGGCGCCGGTGCCGCCGTCGTAACCGGCGATGGTGATGAGATCGGCATAGGCTTTCGCCACGCCGGTGGCGATGGTGCCGACGCCCGGCTCGGAAACCAATTTCACCGAGATCACCGCTTTCGGGTTGACCTGCTTCAGGTCGAAGATCAGCTGCGCCAGATCTTCGATCGAGTAGATGTCGTGGTGCGGCGGCGGGGAGATCAGCGTTACGCCCGGCACCGAGTAACGCAGTCTGGCGATGTACGGAGTCACCTTGTCGCCCGGCAGCTGGCCGCCTTCGCCCGGTTTGGCGCCCTGCGCCACCTTAATCTGGATCACGTCGGCGTTCACCAGGTAGGCCGGCGTCACGCCGAAGCGGCCGGAGGCCACCTGTTTGATGCGCGACACCTTGTTGGTGCGGTAGCGCGCCGGATCTTCGCCGCCTTCGCCGGAGTTGGAGAAGCCGCCGAGGCCGTTCATGGCGATCGCCAGCGACTCGTGCGCTTCCGGGCTCAGTGCGCCGATCGACATCGCCGCGGTGTCGAAGCGTTTGAACAGCGACTCCGCCGGTTCAACCTGATCGACCGGGATCGGTTCGCCTTTCGGCGTGATGGCCAGCAGATCGCGCAGCATGGCGACCGGCCGCTCGTTCACCAGCTTGGCGTAGGCCTGATAGTCGCTATATTCCCCGCTGTGCACCGCTTTTTGCAGCGAGTTCACCACGTCCGGGTTGTAGGCGTGGTATTCGCCGCCGTGCACGAATTTCAGCAGGCCGCCTTGCTCCAGCGGTTTGCGTTTCAGCCAGGCGCGCTTGGAAAGGTTCTGCAGATCCTGCTGGAAGTCGCTGAAGCTGGCGCCGCCGATGCGGCTGACCACGCCCTGGAAGCACAGATCCGCCAGATCGCGATGCAGGCCGACCGCTTCGAACAGCTTGGAGCAGCGGTAAGAGGCGATGGTCGAGATGCCCATTTTGGACATGATCTTGTACAGGCCTTTATTGATGCCGTTGCGGTAGTTCAGCATCACGTCGCGGTATTTCTTGTCGATCGCCTGGCTGTCCACCAGCTTGGCCAGGGTTTCATAGGCCAGGTACGGGTAGATGGCGGTCGCGCCGAAGCCGAGCAGCACGGCGAAGTGGTGCGGATCGCGGGCGCTGGCGGTTTCAACAATCAGGTTGGCGTCGCAGCGCAGACTTTTCTCCACCAGGCGGGTTTGCACGGCGCCGACCGCCATCGGGGCCGGGACCGGCAGGCGGCCGGGCGCGATGGCGCGGTCGGACAGCACCAACAGCACCACGCCCTCGCGCACCTTGCGTTCCGCTTCGTCGCACAGGGCGCGAATGGTCTGCTCCAGATCCTGTTGCTGCGGATCGAAGGTCAGATCGAGCGTCTCGGCGCGATAGTATTCGCCTTCCAGCGTGGTGAGCTGTTTGAAATCGGAGTACAGCAGGATCGGCGATTTGAAGCTCAGGCGGTGCGCCTGGCCTTCGGCTTCGCAGAACACGTTCATTTCACGGCCGATGCTGGTGGCCAGCGACATGACGTGCGCTTCGCGCAGCGGATCGATCGGCGGGTTGGTGACCTGCGCGAACTGCTGGCGGAAATAGTCGTAAACGATGCGCGGCCGGCTGGAGAGCACGGCGAACGGGGTATCGTCGCCCATCGAACCGGTGGCTTCCTGGCCGATCTCGCCCAGCACGCGGATCACCTGATCCAGCTCTTCGCTGCTGTAGCCGAACTGTTTCTGGTAGGTTTCGAGCTGCGCGTCGTCGAGTTCGCGGCTGCCGACCTGATCGTCCGGCAGATCTTCGAACGGCACCAGACGTTTGACGTTTTTCTCCATCCACTCTTTATACGGGTGGCGGCTTTTCAGATCGTTGTCGGTTTCCGCCGAGTGCAGGATGCGGCCGCTGCGGGTGTCGATCACCATCAGCTCGCCGGGGCCGACGCGGCCTTTTTCCACCACTTCATCCGGCTGGTAATCCCAGATGCCGACTTCGGAGGCGCAGGTGATCAGCTTGTCTTTGGTGATCACATAGCGCGCCGGGCGCAAGCCGTTGCGATCGAGGTTACAGGCGGCGTAGCGGCCGTCGGACATCACGATGCCGGCCGGGCCGTCCCACGGCTCCATGTGCATCGAGTTGAAGTCGAAGAAGGCGCGCAGATCGCCGTCCATGTCCGGGTTGTTCTGCCAGGCCGGCGGCACCAGCAGGCGCATGGCGCGGATGAGATCCATCCCGCCCGCCAGCAGCAGCTCCAGCATGTTGTCCAGCGAGCTGGAGTCGGAGCCGGTTTCGTTGACGAACGGCGCGGCGGCCTGCAGATCCGGGATCAGCGGCGTTTGGAATTTGTAGGTACGGGCACGCGCCCATTGGCGGTTGCCGGTGATGGTGTTGATTTCGCCGTTGTGCGCCAGGTAGCGGAACGGCTGCGCCAGCGGCCAGCGCGGCACGGTGTTGGTGGAGAAGCGCTGGTGGAACAGGCAAATGGCCGATTCCAGGCGCAGGTCCGCCAGATCGAGATAGAAGCGCGGCAGATCCGCAGGCATGCACAGGCCTTTATAGATCGTCACCAGATTGGAGAAGCTGCAGACGTAGAAGCTGTTGTCCTGCACGCGTTTCTCGATGCGGCGGCGCGCCACGAACAGGCGGCGCTCCATATCGCGCGGGCGCCAGCCGGCCGGGGCGTTAACGAAGATTTGCTCGATGCGCGGCAGGGAGGAAAGGGCGATTTCACCCAGCACGTCCGGGTTGGTCGGCACTTCGCGCCAGCCGACGATCGACAGCGTTTCGTTTTGCAGCTCTTCTTCCACGATGCGGCGGCTGAGGCGCGCTTCCTCTTCATTCTGGCTGAGGAACATCATGCCGACGGCGTAGTTCTTGGCCAAACGCCAGCCGCGCTCTTCCGCCACCATGCGGAAGAAGCGATCGGGTTTTTGCAGCAACAGGCCGCAGCCGTCGCCGGTCTTGCCGTCGGCCAGGATCGCGCCGCGGTGCTGCATGCGGGCCAGCGCGTGAATGGCGGTGCGCACCACCTTGTGGCTAGGTTCGCCTTCTATGTGGGCGATCAGGCCGAAACCACAGTTGTCCCTCTCTTGGGATTTATCGTACAACATATCGTGAACCTCCCCAGGCTCTGCGTGACTCTCACAACCTACTGCGAGGGGGCTTCCCAATTTCAGGCAGAAGTCCAATCAGCAAGTTAACCCCGCCAATCTGCTTTTCCGCCCTCCATCAATGGCCTCTCGTGACGGTCTCACAAGTGGTATAGGACTTGTTTTAAGAGGGAGTCTTCAATTACTGCATAAATATGACGAGACGTTTGCCCGTCCAGAAAGCTTCCAGCGGACTTCCAACTTAGCGAGAAAGAATTCGCAGGTCAAATGTGGGCTTAAGATAGATTCTTATCGAATTTATGGTATTTATTTATTTGAAAAATAAGGTGTTTAATGCATTTTTGCACTATCGTGGGGCAACGCCGATCCCCGCAGAAGTGTGAGCTGTCTCACTATAGTGCAACCCCTTAATCTCTGCACCATGCTAGTGCGGGGGTTAATGGCAGAGTTTTATTCTATAAGATATTGCTTAGTTGATGTTTATGACTATTTTTCACCGTGTTGTCATATTGCCGTTAACGGTTGCGTGACGATTAGAATAATTCATCAGAATTATAGTGAATTGATTTGCGTTTATGATGAATAGTTATGCCTGGTGGCGCCTTGCGGGGAAAGCGTTGATCTCTGTCATCGCGGGAAAAGCCGTTTCTTATTAGCATCGCGGCTTTGAACACAGAGAATCACCAAGATTATGCAGTTGCCGCAATTAGTCAATATGTTTGGCGCAGATCTCCAGCGCCGCCATGGCGAAAAGATCCATAAACTCACGCTGCACGGCGGATTCAGCTGTCCTAACCGCGACGGCACGTTGGGGCGCGGCGGCTGTACGTTTTGCAACGTCGCTTCATTCGCCGATGAGGCGATGCAGCGGCAAAGTATCGCCGAACAGCTGGCGCAGCAGGCCGCGCGGGTCGACCGGGCGCGGCGCTATCTGGCCTATTTTCAGGCCTATACCAGCACCTATGCGGAGGTCGAACTGCTGGCGTCGATGTATCGGCAGGCGTTGGCGCAGAGCGACATGGTCGGCCTGTGCGTCGGCACTCGCCCGGACTGCGTGCCGTCCGCCGCATTGGATCTGCTGACGGAGTATCGCGAAGAGGGTTATGAAGTGTGGCTGGAGCTGGGGCTGCAGACGGCGCACGATAAAACGCTCAAACGTATCAACCGCGGCCATGATTTCCGCTGCTATCAGCAGACCGCGCAACGGGCTCGGCAGCGCGGGCTGAAGGTGTGCTGCCATCTGATCGTCGGGCTGCCGGGAGAAACCCAGCGCGATCATCTGCTCACGCTGCAGCGGGTGGTGGAGAGCGGCGTGGATGGCATCAAGCTGCATCCGCTGCACGTTGTTACCGGCAGCACCCTGGCCCGCGCGTGGCGCGCCGGGCGCTTGCCCGAACTGGCGCTGGAAAATTACGCCTTCAGCGCCGGGGAGATGATCCGCCACACGCCGGGCGAGGTGGTGTATCACCGCCTGTCCGCCAGCGCCCGTCGGCCTACGCTGCTGGCGCCGCTGTGGTGCGAAAACCGCTGGCGCGGCATGCAGGCGGTGGGCGCTTATCTGCAGCAATACGGCGGGCAGGGCAGCGCGCTGGATGCCGCCCTGCATTATTCACCGACGTTATAACTGCAGGTTGGCGCGCACCTCCACGCGGGCGCGCTGCAGATCGGCCTGCAGCTGCGGATTCGCCAGCAGTCGTGCGGCGAGCGCCGTCGCCGCCAACTTGCCGCCTTCAAGATCGCTCGGGTAGTGAACGCCGGCAATCACCCGGCTTTGCGCATTGCTTGCCGCCCGCTCAAACAGCGCTCTGCGTTTTTCCGGCACCATCTGCGCCAACAGGAGCGCCGTCAGGTAGCTGTCCATCGCGTGTCCGCTAGGGTAGGAATCGCCTTCCGGCGGCGGCAGCAGCGGTTTCACGCGGCTGTCGGCCTCATAGGGGCGCGGGCGGCCATAGAAGGCCTTGGCGGGCATCAGGCTTTGTTCAAAGTCCTGATAGACCCGGCGGAACAGGGCGGCGGTGAGCGGATGGCGATCGACGGTAAAGGTCGGGCCGAAGATCTCGTGGGCGAAGGGGAAGGCGGCGTCTTCCAGGTGGTCATCCCGCTTGGCTTTGGCGATTTGTTCCGCCGTGCGGTTAGCCTGAATGGCCAGCACCGCCTGCAGATCAGCCTGATTCTGCGGCGTATCCGTTGAAGGCGGCGGCGGCAACAGCGTGGCGATTTGCCGTTGCTCTGCATTCAGGTAACCGGTCACGGCAGTGGCGGCCTTCAGGGGCAAAATAACGGTCAAAGACAGGACGAACAAGGTAGTGCGATAGATGGTTAACATGGTCAATCCTCACGTCAGGGAAATGAGGAAGCCTGCCGGGCTGGCCACAACGCTGCTGCCGGTGAAAGTAAACCGCGGGATAACATCCTTTCCCTTACTTCAAGCCTCAGGGCTTCGCTATCCGTGTCTGCTAAAGCATGCGTCATGCACGGTGCATCATTAATATATTAACGGAAAGGCCTTCTCAAGCGGCTGAGGTGTGGGGTGCGTCACATAAAAAGTCTTTTAGTTACAAGTGATTAATCCCTAAGTATGAGCGGATTGATCAACGTGCTTTTCCACGGTGTCGACGGCAATGAACCGCCCGATGCACACCAGACGCCGCTATTTTCCGTTAGCAGGACTTGACTCTCAGACACGGCGGAAAAATTTACGGTATGATTCAAAAGATTGTGTCTGATGGGAGCCGCTATGAAGCAAATCCGGGTGTTAGCCCAGTACTACGTTGATTTAATGGTGAAACTGGGGTTGGTGCGCTTCTCGCTGCTGCTGGCCTCGGCGCTGGTGGTGCTGGCGATGGTGGTGCAGATGGCGGTGACCATGCTGCTGCGCGGCGAAGTGGAAAGCATCGACGTGGTGCGTTCAATCTTCTTCGGCCTGTTGATCACCCCGTGGGCGGTCTACTTCCTCTCGGTGGTGGTGGAGCAGCTGGAGGAGTCGCGCCAACGGCTGGCGCGGCTGGTGGACAAGCTGGAAGAGATGCGCCACCGCGATCTGGAGCTCAATCAGCAGCTCAAAGACAATATCAGCCAGCTGAATCAGGAGATCGCCGATCGCATCAAGGCGGAAGAAGAGCGCCTGCAGGTGATGGAGAAGCTGACGGAAGAGATGGAACAGCGCGAGCTGGCGCAGATTGAGCTGGGCCAGCAGTCGGCGCTGCTGCGTTCCTTCCTCGACGCCTCGCCGGACCTGGTCTACTACCGCAACGAAGACAAAGAGTTCTCCGGCTGCAACCGCGCGATGGAGCTGCTGACCGGCAAGAGCGAGAAGCAGCTGATCGGCCTGACGCCGTTCGACGTCTACGGCCAGGAGATCGCCGAAAAGGTCATTGAGACCGACGAGAAGGTGTTCCGCCACAACGTCTCGCTGACCTACGAACAATGGCTGGTGTATCCCGACGGCCGCAAGGCCTGTTTCGAACTGCGCAAGGTGCCGTTTTACGACCGGGTGGGCAAACGCCACGGGCTGATGGGCTTCGGCCGCGATATTACCGAGCGTAAGCGCTACCAGGACGCGCTGGAGAACGCTAGCCGGGAGAAGACCACCTTTATCTCCACCATCAGCCACGAGCTGCGTACGCCGCTTAACGGCATCGTCGGCCTGAGCCGCATCCTGCTCGATACCGAGCTGAACGACGAGCAGCTGAAATACCTGAAGACCATTCACGTCAGCGCCATCACCCTTGGCAATATCTTCAACGACATTATCGAAATGGACAAGCTCGAGCGGCGCAAGGTGCAGCTCGACAACCAGCCGGTGGACTTCACCGGTTTCCTCGCGGATCTGGAGAATCTCTCCGGCCTGCTGGCGCAGCCGAAAGGGCTGCAGTTCATCATGGAGCCGCAAACGCCGCTGCCACAGCAGATCGTGACCGACGGCACGCGCCTGCGGCAGATTTTGTGGAACCTGATCGGCAACGCGGTGAAATTTACCCAGCAGGGGCAAATCGTGGTGCGCGTGCGGCGCGAGGCGCAGGAGAAGCTGGTGTTCGAGGTGGAAGACTCGGGCATGGGCATCCCGCAGGACGAGCAGGACAAGATCTTCGCCATGTATTACCAGGTGAAAGATCAGCGCGGCGGCCGCCCGGCCACCGGCACCGGCATCGGGCTGGCGGTCTCCAAGCGGCTGGCGCAGAGCATGGGCGGCGACATCACCGTGCGCAGCGAACAGGGGCACGGTTCTTGCTTCACTCTGACCATCCAGGCGCCGGCGGTGCAGGAAGCCGTCAGCGCGGCGCCGGAGGAAGAGGAGCTGCCGTTGCCGGCGCTGCACATCCTGCTGGTGGAGGATATCGAACTGAACGTGATCGTGGCGCGCTCGGTGCTGGAGAAGCTGGGCAACAGCGTCGAGGTGGCGATGAACGGCCACGATGCGCTGGCGATGTTCGATCCGGACGAGTTCGATCTGGTGCTGCTGGACATTCAACTACCGGACATGACCGGGCTGGACATCGCCCGGGCGCTGCGTGAGCGCTATGCCGGTCAGGCGCTGCCGCCGCTGGTTGCGCTGACCGCCAACGTGCTGAAAGACAAAAAAGAGTACCTCGAGGCGGGCATGGACGATGTGCTGAGCAAGCCGCTGTCGGTGCCGGCGCTGACCCAGGTCATCAAACACTATTGGGATCATCAACCTTCTCACACTTCAAAGAAAACGGAGCACAAGGCGATGCAGATTAATGAGTCGTTACTCGATACCGCGATGCTGGAACAGTACATGGATCTGGTTGGCCCGCAGCTGATCCACCAAAGCCTGGAGATGTTCGAACAGATGATGCCGGGCTATCTGGCGGTGCTGGACTCCAACATGACGGCGCGCGATCAGAAAGGCATCACCGAGGAAGGGCACAAGATCAAGGGCGCCGCCGGTTCGGTCGGTCTGCGCCATCTGCAGCAGCTGGCGCAGCAGATTCAAACGCCGACGCTGCCGGCCTGGTGGGATAACGTGCAGGATTGGGTGGATGAGTTGAAGCAAGAGTGGCGCAACGACGTGCAGGTACTGCGGGCTTGGGTAGAGAACGCTGAAAAAAAATGACCCCGACCTAAGCCGGGGTGCGCGAATATTGCGCCAACACCAGGGAAATTGTGAACCTGCGTATTGGTTTCAGTGTTCTGGTCGAGCAGGTTGTAGCGAATTCCTAAACATCATACAGCCAACAACATAGCAAATGTAAGCGCTCTTGTTAGAAGATTCATTAAAATGTGTGATGTAGATTAGTGTTTGTCAACTCCGAGCACGAACCAGTTGACAGCAGCGACAGGAGTAAGAGTGATGAAAAAGGTGGGTGTAGTCCTCAGCGGCAGCGGCGTTTATGACGGTACGGAGATCCATGAAGCGGTGCTGACGCTGCTGGCGTTGGATCGTGCCGGCGCGCAGGCGGTGTGCTTTGCGCCTGATAAACCACAACGCCATGTTATTAATCACTTATCGGGTGATGAGATGGCGGAGACGCGCAATGTCCTGATTGAGTCGGCGCGCATTGCCCGCGGCGCGGTGCAGCCGCTGGCGCAGGCGGAGGCCGCGCAGCTGGATGCGCTGATCGTGCCCGGCGGCTTTGGCGCCGCCAAGAACCTCAGCAATTTCGCCGAAGCTGGCGCGGAATGTTGGGTCGATGAAGATTTGGCGCGCCTGACGCGCGAGATGCATAAGGCCAACAAACCAATTGGCCTGATGTGCATCGCGCCGGCGCTGTTGCCGAAACTGCTGGATCAACAAGCGCGACTGACCATTGGCAACGATCCGGACCTGGGGGAAGTGATTGACGCCATGGGCGGCGAACCGGTGATTTGCCCGGTGGACGACATCGTGGTGGACAGCGATCACAAGATCGTGACCACGCCGGCCTATATGCTGGCGCCGTCGATCGCGCAGGCGGCCCTCGGCATCGATAAGCTGGTGGCGCGGGTGCTGGAACTGGCCGAATGAGAAAATCGCTCGGCGGATGGCGGCGGCTGCGCCCGTGGTATTGGCTGAAGCGCGGCGTCATCGCGATCCTCGGCCTGTGGGCGTTGGGCATTGTGCTCTTCGCCTTCCTGCCGGTGCCGTTTTCCGCCGTGATGGCGGAGCGGCAAGTCAGCGCCTGGCTGAGCGGCGACTTCGGCTACGTCGCCCATTCGGACTGGGTGTCGATGGACGACATCTCGCCGCAAATGGCGCTGGCGGTGATGGCGGCGGAGGATCAGAAGTTTCCAGACCATTGGGGCTTCGACGTGGCGGCCATTGAAAAGGCGCTCAGCCACAACGAGAAGCGCCCGACGCGCATCCGCGGCGCCTCCACGCTGTCGCAGCAAACCGCCAAGAACCTGTTTCTGTGGGATGGCCGCAGCTGGCTGCGCAAAGGGCTGGAGGCCGGATTGACGTCGGGCATCGAGCTGGTGTGGACCAAACGGCGCATTCTGACGGTGTATCTGAACATCGTCGAGTTCGGCGACGGGGTATTCGGCGTGGAGGAGGCTTCACAGCGCTTTTTCCATAAGCCGGCTAAACGGCTGAGCGCGGCCGAGGCGGCGCTGCTGGCGGCGGTATTGCCGAATCCGCATCGTTTCAGGGCCGATGCGCCGTCCGGCTATGTGGTGCAGCGTCAACAGTGGATCATGCGCCAGATGCGGCAGCTGGGCGGGGAAGCGTTTTTACGCGAGAACTCGCTGGATTAAACGGGCGGGAACGGCAGGGCGCCGTTCCCGCCAAGCGGATTATTTCACATAGGTAAAGGCGGTGGTGACGTGCTTCACGCCGCTGACCTGGCTGGCGATCTGCGCCGCCGACTGCCCTTCCTGCTGCGTGACCAGGCCCAGCAAGAACACTTCGCCGTTTTCGGTAGTGACCTTCACGTTGGACGATTTCACCGTATCGCTGGTCAACAGCTGCGAACGCACTTTGGTGGTGATCCAGGTGTCGGAGGACGCGGTGCTCAGGCTGACCGGCGTGCCCTGACGGATTTCGTTATACACTTCGCTCGTGCCTTCCACGCCCATGGCGATCTGCTTGGCGCGCGCGGTGAGATCGGCGTTAGGCGACTGGCCGGTCAACAGCACCTTGCCCTGATAGGCGGTGGCGACCACCCGGGCATCTTTCTTCAACTGCTGGTCTTTGCTCAGGGCGTTTTCGACCCTGGCTTCCAGCGTGCCGTCATCCACCTGGGTCCCGACGCTGCGCGGGTCGGTGGCGGTTTTGGTGGCGACGGCCGCACTGCCGACGACGACGCCGGCGATACAGCCTTGCAACAGCAGGGCGCTGGACAGCACTGCAAATGTGGCTTTTAGCTTCATCTCAGTTCCTTAATCGTCCTGGTGGGGGAATAACGTGTTGTCTATCAGGTCGCACAGGCAGTTTACGGTCAGCATATGCATTTCCTGAATGCGTGAGCTGCGGTGCGACGGGATGCGGATCTCGACGTCCTGCTGGCCGAGCAGCCCGGCCAGCTCGCCGCCGTCGTAGCCGGTGAGCGCGACGATGGTCATATCGCGCGTGACGGCCGCCTCGACCGCTTTCACAATATCACGGCTGTTGCCGCGGGTGGAAATCGCCAGCAGCACGTCGCCGGTGTGCCCGAGCGCGCGCACCTGCTTGGCGTACACTTCGTCGTGCAGCCGATCGTTGCTGATCGCCGTCAGCACCACGTTGTCGGCGTTGAGGGCGATGGCCGGCAGGCTGGGGCGCTCGGTTTCAAAACGGTTGATCATGCTGGCGGCGAAGTGCTGCGCGTTGGCCGCCGAGGTGCCGTTGCCGCAGCACAGGATTTTGTTGCCGTTGAGTAAGGATTGAACCAGCGTCATTGCAGCGCGGGAAATGGCGTCCGGCAATGCTTCCGCCGCCGCGATCTGGGTTTGGATGCTTTCGGTAAAACAGACTTTAATTCTATCCAGCACGTTGTATTAATCCACTAAGTCAAAGGGCCGGTCTGCGCCGCAAAACCCCGATTAATCCGCATTGAAGGCGTTGGGTATCCATTCTAACTGGCTACCGGTAATGGCCAAAACATCAAAACGGCAAGATGATGTGTCAAAACTGGCTCCGCGCCCCGCCAGCCAGACGGCGGCGGCGTGCAGCAACCGCCGTTGTTTGCGAAAGGTGACGCTGGCGGCCGCGCCGCCGAAGGCGTCGTTGCGGCGGTAGCGTACTTCGACGAATACCCAGGTAGCGCCGTCGCGCATGATGAGGTCGAGCTCACCGCCGCGCACCGCGACGTTGGCGGCGCAGAAGGTGAGCCCGGCGTGTTCCAGGTGACGGCGGGCCAGTAGCTCATAGCCCGCCCCTGAGGCGCGTGGGTTCAAGAGACCGGAACGACCGTGCCCTGACGGTATTGCAGCCAAGGCAGCTTACGGTTGATCACGCAGTTCGGCGACGCGCTCAGCATACCGGTGGTGCCGGAAACCTGGAAGCCCGGCAGCTGGCGCATTTCAGCAAAGTGGTTGGCCAATGTCCAGGCATCCATCCCCATCGCATACAGGCGCACCAACGAGTAGTCGTTGCGGAAGCGCGCGCTGGCCTGCTGCAACAGCTGAGGGTTTGAACCGGCCAGCAGCGGGATATCGCTGAACTGCAGGCCTTCCATTTCCAGACGGAAGTCCGGGCCGGCGCCGGCCTGGTAGCTGCGCGAGCTGGCGTACATCGCCGGCTTGCCGCGCGAGCTGGTGGCCATGTCGATCATCGGTTTGATCAGCGTCAGCTGAGACTGCGTGGCGACGATATACACCGCGTCGACGCCGCCGGTTGCGGCGGGCACGTCGCTCGGCGGCGCCGGAATGGTCAGCCCGGCGATGGTCACGCTCTGCGGCGCCGGGGCGCTCGACATCGGCGTGCCGGTCATGCGGATGCCGCCGCTGTTCACCATCTGGCGCAGCTCGCCGGCGGAGCCGATGTCCTGACGCAGCACGGTTTGCCCGCCTTGCTTCTGCCATTCCTGGTTAAAGGCCTTGGCGACGCGATCGCCGAAGGCGCCGCGCGGCACCAGCAGCAGCGGTTGACGCTTCTGCTGTTCCCAGATGTGGCGAGCGGCGTCGCGCGCTTCATCTTCCGGCGACAGGGCGAAGTAACAGATGTTCAGGTTGTCCTTCGGCGTTTCCGGCTGGTTGAGCGCCAGCACGTTCAGCGTAGTGGTGCTGGCGGACAGCTGATCGACGTTCTCTTTCAGCAGCGGCCCGACCACCAGGGTGGCGCCATCCTGCTGCGCTTGGCTCAGCAAGGCGGCCAGCGGCTGGCTGGTGGTGTCGTACACTTTGACCTGCGCGTTGGCGGCCTGCGGCGGCGTTATCGGCGCGCTGGACGGCGCAGCGGGTTGTGCGGCGGTCACGGCAGGCTGGCTCTCTTGCGCCGAAGGGCTGACCGCGCCGTTGGCGTTGATGTCACCCGTGGCGACCTGATCGGCCGGCGCCGTTTGGGCCGGCGCGCTGGCCGGTGGCGCGGCTTGAGGCTGCGGTGCCGGCATGGAACCGCCGTTTTTCGCCGCTTCGAAGCCTTGCTGGATGGCGTCGGCGAACACTTTCGCCTGGCCGTTCAACGGCAGCAGCAGGGCGATTTTCGAGGTGGAGGCCTGGGTGAAGTTCAGCACCTGGTTCAGGCGAGCCGGCAGCGTTTTGGCCGCCGGGTTCTTCGGATAACGGTTCTGCCAGTCTTTGATGCCGGCCTTCAGCAGATCGGGATCCTGCTTGTTGTCCTGATAGACGCGCAGCAGATCCAGCCAGCCTTGCAGCACGTTCTCGTCGGCGTTGATCACCAGGCTGTTCATCTCCTGCGGCGTCAGCTGCAGCAGCGCCTGCCAGGTCTGATCCAGGTTGTCCTGATGCGGTTTGCCGGTCAGCAACGGCTCCTGAGCGATATAGGCGCGGATCAACGGCAGCGACGCTTTGCCCTGATTGGCGGCGATCTGCGCCTGGTAGTAGCGCACCTTCTGATTCGGCGACAGCGAACCGCTGTCCAGGTGGCCCAGCGTGCTGCGGGCGCTGACGTAGCTCTTGTTGGCGATCTGCAGTTCGGCGGTCAGCAACTGGCGTTCAGTCTGCTGCGCGCCGCTGAGGTTTTTCGGCAGCTGATTCAACTGGTCGCCGGCCTGCGGCAGTTTTCCTTCACGCAGCAAGGCGCGAATAGCAAGTAATTGCCAGTCAGCCTTGTTATCATCGCTGCTTTGCTGCAACTGCTGCAGGTAGTAATCGGAGCTGGCGCTCGCTTCGTCCTGTATATTGGCGGGCGGCGTTTGCGGGGCCCGACTTGGACAGCCTGCCAGGAAAAGGGCGGCCGCGATGACTGCGGTAAGTCGGACAGGCTTGGAACGCCCTGCTTTGGTACGAACGAATGTTGAGGAAAGCATACTGTATCCAGTGATGTTTTTTTCAAGATGCTCAATATTAAATCGGCAACCCGGATGAAACAATGAATCAACACCAACAATCAGTCATTTCTGCATCAACGCTGTATGTGGTGCCCACCCCAATCGGCAATCTGGGCGATATCACCCACCGTGCGTTAGAGGTACTGAAAAGCGTTGATCTGATCGCGGCGGAAGACACGCGCCATACCGGATTGCTGCTGCAACACTTCGCGATCAACGCGCGTCTGTTCGCGCTGCATGATCACAACGAACAGCAAAAGGCCGATCAGCTGCTGGCGAAACTGCAGGAGGGCCAGAGCATCGCGCTGGTGTCCGACGCCGGCACGCCGCTGATCAACGATCCCGGTTATCACCTGGTGCGCCGCTGCCGCGAGGCCGGCATTCGCGTGGTGCCGCTGCCGGGCGCCTGCGCCGCCACCACCGCGCTGTGCGCCGCGGGCGTCGCTTCCGACCGTTTCTGCTACGAGGGCTTCCTGCCGGCGAAAACCAAGGGGCGCAAGGATACGCTGATGGCGCTGGCGGAGGAACCGCGCACGCTGATTTTCTACGAATCCACTCACCGCCTGCTGGAAAGCCTGCAGGACATGGTTACCGTCTGGGGCCCGCAGCGCTATGTGGTGCTGGCGCGCGAGCTGACCAAAACCTGGGAATCCATCCACGGCGCGCCGGTGGGCGAGCTGCTGGCGTGGGTGCAGGAAGATGATGTGCGCCGCCGCGGCGAGATGGTGCTGATCGTCGAAGGCCACAAGGCGCAGGAGGATGCGCTGCCGCTTGAGGCGCTGCGCACGCTGGCGCTGCTGCAAAAAGAGCTGCCGCTGAAAAAGGCGGCGGCGCTGGCGGCGGAAATCCACGGCGTGAAGAAAAATGCGCTGTATAAGCACGCGCTGGAGCAACAACAGCCGTAAAGCGGTTGACCTGCCGCCGCCGCGACGCTACTATCCGCGCCGGAGTTGACCAGACAGTCGCCGCTTCATTGCCGTCCTCTTCGGGGAGACAGATGGAGGGGAGGAAAGTCCGGGCTCCATAGGGCAGGGTGCCAGGTAACGCCTGGGAGGCGCAAGCCTACGACTAGTGCAACAGAGAGCAAACCGCCGATGGCCCGCGCAAGCGGGATCAGGTAAGGGTGAAAGGGTGCGGTAAGAGCGCACCGCGCGGCTGGCAACAGTTCGTGGCACGGTAAACTCCACCCGGAGCAAGGCCAAATAGGGGTTCACATGGTACGGCCCGTACTGAACCCGGGTAGGCTGCTTGAGCCAGTGAGCGATTGCTGGCCTAGAGGAATGACTGTCCACGACAGAACCCGGCTTACCGGTCAACTCCCTCGACAAAAGAAAACCCCGCGCAACGCCAGTTGCGCGGGGTTTTTCGTTTTCCGGCCGGCTTACACCGGCAGATCAATCAGCAGTGCGCGCAGCGGCGTCTCGGCGCGGATCGTCAGGCGATTTTCCTCACGCACGAAGGCGCCGTCGCCGCAGGTCAGGCGTTGTTCTTCGTGGCGCTCGCCGGTGGCGGCGATGGTGCCGTGAATCGACTGCAAATAGGCGCGCGGCCCGTTAATCGTCAGCGTTTGTTCTTCGCCCGGCTGCAGATCGAGATGGTGGATCCAAACCTGCTGGCGTAGCTGCAGGCTACCCTGCGCGCCGTCCGGCGAGGCCAGCAGCAGGTTGCCCGCCGCCGGCAGCGTCAGGCGCTGCACCCGCTCGTTGTTGCGTTCCGGGCAGGCGTCCAGCCACAGCTGCAGGCGAGTCAGCGGCGTATCGCTGCTGACGTTCTGTTCGCTGTAGCTCAGGCTCGGCTGGGTGGCCAGCAGCAGCGCTTCACCGGCTTTGGCGCGCGCGGTGTTGCCGTCGCTGTCGCGGTATTCCGCCTCGCCCTGCAGGATCAGGTTCAGGATATCCACGCTGGGATAGGTGCGCGGCTGGAACGACGCGCCCGGCGCCAGCACCTCCTGATTCAGCACCCGCAGCGACGCGTAGCCCATCAGTTTGGGATCGAAGTAGTGACCAAAGGAAAAGGTGTAGCGAGCCTGCAGCCAACCAAAGTCAGCTTGCCCGCATTGTTGTGCTGTTCTGCATGTGATCATGGCAATCGGCTCTCTAAATTCATTATCCAAATGGTAAGCATCTGGACGTCGGATTGTTAGCCAGTTAATCTGGTCGGCATATTCAAATTTCCTGACAGAGGGATGTGATGGCCAGAGATCGGGCGCTCACGCTTGAGGCGCTGAGAGTGATGGACGCGATCGACCGGCGCGGCAGCTTCGCCGCGGCCGCCGACGAATTGGGCCGGGTGCCGTCGGCGCTCAGTTACACCATGCAAAAATTGGAAGAAGAATTGGACGTGGTGCTGTTCGACCGTTCGGGCCACCGCACCAAGTTCACCAACGTGGGGCGCATGTTGCTGGAGCGCGGGCGGGTGCTGCTGGAAGCGGCCGACAAGCTGACCACCGACGCCGAAGCGCTGGCGCGCGGTTGGGAAACCCACCTGACCATCGTCAGCGAAGCGCTGTCGCCGCCGAGCCTGCTGTTTCCGCTGGTGGACAAGCTGGCGCTGAAGGCCAACACCCAGGTGTCGATTTTCACCGAGGTGCTGGCGGGCGCCTGGGAACGGCTGGAGCAGGGGCGCGCCGACATCGTGATCGCGCCGGACATGCACTTCCGCGCGTCGTCGGAGATCAACACCCGCAAACTGTACAAGGTGATGAGCGTTTATGTCGCCGCGCCGGATCACCCGATCCATCAGGAGCCGGAGCCGTTGTCCGAGGTGACCCGCGTGAAGTACCGCGGCATCGCGGTGGCGGATACCGCCCGCGAGCGCCCGGTGTTGACCGTACAGCTGCTGGATAAACAACAGCGCCTGACGGTGAGCACCATCGAAGACAAACGCCTGGCGCTGCTGGCCGGGCTGGGGGTGGCGACCATGCCGTACCCGATGGTGGAGAAAGATATCGAAGCCGGGCGGCTGCGCGTGGTGGGGCCGGAATACAGCCGCGAAGCCGATATCATCATGGCCTGGCGGCGCGACAGCATGGGGGAGGCGAAGGCCTGGTTCCTGCGCGAAATTCCGCGCCTGTTCGCACAGCGCTAACGCCGGTTGGATGACATCCCCTTGCCGGGCGGCAAGGGGATTTTTTTGCCTTAGCCGAAGCGCTGGTCGCGGCCGTGCGGCTCGTCCAGATCCTGAGCCGGCCCGATGGAAATGATGCCGTGCGGGTTGATGGTGGCGTGGCTGCGGTAGTAGTGGTTGCGAATGTGCGGCAGGCTGACCGTCTCGGCGATGCCCGGCATCTGGTAGATGTCGCGCAGGAAACCGTACAGGTTCAGGTAGTCGCTGATGCGGTGTTTGTCGCACTTGAAGTGGGTGACGTACACCGGATCGAAGCGCACCAGCGTGGTCCACAGACGCAGATCGGCTTCGGTCAGCCGATCGCCGGTCAGGTAGCGGTGCTGCCCCAGGATCTGCTCCAGGCGTTCGAGCGCGCTGAAGACCCCGCTGACCGCGTCGTCATACGCTTCCTGGCTGGTGGCGAAACCGGCCTTGTACACGCCGTTGTTCACTTGATCGTAAATCCAACCGTTCAGCTCATCGATTTTGCCGCGCAGATCGGCCGGGTAGTAATCGCCCGCGCGGGCGCCCACGCCGTCAAATGCGCTGTTGAACATGCGGATGATATCGGCGGATTCGTTGCTGACGATGGTTTGCCGCTGTTTATCCCACAGCACCGGCACGGTTACGCGCCCGCTGTAGTGCGGATCGGCCCGCAGGTAGATCTGATACAGGAAGTCGGCGTGATACAGCGGATCGCCGGTGGTTTCAGGAAAATCCTGGCCGAAGGTCCAGCCGTTTTCCAGCATCAGCGGGTGCACCACCGAGACCGGAATGATCTGCTCCAGCCCTTTCAGTTTGCGCATCAGCAGCGTGCGGTGCGCCCAGGGGCAGGCGAGAGAAACGTACAGGTGATAACGGCCCGCTTCGGCCTGGAAGCCGCCCGCGCCGTGTTCGCCCGGCTGACCGTCGGCGGTCACCCAATTGCGAAACTGAGCGGTTGAACGTTTGAAACGGCCGCCGGTAGATTTGGTGTCATACCAGATGTCTTGCCAAACGCCATCGACGAGTTGTCCCATGGGAGTCTCCTTGGTGTCCGAGTGAAAAGCGACAGGGCCCGGCATGCCGGGCCCTGAATGACAGTTTAGATTACCATTTCTTGTTCAGAAGACGGTCGATGCTAAAGCCGCCAGGGCCTGCGACCGCCAACACGATGAAGCCGCCGGCGATGGTCAGGTTTTTCATGAACATCAGCTGGTTTACGCCTTCCGCAAAGTCAGTGTGGAACAGCAGCGCGGTCAGAATGGTGAAACCGGCAGTGAACAGCGCCACGGTGCGGGTCAGGAAGCCGAACAGGATCGCCAGACCGCCGCCAAATTCCAGCAGGATGGTCAGTGGCAGCAAGAAGCCAGGCACGCCCATCGATTGCATGTACTGTTGGGTACCGGCATAAGCGTCACCCATTTTGCCGTAGCCTGCCACGATAAACAGGATTGGCATCAGAATACGAGCAACCAACAAACCTGTATCTTCTAATTTTTTCATCATCTACTCCAACGTGTTTTTGTGTGCCTGTTCGGCGGTAGTCATATCAACGGGCGGCGTAGCGGGTATCTTACCCTGTCCGCTCCGTCTCGAATTGATGGAGTGAATGTTAAGCGGGAAGTGCTCAGGTTGTTAGCAAGTAAAACTGTCGTAATTTTTCAAAAAATCTGAATCTTTAGCGTGCTAATAAACTGACGCTTGTCAGCAGGTTGCCCGGCCCTCGGGATAAGCAGCGCTGTTTTAGGGGGAAAGCGAGGGCGGAGCAACAGGATGTTTGAAGGAAAAGCGCGGGGCTTACTTGGCTGAGAAAGTCTTTTTAAACAGGCGGATAGCGCTCCAGGCGCCGAAAGCGCGGCGCGACCAGCGGATCATCTTGCTGGGGTGGCGGATGCCGTACAGCGCCATGACGCTTGAACCGAGCACCAGATAGCGGCGCAGGCCAAACACCGTCTGCCAGCCGCGGTCGATGCGTTCGGTCTTTTCCAGCCATAAAGACTTGTGTTCGGCCAGATCCAGACGCTGTTGCTGGATCTGGCGAATCAGCCTCTCTTTTTTCCATTCCAGATAGCGGCGGCGGCTCATGGCTCGCGCTCCAGTTCGGCACGATCGAGTTCCAGCTGCTTGCGCGTGGCGCCGAGCAGCGTGGTGCGACGGGCCTTGACCAGCGTCCAAATGGTGCCGACCACGGCCAGGAACAGCAGCACGCCGGTCGTGGCACCCAGCGCCATCAGCCGATAGACCGGATCGATGGCCCAGAAGATCAGGATCAGCAGGCTCATCAAACCGAAGGCGGTGAACAGCAGCGTCATACCGGCCATGATCAGCAGCTGAATGAGGTTGGCTTTCTCCTCTTCCAGCTCGACCACCGCCAGCCGGACACGGGTTTCCACCATGCCGACCAGGATCGTGATGATGCGCTGACCGATATCCAAGACCCCTTTAGCGGGGCCCTGCGCGCGCACTTGCGGTTGTTCAGCCATGATTAACGACGCGCGAGCAGCACGCCCAACACCACGCCGACCGCCGCGCCGATGCCGATGCCGGTCCACGGGTTGTCGCGCACATAGTCGTCGGCCTGGCCGGCGATCTGCTTGGTTTGCGAAGCCAGCTTGTCACCGGCGTCGCTCAGGCGAGCACGGGTCTCTTTCAGCGCGCCTTCCGCCTTCGAGCGCAGCTTCTCCAGCTCGGCTTTCGGCTTGTCGGTAGAGGAGTTCAGCACTTCCTCCAGCGTATCGGCTAAGGACTTCAGTTCAGCGCGTAAGTTTTCTGCATTTGAATCATGTGCCATGTGATTATTCCTTAACGTTTATTTCGACAGACTTTTAACATAGCGGATTTTTTCGCCGGAGCAAAGGGGTGATGGCCAGCAGATAACACCAGGCATCAATCCCATATGCTTAATAAATCCCGTGTGATGGGGCTCTCATCGATAAATCCGCTGGTACAAAAAAATTATTCCGCCTGAGCGCGTTTCAGCTCAGCCTGCGCTTCCGCCAGCTTCTGCTGCTTCTTGGCGACCTTGTCCAGCTTGCCGGTTTGCTGCGCTTCTTTCAGCTCCTGCCGGCGTTCGTCGACCTTGCGCTGTTTCTCTGCGATATTTTCCTGGCGTTCGGCCTGCAGGCCGGCTTCGGTACAGTGAGTCTGCACTTCGCTCAGTGCTTTTTTCAGCCCGTCCACGCGGTGGGTGTTGCCGTGCTGGGTGGCATAGTCGATTTGCTGCTGGATGTCTTGCGCTTTGGCGGCGCAGCCGCCCTCAGCGGCCGAAGCGAGGGCCGGCAGCGTGCAGAGTGGCAACAGCAGTAACAGTGAATGGCGTAATTTCATCTTTCAGTTCCTTTTCATGGGATGCCTGAACAGGCACCCGCTTTCCTGACTGCCGAAGGCGGCAGCGCGAGAGGAGGGCGTTCATCGCCGGCTGAAGTTACCCTTCAGCATAGTCATGAAACCGGCGCGCCCCCAAAGAATCAGCCGTGACTCGGTGCTGACTGATTAATTCTTGAGCTAATCGGTGCGAATGAAAATGAAAATAATGCAATGAAAGGAAACCCCTTCATATGAAGGGGGATTATCCCAGATTGAGTGGGGAACGCGCAAATTCGCGTACCCAATGCGACGGCACGGGGGATTCGCTCAACGCGATGTGGTAACCGGGCGGCAGGATGGTTTGCAGCGCTTCGCGCGCCAGCAACTGCTGCTCCGGCGAATCCAGACGGATGACCAGGCCATCGCCTTCCGGCGTGATGCTTTTGATGCGGATGCCGCGCTCATCCAGGCGCTGGTAGACGTAAAAACCGTCGGGCAGCGACAGCCCTTGCTGGCTGGCGCGAATGCGCAGCTCGCTCTCGGTGCGCACCATGCAGGGCACCAACAGCGTCGCCAACGCCAGCAGGGCGAGCGCGATCATCAGGACGTATTGCCAGCGCGGGCGCTTTGCTGTCACGCCCCTTTCCCCGGGTTCTGGCCGCTGGCGCGTTTCTTGCGCCACAGCACGATCAACGAGCCGATCAACCCGACCACCAGCAATACCAGCGGCAACATCATCAGGCAGAACATCAGCTGATCTTCATACTTGCGGAACACCGGGGTTTTGCCCAGCGCGAAGCCCAGCGTCGTCAGGATCAAGACCCACAGCAGGCCGCTCATCCAGTTGAAGAACTGGAAGCGCGCGTTGCTCAGGCCGGACAGGCCGGCGATGGTCGGCAGCAGGGTGCGCACGAAGGCCAGGAAGCGGCCGACCAGCAGGGCGGAAAGCCCGTGGCGGTGGAACAGGTTGTGAGCGCGTTGATGGTAGTGGGCCGGCAGGTGCGAAAGCCAGCCTTGCACCGTTCGCGTATTGCCGAGCCATCGGCCCTGTATATAGCTGACCCAGCATCCCAGGCTGGCAGCGACGGTCAGTATGACGATGGTCAGCGGGAAGCCCATGGTGCCTTTGGCGATCAGCACGCCGACCAGGATCAGCAGGCTGTCACCCGGCAGGAAAGCGGCCGGCAGCAGGCCGTTTTCCAAAAACAGAATCATGAACAGCAGGATGTAGAGGGTCCACACCAACGAAGGGTTCGCCAGCGTCTCAAAATCCTGCTGCCACAGGGCATGTATCAGTTCTTTAATGATGTCCATCCGGTGTTCCTAAAACGTCATTGTTTATTTTTATCTCAGCGGCGGAACGGGCGTGGGCTGAAAGCGCGCGGCGATCCTGAATGCTGATAACGATGAAACGGCGTTGCTTTAAGGTTTTTAGCGGTGCGACACCGGTCATAGGTGATAAGTCAGCGTGCCACGGTACTGCATGTTACTTTCTTTCCAGCCGGCCTGCCGACTCTGTTGCCTGGAGGCGTCCAGCATCCAGTCGACCTGGGCAAGCCGGTTGGGAGCCGGAGTGTCCTGGCGGGGGAAGCGAATTCGGTAGCCCGGCTCTGCGGCCAAGGTATAGACCGGCGCCGGCAGGGAGGATGCGAGCAGCGAACCGGGGAAAGAGTGCGCTCTGGGCAGCAGCAGCGGCAACTTGCCGGGGGCTTTGCGGCGCGCTTCGGCCGGTGCCCGATACACATGATCATAGGGGGAAAGCGCCGGCTCCGCCAGCAGCGGCAGGCTGCTCAGCGCGCTGGGGGTTGGCTTGGGTGACGCCACGCATAGCTGTTGGCCGGAGACCGAACCGGTCCAGCAAAAAACAGCAATCAGCATGGCAAACAACCAGCGCATTTATTCGCGTCCCGCCCCCGCAGCAATGGGTAAAAAAGTGGGCTAACTCTACCAAAATAGCACGATTGGCAACAGGGAAATCTACGTTGCCGACGGTGAAATAGTACACGGCAAACGGCGGTTCCGGCATCGATTCAGCGGATTTTACATTACCTGACATAAGCCGACGGTTTTTGACCGCCGTGGCTATTTCGGTTCGTGGCTCACGCCATCCAGATGCACCACCGGATTCTCGGCGAACAGATAGCGGTCGGCATTGTATTCGAAATCGTCGCTGGTGGCGTTGAACAGCATCTGCTTGGTGTTTTCCAGGTGTTGCCACATCGCCAGTTTGGCGGCGTAAGGATCTTTGCGCATCAGCGCCTTGAGGATCTGATCGTGATCGTCGCACCAGCTGGCGATCGAACGTTCGTCGATATGTTCGTGCAGTTTCTTCCAGTAAGGGTTGTTGACCCGCTGCACCCACATTTTTTCCACGATGGTGGCCATGGCGGTGTTCTGGGTGGCCAGCGCCACCTGCACGTGGAACTTCAGATCCCACTGCGAGTCGCGAAAGCGATCCTCTTTGCGGGCGTGCTCCTGGATCTCCATCAGCTGCACGATATCTTGCTTGGTCACCTGGGTGGCGGCGAATTCGGCGATGTTGCTTTCGATCAGCTGGCGCGCCTGCAGCAGCTCAAACGGGCCGGCGGTGGCGAACTCGATGCTGTCGCCCGGCACCACCAGGTGTTTTTGCTGGTTGGACACCACGTGGATCCCGGATCCCTTACGCACGTCCACATAGCCTTCCACTTCCAGCATGATGATCGCTTCGCGCACCACGGTGCGGCTGACATTCATCTCTTCGGCGATGTATCGCTCGGCCGGCAGCTTGTCGCCCACCGGGTAGCGGCCGCTTTCGATGCGTTGTTTAAGCTCGGCGGCCAGTTGCTGATACAGGCGTCTGGTTTCAGTGAATTCCATAGTGAATGCTCTATACGGTGCGGTGGGAAGGGGCGCGTGGCCATCAGATTTGTTATACCACTTATTCGGCACCGCTGCCAGAGGAGCAGAAGGCCCGGCGCGGGGGCCGGGCGGCGGGATCAGCTGCGCGCCGGAGACGGCTGCAGCGCGGCCGGTTGCGCTTCGGTGGCCGGGCGGTTTTGCAGCACCGTCCAGATGACGATGGCGCCGAGAATATCGAAGACCGACAGCGCGGCGAACAGCGGGCTGAAGCCGAGAGTGTCCGCCAGGGCGCCGACCACCAGCGCGAACAGCGTGCTGGCGGTCCAGGCTGCCATGCCGGTCAGGCCGTTGGCGGTCGCCACCTCATTGCGGCCGAACACGTCGGAAGAGAGGGTGATCAGCGCGCCGGACAGCGCCTGATGGGCGAAGCCGCCGACGCACAACAGCGCAATAGCCGCGTAAGGGCTGGTGAACAGGCCAATCATGCCGGGGCCGATCATCAACACCGCCCCCATCGTCACCACCAGCTTGCGCGAGACGATCAGATTGACCTTGAAATACTTCTGGAACAGCGGCGGCAGGTAGCCGCCGACGATGCAGCCGAGATCGGCGAACAGCATCGGCATCCAGGCGAACATGGCGATCTCTTTCAGGTTAAAACCGTAGGCCTTGAACATGAACAGCGGGATCCAGGCGTTGAAGGTGCCCCAGGCCGGCTCCGCCAGAAAGCGCGGCAGCGCGATGCCCCAGAACTGGCGGTTGCGCACGATCTGCCAGGCGGACATTTTTTTGGCGTTAGAGGTCTGGTGCTGCGCTTCTTGGCCTTCGAGGATGTAACGGCGCTCTTCCTGGCTCAGTTTCTTCTGATCTTTTGGGTGTTTGTAGAACAGCAGCCAGCAGATGGCCCAGATCAGGCTCAGCACGCCGGTGATGATGAACGCCATCTCCCAGCTGTGTGCCACGATGGCCCATACCACCAGCGGCGGGGCGATCATGCCGCCGATCGACGAACCGACGTTGAAATAGCCGACGGCGATCGAACGCTCTTTGGCCGGAAACCACTCGCTGCTGGCCTTCAGCCCGGCGGGGATCATCGCCGCCTCGGCCATGCCGACCGCGCCGCGCGCCAGCGCCAGGCCGCCCCAGCTGTTGGCCAGCGCGGTGCCCATGCAGAACAGCGCCCACAGAATGGCGAACATGGCGTAGCCGACCTTGGTGCCCAGCACGTCCAGCACATAGCCCGCCACCGGCTGCATCACGGTGTAGCAGGCGGAGTAGGCGGCGACGATGTAGGAATACTGTTGGGTGGTGATGTGCAGCGTATCTTCCAGCGTCGGCGCCGCCACGGCGATGGCGTTGCGGGTCAGGTAGCCCAGCACGGTGCCGACGGTCACCAGCCCGATCATGTACCAGCGTAACCCTTTAATTTTACGCATCCGAAATGTCTCCCCGTTTGAAGGTATGGCCGGCGATGCGGCTGGCGAGACAATAACCTGTCATACAGGTTTAAAAGTTGAGTGATATCACAAAAGGAATTATTCGCCTGAGCGATACTGTCGCCGATGAAATAGCGCATTTATGGCGCAAGTTTGCCGTAAAAACGAGCAGAAAAGGGATTGAGGGACAGCAAAACGGCAGGCGTCGAGAAAAATTAGCTGGACGCTCATTAAAATTGGTGTGATAACTTTTGTGATTCGATCCCCATGCCGCACGGCAAGTAAGGTAAGGAGCCCGAGATGGCGACGTTTTTGAGCGAAGATTTCCTGCTGGACAGCGAATTTGCCCGGCGTTTGTATCATGACTACGCGGCGGACCAGCCGATTTTCGATTACCACTGCCATTTGCCGCCGCAGCAGATCGCGGAGAATACCCGCTTCAGCAACCTGTACGATATCTGGCTGCGGGGCGATCACTATAAATGGCGGGCGATGCGCACCAACGGCGTGGCGGAGCGGCTGTGCACCGGCGATGCGGGCGATCGCGAGAAATTCGACGCCTGGGCCGCCACGGTGCCGCACACCATCGGCAATCCGCTCTATCACTGGACGCATCTGGAGCTGCGCCGGCCGTTCGGCATCACCGGAACGCTGCTGTCGCCGGCCACGGCGGATGAGATCTGGCAGCGCGGCAATGCGCTGCTGGCGCAGGATGAGTTTCGCGCGCGCGGCATCATGCGGCAGATGAACGTGAAAATGGTCGGCACCACCGACGATCCGATCGACGATCTGCGCCACCATCGGGCGATCGCCGACGATCACAGCTTCGATATCAAGGTGTTGCCGAGCTGGCGGCCGGACAAGGCCTTCGCCATCGATGCGCCTGGCTTCAACGACTATCTGCGGCAGCTGGAGGCGGCGGCGGACACCGCCATCGGCCGCTTCAGCGCGCTGTGCGACGCGCTGTACAAGCGCATGGATCACTTCGCCGCCCACGGTTGCAAGGTGGCCGATCATGCGCTGGACGTGGTGGTGTTCGGCGAGGCCGACGAAGCGGCGCTGGATGCGATCCTGCTGCGCCGCCTGAACGGCGAGCTGCCGACCCCGGAACAGAGCGCCCAGTTCAAAAGCGCAGTGCTGCTGTTCCTGGCCAGCGAATACCGGCGCCGCGGCTGGGTGCAGCAGTACCATATCGGCGCGCTGCGCAATAACAACAGCCGCATGCTGGCCGCCGTCGGGCCGGATATCGGCTTCGACTCGATCAACGATCGGCCGCTGGCGGAGCCGCTGTCGCGGCTGCTGGATGCCCAGGCGCGGCAGGGCGGCCTGCCGAAAACCATTCTCTATTGCCTCAACCCGCGCGATAACGAAGTGATCGGCACCATGATCGGCAATTTCCAGGGGGAAGGCACGCCGGGCAAGATGCAGTTCGGCTCTGGCTGGTGGTTCAACGATCAGAAGGACGGCATGCAGCGCCAAATGACGCAGCTGGCGCAGCTCGGGTTGCTGAGCCGCTTCGTCGGCATGCTGACCGACAGTCGCAGCTTCCTGTCATATACGCGGCATGAATACTTCCGCCGCATTCTTTGCCAGATGATCGGCCGCTGGGTGACGGACGGCGAAGCGCCGGCGGATCTCTCGCTGCTGGGTGAGATGGTGAAAAACATCTGTTTCGACAACGCAAAAAACTATTTCGCCATTGAACTGGCGTAGCCGTTATCCGGGACCGGTTTATGCAAAGTACGATAAAGATTCACGAGCAGGATAACGTGGCGGTGGCGCTGCGCGATCTGGCCGCCGGAGAAACGGTTGAGCTGGACGGGGAGCGCGTTCAACTGGCGCAGCCGGTGGCGCGCGGGCACAAGTTTGCGCTCGGCCCGATCGCAAAGGGCGAGGACATCATCAAATATGGCCAGCCGATCGGCCACGCGCTCGCGGCCATCGGGCCTGGGGAACATATCCATTCGCAAAACGCCAAAACCAACCTGAGCGATCTGGACAGCTACCGTTACCAGCCGCAGTTCCCGGCGTTGCCGCCGCAGGCGGCGGATCGCGAGGTGCAGCTGTACCGCCGGGCCGGCGGCGACGTGGGGATCCGCAACGAACTGTGGATCGTGCCGACCGTCGGCTGCGTCAACGGCATCGCCCGCCAGATCCAGCAGCGCTTTTTGCAGCAAACGCAGGCGGAGGGGATCGACGGCGTGCATCTGTTCAGCCATCCGTTCGGCTGCTCGCAGCTGGGACAGGATCATGCCAACACCCGCATCATGCTGCAGAACATGGCGCGCCATCCCAACGCCGGCGCGGTGCTGGTGATCGGGCTGGGGTGCGAGAACAATCAGGTGGATGCTTTTCGCGCCACGCTGGGGGTGGCGGACGAGCGGCGGCTGCGCTTTATGGTGTGCCAACAGCAGGACGACGAGGTGGAGGCCGGGCTGGCGCTGTTGCACGAGCTGTACCGGGAGATGCGCCACGATCGCCGCGAACCGGGCCGCCTGAGCGAGCTGAAGTTTGGTCTGGAGTGCGGCGGTTCGGACGGATTGTCGGGCATCACCGCCAACCCATTGCTGGGGCGCTTTTCCGATTATGTGATCGCCAACGGCGGCACCACGGTGCTGACCGAAGTGCCGGAGATGTTCGGCGCCGAGCGCATTCTGATGAGCCGCTGCCGCGACGGGGAGACCTTCGACAAAACCGTCGACATGATCAACGATTTCAAACGCTATTTCATCGCCCATCAACAGCCGATTTACGAGAACCCATCGCCGGGCAATAAGGCCGGCGGCATTACCACGCTGGAAGAGAAATCGCTCGGCTGCACCCAAAAAGCGGGCCTGAGCCAGGTGGTGGACGTGCTGAAGTACGGTGAGCGGCTGCGCGTGCCGGGGCTGAATCTGCTCAGTGCGCCGGGCAACGATGCGGTGGCGACCAGCGCGCTGGCCGGTGCCGGCTGCCATATGGTGCTGTTCAGCACCGGGCGCGGCACGCCGTACGGCGGCTTTGTGCCGACGGTGAAGCTGGCCACCAACAGCGAGCTGGCGGCAAAGAAACCGCACTGGATCGATTTCGACGCCGGCGGCCTGATTCACGGCGTGGCGATGGAGACCTTGCTCGGCCGCTTCGTCGATCTGATCGTCGAGATCGCCAACGGCCGCCCGGCGCGCAATGAAGCCAACGATTTCCGCGAGCTGGCGATCTTTAAAAGCGGGGTGACGCTCTAACGCTGACAAAAAAGGCGCTCGAGGGAGCGCCTTTTTATGAAGCAACTTGCGCTTAACGCACCTTCAGCGGGTCTTCGTTCGCCAGCCGTTGATCTTCCGCCTGGCAGGCCGCGGCGGTGAACAGCACGTCGGTGGAGGAGTTGAGGGCGGTTTCCGCCGAATCCTGCAGCACGCCGATAATAAAGCCGACCGCCACCACCTGCATCGCCACGTCGTTCGGAATGCCGAACATGTTGCACGCCAACGGGATCAGCAGCAGCGAGCCGCCGGCCACGCCGGACGCGCCGCAGGCGCAGAGGGCGGCCACCACGCTCAGCAGCAGGGCGGTCGGAACGTCCACCGCGATGCCCAGCGTGTTTACCGCCGCCAGCGTCAGTACGGTGATGGTGATCGCCGCACCGGCCATATTGATGGTCGCGCCCAACGGGATGGAAACCGAGTAGGTGTCCTCATTCAGGTTCAGCTTCTTGCACAGCTCCATGTTCACCGGGATGTTGGCGGCCGAGCTGCGGGTGAAGAAGGCGGTTACGCCGCTCTCGCGCAGGCAGGCGAACACCAGCGGATACGGATTGCGGCGGATCTTCCAGTAAACGATCAGCGGGTTGAGCACCAGCGCCACCAGCAGCATGCAGCCGATTAACACCATCAGCAATTGGGCGTAGCCCCACAGCGCGCCGAAACCGGTTTCCGCCAGTGTGGAAGCCACCAGGCCGAAGATGCCGAGCGGCGCACAGCGGATCACCGCGCGCACCACCAGCGTGACCGCATGGGACATGTCGTTGATCAGCCCCTTGGTGGTTTCGGAAGCGTGGCGCAGCGCCAGCCCCAGCCCGACGGCCCACGCCAGAATACCGATGTAGTTGGCGTTAATCAGCGCATGGAACGGGTTGGCCACCACGCTCATCAACAGGCCCTTCATCACCTCCACAATGCCGCCCGGCGGGGTAATGTCCGTCGCGCCGGTGCTCAGCGCCAGCGTGGAAGGGAAGATAAAGCTGACGACGACCGCCACCAGCGCCGCGGCGAAGGTACCCAGCAGGTAGAGGAACAGGATCGGGCGAATGTTGGTCTTCTGCCCCTGTTTATGGTTGGCGATCGAGGCCATCACCAGCACCAGCACCAGCACCGGCGCCACCGCCTTCAGCGCGCCGACGAACAGGGAACCGAGCAGGCCAACGGCGGAGGCCGCCGCCGGCGAAACCAGCGCCAACAGAATGCCAGCCACCAGGCCGACCATGATTTGTTTGACCAGGCTACCCTGCGTGATCTTTTGTAGTAGTTTTTGCATAGTGCTTTCTTCCTGATGTTATCTGGCCGCCGCGGCGGGAACGACGCCGGGTGGCTTTATATGATTCTGTAACTAAGTGTGTTTGCCGAATCAGTATTCAGCAATCGAATGATGTTGGAAAGAGGCGAAGGTGAAATTCTAAGCGCGGATCAACACTTGATAACATACTGGTTACATTTGTGTGATCGCAATAACGTTTGGCGTTTTGGGGGAATTGCCAAACAATCACGGGGCGACTAGCGCCCCGGATAACAGATTATGGTTGTTTATTCGCCAGGCGATCGTTGCGACGGTTGACCCAGGCGTTAATCAGCAAGGTGAGCGTCAGGATGCCCGCCACCACGCCCAGCGATACGCCGATCGGGATGTGGAAGAAGTCGATAATCAGCATCTTGATGCCGATAAACACCAGGATCACCGAGAGGCCGTATTTCAGCATCGAGAAACGCTCCGCCACGTTGGCCAGCAGGAAGTACATGGCGCGCAGGCCCATGATGGCGAACAGGTTGGAGGTCAGGACGATGAACGGGTCAGTGGTCACGGCGAAGATCGCCGGAATGCTGTCCACCGCGAAGATCACGTCGCTCAGCTCTACCAGGATCAGCACCAGCACCAGCGGGGTGGCGAACAGGATGCCGTTGCGGCGCACGAAGAAGCGCTCGCCTTCCAGGTTGTCGGTCATGCGCAGGTGGCTGCGCAGCCATTTCACCAGCGGCTTGTCGCCGATCGCCGAGTCATCTTCCTTCGCCAGCGCCATTTTGATACCGGTGAACAGCAGGAAGGCGCCGAACAGATACAGCAGCCACTGGAATTGGCTGACCAGCCAGCTGCCGGCGAAGATCATAATGGTACGCAGCACGATCGCCCCTAGCACGCCGTAGATCAGCACTCGCCGCTGCAGGTTGGCCGGCACGGCGAAGTAGCTGAACAGCATCAGCCAGACGAACACGTTATCCACCGCCAGCGCTTTTTCGATCAGGTAGCCGGTAAGGAAGGCCAGCGCCTGGGTATCGGCGACGGCGCGCCCGGCGGTTTCATTCAGGTAGTACCAGAAACCGAAATTGAACAGCAGGGAGAGGCTGACCCACACCAGCGACCAGCTGGCGGCCTGCTTCATAGACATGGTGTGCGCGCCTTTACGGCCTTGCAACAGGAGATCGATTGCGAGCATCACGACTATGACGGCGGCGAAGCTGCCCCATAACCACGGTGTGCCAACGGAATTCATCATCAGAGGTATCCTTCAAAAACAAAAACGGCCAACGTCGGAAGACGCCAGCCGCTCTGTGAACGCTGCAAGCAAACCTCGCCTTCCGGCAAGGTCTCACTTACAACGTTGATGAAGGTGGTTACACCTTTGACATCAGGTTGCCCGGTAACCGGATGCTTGCGCATCGTAATGACGATTGACCGGCAATGAAGTTACTCCCCTTTGCAGAGCAGAAAGTAATGCAAAATGTGTCGGCGGTCAACGTGAATCGCGTTAGCCTGCCATCGCTTTTTGCGCGCCGAGGCTGACGACGAATCCCTGCAGCAGCAGGCGGCTGAACGGCGTGTCGCTAACCTGTTGTTGTTGCTGTTGATAGCGGGCTTGCTGCTCGGGATGCAGTTCGCCGAGCCACTGCAGATACTGGTTCATCACCGCGCCGTTGAATTCCGGGTGGAACTGGGTGGTCAGAGCGTGATCGCCATAGCGCAGGATCTGGTGCGCGTCCTGCTGCGAACGCGCCAGCTTCTGCGCGCCGGCGGGCGGCGTCAGCACGCTCTGCGAGTGGATAAGATTGGCCTTGAATCGCGGCGGCAGCAGGGTGAGCCGCCGATCGTCGGCCGCGGCGGGCAGCAGTTCGATCTCCAGCGTGCCGACCTCCATGCCCTGCGGGTGATAGCCCACTTCGCCGCCGAGCGCGTAGGCCAACAGCTGGTGGCCGTAGCAGACGCCGAACAGCGGCAGTTTGATCGCCATCGCCTGACGCAGCCATTCGGCGGCCGCCTCGCTCCACGGCAGCCGTTCGGTCACCATCGCCGGCGAGCCGGTGATGACCACGCCGCAATAGGCGGCCGGCGGCAACGGCCTTTCGCCGGCGGGCAGATGCACGATGTGCGCGCGTTCGGCGTCGATATTCCCCTGTTGCAGGAACATGCCATCAAAGTTGGCCAATTCCTGACGAATGGCCTGCGGCGCGTCGCCGGTTTGCATCACGAGCAGCGGTTTCATCTCATTCTCCGTCGGCGGGGAAGACGACGCCGGTCTGGCGGCGGATGTCGGTCAGCAGGCGGGCGACGATCAGCGAATTCTCCAGCTCCGGATGTTCCACCTGACGCTGCTCAACCAGCTCGGCGAAGGCCAGCGCTTCATACAGCATGGTGTTGATGTGCTGAGTCTGGCTCAGGTCCTGCCGGTTGCCGCCGCGCGGCGTCAGCGCCACGCCCTGACACTCGGAAATCTTGTCGATAATCAGCGTGCCTTCTTCCCCCTGGATTTCGCTGGGGAGTGCCGAGTCGCTGACCTTGGAATGGGAAAGCGTGACGTCAAAATCGCCGTAGTTCAGGCAGACGGTGCCGTGGGCGTCCACGCCAGTATCCAGCAGCGTGGCGCTGGCCAGCACCGACTGCGGCGGGCCGAACAGCGCCACCGCGCTGGCCAGGCAGTAGTAGCCGATGTCCATGATCGAGCCGTTGGAGAACTGGGGGTTAAAGGTATTGGGATTCTCGCCGGCGAGATAGCGCGGATAGCGCGAAGAGTATTGGCAATAGTTGATAAAGGCTTTGCGCAGCCGGCCGACTTTAGGCAATGCCTGCTGCAGCGCCAGGAAATTCGGCAGATAGGCGCTTTTGAACGCCTCGAACAGCACCACCTGGTTTTCCCGCGCGCAGGCGACCAGCTGTTCCGCTTCACGCTGGTTGGAGGCCAGCGGTTTTTCGCAGATCACGTGCTTTTTATGGCGCAGGAACAGCAGCGATTGCGGGCAGTGCAGGGAGTTGGGGCTGGCGATATACACCGCGTCTATGGCGTCAGACTGCGCCATCGCCTCGAGCGAGTCGAAAAACTGCGTGACCTGATAGTTGGCGCCAAACGCCTGCGCCTGTTCCAGCGAGCGTGAATACACGGCGCTCAGCTTGAGTTTGCCGCTTTCATGGGCGGCATCGATAAAACGTTCCGTAATCCAGTTGGTGCCGACGACGGCAAAGCGAATCATGGCGAGCTCCGGTCCAGGCCTAAAACCGCAGATTATCACGCCCTCACTCGCTATGCATACAGCTCGCCAAACAGCGAAAGGTGCGTCAGATACAGCCGGGTATCGAACTCCAGCTGGTGGTAATCCGGCTCCATATGGCAGCACAGGCTGTAGAACGCCTTGTTGTGATCTTTCTCTTTCAGGTGCGCCAGCTCATGCACCACGATCATGCGCAAAAAGGGTTCGGGCGCGACCTTGAACACCGTCGCCACGCGGATTTCCGCCTTGGCCTTCAGTTTGCCGCCCTGCACGCGCGAGATGGCGGTGTGCAGGCCAAGCGCGTGCTTCATGACGTGGATCTTGCTGTCGTAGGCCACCTTGCTCAGCGGCTGGGCGTTGCGCAGATACTGGTTTTTCAGATCGACGGTAAACTGATACAGCGACTTGTCGGTGGTGCAGCCGTGCACCTGCGGGTAGCGCTGCAGCAGCACGTCTCCCAGCCGGTTTTGATGGATCAGTTGCTGCACCTGGCTTTGCAGATGCGTTGGGTAGCCTTGCAGGTAGGCGAGTTCGGTGTCATGCATGAGTGATATTGCGCCCCAGTATTTCTTTGATTGGCCGCAGCCGCACACGCTGCGCATCGGACTGTCTGGCTTCCCAGCGATCGTGTGCCGCCTGCAGGTTTAGCCAAAAGTCAGCGGTCGTTTCGAACAGATCGGCAAACAGATTGGCCTCGGCAACGCTCATGCGTCGATGCCCGTTGCACAGGCGATTGACGGTGGCGCGGGTGACGCCCAAGACCTTTGCCAGTTCCTCCTGGCCGATGCCTAGCGGCGTTAAATATTCTTCCTGCAGCACTTCTCCCACCGTCGTGGGTTCGCGAGTCGTGGTTTCCAACATAGGTTCCCCCTCGTTCAGGTATCTTGGTGAGGATCGAGGTAAATTTTTTCAGCGGCATCATGCCGCCACTGGAACATCAGCCGCCAGTGCATATTGACGCGCAGGCTTGACCACCCCTGAAATGGCCCGGATAGCCGTTTGTAATAGTTACCCGTGGGGTGATGCAAATCACGCTCTTGCTGCGCGGCGGCCAACATATCGAGTTTTCTGGCCAACTGCCGCTCGAGCGCACCGGGGATCAGACGGCTGCGTCTGCCTCCCAGATAGAACTGCTCCAGATAGCGATCGCGGAAAGATTTAATCATGCTTTCCCCCCTTCCATAGGGACTGGCAGTGTAACATTTAAAGTTACACCCCGTCAGGTTAAAAAAACGTCGACATGGGTGCTCGGGAGGGAAAGGTTAATGTTGTTAAAGGAGAAAAGGAGCGCGGGTTTTCAGATACGCGGCGCAATACGCAATTTATCCGAAAAAACATTTTACTGACGGGCGCTTTTAGGGGATAAACAGCCCAAATTTTATCAGTCAGGAGGGGCAATGAGCCAACTCGATCTGGGAACACAGCAACTTGAGCTGGAGCGTTATCCCCAACAAGAAGAATCCACCCAACTGCAGGCGTGGGAAGCGGCGGACGAATATCTGCTGCAACAGCTTGAAAACGTAGATATCGGCGGCCGTCCGGTGCTGATTTTCAACGATAACTTCGGCACCCTGGCCTGTGCGTTGCACGCGCATCGCCCTTACAGCGTCAGCGACTCCTACATGAGCCAGCTGGCGACGCGCCACAATCTCAAGCTCAACGGGCTGGATCCCGAGCAGGTTACGCTGCTGGACAGCCTGGCCGAGCTGCCGGCGGCGCCGGCAGTGGTGTTGATTCGCGTGCCGAAGGCGCTGGCGCTGCTGGAACAGCAGCTGCGCGCGCTGCGCCACGTCGTGACCGAAGACACGCTGATCGTCGCCGGCGCCAAGGCGCGCGACGTGCACACCTCGACGATGCAGCTGTTTGAAAAGGTGCTGGGCCCGACGCGCACCAGCCTGGCGTGGAAGAAAGCGCGGCTGATCTTCTGCCAGGCGGCGGACATCGTCCCGCCGGCGGCGGCGGAAACCACCGACTGGCCGCTGGACGGCACCGATTGGCTTATCCATAACCACGCCAACGTCTTCTCGCGCGGCAGCCTGGATATCGGCGCGCGCCTGTTTATGGAGCATCTGCCGCGCGGCCTGAACGGCCATATCGTCGATCTGGGCTGCGGCAACGGCGTGATTGGCCTGACGGCGCTGGCGCAAAACCCGGAAGCGCAGGTGACCTTCGTCGATGAATCTTACATGGCGGTGGCCTCCAGCGAACTGAACGTGGAGCACAACCTGCCGCAAGAGCTGGATCGCTGCCAGTTTGAGGTGAACAACGCGCTGGCGGGCATCGAGCGCGAAAGCGTGCAGGCGGTGCTGTGCAACCCGCCGTTCCACCAGCAGCACGCCATTACCGATCACACCGCCTGGCAGATGTTCTGCGACGCCAAGCGCTGTCTGCAGGTGGGCGGCGAATTGCGCATCGTCGGCAACCGCCACCTCGACTATCACCAGAAGCTCAAGCGTCTGTTCGGCAACTGCACGCTGGTGGCCTCGAACAAGAAGTTCGTGATCTTGAGAGCGGTGAAATCCGGCACGCGTCGCTGAGCGTGATGACCAAGGGCGCTGTGCGCCCCTCATGCTGTTGACAAAGGGGGGAAAAAGCGTGGTTTTCCCCCCTTTGTGGTTATCAGCCGAAAATCAATAAATTGATTTTCCTTGTTTTCTATTCGCTGCTCTCTGCCACCCGGCATGGGGATGAGGTTTGTCATCAATGTTAGGGGCGCTGTGCGCCCCTTTTTTACAGCGCCATCGCCAGCCGCGTCCCCTGATCGATCGCGCGGCGGGCGTCCAGCTCGGCGGCCACGTCGGCGCCGCCGATCAGATGCACGGTTTTCCCCATCGCCAGCAGCGGCTGCTGCAGCTCGCGGCGCGGTTCCTGCCCGGCGCAGATGACCACCGTGTCCACCGGCAGACAGCTGTCCTGCTCGGCGCGGGTGATGTGCAGCCCTTCGTCGTCGATCAGCCGATAGCTGACGCTGTTGAGCATCTTCACGCCGCGCATCGCCAGGCTGGCGCGATGGATCCAACCGGTGGTTTTCCCCAGGCCTTCGCCCACCTTGCTGGTTTTGCGCTGCAACAGGTAGATTTGCCGCGCGGCGCGCGGTGCCTGTGGCCCTTGCGCCGCCAGCCCGCCGCGCTGCTCAAGGCGGCCGTCGATGCCCCATTCGCGGTTGAATTCCGCCTGATCCAGGCTGCTGGACACGCCGTGCTGGCTGAGGTACTCGGCGGTGTCGAAGCCGATGCCACCGGCGCCGACGATCGCCACCCGCTGGCCGACCGGTTTTTTATCGCGCAGCACGTCCAGATAGCTCAGCACCTTGGCGTGGCCGATGCCGGGAATATCCGGGGTGCGCGGCACGATGCCGCAGGCGAGGATCACTTCGTCGAATTCGCTTAAATCCGCCGCCTCGACCTTGACGCCCAGCCTGACCGTCACTTCGCGCAGCGCCAGCTGGCGGCGGAAGTAACGCAGGGTTTCATGGAATTCTTCCTTGCCGGGGATCTGCTTGGCGATGTTGAACTGGCCGCCGATCTGCTCGGCGGCGTCGAACAGCGTCACCTGATGGCCTCGGCTGGCGGCGGTGGTGGCGAAGGCCAGCCCGGCGGGGCCGGCGCCGATCACCGCCAGTTTTTTCGGTTTCTCCGCCATTGTCAGCGGCATTTCGGTTTCGCGGCAGGCGCGCGGGTTGACCAGACAGGAAGTCAGCTTGCCTTCAAAGATCTGGTCGAGACAGGCCTGGTTGCAACCGATGCAGGTATTGATCTCGTCGGCGCGCCCCTCGGCGGCTTTCTGCACAAAGGCGGCGTCGGCGAGGAACGGACGCGCCATCGACACCATGTCGGCGCAGCCGTCCGCCAGCACTTGCTCGGCCACCGCCGGATCGTTGATGCGGTTGGTGGTGATCAGCGGGATGCTGACCTTGCCCATCAGCTTGCGGGTCACCCAGCTGAATCCGGCGCGCGGCACCATGGTGGCGATGGTCGGGATGCGCGCTTCGTGCCAGCCGATGCCGGTATTGATGATCGTGGCACCTGCCTGTTCGACCGCCAGCGCCAGCTGCTCGATCTCCTGCCAGCTGGAGCCGTCTTCCACCAGATCGAGCATCGACAGCCGGTAGATCAGAATGAACTCCGCGCCCACCGCCTGGCGCACTGCCCTGACGGTCTCGACGGCGAAGCGCATGCGGTTGGTGAAGCTGCCGCCCCATTGGTCGTCGCGCTGATTGGTGCGCGTCGTCAAGAATTGGTTGATCAGATAGCCTTCGGATCCCATCACTTCCACGCCGTCATAGCCGGCCTGCTGCGCCAGCGTCGCGCAGCGGGCGAAGTCAGCGATGGTCTGCTCGATCTCCGCTTCGCTGAGCGCGCTCGGCGTAAACGGGTTGATCGGCGCCTGCAGGGCGGAAGGGGCGACCAGCTTGGGTTGATAGCTGTAGCGGCCGGTGTGCAGGATCTGCAGCGCAATTTTGCCGCCCGCCCGGTGGACGGCTTCGGTCACCGGGCGGTGGTGAGGCAATTGCTCCTCGCTGTTGAGGATCGAACCGCCGCGAAAAACCACGCCCTGTTCGTTCGGGGCGATGCCGCCGGTGACGATCAGCGCCACGCCGGCGGCGGCGCGCTCGGCATAGAACGCGGCCAGGCGCTGCGGGCCGTCGGGCAGCTCTTCCAGGCCGGTATGCATCGATCCCATCAGCACCCGGTTTTTCAGGGTAGTGAAGCCGAGATCCAGCGGCGCCAGCAGGTGAGGGTAATTGCTCATTGCACTCTCCATCGGGTGAAATCGGGGCCCGTTGTTATAATTATGTGAACACAAGTGGTCGGATGAGATAAATCTAGCCGTTGTCGCGCCGCTTGGGAATCTGCGTTGCGCCGAATGTGATAGACGTCATGAATCTCAGACACTGTTTGCATAACGAACAAAAGATCGGTTAACCTTTGCGCGTTGCAAATTCCTTCTCTCTGCGGAGCCATAACCGAAAATGAACAACCACACCTGTTGATATCTGGTCCCACGCCGTGCGCTCTCGCGCCCTGTGGGGATGTTTTGATCTCATTCAGGAGTGCTTATGGCTCATTTTGCGCAGTCCCCTTATTTCGTTTTACATCAACTGACCTGCCAATTTGCTGACGGCGAAACGCTGTTCGGCCCGCTGGATCTCGCTTTCGATCGGCAGCGCTGCGGCCTGGTAGGACGCAACGGCGTCGGCAAAACCCAGCTGCTGCGCCTGATCGCCGGGCGGGATCGGCCGGGCAACGGGCACGTCGAATCCCATGCCGCATTGGCTTACGTTGCGCAGCAGCCGGAGATCGCGGCCGACACCACGCTGGCGCAGCTGCTGGGCTACGGCGAGGTGTTCGCCGCGCTGGCGCGCATCGAGCAGGGGCTGCCGCTGGCGGACGACATCGATCGTCTGGAAGGGCGCTGGGATCTCAACGATCGCCTGCAAAGCGCCTTCGCCGCCGCCGGGCTGCCGGCCTTCGATCCGTTGCGATCCGCGTGCGATTTGAGCGGCGGCGAACGGATGCGCGCGGCGCTGTGCGGCGCTTTTCTGGGGGAGGCGGATTATCTGCTGCTGGACGAACCGACCAACCACCTCGACAGCGCCGGGCGCGCCTGGCTGTATCAGCAGCTGGAGCGGTGGCAGGGCGGGCTGCTGATCGCCAGCCATGACCGGCAACTGCTGGGGCGTATGGAGCGCATCGTCGAACTGACGCCCGGCGCGCTGCGCAGCTACGGCGGCAACTACGACGACTACCGCCGCCAGCACGACACGGAGCAGCAGGCGGCGCGCGCCGATCTGGAGCATGCGCGCGAGGAACGCCGCCGTACCCGCGCGCGTCAGCAGAAAGAGCACGACATGAGCCAGCGGCGCTCGGCGCAAACGCTGCGCGTCGTCGATACGCTGAATATCGCCTCTTTCGAGCGGGTGGCCTACAAATCGGCGGCGAAGGAGAGCCTCGGCACGCTGCGCAAACAGCATCAGGACCAGCGCGACAGCCTCGATGCGGCGGTGCGCGAGGCCTATCAGCGGGTGGAAGAGGAACAGCCGGTGTTGCTGGCGCTGCCGGGCAGTGATGTGAGCGCGAACAAGCAGGTGCTGGTGCTCGAACAGCTGCAGCTGCCGTTCGTCAGCGCGCCGCCGCTGGATCTGCGGATCGACGGTCCGATGCGCGTGGCGTTGACCGGCCCTAACGGCTGCGGCAAGTCCACCTTGCTGAAGACCGTTCTCGGCCAGCTGGCGCCGCTTGCCGGCCATTGTCATTGTCCGTTGTCGACGGCCTATCTCGATCAAACCCTGTCGCAGCTCGACCCGAGCCTGTCGGTGATGGAGCATCTCGGGCTGCAGGATTCGCCGCTGGTGGAAGGCGCGTTGCGCACCCGGCTGGCGCAGTTGCAGCTTGGCGCCGATCGCATCGCGCTGCCGCTGGGTTCGCTGAGCGGTGGCGAACGGCTGAAGGCGGCGCTGGCCTGCGCGCTGTGGCGGCGGCAACCGGCGCAGCTGCTGTTGCTGGACGAACCGACCAACCACCTGGATCTGGCGTCGTCGCTGGCGATCGAAACCGCCCTGGCGGATTTCCCCGGCGCGATGCTGGTGGTGTCGCACGACGAAGACTTCCTGCAGGCGCTGCGGCCGACGCACCGTCTGCACCGGCAGGCGGACGGTTGGCGGCTTCAGGCCTGGTAACGCGCGAAGGCGGCCCTAAGGAGCCGCCTTTTTCATTTCGGGCGCGTTGATGCACGCCAGCAGCTGGGTGAAGGCGGCGGCCATCTGCTCCTCCGGCACGCAGGCAAACCCCATCAGCAGGCCGCGCCGGCGGTTGGGCTGCATGTAGTAGCGCGACAGCGGCCGCACCAGCACCCCGAGCGCGCCGGCGGCGGCGGCGATCGCCACGTCGTCGGCCTCGTCCGGCAGATTGAGGATCAGATGCAGCCCGGCGTTGCTGTTGAACTCGCTGAGCGCCTGTTTGCCGAGGTGCTGTTCGATTAAGCCGGTCAGGAAAGCGCGCCGCCGGGCGTACAGCAACCGCATGCGGCGGATATGCGCGGTGTAATGCCCCGCCTGAATAAACTCCGCCAGCGCGCTCTGGATCAGCAGGTGCCCGCCGCGGTACAGCTCGGCGTGGGCGGTTTTCAGCGCCTGCACCAGCGGCGGCGGCAACACCACATAGCCGAGGCGCAGCGCCGGATAGAGCGTTTTGCTGAAGGTGCCGATGTAAATCACCGGCGCGTCGGCCTCCAGCCCTTGCAGCGCCGGGATCGGTTGGCCGGAAAAGCGGAATTCGCTGTCGTAATCGTCCTCGACGATCCAACCGCCGGCGTTGCGCGCCAGCGCCAGCAGCCGTTGGCGGCGCGCCAGGCTCATCACCGAGCCGAGCGGATACTGGTGCGACGGAGTGACGAAAATCAGGCGGGGCGGGGTGGTCGGCTGCTCCGGCGGCACCAGCCCGGCTTCGTCTACCGCCAGCGGGCAGATATTCAGCGCATTGATGCGCAGGATATTGCGGATCCCCCAATAGCCCGGCTCTTCGATCCAGGCGTCATCCCCCGGATTGCACAACATGCGCGTCACCAGATCGATCGCCTGATGAATGCCCTCGGTGATCAGGATCTGTTCCGGCGAACAGCGCACCGAGCGCGCCACCCGTAAATACTCCACCAGCGCATGCTGCAGCTCCGGGCTACCGCCCTGATTGCTGTAGGTCAGCCGCTGCGGCGCCGGGCGGCGGCTGAGGCGCGCCTGGATCTTGCTGAACAGCTGATGGGGAAAGGCGTTGACGTCGGGCACGCCGGGAATGAATGCCCCCCACTGTTTGGGGCTGGCGCTGGCGTGGTGCAACAGCGTGGCACCGCGCTCCGACAGTTCGACGCGGCGCGGTTGCCCGCTGCCGTCGGCCGGCGCGCCGCCGGTGGAGAGGCAACTGTCCGGCACCGTGTCGGCGACGAAGGTGCCGCTGCCGGCGCGCGCCGACACGTAGCCTTCCGCCAGAAGTTGTTCATAAACGGTTAATACGGTGTTGCGGGACAGGCTGAGTTCCTGCGCCAAATCGCGCGAAGCGGGCAGGCGGCTGGAGGGCGGCAGGCTGCCGTCGAGAATGCTGGTGCGGATCGCGTTGTAAAGCCGCTTGTGCAGCTTGTCATCGGGCTGCTCGCCAAGGCGCTGCAGCAACAGATCACCACTCAATGAGCGCAATTGGATCCCTCAATTATTCGTAACTGGCACTCGATTATAGGGCCACATCCTGTGTAAATAAACGGCATTGTTTCACGAATGTGAACGAAACGTGTAACTGGCACCGACCGGAGAGAACAGCATGAAAAACGCAGAATTGAACCAACGCCGTCAGGACGCCACCCCGCGCGGAGTGGGCGTGATGTGTGGTTTTTACGCCGAGCGCGCAGAGAACGCTACGCTGTGGGATGTGGAAGGCAGAGAAGTGATCGACTTCGCCTCGGGGATCGCCGTGCTGAACACCGGCCACCGCCACCCGAAGGTGATCGCCGCGATTGAAAAGCAGCTGCAGGCCTTCACCCACACCGCCTATCAGATCGTTCCTTACGAAAGCTATGTCTCGCTGGCGGAGCGCATCAACCAGCGCGCGCCGATCGCCGGCCCGTGTAAAACCGCCTTCTTCACCACCGGCGCGGAGGCGGTGGAAAACGCGGTGAAGATCGCCCGTGCTTACACCGGCCGCCCGGGCTTGATCACCTTCGGCGGCGGCTTCCACGGCCGCACCTATATGACCATGGCGCTGACCGGCAAAGTGGCGCCTTACAAACTGGGCTTCGGGCCGTTCCCCGGCTCGGTGTTCCACGGCCAGTACCCGAATGCGCTGTACGGCGTGACTACCGAAGACGCGATGAACAGCCTGGATCGCCTGTTTAAAGCGGATATCGATCCCAAGCAGGTGGCGGCGATCGTGCTGGAGCCGGTGCAGGGCGAAGGCGGTTTCAACGTGGCACCGGCCGACTTTATGCAGGCGCTGCGCGCGCTGTGCGACCAGCACGGCATTCTTCTCATTGCCGACGAAGTACAGACCGGCTTCGCCCGTACCGGCAAGCTGTTCGCCATGGAGCACTACAGCGTTAAACCAGATCTGATCACCATGGCGAAAAGCCTGGCGGGCGGCATGCCACTGTCGGCGGTGGCGGGCCGCGCCGAGGTGATGGACGCGCCGGCGCCGGGCGGGCTGGGCGGCACCTATGCCGGCAACCCGCTGGCGGTGGCCGCGGCGCACGCGGTGCTGGACGTGATCGAAGAAGAGCAGCTGTGCCAGCGCGCCCAGCGTTTGGGGCAGCACCTGGTGGAAGTGCTGCAGCAGGCGCGCAAAACCAGCCCGGCAATTGCGGATGTGCGGGCGCAAGGTTCGATGGTGGCGGTGGAGTTCAACGATCCGGCTACCGGCAAGCCTTCGGCGGAGATCACCCGTCAGGTGCAGCAGAAGGCGATGGAGGAAGGGCTGCTGCTGCTGAGCTGCGGCGTGAACGGCAACGTGATCCGCTTCCTGTATCCGCTGACCATCCCGGACGATCAGTTCACCAAGGCGATGGGCATCCTGTCCCGCGCGCTGGCTCACTAAGGAGCGAACGGCATGAAATTGAACAATCCCGAGCTGTTGCGCAGCCAGTGTCTGATCAACGGTGAATGGTGCGATGCCCTGAGCGGCAAGCGCGAAGCGGTGATCAACCCGGCCACCGGCGCCGAGCTGGCCAGCATTCCGCTGGTCAGCGAAGAGGAAACCCAGCAGGCGATCGCGGCGGCGCAGCGGGCGCAAAATGACTGGAAACAGCTGACCGCCAAGCAGCGTTCCGCGCTGCTGTTGGCCTGGGCCGACAAGGTGCTGGCCGCACAGGAAGATCTGGCGCAGCTGATGACCGCTGAGCAGGGTAAATCGCTGGCGGAAGCGCGCGGCGAAGTGGCCTACGCCGCGTCGTTCATCACCTGGTTCGCCGAAGAGGCCAAGCGGGTGGACGGCGCGGTATTGCAGGCGCCGCAGGCTTCGCAGCGCCTGGTGGTGGTGAAGCAGCCGATCGGCGTGTGCGCGGCCATCACACCGTGGAATTTCCCGGCGGCGATGATCACCCGCAAGGTGGCGCCGGCGCTGGCGGCGGGCTGCACCATCATCGTCAAACCTGCCGAGCAAACGCCGCTGACCGCGCTGGCGCTGGCCAAGCTGGCGCAGGACGCCGGTATTCCCGCCGGCGTGTTGCAGGTGGTGACCGGGGAAGCGGCGCAGGTGGGCAAGGTGCTGTGCGACAGCCCGGTGGTGCGCAAGCTGAGCTTTACCGGTTCGACCGAGGTCGGTCGCATTCTGATGGCGCAGTGCGCGCCGAGCATCAAGAAGCTGTCGCTGGAGCTGGGCGGCAACGCGCCGGTCATCGTGTTCGACGACGCCAATCTGGACGCGGCGGTGGCGGGCATCATGGCCTCCAAGTTCCGCAACAGCGGCCAGACCTGCGTCTGTGCCAACCGCATCTACGTGCAGGACGGCATCTACGAGCGGCTGGCGGAGAAACTGGTGGCGGCGGTCGAGCAGTTGAAAGTCGGCGACGGCAGCCAGGAAGGCACCACCCAGGGGCCGCTGATCGACAGCGATGCGGTAGCGAAGGTGCAGAGCCATATCGACGACGCGCTGATCAAAGGGGCGCAGATTGCCACCGGCGGCCAGCCGCACGCGCTGGGCGGCACCTTCTTCCAGCCGACGGTGGTGACCGGCGTGACGCAGAAAATGCGCTTCGCCAAAGAAGAGACCTTCGGGCCGGTGGCGCCGCTGTTCCGCTTCCATGACGAGGCGGAAGCCATCGCCATGGCCAACGACACCGAATTCGGCCTGGCCGCCTACCTGTTCACGCAGAACGCCGCGCGCCAGTGGCGCGTGCCGGAAGAGCTGGAGTACGGCATGGTCGGCATCAACACCGGGCTGATTTCCAACGAAGTGGCGCCGTTCGGCGGCGTGAAACAGTCAGGGCTCGGGCGTGAAGGATCGCGCTACGGGATAGAAGAATATCTGGAGCTGAAATACCTGTGTATCGATGTGAGCCGTTGAGCGTCAGGACGTTAACCCATCCCGGCGGCCAGCGTCGCCGGGCGATAAAGGATGATGCATGTCTGATAATACCTCTGTTTCTCCGGCGCTTGCCGCCGGGGTGCGAGCACCTGCACCCGCCAAATCGTTAAGTTTCCTTGAAGGGGTGGCGATGATCGTCGGCACCAATATCGGCGCCGGGGTGCTCTCCATCGCCTACGCCTCCAGCAAGGCCGGTTTCCTGCCGCTGCTGTTCTGGCTGGTGCTGGTGGGGAGCCTGACCACCATCACCATGCTGTACGTCGCCGAATCCACGCTGCGCACCCGCGCGCATCTGCAGCTGAGCGGGCTGGCGAAGCGCTACGTCGGCGGCCTGGGCGCCTGGCTGATGTTCGCTTCGGTGTGCGTCAACAGCGTCGGGGCGCTTACCGCCTACATGACCGGCAGCGGCAAGCTGCTGCAATCGCTGTTCGGCATCTCGCCGGCGCTGGGCAGCCTGCTGTTCTTCGTGCCCGCCGCCGGCGTGCTGTACCTCGGTTTGAAAGCGATCGGCCGCGGCGAGAAGTTCATCAGCATCGGCATGGTGGTGATGCTGACCGCGCTGGTGGCGGCGACGCTGCTGAAAGACACCACCCAGATGCGCAACCTGCTGGACGGCGACTGGCGCTTTATGGTGCCGGTGTTCAACGTGGTGGTGTTCTGCTTCTCGGCGCAGTACATCGTGCCGGAAATGGCGCGCGGCTTTGCCGACAAGCCGGAGCAGCTGCCGAAGGCGATCATCGTCGGCATGGCGGTGACCTTCATTTTGCTGGCGGCGGTGCCGATGTCGGTGATCGCGCTCAGCGGGCTGGATGGCATCTCCGACGTGGCCACCATCTCCTGGGGCCAGGCGCTGGGGCAGTGGGCGTTCTTCTCCGCCAACATCTTCGCGCTGTGCGCGATGCTGACTTCCTACTGGGGATTGGGCGGCAGCTTCCTGACCAATATTTTCGACAAGTTCCGGCTGGGCAACGACGAGCTGCCGCTGCGCCGCTTTGGCGTGCTGCTGCTGGTGGTGGTGCCGCCGTTCGTGCTGGCCTACAGCGGGCTGGTGTCGTTCGTCAACGCGCTCTACTTCGCCGGGGTGTTCAGCGGGGTGATCCTGTCGATCATGCCGATGCTGATCCTGCGCGGCGCACGCAAACATGGCGACCAGACGCCGCGCTGGCAGTGCAACTGGATCACGCACCCGCTGCTGCAGATCAGCATTGTGCTGCTGTACCTGGCCAGCGCGGTGTACGCCATCGCTTCATTGTTAGGCTATCTGCCCTCTGGATGGTGATTTGCCTTCCCTCAAGCAGTGATGTTGTTTCTCGGCATTGAGAACGGCGGCGTCGTGGCCGCCGATTTTTTTCTCAGGCGCGCCGCTTTGCCGACAGCGCCAGCCAGGCCTGCACTGACGGGCGCTGCCACTGCTTGTGCGCATAGTGGCGCAGGCGCTCCGGCACCGGATCGCCGTGCATCACCAGCCGGTTGAGCATCAGCGCCAGATCGGTGTCGGCGATGCACCACTCCCTGAACAGATTGTCCTGCCCGTGGCTCAGCAGCTTTTCGACGGCGTCGATCAGCTTGCGTGCGGCCCCCTGTGCGGCTTCGGACAGCGGCGGGAACTTGCCGTTGTTGAACACCACCTCGGTCGAGCGCTCGGCGCGGATCGGCTGCAGATCGCTGCGCAGCCAGGCCTGGATCTCGCGCGCCTTGGCGCGCAGCTTCACGTCGCGCGGGTACACGGCGTGGGCCGGATGGATGTCCTCCAGGTATTCGGCGATCGCCGAAGACTCCGAGAGCTGAAACTCGCCGATGGCCAGCGTCGGCACCCGGCGGGTGAGCGACAGCGCCGCGTAGGCCGCCTCTTTATTCTCTTCCTTCGCCAGATCCACCGTCTTCACGGTGAACGGAATGCCTTTTTCCGTCAGCACGACAAAGGCGGACATGGCGTACGGGCTGAAAAATTCACTGTCGGTGTAAAGCTCGGTGATCGGTTGAGACATCGGCGGTTCCTCGGGGTTAAGGGGAGAACATTCATCATTGTTGAGGGATGGCTAAAAATCAATCTGTTAGGTCAAAAGTTGTTTGATGCCGCGGCCTGCAGCGCCGTGAGTTCCTTCCGGATGATGTGATATATTTGTTGCCAACACGTGAATTGAGCCGTATTGGGTAACATGAAGACGCAGTGGATAGAACGAGTAAAAGTGGGATGCGCGCGCCTGTGGCCGCACCCGCTGGCGGTGGGCAAGCGAGAGATGCTGATTTCCAGCGTCGGCGCCGGTTTGGGGCTGATGCTCGCCGGCTGGATCAGCCACTTTATTTTGGGCGAGGTGAACCTGTGGTTTATCGCGCCGATGGGCGCCTCGGCGGTGTTGCTGTTCGGCGTGCCCAACAGCCCGCTGGCGCAGCCCTGGTCGATCGTCGGCGGCAATGCGCTGGCGGCGACGGTGGGCGTCAGCGCCGGCCTGCTGATCCCCGATCCGGGGCTGGCCTGCGGCATAGCGGCGGCGGTGGCCATCGGCCTGATGTTCAAGCTGCGCTGCCTGCATCCGCCGGGTGGCGCGGTGGCGCTAACCGCTATCCTCGGCGGCCCCGGCATTCATCAGATGGGCTACCACTTCGTGCTGTACCCGGTGCTGCTGAACTCGGTGCTGCTGGCGGCGCTGGCCATTCTGTTCAATAACCTGGCCGGGCGACGCTACCCGCACGCGCTGGCGCCGGCGGAGGCCAAGCCGGCCAATCTGCCGATCGATGCCGTGTCCATCACCCGCGGCGATCTGCACGAGGCGCTGATGGAGGGGGATCTGTTCGATATCGACGAGGACGATTTGCAGGAGATCCTGCTGCGCGCCGAGCAGCTGGCGCATCAGCGGCAAAGCAAAACTGCCTGATCAGCCCAGCGTTTTGCGGTAAAACACTACTCGCTCCGTTTCGGCAAAGCCCAGCGCCGCATGCAGGCGCTGGGAGTCCAGATTGGCGATATCGGTATCCGACGCCAGCTCGCTGCACCCCTGTTGCTTCGCCCACTCCTGCACCTGCGCGATCAGGCGCGCGGCCCAGCCCTGGCGGCGGGCGCGTTCGGCGGTATAAATTCCTTCCAAAAACGCCACCGGCGACGATTCGCAGCCGTTGACGTAATCGTAGCGCAGCGCGACCTCGGCAAAGCCAACGAAAGCGCCGTCCAGCCCCCGCGCCATAAACGCGGTATGGTGCGGCGAAGCCAGTATCTCGCGCATTTCCGCGCGGTGATCTTCAGGCAAGCTGGAGGGCCACAGTGCGGTGCGCAGCGCCAGCCAGGCGTCGAGGTTGTCGTGGTCGCAGATGACGATCATGCGGGATCCTTATGGGGCGGAATAAACGAGAATGCCGAGAGAGAAGTGTGGCACGCAGGCGGGAAACAAAAAAGCCACCCCGGACAGGATGGCTTGTAAGGCTGTGAAAACAGCAAAAATTTGGTGGCCCCTGTTGGGTTTGAACCAACGACCAAGCGATTATGAGTCGCCTGCTCTAACCACTGAGCTAAGGGGCCAAGCCGCGAGATTATAGGGAATCCTTAAGCGGCGGTCTACTGTTACTCGCCCGTATGTTGCTTTTCTGCACAGTTCTAGCCTGTTGTAATTGCTGGCGGATTTTGCGATAACCGCAGTAAATCCCTGCAATGGACTCACGACACTCATGGAACTTCTGGCGCCCAATCTGCGGGTGGTGTTTTGCGGCATCAACCCCGGCCTTTCTTCCGCCCATCAGGGCTATCCTTTCGCCAACGGCAGCAATCGCTTCTGGAAGGTGATCCATCAGGCCGGCTTTACCGAGAGCCAGCTGGCGCCGGAGCAGTGGCAGCAGTTGAAGGACAACGGCTGCGGCATTACCGCGCTGGTGGCGCGCCCGACGGTGGCGGCCAGCGAGCTGTCGCGCGACGAGCTGCGTAGCGGCGGTGAGGCGCTGCAAGAGAAGATCCTGCGCTATCAGCCGCGCGCGCTGGCGATTTTGGGCAAGCAGGCGTTCACCACCGCCTTCGGGGTGAAAAATGCGCCCTGGGGCAAGCAGACGCTGACGTTGGGGGAAACCGAGGTGTGGGTATTGCCCAACCCCAGCGGATTGAACCGCGCCACCCTGGAGCAGCTCACCGCCAGCTATCGCGAGCTGTTCCTGGCGCTGCAATGATGCGGCGAGGCGTATTCAGGGCATAAAAAAACCCCGGCAGGCCGGGGTTTTTGTTTTTGGTGCGGCAGCCGGACTTAGTCGTCCAGGAAGCTGCGCAGCACTTCGGAGCGGCTTGGGTGACGCAGCTTGCGCAGCGCCTTGGCTTCGATCTGACGGATACGCTCACGGGTAACGTCAAACTGCTTGCCTACCTCTTCCAGCGTGTGGTCGGTGTTCATGTCGATACCGAAACGCATGCGCAGCACTTTCGCTTCGCGCGCGGTCAGGCCGGCCAGCACGTCGTGGGTGGCGGAACGCAGGCTTTCCGAGGTCGCGGAATCCAGCGGCAGCTCGAGGGTGGTATCCTCGATGAAGTCGCCCAGATGCGAATCTTCGTCGTCGCCGATCGGCGTCTCCATCGAGATTGGCTCTTTGGCGATCTTCAGCACCTTGCGGATCTTGTCTTCCGGCATCAGCATGCGCTCGGCCAGCTCTTCCGGCGTCGGCTCGCGGCCCATCTCTTGCAGCATCTGGCGCGAAATACGGTTGAGCTTGTTGATGGTCTCAATCATATGCACCGGAATACGAATGGTGCGCGCCTGGTCGGCGATGGAGCGGGTGATAGCCTGACGGATCCACCAGGTGGCGTACGTCGAGAACTTGTAGCCGCGGCGGTATTCGAACTTGTCTACCGCTTTCATCAGGCCGATGTTGCCTTCCTGGATCAGATCCAGGAACTGCAGGCCGCGGTTGGTGTATTTCTTGGCGATGGAAATAACCAGACGCAGGTTGGCCTCAACCATCTCTTTCTTCGCGCGGCGGGCTTTCGCTTCACCGATCGACATGCGACGGTTGATGTCTTTGACCTGCTCAATGGTCAGGCCGGTTTCTTCTTCGATCTGACGCAGTTTCTGCAGGCTGCGCTGCACGTCTTCGGCTACGTCTTTCAGCTTTTCCGACCATGGCTTGGCCATCGCCAGCGCGGCTTCGAACCAGGAATCGCTGGTTTCGTTGCCGGCGAACAGGGTGACGAAGTTTTTCTTCGGCATTTTGCACTGTTCAACGCACAGCTTCATGATGATGCGTTCCTGGGTGCGAACGCGGTCCATCATGGTGCGCATGCTGTTGACCAGGAAGTCGAACTGTTTCGGCACCAGGCGGAACTGCTTGAACACTTCGGACAGCTTCAGGATCTCGTCCGCGGCGCTGGCGTGGCTGCGGCCGTTCTTTTTGATCACCAAGCGCGTCGCTTCATACTGATCGCGCAGCTCGGCGAACTTCTGACGCGCCAGCTCAGGATCGATGCTGTTGTCGTCTTCGGTGTCGTCCTCTTCGGCATCCTCATCTTCTTCGTCGTCGTCTTGCTCTTCGCTCGACAGTTCGGAACCGATGTGGGTGGCGGTTGGGGCGATGTCCTCTTCCGCGTTAGGATCGACGAAGCCGGTGATCAGGTCGGACAGGCGCGCTTCGCCCGCTTCGACGCGATCGTACTGTTCAAGCAGGTAGGTAATGGCTTCCGGGTATTCGGCAACCGAGCACTGCACCTGGTTGATGCCGTCTTCGATGCGCTTGGCGATGTCGATTTCGCCTTCGCGCGTCAGCAGTTCGACGGTACCCATTTCGCGCATGTACATGCGCACCGGGTCGGTGGTGCGGCCGATTTCGGATTCCACGCTGGACAGAACCTGTGCGGCGGCTTCTTCCGCATCTTCGTCCGTGCTGTTCGAGTTTTCGGCGAGCAGCAGGTCATCGGCGTCCGGTGCTTCTTCCATCACCTGGATGCCCATGTCGTTAATCATCTGGATGATGTCTTCGATCTGATCGGAGTCGACGATATCTTCCGGCAGATGGTCATTGACCTCAGCATAGGTCAGATAGCCTTGCTCCTTACCACGGGTGACAAGTAGCTTCAGCTGTGACTGCGGGTTTTGCTCCATAAGACGGTATCCACACTTCAGAGTATTTAGGTTGGTGTCGGTCGGCGAAACCGCCAACAATAGCATTTGGGGCGTTTTCGTTATCGCCGCGGCCCACTATGGCGGCACTGTGCAGGGCTCTGCCCTCGCAATTATCGGCACTTAAGCCGTTTGGTATTCAGTTTTTCTTCGCTAAAACCTGGTTGAGGGAACGGACTTCTTCACGTTCCTCCGGGCTCAGGCCGCGCGTTCTGGCCTGGGCGATCAGCGTTTCCAGCCGTTGCTCGAGCACCGAGTCGTACAGGCTGGCCAACGTATCCAAAAAGGTCTGCTCGACCATATCCTCAACGATCATATGGTTCCAGGTCGCCAAGGTTTCAAGCTGCTGGCTGAATTTGTTGTCGCGATACAGCTCCAGCAATTGCCCGGTCGTCAGGCCCGGCTGCGCCAAACAGGTCTGCACCAGTTCGACGAACAGCGGCAATCCCGCCTGTTTGGTCTGCTCCAGCCCTTCAAGCGAAGGGATAAGTGTAGCCAACTGCGGATTTTGCACCAGTAGCCCTATCAGTATACGCATGGTTGTGCGTTTTAGCTGGGGCGCCTGATAAGGATTCGCATTTTCCGCCTGCTTGGGCATCAGCTTGTCGAGCTGGCTGTCGTCCAGCAGCCCCAGCTTGTTGCCGAGCTCCTGGCGCAGGTACAAGCGCAACGTTTCGCCCGGCACCTGAGTAATCAGCGGCAGCGCCAGCGTGCTCAGCTTGGCGCGCCCGTCCGGGCTGCTCAGATCCACCTGCGGCAGCAGGCTTTCGAACAGGAAAGTGGACAGCGGCTGCGCCTGCTCCATTCGCTGTTCGAAGGCTTCTTTGCCTTCCTTGCGCACCAGGGTGTCCGGGTCTTCGCCGTCAGGCAAAAACATGAACCGCAGCTGGCGCCCGTCGTTCAGGTACGGCAACGCGGTTTCCAACGCCCGCCATGCCGCTTCGCGGCCGGCGCGGTCGCCGTCGTAACAGCAGACGACGTTGTCGGTGGCGCGGAACAGCAGCTGAATGTGTTCAGCCGTCGTCGAGGTTCCGAGCGAGGCGACGGCATAATCGATGCCGAATTGCGCCAACGCCACCACGTCCATATACCCTTCCACCACCAGCAGCCGCTGCAGGGTAGGGTGGTTCTGCTGTGCTTCATACAGGCCGTAAAGCTGGCGGCCCTTATGGAAAACTTCGGTTTCCGGCGAGTTCAGGTACTTCGGCATGCCATCGCCCAATACGCGGCCGCCGAAGGCGATCACGCGCCCGCGTTTGTCGCGGATGGGGAACATCACCCGTTCGCGGAAACGGTCGTACGAACGCCCCTGATCGTTAGTCACCAGCATGCCGGCATCGTTCAATGCGCGGCGCGAGTCGGCGTCGCGGCCGAAACGCTTCAGGGCGTTGTCCCATCCCGCCGGCGCGAAGCCGATGGCGAAATGGCGAATAACGTCGTCACTTAATCCGCGCTGCTGCAAATAGCTGCGCGCCGGTGCCCCGGAGGACTGCTGCAGTGACTGTTGATAGAACGCGCTGAGCTGCTCCATCAGTTGGTACAGGCTCTGGCGCTGATGGCGTTCGATCTGGGTTGGCCCGGTGCCCGCTTCGTAAGGCACTTCCAGCCCGTGCATGGTCGCCAGCTCTTCGATGGTTTCGACAAACTCAAGCCGGTCGTAATTCATCAAAAAGTCGACGGCGTTGCCGTGCGCACCACACCCAAAACAGTGATAAAACTGCTTTTCGCCATTAACGGTAAATGAAGGCGTCTTTTCGTGGTGGAACGGACAGCACGCGTGGTAGTTCTTGCCTTGCTTCTTGAGCTTCACGCGGGCGTCGATCAGATCGACGATGTCGGTGCGAGCCAGCAAGTCATTGATAAATACGCGCGGAATTCGTCCAGCCATAAGCCCTTACTTCATTAGCCTATAAACGAGAACAAGCCGCGCATTCCTTTCGGAAAGCACGGCCTTCGTATGCAACTACTCGGTCTGCGCGATTTTGAAAATCAGAAATTCACGCGGTGGGGTTGCCCCCGAAGAATTAATACAGACGAGTGCGGCGTGCGTTTTCGCGAGCCAGTTTCTTCGCGTGACGTTTCACAGCAGAAGCTTTAGCGCGTTTACGTTCGGTAGTTGGTTTTTCATAAAACTCACGACGACGAACTTCAGCTAAAACACCCGCTTTTTCGCAAGAGCGTTTGAAACGACGCAGAGCAACGTCAAATGGCTCGTTTTCACGTACTTTAATTACCGGCATGTGCCTCTCACCTCAATAAAATTCGGTTTGCTGCTGGCCAAGCGCCAGCCTTTTCAAAATGGTGCGGAATTTTACTCCAATGGATGCTGCTTTGTAAAGCACCACAGCAAATTGAAACCCGCGTCGCTCTGCCGCAACGTGCGCAATTTTGCACCGGGCGCTGATTATAGACTAATCAGAAAAAAATGCTCGTGTTTAATCGCCTGGGCATTTTCTGGATGAATCATCGACATAGGTGCGAGCCGGTGACAAGATGCGCCGCGCTGGCGGTAAATACGGCGGAATGTGGTAGACTGGCGGCCGCACGTGAATGATGGGAAATGTAATGCGAGTACTGGGTATAGAAACGTCCTGCGATGAAACCGGAATTGCAGTGTATGACGATCAAACCGGTTTGTTGGCCAACCAATTATACAGCCAGGTGAAGCTGCACGCCGACTACGGCGGCGTGGTGCCGGAACTGGCCTCCCGCGATCACGTGCGCAAAACCGTGCCGCTGATTCAGGCGGCGCTGAAAGAGGCCAACCTGACCCCGGCCGACATCGACGGCGTGGCCTACACCGCCGGGCCGGGCCTGGTGGGGGCGCTGCTGGTCGGCGCGACCGTCGGGCGCGCGCTGGCGTTCGCCTGGAACGTGCCGGCGGTGCCGGTGCATCATATGGAAGGCCACCTGCTGGCACCGATGCTGGAAGACAATCCGCCGGCGTTCCCGTTCGTTGCGCTGCTGGTCTCCGGCGGCCACACCCAGTTGATCAGCGTCACCGGCATCGGTGAGTATGAGCTGCTGGGCGAGTCGATCGACGACGCGGCCGGCGAAGCGTTCGACAAGACCGCCAAGCTGCTCGGCCTGGATTATCCCGGCGGGCCGATGCTGTCGAAGATGGCGCAGCAGGGCACGGCGGGGCGCTTCACCTTCCCGCGGCCGATGACCGATCGTCCGGGGCTGGACTTCAGTTTCTCCGGGCTGAAAACCTTCGCCGCCAACACCATCCGCTCCAACGGCAACGACGATCAGACGCGTGCCGACATCGCCCGCGCCTTCGAGGATGCGGTGGTGGATACGCTGGCGATCAAATGCAAACGCGCGCTGGAGCAGACCGGCTTCAAGCGCCTGGTGATGGCCGGCGGCGTAAGCGCCAACCGCACGCTGCGCGCCAAACTGGCGGAGATGATGCATAAACGCGGTGGGGAAGTGTTCTATGCCCGCCCGGAATTTTGCACCGACAACGGCGCGATGATCGCCTATGCCGGCATGGTGCGCCTGAAGAGCGGCGCCAACCCGGAGCTGAGCGTTTCGGTGCGGCCGCGCTGGCCGCTGGCGGAATTGCCTGCGGTATAAAACAAAGGGCCGGATTATCCGGCCCTTCTGCTATTCGTCTTTCGGCTGGTCGCCGTTATCAGCGTCGTTTTTCTTCTTGCGCAGCTTGCCCCAAATCTTGCCTTCCTGGCCGCGCCACAGGCGCTGAATATTGTCGTGATGCCGCATCAGGATCAGGCAGGAGAGCATCGCCACCGGGAAGGTGAACTGCGGTTTGAACCACCAGACGTAGAACGGGGCGATCAGCGCGCTGACGATGGCGCCGAGCGAAGAGTAACCGCTGAGCAGCACCGTCAACAGCCAGGTACCGGTCATCAGGCCGGTCAGATCCCAGCCGATAGGCGCGATGGCGCCAAATGCCGTCGCCACGCCTTTACCGCCGCGGAAGTGGAAGAACACCGGATAGATGTGCCCCAGGCAGGCGGCGATCGCCGTCAGGCCGAGGTACAGCGGCGGCACATCGAGCTTGTAGGCCAGCCAGACCGGCAGCATCCCTTTCAGAATATCGAACACCAGCACCGCCGCCGCCGCCAGCCGGCCGCCGATGCGCAGGACGTTGGTCGCCCCGGGGTTTCCTGAGCCATGTTCACGCGGATCCGGCAGCCTGGCGATCCGGCAAACCAGGATCGCACTGGAAATCGAGCCGCACAGATACGCGAAGATAATCATGCCAAGCGCGGTAGCACTCATAACGCGGTTCCGTTTAATAATGGTCGTTTTACTCGCAACATCCATGGATAATACGCACATTCCGCTGGAAGTGGTATCCGGCAAGGCCAAAAACAGAGAATGACGTGATGGATATCGTATTTATTGAAGAGCTTACCGTAATTACCACCATTGGCGTTTATGAGTGGGAACAGGGCATTCGTCAGAAGCTGGTGTTCGATATCGAAATGGGCTGGGATAACCGGCCGGCCGCCGCCAGCGACGACGTAACTGACTGTCTGAGCTATGCCGACGTCAGCGACGCCGTGATCCGGCACGTTGAATCGAACCGGTTCGCGCTGGTGGAACGCGTGGCGGAGGAAATATCCGAAATTTTGCTTCAGCGCTTCAATTCCCCGTGGGTCCGTATTAAGGTCAGCAAACCGGGCGCTGTAGCACATGCCAATCGGGTCGGCGTGATCATTGAGCGCGGCACTCGTCCCGCATGATTTTATGTCATCTGCTTGCAACGAAAGACCGTTAAGCTGGTCTTAATCCTGAGAATTGTTTTAGCGGCATTGTCTTTAAGCACTGCCGCTTTTTTATGTTTATGTTAGTCGCAAATTTATGGGGTGAGCGAAGCACATGACGGACATGCATTCACTGTTTATTGCGTTTGTTCTTGGGGTTGTTGAGGGATTAACCGAATTTCTGCCGGTGTCTTCCACCGGGCATATGATCATCGTTGGCGAGTGGCTGGGCTTTACCGGCGACAAAGCCAAGACCTTTGAAGTCATCATCCAACTGGGGTCGATCCTGGCGGTGGTAGTGATGTTCTGGCGCCGGTTGTTCGGCCTGATCGGCATCCATTTCGGCGGCAAGCCGGTGGAGCACGAGGGCAAAACCCACGGCCGGCTGAAGCTGGGGCATATCCTGTTGGCGATGATCCCGGCGGTGGTGCTGGGGTTGATATTCCACGATGTCATTAAATCGCTGTTCGCGCCGAAAAACGTGATGTACGCGTTGGTGGTCGGCGGCCTGCTGTTGTTGACGGCGGAATGGCTGAAGCCGAAGAAGCCGCGTGCGGAAGGGCTGGATGACATCACCTACCGGCAGGCGTTTTTGATCGGTTGCTTCCAGTGCCTGGCGCTGTGGCCGGGCTTCTCCCGTTCGGGTTCCACTATCGCCGGCGGTATGCTGGTGGGCGTGAACCGCTATGCGGCGTCCGAGTTCTCCTTCATTTTGGCGGTGCCAATGATGATTGGTGCCAGCGGCCTGGATCTGTATAAGAGCCTGCACTTCCTGACTTGGGGCGACCTGCCGATGTTCGCCGTCGGTTTCGTTACTGCCTTCGTAGTGGCGCTGATTGCGATCAAAACCTTCCTGTCGCTGATCAAACGCATCTCGTTCGTGCCGTTCGCCATCTACCGCTTTATCGTGGCGGCCGTGGTTTACATGGTGTTCCTGTAAGCCCGATGCCAGGAAAAAACCCCGCTCTGCGGGGTTTTTTTATGCCTGATCGTTGAGGATGGTTTGATTGAGCTTCCAGTCGGCCAGCGCCTGCTGGCGACGGCGTTTGAGCTCGTCGCGGATCGCGGTGCCCTGCAGCCCGCTGGCTACCACTTCTTTAATAGATACCGCGTTCGCCACCTGATACGCCTGGCGCAGATAGTCGCCCTGCGGATAAGGATTCTCCTCAAAGCCGGTACGGCCGCGCGCATCCGCTTCGCTGGTCAGGATCATCTGCTCCAGCCGTTGCGGTTTGCGCCAGACGTCGATGGCGTCGAACAGCTTCAACAGGGTCTCCGGACGCAGCTTGTTCACGGTGTGGATCAAATCATGGTACTCGGCCACCAGCTTGCTCAAATCCCGTACCGGGTTGGGCACCCGCAGCCGCTGGCACAGCGCTTCGACCAGCCGCACGCCCGCCGGGCCGTGGCCGTGGTGATGCGGCCAGAACTCTTTCGGCGTCAACCCTTTGCCGAGATCGTGGCACAGGGTGGCGAAGCGCACGTCCACCTCCGGCGTGAGGCGGGCGGCAATCGCCAACGCCATCAGCGTGTGTACGCCGGTGTCGATCTCCGGGTGCCACTTGGCGGGAGCCGGCACGCCGAACAGCGCGTCGATTTCCGGGAACAGCACCGCCAGTGCACCGCAATCGTGCAGCACCTGAAAATAGACCTGCGGGCTCTGGCTTTGCAGCGCCTTTTCGGTTTCCTTCCAGACGCGTTCGGCGGTCAGCGCGGCCAGTTCACCGCTGTGCGCCATCTGGCGCATCAGGGCGAGCGTTTCGTCGGCGATGCGAAAACCCAGATGGGCGAAGCGGGCATTGAATCGCGCCACGCGCAGTACGCGCAGCGGATCTTCGCCGAACGCGTCGGAAACGTGGCGCAGCACGCGCGCCTGCAGATCGGCCACGCCGCCGTAAGGATCAATCAGCTCTCCTTCGGCGGAGCGGGCGATGGCGTTGATGGTCAGATCGCGCCGCAGCAGATCTTCTTCCAGCGTCACGTCCGGCGCGGCATAGCAGGTAAAACCGGTGTACCCCTGGCCGGATTTGCGCTCGGTGCGCGCCAGCGCGTACTCCTCGTGGGTGTCGGGGTTGAGGAACACCGGAAAATCTTTACCGACCTGCTGGTAGCCCAACGCCAGCAGCTCTGCCGGCGTAGCGCCCACCACCACCCAATCATGATCGACCACCGGAATATTGAGCAGGCTGTCGCGAACGGCGCCGCCGACCAGATAAATCTGCACTGTTGACTCCTGAATATCGTGTAAGGCTCTGTCTATCAGATTACATGAATTGGCCGCGGGATGTCGGCGCCAATGAAAAGGGCGCCCGCAGGCGCCCATACTCAAACTGAACGATACTGAGATCAGTTCATCCAGCGGTTGTTGTTCTTGCGGCGCGGGATCAGGTGCGGCAACAGCAGGCCCAGCAGCAAACCGACGCCGGCGACGCCGCCGCCGTACATGAACCACTGCAGGATAATGGTGCGCTGCTTGTCGTCGAGCTGCAGGTTAACGGCGTTGACCTTCTTCTGCGCAACCACCAGCTGGTTTTTCAGATCCTGGTTTTCCTTCTGCAGGCTGCTGATGGTGCTGTCGCTGCCCGCGACTTTTTCCTGCATTTCCGAGGTACGCTGGTTCCAGGTGTTGTCGATGTTGGCCAGCTTGTCGGTCAGGGTTTTCACCTGCTGTTCCAGCTCGGGCACGCGGGTGCGCAGGCTTGGCGTCTGGCTGAGCTGATCGAGCGGGATCCAGGTGGTGCGGCCTTTCGGATCGCGGATCTGGCCGTAGTTGGTGCTGTCGTTGACGCTCAGCAGGGTCACTTCTTCACCGGCGTTGAGAGTGCCGACAATACGGTACTGATTACCTGGGCCGCTATGGACGTAAGTGCTTAACTCATCGGAGATATAGCGTTTATCTTCGGCATGTGCGGCCCAAGTGATGCTGAAGCTCAGCGCGGCAAGGCAAATCAGTCGTAATTTCTGCATTAGTTCATCGTTTCTGGGTGAATTTATGGAACGATAGTAGAGGGTTCAGTCTGACGACGCAACGCCAAAACCGGAATGAGAACTATCTTACTGTGGCTGATTCTGTGAGTTGCGCAGTGTTTTATAACGTAACAGGTTTTTTCTACAGTTAGCAGGGTTAAGGTGCCGGGAATCGCGGTAAGATAACGGCAACTGTGCGTCAGTGGGCAGCATACGGCGGGCCGAACGCGCCGCGCTGAAACCGACGTGAATGCATAACTTATTGGTGTTAAAGAATTATGACCGTTGAAATTGAACTGAAATTCATCGCCGCGCCGCAAGCGGTGGCCGCTCTGCCACACTGGCTCGCCGCCTGGCCGCATCAGCATTCCGCGCCGCAAAAACTGACCAACATCTACTTCGAAACGGCCGACAACTTCCTGCGCCGTCATGACATGGGGCTGCGCATTCGCGGTTTCGACGATCGCTATGAGATGACCATCAAAACCGCCGGTAAAGTGGTGGGCGGCCTGCACCAGCGCCCGGAATACAATGTCGCTATCGCCGAGCCGCAGCTGGCGTTGGCGCAGTTTCCTGCCGACATTTGGCCGCAGGATTGCGATATCGCAGCGTTGCAGCAGGCGTTGCAACCGCTGTTCCGTACCGATTTCGTGCGTGAGAAGTGGGTGGTTACTTACGGCCAAAGCGAGATAGAGATTGGCCTGGATCAGGGCGAGGTGCGCGCCGGTGATCTCAGCGAAGCCTTGAGCGAGATCGAGCTGGAGCTGCTGAAAGGCAATACCGCCGATCTGCTGGCGTTGGCCGGTGAGCTGGCGGCGCACGACGGGCTGCGTCAGGGCAGCCTGAGCAAGGCGGCGCGCGGTTACCACCTGGCGCAGGGCAATCCGCCGCGTGAGGTGCGCCCGCTGCGGGTGCTGAAGCCGGCGGCGAAGGCGACCGTCGAACAGGGGATGATCGCCGCCTTCGAGCTGGCGCTGAGCCACTGGCAGTACCATGAAGAGCTGTGGCTGCGCGGCGACGCGCAGGCGCGCGCTTCGGTGATTGAGGCGGTCGGCACGATCCGCCAGGCGCTGGTGATCTTCGGCGGCCTGGTGCCGCGCAAGGCCAGCGCCGATCTGCGCGCCCGCCTGACCGAGCTCGAGCCGCTGTTGGCGGACAAAGCCGCGCAACCAGAGAGCCTGTGCTACAGCGCGGCCTACCTGCAATGTAAGTTGGCGCTCACATCATGGCTGGTGAGCGGCGCCTGGCGGCCGTTTATCGACGCCAAAGGGCAGGCCAAGCTGGACGGTTCTTTCAAACGCTTCAGCGACATCATGCTGGGGCGCAGCGGCGCGGAGTTGAAAGAGGCCTTCAGCCGTACGCTGAACGAAGATGAATATCAGGAACAATTGCCGCGCCTGACGCGTCAGATTTCGGCGCTGGTCCTGCTGTCGGGCGCTTACCCCGACGAGCAGACCGGGCCTTACATCGAGGCCTGGCGCGAACTGCAGGCGGCGCTGAGCGAGCGCCGTCAGGGCTGGTATGAAGCCAGCCGCAAACAGGCCTTATCGCATGCGCCATTCTGGTTAAACGGCGCGCTTCGTTAATCAAGCCGGCCCGCCAGCCGTGGGCCGCAGAACGGGTCATACACTATGTCGCCACTTTCAGCCGCGTTACAGGCTCAGGCACAGCAGGTTGTGCAGCGTTTTCAGGAAGTTCACGGCGCGGACAGCGCCTTTAGCGAGCAGGAGCAGTGGGTGCTGGCGTCGAGCGACTTCGTCAGCGACGCACTGCTCGCCCAGCCGGCCTGGCTGGCGACGCTGCGCGAACAGCCGCCGGCGCCCGGTGAGTGGCAACACTATGCCGCCTGGCTGCAGGACGAGCTGGAAGAGGTGCGCGATGAGGCGCAACTGATGCGCACGCTGCGTCTGTTTCGCCGTGAAACGCTGGTGCGCATTGCCTGGGCGCAGGCGCAGGGGCTGTGTTCGACCGAAGAAACGCTACTGCAGCTGAGCGGGCTGGCGGAGACGCTGATCGTCAGCGCGCGCGACTGGCTGTACCAAACCTGTTGCCGCGAGTGGGGCACGCCGTGCAACGCCGCCGGTGAACCGCAGCCGCTGCTGATCCTCGGCATGGGCAAGCTGGGCGGCGGCGAGCTGAATTTCTCGTCGGATATCGATCTGATCTTCGCCTACCCGGAAAACGGCCAGACCCAGGGCGGGCGGCGCGAGCTGGACAATGCCCAGTTCTTCACCCGCCTGGGCCAGCGGCTGATCAAGGCGCTGGATCAGCAGACCATCGACGGCTTCGTCTATCGCGTCGACATGCGGCTGCGGCCGTTCGGCGACAGCGGCCCATTGGTGATGAGCTTCGCGGCGCTGGAAGACTACTATCAGGAGCAGGGGCGCGACTGGGAGCGCTATGCGATGGTGAAGGCGCGCCTGATGGGCGGGGCGGAAGACGCCTACAGCCAGGAGCTGCGCAAAACGCTGCGGCCGTTCGTGTTCCGCCGCTATATCGATTTCAGCGTCATCCAGTCTTTGCGCAACATGAAGGGCATGATCGCCCGTGAAGTGCGGCGGCGCGGCCTGAAGGACAACATCAAGCTGGGCGCCGGCGGCATTCGCGAAATCGAATTCATCACCCAGGTATTTCAGCTGATCCGCGGCGGCCGTGAGCCGGCGCTGCAGGGGCGTTCGCTGCTGCCGACGCTGCAGGCGGTGGGTGAGCTGGGGCTGCTGGAGGCCGAGCAGGTGCGGGCGCTGAGCGCCGCCTACCTGTTCCTGCGGCGGCTGGAGAATCTGCTGCAGGCGATCGGCGATCAGCAAACCCAGACGCTGCCGCAGGATGCGCTCGACCAGGCGCGGCTGGCCTACGGCATGGGGCTGGCGGATTGGCCGGCGCTGATGGCGACGCTGGAGGTGCACATGCAGGCGGTGCGGGCGGTGTTCGACGATCTGATCGGCGACGATAGCCCGGATATCGGCGAAGATCCCGACTACCAGCACTATCACAGCCTGTGGCAGGACGCGCTGGAGGAAAACGAGCTGGCGCCGCTGACGCCGCACCTGGACGAAGAGGGGCGCCGACAGATGCTGCGCACCATCGCCGATTTCCGCCATGATGTCGACAAGCGCACCATCGGCCCGCGCGGCCGCGACGTGCTCGATCAGCTGATGCCGCGCCTGCTGGCGGAGGTGTGCCCGCGCCAGGACGCGCCGACCGCGCTGGTGCGGCTGGCGCAGCTGCTGCTCAGCATCGTCACCCGCACCACTTACCTCGAGCTGCTGGTGGAGTACCACGCGGCGCTCAGCCATCTGATCCGTCTGTGCGCCGCTTCGCCGATGGTTGCCAACCAGCTGTCGCGCTACCCGCTGTTGCTGGACGAACTGCTGGATCCGGCCACGCTGTATCAGCCGGTGGCGCTGGACGCCTACCGCAGCGAGCTGCGCCAGTACCTGCTGCGGGTGCCGGAAGACGACGAAGAGCAAAAGCTGGAGGCGCTGCGCCAGTTCAAACAGGCGCAGCAGCTGCGCATCGCCGCAGCGGATATCGCCGGCGCGCTGCCGGTGATGAAAGTGAGCGACCACCTGACTTATCTGGCGGAGGCGATCATCGACGCGGTGGTGCAACAGGCCTGGAGCGACATGGTGGCGCGCTACGGCCAGCCGACCCATCTGCAGGAGCGCGAAGGGCGCGGCTTTGCGGTGATCGGCTACGGCAAGCTGGGCGGCTGGGAGCTGGGTTACAGTTCCGATCTCGATCTGGTGTTCCTGCTGGATTGCCCGCCGGAGGTGATGACCGACGGCGATCGCTGCATCGACGGCCGCCAGTTCTACCTGCGGCTGGCGCAGCGGGTGATGCATCTGTTCAGCACCCGCACTTCCTCCGGCATTCTGTATGAGGTGGACGCGCGTCTGCGGCCTTCCGGCGCCGCGGGGATGCTGGTCAGCACCGTCGAGGCGTTCGCCGATTACCAGCAAAACGAAGCCTGGACCTGGGAGCATCAGGCTCTGGTGCGCGCGCGCATCGTGCACGGCGACCCGGCGCTGCACCAGCAGTTCGACGCGATTCGGCGCGAAATCCTGTGCAAAACGCGTGATGCGGAGACCCTGAAGCGCGAAGTGCGCGAGATGCGCGAAAAGATGCGCAACCATCTCGGCAACAAGCGGCGCGATCTGTTTGATATCAAAACCGATGAGGGCGGCATTACCGACATCGAATTTATCGCCCAATATCTGGTCTTACGCTATGCGCCGGGTGAACCGCGGCTGACGCGTTGGTCAGACAACGTGCGCATCTTCGAGCTGATGGCCAATTACGACATCATGCCGGAAGAGGAAGCGCGCGCGCTGACCCAGGCCTATGTCACCATGCGCGACGAGATCCACCATCTGGCGCTGCAGGAGCATTCCGGCAAGGTCGGCAGCGAGCTGTTCACCGCCGAGCGCGAGCAGGTGCGCGCCAGCTGGACCAAATGGCTGGATTAATACCTTTTTGCGGGTATTCCGGCGGTCTGTGGTAATATCTGCGCCACTAAAATTTTGTTCTTTTTTGGAGTTATCGGATGAAAGTTACGCTGCCTGATTTTCGCCGCGCCGGTGTGCTGGTGGTCGGTGACGTCATGTTGGATCGCTATTGGTATGGGCCGACCAGCCGCATTTCACCGGAAGCCCCGGTGCCGGTGGTCAAGGTCGACACCATCGAAGAGCGTCCCGGCGGCGCGGCTAACGTGGCGATGAACATCGCTTCGCTGGGCGCCAATTCCCGCCTGGTGGGCTTGACCGGCATCGACGATGCGGCGCGGGCGCTGAGCGCCAAGCTGAATGAAGTCAACGTGCGCTGCGACTTCGTCTCGGTGCCGACCCATCCGACCATCACCAAGCTGCGCGTGCTGTCGCGCAACCAGCAGCTGATCCGCCTCGACTTCGAAGAAGGCTTCTCCAACGTCGATCCGCAGCCGATGCTGGAGCGCATTCAGCAGGCGCTGCCGCAGATCGGCGCGCTGGTGCTGTCCGATTACGCCAAGGGCGCGCTCAGCCAGGTGCAGGGCATGATCCAACTGGCGCGCGCCGCCAAGGTGCCGGTGCTGATCGATCCGAAAGGCTCTGACTTCGAGCGCTATCGCGGCGCGACGCTGCTGACGCCGAACCTGTCCGAGTTCGAAGCGGTGGTGGGCCACTGCAAGGATGAGGCGGAACTGGTGGCGCGCGGCATGAAGCTGGTGGCGGATTTCGAGCTGTCGGCGCTGTTGGTCACCCGTTCCGAACACGGCATGACGCTGCTGCAGCCTGGCGTTGAGCCGCTGCACTTGCCGACCCAGGCGCAGGAAGTGTTCGATGTGACCGGCGCCGGCGACACCGTGATCGGCGTCTTGGCCGCTTCGCTGGCCGCCGGCAATTCGCTGGAAGAGTCCTGCTTCCTGGCCAACGCCGCCGCCGGCGTGGTGGTGGGTAAGCTCGGTACCTCTACCGTGTCGCCAATCGAGCTGGAAAACGCGGTGCGCGGCCGGGCCGAAACCGGCTTTGGCGTGATGACCGAAGCGCAGTTGAAACACGCCGTGGCGCAGGCGCGTCAGCGCGGCGAGAAAGTGGTGATGACCAACGGCATTTTCGACATTCTGCACGCCGGCCACGTCTCCTATCTGGCCAACGCCCGCAAGCTGGGCGACCGCCTGATCGTGGCGGTGAACAGCGACGCCTCGACCAAACGCCTGAAAGGGGAAAAACGCCCGGTCAACGCGCTGGAGAATCGCATGATCGTGCTGGGCGCGCTGGAAGCGGTGGATTGGGTGGTGCCGTTCGAAGAGGACACGCCGCAGCGCTTGATCGCCGACATTCTGCCGGATCTGCTGGTGAAAGGCGGCGATTACAAACCGGAAGAGATTGCCGGCAGTGCGGAAGTGTGGGCCAACGGCGGCGATGTCAAAGTGTTGAACTTTGAAGACGGGCTGTCGACCACCAACATCATCAAAGCGATCAAAGACGGGCGCGGCTAACGCCGGGCGACCGAAAGAACAGGGGCGCGCGGTTCAGGTGCGCGCCCTTGGCGGGAATTTATTCGTCTTCCTGCTTGGCGGCCGGCGCCGCGCTCAGCTTGCTTTCCAGCTCGGCCAGGCGCTGTTCCAACAGCGCCAGCTTCTCGCGGGTGCGCAACAGCACCTGAGTCTGCACGTCGAACTCTTCGCGGTTAACCAAATCCAGGCGGGTCAGCTGCGACTGCAGCACCTGACGGATTTTTTTCTCAACGTCTTCCCCGAATTCACGAACGCCTTTAGGCATGGACTCATGAACCTGGCGTGCGATTTGTTCGATTTTTTTCGGGTCAATCATGGCGTATCCCTTTCAGAGTTTAATTGCTGCCGCTTAGTGTAATGCGAGTTGCCCGCCGGATAAACACCATTAAGCGCATTCGCCGCGCGTGGCCGAATTGTGCTTTTGCCAATTGCCCTGTCTACCCATTAGCGTTATAGTCATCCTGCTTATTCTCAGGGCGGGGTGAAAGTCCCCACCGGCGGTAAATCACCTTCTACGGTGAAAGCCCGCGAGCGCTCAGCCAGCCTGTAAAGGCCGGTTAGAGGTCAGCAGATCCGGTGCAATTCCGGGGCCGACGGTTATAGTCCGGATGGGAGAGAGTAACGGTATCTGCCGGGCTTGCGCCCGCTTGCGTTATTTTTTTAGCTATTGCTAGCTACTCCTCAAGATCGCCCTGGTTCTGGTAATCCATAATTTTTAATGAGGTTTTTTACCATGAATCAGACGCTACTTTCAGACTTCGGCACGCCGACAGAACGCGTTGAACGCGCGATTGACGCACTGCGCAACGGGCGCGGCGTAATGGTGCTCGATGATGAAAACCGTGAAAACGAAGGTGACATGATCTTCGCCGCGGAAACCATGACCGTTGAGCAGATGGCGCTGACCATTCGCCACGGCAGCGGTATCGTGTGCCTGTGCATCACCGAAGAACGCCGTCAGCAGCTTGAGCTGCCGATGATGGTGACCAACAACTCCAGCCAATTCCAGACCGCCTTCACCGTGACCATCGAAGCGGCGCAGGGCGTGACCACCGGGGTTTCCGCTTCCGATCGCCTGACCACCATCCGTGCGGCGGTGGCAGACAGCGCCAAGCCGAGCGATCTGAACCGTCCGGGCCACGTGTTCCCGCTGCGCGCGCAGCCGGGCGGCGTGCTGAGCCGTCGCGGCCACACCGAGGCGACCATCGATCTGGTTTCCATGGCCGGTTTCAAACCTGCCGGCGTGCTGTGTGAACTGACCAACGACGATGGCAGCATGGCGCACGCGCCGGAAGTGATCGCCTTCGCCAAACAGCACGACATGGTGGTGCTGACCATCGAGGATCTGGTGGCCTACCGCCAGGCGCACGAGAAAAAGGCCAGCTGATAGCCGGTCGCTTTCAACGATAAAAAAAGCCGCGTAACGCGGCTTTTTTGTGGCTATCGTTCTGACAGGCGTTCGCCGATGCGGCTGGCGTAATTCATCACGTGGAAGGTGTAGTTCTCTTCCACCGTACCCTGGAACAGATGGGCCCAGGGGCCGATGGCGTAGATGCCGAGATCTTCCCCGCCGTGGGTCTCGCTTTTCAGCGGCACCAGCGCCGGCTGAATAAAGTCGGGCGCGGTGGCCTGTTCCATGGTCAATGTCGGGCGTTCGGTCAGCGGGATCGTGCCGCCGGGGCCATTGGCGAAGCCGACGGTGGTGTAAGGCTTGCCGTCGCTACCCAGCCGCGGTTTGCCGTCGACGCCGACGGAAATGCCGAGGATAGGATTACCCCGCTTGGCATAGCCGGCGATGGTCAACGTGTGGCTGTGATCGCCGGTCACGATCACCAGGGTTTCGTCCAGGTTGACCTTGTCGACAATGGTTTTCACCGCCTCGTTCAGGGCGACCGCGTCGCTCAGCGTACGGTAGGCGTTACCGTTGTGGCTACCGTGATCGATGCGTCCGCCCTCCACCAACAGCAGGTAGCCTTCGGGATTCCTGGCCAGAATATCGATGGCCTTGCCGGTCATTTCTGCCAGCGAAGGCTCTCCCGCCGCGTCTTGCCGCCGATCGTGCTCGAAGTTCATGTGCGACGGCTCGAACAGGGCCAGCAGATGATCGATCTTACCCGGTTCGATTTTGTCGAACTGCGCCTGATTCCAGACATATTGCCCACGCTCGCCATAGCGTTGTAGCCAGGCCTGCGTCAGATCGCGGCCATCCTTTCTGGCGCCTTTCTTGCCGGGGTATTCCGGATCGCTCACGCTATCGGGCAGGAAGTTGGCGCGCCCGCCGCCCATTGCCACGTTAAGGCCGTCGCCGTACTTCATTTCCACCAGCTGGCGCGCGATATCGCGGCAGCCTGCGGCCAGAGCCGCTGCCGGCATTTTGGCGTCGGATTCCCAATCGCGGTTGGCGATATGGGCATAGGTCGCGCCCGGCGTGGCGTGGGTGATGGTCGCGGTTGTCACGGCGCCGGTGGCCATGCCGAGCGTTGCGGCCATCTCCCACAGCGTGGTGACGGTCTTGGTTTGCTGATCCTCGCAATTGTTGAGGGTGGCCGTATGGTTGAGGCCCATCAGATCGTTGATGGTTTTGACGCCGGTGGTCATCGCCACCGCGCTGGGCGCGGAGTCGGTGATTTGGGCGTCGGCGGAGTAGGTTTTGGCCGCAGCCAGATAGGGGAAGGCCTCCCAGGCCAGCACGTTGGATTCGCCGTCCACGCCGCGCTGCTGCCCTTCAAAAATGCGGGCGGCGGTCACGGTGGAAAACCCCATGCCGTCGCCGACCACCAGAATGACGTTTTTGGCGCGGTTGGTGTTTGGCGTCTGTTTCAGCCGCTGTTGCAGCTGAGCTTGCGCCTGAAGGAAGTAAGGATCTTCGCGCTGCGTCAGCTGCGCGTTGTCCGCCGCGCCGGCGGTGGCCGTCCAGCCGGTGAGCAAGGATATGGAAAGCGCCAGGCGGGTTGCCAGTGTGAGTCTGAACATGAATTCCTCCTTGGTGAGACGTAATTCCCATCGCGCGGCGGGGTTGCCTGCTACCCGTCGGCAGAGGAGGAGTGTATAGATTGCGTTAACAAAAAATACATAAATTATTCACAAGTTAGATCTGTGTGGCAGTAATGTCATGGCATTCACTGATCTTATTAATCTATTGAAATATATTAATTTTTTATCTTTCTGTCTGCCGGTGCATTCCTCCGCTTTTAATTCAAATTTATTGAATATCTTCATCATGGTTATCCGGCTGTGTTGGCGCGGCAAAGCGCGTAATGTAGCGGCATAGCACAATTTGAACTAAGGATCTCTCTATGAACACCTCTCGTATGCCAGCACTGTTTCTTGGCCACGGTAGCCCGATGAACGTGCTTGAAGACAACCGCTACACCCGGGCATGGCGTGCGTTGGGTGAGTCATTGCCGCGCCCGAAGGCGATCGTGGCGGTTTCCGCGCATTGGTATACCCGCGGCACTGCGGTCACCGCGATGGAAAAACCCAAAACCATTCACGACTTCGGCGGGTTTCCGCAGGCGCTGTTTGATACCCGTTATCCGGCGCCGGGCTCTCCCGCGCTGGCTGCGCAGCTGCAGCAAGTGTTGGCGCCGGTGCCGGTGACGGCCGATCTCGGCGAGTGGGGGTTGGATCACGGAACCTGGGGCGTCTTGATCAAGATGTACCCCAATGCTGACATCCCGGTGGTGCAGCTCAGCGTCGACGGCACGCAGCCGGCGGCCTATCACTATGAGCTGGGGCGCAAACTGGCGGCGCTGCGCGATGAGGGGGTGATGATCGTCGCCAGCGGCAACGTGGTGCACAACCTGCGCATGGTGAAATGGCAGGGCGATACCAGCGCCTACCCGTGGGCGGAATCGTTCAATAACTTTGTCCGGGATAACCTGCGTTATCGGGGTGAAAACCATCCGCTGGTGGATTTCATGCGCCATGAGGGGGCGGCGCTGTCGAATCCGACGCCGGAACACTATCTGCCGTTGCTGTACGTGCTTGGCGGCTGGGATGGCAAAGAAGCCATCAGCGTGCCGATCGACGGTATCGAAATGGGAGCGCTGAGCATGCTGTCGGTGCAGGTGGGCTAAAGAAAAAACGCCAGTCAGAGACTGGCGTTTTGGTCTCGGCGGGGCTATCAGCCGAGGATGGTGTGCGGATAGAAGCGCGACAGATCCTGCGTGATCAGTTCGCGATCTTCGCGCAGGCCAATGCCGCAAGGTTGATCGTTCACCAGCCAGCTGCCGATCAGCGTGTAGCTGTCTTCGAACTTCGGCAGCGGATGGAACTGCTGCACGATCATGCCCTCTTCGCCGTATGGCCCATCGACGCGCGCCACTTCCTGACCGTTTTCGACGATCTGAATGTTCGCGCCTTCGCGTGAGAACAGCGGCTTGGTGACGTAATGATCCATCGGCGGATGATCGTCTTGCGCGAAATAAGCCGGCAACAGATTCGGGTGGTTCGGGAACATTTCCCACAGCAGCGGCAGCAGCGCCTTGTTGGAGATGATGCTCTTCCAGGCCGGTTCCAGCCAGCGCACGCCGGCGTCTTCGAGCTTGGTGGAGAACATCTCGCGCAGCATGAATTCCCACGGGTAGAGCTTGAACAGGTTGCCGATCACCTGATCCTGCAGATCGGTAAACTGGCCTTTCTCGCCGAGGCCAATCTCTTCCATGAACAGGAACTCGGTCGGCAGACCGGCTTCCTGCGCGCAGTCCTGCAGATATTGCACCGTGCCGCGATCTTCTTCGCTGTCCTGGCAGCACGCCAGGTGCAACAGGCCGAAGCCGTGATGCGCTTTCAGTTCGGCGAAACGCTCGATCAGCTTCTCCTGCAGGCTGTTGTACTGATCCGATTCCGGATCCAACTTGCCGGCGTTGATCTGGTCTTCCAGCCACAGCCACTGGAAAAAGGCCGCCTCATACAGCGAGGTTGGCGTATCGGCGTTGTTCTCCAGCAGCTTCGGCGGGTTGACGCCGTCATAGGCCAGATCGAGACGCGAATACAGCGACGGCTGATTGGTGCGCCAGGAGCTGCGTACGAACTCCCAAGTGTGTTTCGGGATGCAGAACTTGGCCATCAGCTCGTCGCTGCCGACCACTTTTTCCACCACCTGCAGGCACATCTGGTGCAGCTCGGCGGTGGCGCTTTCGATCTCTTCAATCTGCGCCAGCGTGAACTGGTAATAGGCGTCTTCACACCAGTACGGCTCGCCGTACATGGTGTGGAAACGGAAACCGAACTCGGTCGCTTTTTCACGCCAGTCCGGGCGCTCGGTAATAGCAATACGTTTCATGCATCAACCGCCCATGCTGCGAGAGCCGGAGTTGGAGGTGGCGCTGCTGCGCTGCATGCTGGTCTGCTTGGCTACGGTCTCGCCGAAACCGCCGCGGGTCACGGTGTTGGTGACCGCAGGCTTCGGCGCCATGGCGGTTTTCGGCACCGTCATGGTGCGGCCGCCGGCGGTGGCCGGGCCGTAGCTCTTGCCGCTGGCGTCGACAAACTTGCCGTTCGCCGGGCTGGCGGCGTTCTTGGAGGTGAACAGCGGCTGCTGCGCGAAGCCGGAGCCGCCCATCAGGCGGCCCATCATGTAACCCGCCATCAGCGGCATCCAGAAGCTGCCGCTGCTTTGCGATTCCGCCGCCATGCCGGCCTGTGCCGGTGCCTGGGTGCACTGCGCTTCGCCGAACTCGGCGACGCAGTCTTCGCGGGTGGCGTATTTCGGCGCGGTTTTCGCCGCTTCTTGCAGGGCGTTGTTGTAGGAGGTGGTGCACTGCTCGCTCATCGAAGGATTGGCGCGCGAACAGTCATCGGCATTCTGATACAGGGAGACCGTTTCATCGCTCTTCTCGCAGCCGGCCAGCATAAAGACGGCGCTGATCGCCAAAGCCACGGGCGCGACACGGTAGCTGCGCCAGGATTTGCGGAACGTCTCTTGGTTGATGTTTTTTGTCCGTTTCATCGTTATCAATCCCATCATGCGGGCTGTTTTCGCCCTTTCCCAGTAGTGGCGCTAAGGATAGGGGAAACATGGTCAAAATTAAAGCTGAAACGCCCGCAGAATCGACTCTTTACGCAGTTATACGTTGGGGTGTGCGCCAGTTCGCTTTCGCGGCGAAAAAACGCGCGTTGGCGTTTCATCATGAAACGTTGTCGCTATGATGATGTTCCATAATGGAACAAAAATCGCGAAGCTCGCCAGGCGGGCGGCGGGCGCTCATAGTCGAAGCACAACAACAAGCCGGCGGCGAAGTCGGCGCGTCATCACCTGATATCTGAACGTTACCATCGCCAACTCCCTACAAGGATCCGGTTATGTTGAGAATCATCCAGTCACCAGGCAAATATATTCAGGGCGCCAATGCGCTGGCCGCCGTCGGCGAATACGCCAAATCCCTCGCCGATCACTATCTGGTGATCGCCGACGACTTCGTGATGCAGCTGGCGGGCGACACCCTAATGGGCAGCCTGCAGCAGCACGGCGTGAAACATCATGCGGCCCGCTTCAACGGCGAATGCTGCCGCAAGGAGATAGACCGGCTCGGGCATGAGCTGCAGGCTCACGGCTGCCGCGGCGTGATCGGCGTCGGCGGCGGCAAGACGCTCGACACCGCCAAGGCCGTGGCGCACTACCAACAGCTGCCGGTGGTGCTCATTCCCACTATCGCCTCCACCGATGCGCCGACCAGCGCGCTGTCGGTTCTCTACACCGAACAGGGCGAATTCGCCGAGTACCTGATTTACCCGCGCAACCCGGACATGGTGGTGATGGACAGCGCCATCATCGCCAAAGCGCCGGTGCGTCTGCTGGTGGCCGGCATGGGCGACGCACTTTCCACCTATTTCGAGGCGCAGGCCTGCTTCGACGCCCAGGCCACCAGCATGGCCGGCGGCAAATCGACGCTGGCGGCGCTCAGCCTGGCGCGGCTGTGTTATGACACGCTGCTGGCGGAAGGGGTGAAAGCCAAACTGGCGGTCGAGGCCGGCGTGGTGACGGAAGCGGTGGAACGCATCATTGAGGCCAATACCTATCTGAGCGGCATCGGCTTCGAGAGCAGTGGGCTGGCGGCGGCGCACGCCATTCACAACGGTTTTACCGTGCTCGAAGAGTGCCACCACCTGTATCACGGTGAGAAAGTGGCGTTCGGCACCCTGGCGCAGCTGGTGCTGCAGAACAGCCCGATGGCGCAGATTGAAACCGTGCTGGCGTTTTGTCATGGCATCGGCCTGCCGATCTCACTGGCGCAGATGGGCGTCACCGGCGATGCGGCGGCGAAGATGATGGCGGTGGCCGAAGCCAGCTGCGCCGCCGGCGAAACCATTCACAACATGCCGTTCAAGGTTACTCCCGCGGGCGTGCAGGCGGCGATCCTGACGGCGGATCGGCTGGGCGCCGCCTGGCTGCAGCATCATTGATATCGTTGGGGCGCGGTGCGCCGCGCCCCTGTTCTTACAGAGGAAACCATCGTGAAAAAACTGATTAATCAGGTCGAGTCGGTGTTGGAAGAGCAGTTGCAGGGGCTGGCGGAGGCCCATCCCGAGTTGCTGGTGCACGCGGATCCGCTGTTCGTGACCCGCGCCGATGCGCCGGTGGCGGGCAAGGTGGCGATCCTGTCCGGCGGCGGCAGCGGCCACGAGCCGATGCACTGCGGTTTCGTCGGCGAAGGGATGCTCGACGGCGCCTGTCCGGGCGAGATTTTCACCTCGCCGACGCCGGATAAAATGTACGAGTGCGGCCAGGCGATCGACGGCGGCGCCGGGGTGCTGCTGCTGATCAAGAACTACACCGGCGACGTGCTCAACTTCGAAACCGCCACCGAGCTGCTGCACGACAGCGGTGTCGCGGTGGCGACGGTGCTGGTGGATGACGACGTGGCGGTCAAAGACAGCCTGTTTACCGCCGGGCGGCGCGGGGTGGCCAACACCGTGCTGATGGAGAAACTGCTGGGCGCCGCCGCGGCGCGCGGCGACGATCTGGACAGCGTGGTGACGTTAGGGCATCGCATCAATAACCACGGGCATTCGATCGGCATCGCGCTGGGCGCTTGTACCGTGCCGGCCGCCGGCAAACCGTCGTTCACCCTGGCGGAGAACGAAATGGAGTTCGGCGTCGGCATTCACGGCGAGCCGGGCATTGCGCGCCGCCCGTTCACCACGCTGAACGCGGCGGTGGACGACATGTTCCATACGCTGATCGACCACGGCCACTATCAGCGCACGATCCGCGTCTGGGATCGTCAGCAGGGCGAGTGGCGCGACGAGATGCAGACCAAGCAGCCGCTGACGCGCGGCGATCGGGCCATCGCGCTGGTCAACAACCTGGGCGCCACGCCGCTGTCTGAGCTGTACGGCGTATACCATCGGCTGGCGGAGCGCTGCGCCGAGGCGGGCATCATCATTGAGCGCAATCTGGTGGGCTCTTACTGCACTTCGCTCGATATGCAGGGCGTGTCCATCACGCTGTTGAACGTGGACGACGAGCTGTTGTCCTTGTGGGATGCGCCGGTGAAAACGCCTGCGCTGCGTTGGGGTTGCTGAGGAGGAATCATGGCGTTGACCAAACAACAGGTTGTCGATTGGCTGATGCGTTGCGGCGAGGTATTCAGCCGGGAGCGCGATTTTCTGACCCGGCTGGACACCGAGATCGGCGATGCCGACCACGGTTTGAACATGAATCGCGGTTTCAACAAGGTGGTGGAAAAGCTGCCGTCGGTGGCGGACAAGGACATCGGCTTCATCCTGAAAAACACCGGCATGACGCTGCTGTCGAGCGTGGGCGGCGCCAGCGGCCCGCTGTTCGGCACCTTCTTCATCCGCGCGGCGCAGGCGGCGAACGCCAAGCAAAGCCTGGATCTGGCGGAGCTGCATCAAATGATGCAAGAGGGGGTTGAAGGCGTGGTGATGCGCGGTAAGGCGGAGCCGGGCGACAAGACCATGTGCGACGTCTGGTGGCCGGTAGTGGAAAGCCTCGGGCAGTCCGCGCAGCAGAACCTGAGCGTGGCGGAGGCGTTGCAGCGCGCCGCCGACAGCGCCGAGCGGGCGGTGGAGAGCACCATTACCATGCAGGCGCGCAAGGGGCGGGCCAGTTACCTGGGCGAGCGCAGCATCGGCCACCAGGATCCCGGTGCCACTTCGGTGATGTTGATGATGAAAACGCTGGCCGAGGTCGCCGGCAGCTAGCAGGAGGCGAGATGATTAATATCGTGGTGGTTTCGCACAGCGCGTTGCTGGCGCGCGGCGTTGAGCAACTGGCGCGGCAGATGATGCGCGGCGACGGCTGCAAACTGGCGCTGGCGGCGGGCGTGGATGACGAGCAGCACCCGATCGGCACGGACGCCGTCAAAGTGATGGAGGCGATCGAAGCGGTCGCCGACGGCGACGGCGTTCTGGTGCTGATGGATCTGGGCAGCGCGCTGCTCAGCGCCGAAACCGCGCTCGATCTGCTGGATCCGGACGTGGCTGTCAAAGTGCGGCTGTGTGCAGCGCCGCTGGTCGAAGGCACGCTGGCGGCGGTGGTGGCCGCCAACTCTGGTGCCGCGCTGGAGCAGGTGGTGGCGGAGGCGCAGGGCGCGCTGCAGGCCAAACAGGCGCAGCTGGGCGAAGGCTCGCCGGCCGCAAAAAGCGCGGCCTTGCCGCTGGCGCAGGGCAAAAGCGCAACCTGGACGGTGCAGAACCCGCATGGGCTGCATGCGCGCCCGGCGGCGCGGCTGGTCGAGACGCTGGCGCCGTTCAAGGCTGAGCTGGTGCTGGAAAAGCAGGGGCAGTGCATCGATCCGCGCAGCCTCAATCAGCTGGCGCTGCTGCAGGTGCGCCACGGCGACACCATTCGCCTGATCGCCGACGGCGCGCAGGCAGACGAAGCGCTGGCGGCGTTTAAAGCGCTGGCGGAACAGCATTTCGGCGAGACGGTTTCCGAGCGGCGGCAGCCTTCGCTGCATGGCATTCCGGTGGCGGAAAGCGTCACCAGCGGGCCGGTGTTCCAGGCCCACAGCTTCTGGCCGCCAACCGTCGATCGACGAATCGGCGCGGACGAGGTGTTGGGCGAACAGCAACGCCTGCGTGAGGCGCTACAGCGCACGCTGAGCGATCTGAACCGGCTGGCAGAGCGCACCGGCACGCTGATCGGCAAGCCGCAGGCGGCGATCTTCGGCGCCCACAGCATGCTGCTGGACGATCCGGATCTGCAGCAGGCGGCGTACACCCGCATCGCGCAGCAGTTGTGCAACGCCGAGCAGGCCTGGCGACAGGTGCTGGAGGCGATCGCCGAAGAGTACCGCGAGCTGGATGACGACTACATGCGGGCGCGCGAACTGGACGTGCGCGACATGCTGCGCCGCACGCTGTGCCATCTGCAGGGGCTGCCGTTACCGACGATTGCGCTGGCAGAGCCGTCGATACTGGTGATGGACGAACTGATGCCTTCGGAGGTGGTGATGCTCGACAGGCGGCTGGTGCTCGGCATCTGCCTGAGCGGCGGCAATGCCCTGTCGCACAGCGCCATTCTGGCGAAGGCGATGGGCATGCCGATGGTGGTCGGCATGCAGGATTGCCTGAGCAAAACCCGCAGCGGGCAGAAGGCGATGCTGGACGCCGCGCGCGGGGTGTTGCAGCTCAGCCACTAGGCGTTCAGGCGCGCAGCTTGAACTGGCGGATGTCGATCCCGTGCTGTTTGATCTTCCGCCACAGGGTGGTGCGGCCGATGCCCAACAGCTGCGCCATTTCCGTCAGCTGGCCGCGGCTGACGGTCGCCGCGCGCAGGATCGCCTGGCGCTCCATGTCCGTCAGCGTCAGCAGCGGCGCGCCGGGCTGCGGATCGCTTTCCAGCAGTGACGGCTGGCCGAGCAGGTGCGCCGGCAGGTCCGCCAGCTGGATGTGGTGGCCGTGGCAGATCATCGCCGCGCGCTCCACCACCCCTTTCAGTTCCAAATCGTTGCCCGGCCACAGGTAGAGCGCCAGCTGGGCCATCACTTCGTCATCCACCCGAAAGCGACACTGAAAATGCTGCTCCAGCGCGCGCAGATGGTGTTTGACCAGCAGCGGAATATCGCTCAGCCGCTGGCGCAGCGGCGGGATCTGGATCTCGAAGGCTTGCAGGCTGTAAAACAGCTGGCGGCGGAAGCGGTTTTGCTGCACCAGCAGCGGCAGATCGGCGGCGCTGCCGGCGATGACTCGGACATCGACCGGGATCACCCGGCTGGAATTGAGGCGGATCACCACGCCGGTTTTCAGCACCTGCAGCAACGCCGACTGCATCTCCGCCGGCAGGTATTCGATCTGTTCGAGGTACAGCGTGCCGCCGTTGGCCAATTCGAATTTGCTGAGCTGGCCCGCCTCTTCTTCGCTGGCGTCGCTGCCCAGCAGCTCACGCAGCCCCTGCGCCTGCGGCAACAGCTGGCAGTTGAGGGCGATATACGGCCCGGCGGCGCGTTCGCCGGCGTTGTGGATAGCCTGGCTGAGCCGCTCTTTGCCAACCCCTTCCTCCCCGCGCAGCAGGATTGGATGCTGGCCCTTGGCCGCCTGCTGCCCGTAACGGATCAGCCGCCGCATCTCCAGCGAGGCGGAGGGCATTTGCTCGAAGCTGTGGCTGACGCGCCCCAGCTGGCTGCTGACATACTGGCGCAGCCGCTCGAGCGGGTGCAGCAGGGCGATGAAACTGCAGCGATCGCCGTCGAAAATCGGCTTTAGCGTCAGCAGGGCGGCGATAAACTGCCGCTGGCTTTCGAAGGTGACTTCGACGTGTTGCAGCGGCTGCCGGTCGGCGATAGCGCGCTTGAGCAGGGCGGGCAGCGTCAGCAGCTGCGCCAGCGGTTTGCCCTGGCTCTGCTGCTCGTCCAGCTTCAGCAGGGCGGCGGCGCGCTGGTTGATGTATTGCAGATAGCCGCGGTGATCCCAGGCCATCACGCCGTCGTCCACGCCGTCCAGCAGGCCGTAAAGCTGATTCAGATGGCGGTTGGACTCCGCCAGCAGGCCGTCGGCGTTCAGCGAGTTGCCGATTTCGCGGGCGATGGCCAGCGTCAGCGACAGATCGCCGGCGGCGCAGTCGGCCAACAGACAGCCCAGCGCGATCGAACCGCGCTGGCGGCCGCTGTTGTCGTAGACCGGCGTAGCGCAGAACGACCAGCCGTGCAGCGCCCGGCGCACGTGCTCCCCGCCGCTCACCCGCACCGGGTGGCCTTCCGTTGCTGCCAGCGTCGGGGCGTTGGTGCCGATCTGCCCTTCGGCCCAGTAAGCGCCGGGGGCGAACCCCAGTTGCTGTAAATGTTCCCAGGTTTGGGCGTCGCCGCAGCGCCACAGCATGCAGCCGCTCTCGTCGAGGATCATCAACAGACAACGACGTGGCTCCATGTACTCGCAGGCGTCTTCCAGCGCCGCCTGGCCGAGCGTCAGCAGATCGTTCTTGCGGCGGCAAATCGATTCGAAGGTGGCGCCCTGAGCGCGGTGCGGTGCTTGCCAGACGTCGGGCTGCATCAGGCTGCGGCAGCGCAGCCAGGAGGCGTAAACCGCCTGTGCCGGGCGCAGCGGCGGCGGCAGTTCGCCGTCGTTAATCAGCCGTTGCCAGCGTGAATCGTTGTCCATCGAACCTCATCCAGACTGCGAAAACGAGAGTGACGATGATACCACCTGACGTGGCGGCGGCTGTGAGACGGCGGGCAGAAGTGGTGAAATCGAGGCAAAAAAAACGGGGCGCGGCGCAGGCCGAACCCCGTGTTTATCAATGTGCGCGCATCAGTTGCGGAATGGGTTGCCGCTGTTGCGAGCCGGTTGGCTGGTGGCCACGGCCGGCGCGGATGCGCGAGTGGCCGCCGGTACCGGCGCCGCGGTTTGCTGCATCGGCGCATTGTCCTGATAGCCGTCTGCATAGGCGTCCTGCGCGCGATTCTGCGGCGCCACGGCGTCAGGTGCGGTCGACACCGGTTTGCCCAACGCGCCGTTCAGCAGCAGCAAATCGTTCTGGTTCAGCGTGCCGAGCGCCGACTTGATGTTCAACTGGTTGATCAGATAGGTATAACGCGCGTCGGACAGCTGACGTTTGGCGTTATACAGCGTGGTGGTGGCGTCCAGCACGTCGACGATGGTGCGGGTACCGACCTGATAACCGGCTTCCATCGCGTCCAGGGAGCTTTGCGCGGAGATCACCGCCTGTTTGTAGGCGTTGATGCTGCTGATCGAGGCGTTAACGTTGTTGAACGACGAACGCACGGTCTGCACCACGCTGCGGTGTGAGCTTTCCAACTGCTCGCTGGCGCCGACGAAGCCGTACTGCGCTTGTTTGACCTGCGAGTTGGTCGCGCCGCCGCTGTACAGCGGCAGGTTGAAGCTGATGCCGACCTTATTTTGGCCCGCATCGGAGTCGCTGTAGCGTGCGGCATTCGCGCCGCCGGTGTTGGAGCCGTTGTATTTGGTATTGCTGATGCCGGTTGATGCGCTGACGTCAATCGTCGGCATATAGCCGGTTTGGGCTGCGCGGATTTGCTCGCGCGCCAGGTCCTGGCTCAGACGGGCGGACAGCAGGCTCAGGTTGCGCGCTTCCGCTTCTTTCAGCAGGTTGTTCACCGCTTCCGGGCGCTGGGTACTGAAGCGATCGGTATTCAACGAGGCCAGCTCCGGGTAGAAGGCCCCGGTCACCTGGCGCAGCGTTTCCAGCGCGTTATCCAGATCGTTGCGGGCGGAGACTTCCGCCGCCAGCACGGTGTCATAGTTCGAGCGGGCGTTCTGCACGTCGGTGATCGCCACCAGGCCCACGTTGAAGCGCTGGGTGGTTTGATCCAACGTGCGGTATACCGCATCTTTCTGCGCCTGGGTGTAGGACAGCGTGTCGATCGCCTTCAGCACGTTGAAGTAGGCGGTGGCGGTGTTGAGAATCAGCTGCTGCTCAGCGGTCTGGAAGGTGACGTCGGAGATGCCGGCGGTCTTTTCCTGCAGCGTCAGCTGGCGCCATTTCGACATGTCGAAAATAGTTTGCGTCAGCGCCAACGAACCGCTGGTCACGTTGCTGTTAACGCCATTGCTGTCACGATAACCGTTGGTGTAATCGTAACCTGCGGTCAAACCGAGCTGCGGCAGCAACGGGCTGCGCGCTTCATTGATCTTTTCGAATGCGGCGTCGCGGTCAGCAGCACTTTTGCGCAGATCCGGGTTACTTTCCCTGGCCTGTTTGTAGACCTGCAGCAGGTTCTCTGCCTGGCTCATTGCACTGAAGCCGCCCAGGCTCAGTCCGATAAGAAGGGGGAGCAGTTTCTTCATTTGCATTCCTTGTTGTGCAGCAATATTGCTATGTTAGCGCTGACGATAGACGAAATAGTTGCCGATTCTAGCAGAGTCTGGGGTACGCATCAGGTGGCTGAATGTGCCATCTCACGTAACTTTTACCTTTCAGACCGCCCATTTACCTTGGCGTACTGCCCGGGTCGACTGCAGCTGATATTATGGCTGACAATCCGGATTGTTTCCCGCTATTACCTGCGAGCGCACAAACGTGCCGCATCCGGCGGCGGAAAACAGCCTAACATAAAGCCGCGGCGGAGAGTCCCGCTGTTTCTGTCATCAAAACCGATTATTTTATCGGCATACTCAAGCAGGAGAATTCGCGCATGAACCGTTCGCAGCCGTCGCCCGTTACTTTCGAGAAAAAAGATGTAGAAATTATTGCACGCGAGACGCTGTACCGTGGTTTTTTTTCACTCAATTTATACCGGTTTCGCCATCGGTTGTTCAATGGCGAAATGAGCCCTGAAATCACGCGTGAAATTTTCGAACGCGGCCATGCGGCGGTGCTGCTGCCCTACGATCCGGTGCGCGACGAGGTTGTGCTGATTGAACAACTGCGCATCGCCGCGGTCGATACCAGCCATTCGCCCTGGCTGCTGGAAATGGTGGCGGGTATGATCGAGACCGGCGAAAGCGTCGAGGACGTGTGCCGCCGCGAAGCGCAGGAGGAGGCCGGCGTGGTGGTCGGGCGCTGCAAGCCGGTGCTGAGCTACCTGGCCAGCCCCGGCGGCACCAGCGAACGTCTGTCGATCATGGTCGGCGAGGTGGACGCCGGTACCGCTGAGGGCATCCACGGCCTGGCGGAAGAACATGAAGATATCCGCGTCCACGTGGTCAGCCGCGAGCAGGCTTACCGCTGGGTTGAGGAGGGCGCGATCGATAACGCCGCATCAGTGATTGCATTGCAATGGCTGGCGTTGCACCATGAATCGTTGAGAAAAGAGTGGGCCAACTAATGAAACAGCGCTATACCCCTGATTTCCCCGAAATGATGAGATTGTGCGAAACCAACTTCGCGCAATTGCGCCGCTTGCTGCCGCGCAACGACGAAGCGGGCGAAACGGTGACTTATCAGGTGAACCGCGCCGGCTATCGTTTGACCATCGTTGAGTCCACGCGTTACACGTCGCTGGTGGAGATCGAGCAGATCTTTCCGGCGGTCAGCTACTGGAGCCTGCCCGCGATGACGGTGCGGCTGTACCATGACGCCATGGTTGCGGAAGTGTGTTCCAGTCAGCAGATCTATCGCTTTAAAGCGCGTTATGATTATCCTAATAAAAAGTTGCATCAACGCGACGAAAAGCATCAAATTAACCAGTTTCTTGCTGATTGGCTGCGCTACTGTTTGGCGCATGGAGCGATGGCGGTTCCGGTTTGTTAGACAGACTGAAATAACAAAGGACACCATTTGGAAAGCCTGTTTAAACTGCCCGTGGCGAGTGGGGCCGCGGTCAGGATTCTACAAATAACAGATACCCACCTTTTTGCCGGCGAACACGAGACGTTGCTCGGCATCAATACCTATCGCAGCTATCACGCGGTGCTGGACGCCATCCAGGCGCAGCGCCGCGACGTCGATTTGATCGTCGCCACGGGAGATTTGGCGCAGGATCATTCGCAAGAGGCCTACCGCCACTTCGCCGCCGGCATCGCGCAATTGCCGGCTCCCTGCGTGTGGCTGCCGGGCAACCATGATTTTCAACCGGCGATGGTCGATGCGTTGGCCGCCGCCGGCATCGCGCCTTCCAAACAGGTGCTGCTGGGCGACAGCTGGCAGGTGCTGATGCTGGACAGCCAGGTGTTCGGCGTGCCGCACGGCGAATTGAGCGAATACCAACTCGAGTGGATGGAGCGCTGCCTGCAGGCTCACCCCGAGCGCTATACGCTGTTGCTGCTGCACCATCATCCGCTGCCTTCCGGCTGCACCTGGCTCGATCAGCACAGCCTGCGCAACCCGCATATGCTGGGCGCGATCCTGCTGCGTTATCCGAAAGTGAATACCGTGGTGTGCGGGCACATTCACCAGGATCTGGATCTGGAATGGCAGGGCCGACGCCTGTTGGCGACGCCGTCCACCTGCGTGCAATTCAAGCCGCACTGCACGAACTTCACCATTGACGACGTCTCCCCCGGCTGGCGCTACCTCGATCTGCTGCCGGACGGCCGCGTCGAGACGCAGGTGTTCCGCCTGGAAAACGACGATTTCCGCCCCGATATGGACTCGGATGGATACTGATGCCTTCGACACTGCTCTACCTGCACGGTTTCAACAGTTCGCCGCAGTCGGCCAAGGCGGTGGCCTTCAAGGCCTGGCTGGCCGAGCACCATCCCGATATCGAGATGCTGGTGCCGCAGCTGCCGGCCTTTCCGGCGGAGGCCGCCGAGATGCTGGAGAATATGGTGCTGGAGCGCGCCGGCCAAACGCTCGGGCTGGTCGGTTCATCGCTCGGCGGCTATTACGCCACCTGGCTGTCGCAGTGTTTTTCGCTGCCGGCGGTGGTGGTCAACCCGGCGGTCAAGCCGTTTGAGCTGCTGGTTGACTATCTCGGCGCCAACGAGAACCCCTACACCGGCCAGCAATATGTGTTAGAGTCACGTCACGTTTACGATCTGAAAGTGATGCAGATCGATCCCTTGGAGTCGCCGGATTTAATCTGGCTGCTGCAGCAAACGGGCGATGAAATTCTCGATTACGGCCAGGCAGTGGCGTATTACACCGCGTGTCGGCAAACGGTGGAGTCGGGTGGAAACCACGCCTTCGTCGGTTTCGAGCACTACTTCCCCCAGATTGTGGATTTTTTAGGGCTAAACGCGGTCTGACGGACCGTTCCGGCACCTCCCTTTAACCACGAAAAAATAATCAACGATGACTCAATCCAGCTATAACGCTGATGCCATTGAAGTACTCAGCGGTCTAGAACCAGTGCGCCGTCGTCCCGGCATGTATACCGACACGACGCGCCCAAACCACCTCGGCCAAGAGGTGATCGATAACAGCGTCGACGAAGCGTTGGCCGGTCACGCCAAGCGCATCGACGTGATTTTGCACGCCGATCAGTCGCTGGAAGTGATCGACGACGGCCGCGGCATGCCGGTGGACATCCACCCGGAAGAGGGCGTGCCGGCGGTTGAGTTGATCCTGTGCCGGCTGCACGCCGGCGGTAAATTCTCGAATAAAAACTACCAGTTCTCCGGCGGCCTGCACGGCGTGGGGATCTCGGTGGTCAACGCCCTGTCGAAGCGGGTGGAAGTCAACGTGCGCCGCGACGGCAACGTCTACGGCATCGCCTTCGAAAACGGCGACAAGGTGCAAGATCTGACGGTGACCGGCACCTGCGGCAAACGCAACACCGGCACCAGCGTGCACTTCTGGCCGGACGAGCAGTTCTTCGACAGCCCGCGCTTCTCGGTATCGCGCCTGACTCACCTGCTGAAAGCCAAGGCGGTGCTGTGCCCCGGCGTCGAGATCTATTTCATCGACAAGGTGAACAACACCGAGCAGCGCTGGTGCTACCAGGACGGCCTGACCGACTACCTGATGGAAGCGGTCAACGGCCTGATTACCCTGCCGGAAGCGCCGTTCGTCGGCAATTTCGCCGGTGACACCGAAGCGGTGGACTGGGCGCTGCTGTGGCTACCGGAAGGCGGCGAGCTGCTGACCGAAAGCTACGTCAACCTGATCCCGACCATGCAGGGCGGCACCCACGTCAACGGCCTGCGTCAGGGGCTGCTGGACGCGATGCGCGAGTTCTGCGAATTCCGCAACATTCTGCCGCGCGGCGTGAAGCTGTCGGCGGAGGATATCTGGGATCGCTGTGCCTACGTGCTGTCGGTGAAGATGCAGGATCCGCAGTTCGCCGGGCAGACCAAAGAGCGTCTCTCCTCGCGCCAGTGCGCGGCCTTCGTTTCCGGCGTGGTGAAAGACGCCTTCAGCCTGTGGCTGAACCAGAACGTTCAGGCGGCGGAACAGCTGGCCGAGCTGGCTATCTCCAGCGCCCAGCGCCGCCTGCGCGCCGCCAAGAAAGTGGTGCGCAAAAAGCTGACCAGCGGGCCGGCGCTGCCGGGCAAGCTGGCGGACTGCACCTCGCAGGATCTGGCCATGACCGAACTGTTCCTGGTGGAAGGGGACTCGGCGGGCGGATCGGCCAAGCAGGCGCGCGATCGCGAATATCAGGCGATCATGCCGCTCAAGGGCAAGATCCTGAATACCTGGGAAGTCTCCTCGGACGAAGTGCTCGCCTCACAGGAAGTGCACGACATTTCCGTGGCGATCGGCATCGATCCGGACAGCGAAGATCTCAGCCAGCTGCGCTACGGCAAAATCTGCATCCTGGCGGATGCGGACTCCGACGGTCTGCACATCGCCACGCTGCTGTGCGCGCTGTTCGTGCGCCACTTCCGTTCGCTGGTGAAAGGCGGCCATGTCTATGTCGCCATGCCGCCGCTGTACCGTATCGATCTCGGTAAAGAGGTGTTCTACGCGCTGGATGAAGAAGAGAAAGCCGGCGTGCTGGAACAGCTGAAGCGCAAGAAGGGCAAGCCGAACGTACAGCGCTTTAAAGGGCTGGGCGAGATGAACCCGCTGCAGCTGCGCGAAACCACCCTCGATCCGAACACCCGCCGTCTGGTGCAACTGACGGTGGCAGAGGATGACGTCGATCAGACGCTGGCGGTGATGGACATGCTGTTGGCCAAGAAGCGTTCGGAAGATCGCCGCAACTGGCTGCAAGACAAGGGCGACATGGCCGAATTGGCGGTCTGAGCCTGACCCTGGCCCGGTGAAACGCCGGGCCTGCTTTCCCGCAGGGCGTTGCATGCGGCGCCCGTCAACCTGGGGCGAACCGCGTGAAGATCACCCTCGAAGAGCTGCTGGCGTTCACTGCGGTGGTCGACAGCGGTTCGGTCACCGCCGCCGCCGATCGGCTCGGCCAAACCACCTCCGGCGTCAGCCGCGCACTCAGCCGCCTGGAAACGAAACTCGACGCTACGCTCTTGCGCCGCACCACGCGTCGCCTGAGCCTGACCGAAGAAGGGCAGAGCTTCCTGGCGCCTGCGCGCGAAATACTGCGTTCGGTGGATCAGGCCGAAGAACTGATGGCGCTGCGCCGCCAGCTGCCCGCCGGTCGGCTGCGGGTCAACGCCGCCGCCCCTTTCATGGCGCACGTGCTGGTGCCGATGGTGGCGGAGTTCCGCCGCCGTTATCCGCAGATTGAGCTGGAGCTGGACACCGACGATCGCAATATCGACCTGTTGGAGAAACGCGCCGATATCGCGATCCGCATCGGCGCGCTGCGTGACTCCACGCTGCATGCGCGCCTGCTGGGGCACAGCCGGTTGCGCATCCTCGCCAGCCCGGATTACCTGCAACGGCATGGCGAACCGCGCGGCGTGGAAGATCTGCACCGCCATTGCCTGTTGGGATTCACCTACCCAGAATCGCTGAACCAGTGGCCGCTGCGTTACCGGCAGGCGCGGCATTTCGCCATCGAACCGACGATCTCGGCCTCCAGCGGGGAGACGCTGCGTGAGTTGGCGTTGCGCGGAGCGGGCATTGTCCAACTGGCGGACTTCATGACCCGCCGCGATCGGGAAGCGGGCCGGCTGGTACCGCTGCTGGTGCGGGAGACGCTGGACGTGCGCCAGCCGATCAACGCGGTGTATTACCACGACGCCCAGCTGGCGGCGCGCCTCACCTGTTTTCTCGACTACGTCAGCGCCCGCCTTGAGGGAGAGCCGCCAGAGGCCGCAGAGGGCCTCTGAAGGGATTACAGCGCGTTTTCCAGCACGTAGATCTCGGTGCCCAGCACGTAGTCCTTGATGGTTTCGCGGTGCTTGAGCATATGGTCGATCTGCAGGTGTTTTTCCAGATGCGCCTGGCTTTGCCATTTTTCCAGCATAAACACCGAGTCCGGCGACAGTTTCTGCCAGGGGGCCTGCGTGTGGCTGTCTACCATCGGCGTGTATTCGCCGCAGCCTTCTTCCGCCAGCACCAGTGGCACCAGTTTTTCAATGGCTTGTAACACGGTGGCGCGGTGGCCGGGTTTGACTTTGATTTCTGCGATTACGGTGATCATCATTACCTCGTTGGTTAAGCCCTTCGCTGCCAGTTAAGCAAAAATTCCCGCCAGATGCTCGCGATAACGTGCGATGTCCGTTTCGATATCCGGTTGTTTTATCACGTCATTGCAGATAAAGGTCGGCAAGGCTTCCATCCCCAGGAACTGGTTGGCCTTGTGGAAGTGCAGGTAAACGCCGTCGACGCCGACGCCGTGGAAGAACTGGTTCGGATCGGTGAAGGCTTCGAGCGGGGCGTTCCAGGTCAGGCTCAGCAGGTATTTTTTGCCCTGAATCAGGCCGCCGGAGCCGTACTTCTTGGCGGCGTCGGAGCGGGTGCGGCCATCGCTGGCGTACAGGCTGCCGTGGCCGGCGGTGAACACTTCGTCGATGTATTTTTTCAGGATCCACGGCTCGCCCATCCACCAACCCGGCATCTGATAGATGACCGCATCGGCCCACAGGTATTTCTGCACTTCGGCTTCGATGTCATAGCCGTCGTCGACCACCGTGACCTGCACCTCGTGCTGCAGATCGCGCAGGAAGCTTTCCGCCACGTCGCTCAGGGTTTGGTTGAGTTCGCCGTTGGAATGGCCGAATTGCTTTTTAGCGTTGATAATCAGGATATTGCTCATCTTTTGCGTCTCCCGTCAGAGTTAAGATAGATGCCGTTTTCCGCTGCGGTGCGCAAAAACAGCTTGCTGAACGAGAGTGTAATCGCTGACCAGGCAAGTAAAAACGTGACGACAGACACAACAGTGTTGATTCTTAATCAACAATCGCGATGGAATTTTGCCTAAACGTCCCGGCGGTAGCGCCTTCGGCCGGCGATCCTTGCGCCAACTGTGACAGCCACCCCGCAGATGGGTTACTATCGCGGGCAGAATCGACAAGCGATGCCTTATTGTCGTCCAGGGATTGCCAAGCCACGGTCTGAGGATAATTGAGTAATGAGTGATCTGACTCATGATGGTGTAGAGCGTTTACCGCTGCACACATTCACTGAAAACGCCTATCTGAACTATTCCATGTACGTCATCATGGATCGGGCGTTGCCGTACATTGGCGACGGTTTGAAGCCGGTACAACGCCGCATCATCTACGCCATGTCTGAGCTGGGGCTGAACAACAGCGCCAAATTCAAGAAATCCGCCCGCACCGTGGGCGACGTGCTGGGTAAATACCACCCGCACGGCGACAGCGCGTGTTATGAAGCCATGGTGCTGATGGCGCAGCCGTTCTCGTACCGCTATCCGCTGGTGGACGGCCAGGGGAACTGGGGGGCGCCGGACGATCCCAAGTCGTTCGCGGCGATGCGTTATACCGAATCGCGCCTGTCCAAATACGCCGAAGTGCTGCTGGCCGAGCTGGGGCAAGGCACCGTCGACTGGATCCCGAACTTTGACGGCACGCTGCAAGAGCCGAAGATGTTGCCGGCGCGCCTGCCGAACATCCTGCTGAACGGCACCACCGGCATCGCCGTCGGCATGGCGACCGACATTCCGCCGCACAACGTGCGCGAAGTCGCCGCCGCTGCGGTGGCGCTGCTCGACAAGCCGGGCGCCTCGCTCGATGACCTGCTCGAATTCGTGCAGGGGCCGGACTTCCCGACCGAAGCCGAGATCATTACCCCGCGCGACGAAATCCGCAAAATTTACCAGAGCGGCCGCGGCTCGGTGCGCATGCGCGCCGTGTGGAAGAAAGAAGACGGCAGCGCGGTGATCACCGCCTTGCCGCATCAGGTGTCCGGCGCCAAGGTGCTGGAGCAGATCGCCAGCCAGATGCGCGCCAAGAAGCTGCCGATGGTCGAAGATCTGCGCGATGAGTCCGACCACGAAAACCCGACGCGCCTGGTGATCGTGCCGCGCTCCAACCGTATCGATCTGGAGCAGGTGATGAACCACCTGTTCGCCACCACCGATCTGGAACGCAGCTACCGCATCAACATGAACATGATCGGTCTGGATAACCGCCCGCAGGTCAAAGGGCTGGTGGAGATCCTCACCGAATGGCTGGCCTACCGTCGCGACACGGTGCGTCGCCGCCTGAACTACCGCCTCGAGAAGGTGCTGAAACGCCTGCATATCCTCGAAGGTTTGCTGGTGGCGTTCCTCAATATCGACGAGGTGATCCACATCATCCGCAGCGAAGATGAGCCGAAGCCGGTGCTGATGCAGCGTTTCGGCATCTCCGATACCCAGGCGGAAGCGATCCTCGAGCTGAAACTGCGTCACCTGGCCAAGCTGGAAGAGGTCAAGATCCGTGGTGAGCAGGATGAGTTGGCGAAAGAGCGCGATCAGCTGCAGGCGCTGCTGGCGTCCGAGCGCAAGCTGAACACGCTGATCAAGAAAGAGATCCAGGCCGATGCGCAGACCTACGGCGACGATCGCCGTTCGCCGCTGACCGAGCGCGCGGAAGCCAAGGCGATGAGCGAGCACGACTTCGTGCCGTCCGAGCCGGTGACCATCGTGCTGTCTGAAATGGGCTGGGTGCGCAGCGCCAAGGGCCACGACATCGATCCGGCCGGCCTGAGCTACAAGGCCGGCGACAGCTTCCGCGGCGCGGCGCGCGGCAAGAGCAACCAGCCGGTGGTGTTCATCGACTCCACCGGGCGCAGCTATGCGCTCGATCCGATGACGCTGCCTTCAGCGCGCGGGCAGGGCGAGCCGCTGACCGGCAAGCTGACGCCGCCGCCGGGCGCCACCATTGAGCAAGTGCTGATGGCGGCCGACGATCAGAAGCTGCTGATGGCGTCCGATGCCGGTTACGGCTTCGTTTGCACCTTCAACGATTTGGTGGCGCGCAACCGCGCCGGCAAGGTGATGATCACGCTGCCGGACAACGCCAGGGCGCTGCCGCCGATGGAAATCCACGGCGCAGACGACATGCTGCTGTCGATCACCGCCGCCGGGCGCATGCTGATGTTCCCGGTCGCCGATCTGCCGCAGCTGTCGAAGGGCAAAGGCAACAAGATCGTCTCCATTCCGGCAGCCCAGGCGGCGGCCGGTGACGACAAGCTGGCCTGGCTGTTCGTGCTGCCGCCGCAGGCGTCCGTCACGCTGCACGTCGGCAAACGCAAGCTGACGCTGCGGCCGGAGGATTTGCAGAAATTCCGCGCCGAGCGCGGGCGCAAGGGCACTCAGCTGCCGCGCGGCCTGCAGCGCATCGATCGCGTCGAAGTGGATGCGCCGATGCGGGCGTCGGGCGGCGACAGCGAAGAGTAAGCGTTGGCGCCAGCGTTAACGGGCGGTCGCAGCATGCTGTGGCCGCCTTATTTATTTTTACTGGCGTTTATTTTCCAAATAGTTAACATTTCTGCGCATAAAATTATTGTGCGTATTGCCGGCTGGCGGGAAAATAGCGAGAAAGGCAGGCGACATCGGCGTGCTTATCGCCTGGCCGGCAAATAATGAGTAAAGGAATCTGCGCAGCGAAGTAAACTGCGTTGGCAGTGTGCTAATGAGGTTGTTATGTTATTGATTTTGCGTGCCGTTCTCGCCACTCTTTTCTGTATTCTGGTGTGTATTTTCGGTTCTGTTTATTGTTTGTTCAGCCCGCGCAATCCCCGCCATGTGGCGACCTTCGGCCACCTTTTCGGCCGCCTGTCGACGCTGTTCGGCATCAAGGTTGAAACCCGCGTGCCGGCCGATGCGGCCAACAACGGCAACTGCATCTATATCGCTAACCACCAAAATAACTACGACATGGTGACGGCCGCCAATATCGTGCAGCCGCGCACCGTGACCGTCGGTAAAAAAAGTCTGGTGTGGATCCCGTTTTTCGGCCCGCTGTATTGGCTGACCGGTAATCTGCTGATAGATCGTGATAATCGCGCCAAGGCGCACGGCACCATCGCCCAGGTGGCGGAGCAGTTCAAAAAGAAAGACATTTCGATCTGGATGTTCCCGGAAGGGACCCGCAGCCGCGGTCGCGGGCTGATGCCGTTTAAAACCGGCGCGTTCCACGCGGCCATCGCCGCCGGCGTGCCGATTGTGCCGATCTGCGTATCGACCACCAGCGGTAATATAAATCTTAATCGCTGGAATAACGGTCACGTGATCGTCGAGATGTTGGCGCCGGTGGATACCAGCAAATACGGCAAAGAAAACGTGCGCGAGCTGGCGGCGCATTGCCGCGAGCTGATGGAGGCGAAAATCGCCCAATTGGACGCCGAAGTCGCCCAGCGCAACGCCGCCAAAAAATAAGAGTCTACCGGCTTCAAAGAATACGTTTTTAATTGGCGTTCAGCGCCGTTAACGCCTGAGCGCCTGCTAATCTTGATTGGCGGGCGTTTGGGTTTTGCACACGGTTTAGTTATTGCTTTTCATGGAGAAAATATGTCACTCAGTCGACGTCAGTTTATACAGGCATCGGGCCTGGCGCTGTGCGCGAGCGCCGTGCCGCTGAGGGCAGAGGCGAGCGGAACGCAGACCCCATTACCCATCCCTCCACTGCTGGAGTCTCGCCGCGGTCAGCCGCTGTTCCTGACCCTGCAGCGCGCCCACTGGGCGTTTATGGATAACCGCAAGGCGGCGGTGTGGGGTATCAACGGCATGTATTTGGGGCCGACGGTGCGGGTTTACAGCGGTGACGACGTCAAACTGATCTACAGCAACCGCCTGCAGGAGCCGGTGGCGATGACCATCAGCGGTCTGCAGGTGCCGGGCACGCTGATGGGCGGCGCGCCGCGCATGATGTCGCCCAACGTCGACTGGTCGCCGGTGCTGCCTATTCGTCAGGCGGCGGCCACCTGTTGGTACCACGCCAATACGCCGAACCGTATGGCGCCGCACGTTTACAACGGGCTGGCCGGGCTGTGGCTGGTGGAGGATGCCGTCAGCAAAGCGCTGCCGCTGCCCAACCACTACGGCGTCGACGATTTCCCGCTGATCATTCAGGACAAGCGCTTCGATAACTTCGGCACGCCGCAATACGATGCGCCGTCGCAGGGCGGCTTCGTCGGCGATACGCTGTTGGTCAACGGCGTGCAAAATCCGTATGTCGAGGTGTCGCGCGGCTGGGTGCGTTTGCGCCTGCTCAACGCCTCCAACGCGCGCCGCTATACCCTGCAGCTCAGCGACGGGCGCCCATTCAACGTGATCGCCAGCGATCAGGGCTTCCTGCCCGCGCCGGTCGCGGTGCAGCAGCTGTCGCTGGCGCCGGGCGAACGCCGGGAAGTGCTGATCGACATGTCGAAGGGCGAGGAGGTGACCATCACCGCCGGTGAAGCGGCGGGCATCATGGATCGCCTGCGCGGCCTGTTCGAGCCGTCGAGCATTCTGGTGTCCACCCAGGTGCTGACGCTGCGCCCGACCGGCCTGCTGCCGCTGGTGACCGACAACCTGCCGATGCGCCTGCTAGCGGATCAGCTGTTGGACGGCAGCGCCAGCCGCACTCGCGATTTCCGCCTGGGCGACGGCGGCGTCGGCATCAACGGCGCGATTTGGGACATGAACCGCATCGACGTGCAGGCGCAGCAAGGCACCTGGGAACGCTGGAACATTCATGCGGATACGCCGCAGTCGTTCCATATTCAGGGCGTGCAGTTCCTGATCAAACGCGTCAACGGCGCGCAGCCGATGGCGGAAGATCGCGGCTGGAAGGACACCGTCTGGGTCGATGGCGACGTCGAGCTGCTGGTGTATTTCAACCAACCTACCTCCGAACACTTCCCGTTCCTGTATTACAGCCAGACGTTGGAGATGGCCGATCGCGGCACCGCCGGCCAGCTGATGGTGCAGCCGACGATGTAACCTGCGCTGCGGGCCGCTTACGGCGCCCGCAGCATCTCCAGAAAGGCCTCTACGACCGGCGTGACGCTGTCGGCGCGGTAAACCGCGTACAGATCCGCCGGCGGCGCCTGCTGCAGCGAGCAAAAGCGGACGCCGGGCCACGGGATGCGGCCGTAGCTGTCCGGCAGCAGCGTAATGCCGCAACCCTCCGCCACCAGCGCCAGCAGGGTTTGCGGCTCGTTGACCTGATAAGCGACGTCCGGCAAAAATCCCTGCTGCAGGCACAGATTGTGCAGATACAGCCCCAGGCTGGCCTCGTGCGGCGGCAGCACGATGAAACTGTCGTTCTGCAGCGCCGCCAGCGGGATGCTTTCCTGCTGTGCCAGCGGATGATCGAGCGGCAGCACCACGGCGATGCTCTCGCTCGCCAAGCGTTGGCAGGTCAACCCCGGCAGCGTCTGTTGCTGCGCCTCTCGCCAGACCCCGATATCGATATGCCGCTTTTGCAGCGCGGCGATTTGCTGGCTGGGCGTCAGCTCGTTCAACGACCAGGTGACGCCGGCGTTTTGCTCGCTGAACCGCCGCAGCGCCGCGATCAGGCCGCCCCAGGCTGAGGTACCGACCATGCCGACCACCATGTGGCCGCCTTCGCCGCGCCCCATCTGTTGCACCTGATGCAGCGCGCTGTCGGCCTGATCCAGCAGCCGCTCGACGTTGCGCAGCAGCGTGCGGCCGGCCGGTGTCAGCGTCATGGAGCGGGTGGTGCGTTTGAACAGCACCACGCCGAGCTGGCTTTCCAGCTCCTTGATGTGCTTGCTGAGCGGCGGCTGTGACATATTCAGCCGCCGCGCCGCCTGGGTGAAGTTCATCTCTTCCGCCACTACGCGGAAATAGTGCAGCAGGCGGAAGTTAATCCGGCCGGGATCGGGCAGGGCATGGGGCTGATTCATCCGGGGTATCGCCTCCTTGTGACGCAGCTCAACTTATAGGTAAATGGAATAAATCGGCCGCCAAGAATGTATTGGTCTCGGCCGCGCCTCGCTCTCTACTATGGGGATTATTATCCCCCGCTGAAAGAGAGAATACGATGTTTAATCAAGAAGATGCTTTTACCTGCGCCGATGTCGTCCGCGCACGCCTGCCGGGTTTCCAGCCGAAAGCGGCCTTGATTCTCGGCTCCGGGCTCGGCGCCCTGGCGGAGGTGATGACCGAAACCGTCACCATCGACTACGGGGAGCTGCCGGGCTTCCCGGTGAGCGGCGTCGCCGGCCATGCCGGGCAGCTGGTCGCCGGCAAGCTGGAAGGCGTGCCGGTATTGTGCATGAAAGGGCGCGGTCATTTCTATGAAGGGCGCGGCATGCAGGTGATGACCACCGCAGTGCGCACCTTCAAACTGCTGGGCTGTGAATTCCTGCTGGCGACCAACGCCGCCGGTTCGCTGCGCCGCTCGGTGGCGCCGGGCAGCCTGGTGGCCATCACCGATCACATCAACTTCATGCCGGAATCGCCGCTGGTCGGCGCCAACGACGAGCGCTTCGGGCCGCGCTTCTTCAGCCTGGCGAACGCCTACGATCGCGATCTGCGCGCCCGGCTGGCGGCGGTGGCCGAAAGCGCGGGCATTCCGCTGGCGGAAGGGGTGTTCGCCGCCTACACCGGGCCGAATTTCGAAACGCCGGCGGAGATCCGCATGATGCAGACCCTGGGCTGCGACGTGGTGGGGATGTCGATCGTGCCGGAAGTCCTGACGGCGCGCCACTGCGGCCTCAAGGTGCTGGTGGTATCCGCGATGACCAACTACGCCGAAGGGCTGTCGGATACGCCGCTCTCCCATGAACAAACGCTCAGCTGCGCGGCGCTGGCGGCGGACGATTTCATGCGCCTGATCCGCGAGCTGTTCAAAACGCTGTAATAGCGCAAGCAAACCGGCGGCGGGCTGCAGGGGGCCTGCCGCATCAATCATCGTTGAAAGCATAATAACAAGGTGATGGCGATGGCGATAAAAACACGATTGAAAGTCATGATTTTCCTGCAGTTCTTTATCTGGGGTGCCTGGCTGGTGACGCTGGGCTCCTACATGATCAACACGCTGCATTTCAGCGGCATGCAGGTGGGGATGGTTTACAGCGCCAAAGGCATCGCTGCGCTGATCATGCCGGGGCTGGCGGGCATCATTGCCGATCGGTGGATGAAGGCCAACTCTCTGTATGCGCTTTGCCACCTGCTCGGGGCGCTGGCGCTGTACTGTGCGGCGCAGGTCGAGCAACCGATGCTGATGTTCTGGGTGATGCTGTTCAACGCCATGGTCTATATGCCGACCATCGCGCTCTCCAACGCCATTTCCTATTTTTGCCTCGAGAAGCACGACTTTGACACGGTGAAGGACTTTCCGCCGGTGCGGGTGTACGGCACGGTGGGGTTCATTCTGGCGATGTGGCTGGTCGGCTTTAGCCAAATTGAGCTCAGCAATCTGCAGCTGTACCTGGCTTCTGCGGCGTCGCTGCTGCTGTCCGCCTATTCGCTGACGCTGCCGCGCTGCCCGACCAACCGCGCGGCCGAGTCAAAGAGCTGGGTGAGCGTGTTGGGGCTGGATGCGCTGGTGCTGTTCCGCCAGCGGCGCATGGCGCTGTTTTTCCTGTTCGCCATGTTGCTTGGGGCGGCGCTGCAGATAACCAATACCTTCGGCAACCCGTTCCTGCACGATCTGTCGCTCAATCCGCTGTATCAGGACAGCCTCAGCGTCCGGTATCCGGCGGTGCTGCTGTCGCTGTCGCAGATCTCTGAAGTGTTCTTTATCCTCACGATTCCCTTCTTCCTGCGCCGTTACGGCATCAAGCAGGTGATGCTGATCAGCATGGCGGCCTGGACGCTGCGTTTCCTGTTCCTGGCGTACGGCACGCCGGTCGGCTTTGGTTTCGTTCTGCTGTTGCTGTCGATGATCGTCTACGGTTGTGCGTTCGACTTCTTTAATATCTCCGGCGCCATCTTCGTCGAGAAAGAGGCCGATCACCGCATCCGCGCCAGCGCGCAGGGGCTGTTCATGACCATGGTGAACGGGTTGGGCGCCTATCTCGGGGCGCTCGCCAGCGGCGAGGTGGTGGACTTCTTCAGCCATGACGGCGTGAAAGACTGGCAGAGCATCTGGCTGGTGTTTGCGCTGTATACGCTGGTGCTGGGGATCGTGTTCGCGTTGAGCTTCAACTACCGCCACCCGCCACAGGAGAGCGCGGCGGCGGCGCAGTAAGGCTGGGGGCGCAGCCTGGCTGCGCCCTGAAACGTCAGGCCTGCGGGAAGCGCTGTTGCAACTGCTGCCAGTCCGGCGGATTGGCGGCCCCGAGGCTGGCCACCACGCAGGCCGCGACCCGGTTGGCCAGATCGACCGCCTGCGGCAGCGGCCAGCCGGCGGACAGGCCCGCCAGTAAACCGGCGCAGTGGGCATCGCCCGCGCCGATGGTGTCGACCACGTCTACCGGATAGGCGGGAACGTGCAGCGGCGGCGTGCGGCCGTCGCAGATCCACGCGCCGTCGCGATCCAGGCGGCAGACCAGCGTCAGGTTGCGGGCGGCGGCATAGCGCTGCGCGGCCTCCACGGCGTCGCCGGCGCCGCACAGCGCGGCCACTTCGTCGCGGTTGAGCGTCAATAGGGTGTGGCTGTCGCTGAGCATGGCGAAGAAATCTTCGCTGAGCTGAGCGATGCGCGGGCCGGGATCGATCAGGCGCGGTTGGTCAAACGGCATGCGCGTCAGCCACTCGCGCAGCGCTTCGCCGCTTTCACCCGCCAGCTCGTAGCCGCTGGCGTAGATCAGGGTGTGCTCCGTCAGCGGCAGCGTCGCCAGCTGCGCTTTATTCCATTGGCTTTCGCAGCCGGAAACCGTGATGAAGGTGCGTTCGCCGTCCGGCTCCACCAGCGCCAGGCACCAGCCGTTGTCCATCTGGCCGTGGCGCAACAGCACCTCCAGCCCCAGCTCGCCCATGGCGGCTTCGGCAGCCGCGCCCCATTCGCCGTTGCCAACCGGCATGCCGTTAATCACCGGCGTTTCCAGGCGCACCAGCGCGCGCGCCACGTTGAACGCGCAGCCGCCGATTTGCCGCGCCTGCGGCTGGGCTTCGATATCTTCGCCGCTGGTCGGCAGGCGCGGCAGCGTCATCACCAGATCGCCGACCGCGCCCCCAATCACCAGGACAGGTGTTACAGCTTCCCACTCACTCATTGATGTTCTCTGCGTTGGGTCAGGTACAGACCGTAAGCGATCAGACTCACCGCGAACGACACAAACAGCCCCAGGCTGGAATCGGCGAACAAGCCTTTGGCCAGCGGGCCGTCGATAAAACCGGTTTTGGTGACCAGCAGGCCGCACAGGGCGCCGAGGAACCAGCAGAACAGCGGGGCTTTGCGCACGCCGCGGTTCTGGCCATGCAGGCCGTACAAAGCGTTGCCATCATACCCGTGGCGGCGGCGCAGGCACAGGTAATCGAGCAGGAAAATCGCCTCCCAGGCCGCCAGGAAGACGCCGCAGAACACCAGGAAGGAGATGAACGGCCCCATGAAATCGCCGGAGATGAACAGCACATACAGGGCGATGCCCAGCACTACGACCGCGTCGATCGACACCGCCAGCCACTGTTTGACCTGCACGCCGATGGTCAGCAGGTTAAGGCTGGCGGAATACAGGCTGAGCACCGCGATGGTGACGATGCCGGCGGTGGCGGCCAGCAGATAAGGAATGGCCATCCAGGCGGGCAGCACCGAGCCTATCAGCGCGATGGGGTTGGCGGCGCTGGCCAGATCGGGCAGCTGCACGGAAAGCAGGATGCCGGCCAGCATCAGCAGCATCAGCGGCAAACAGGCGCCGCCCATCACCGCGGCGAAAATGCTTTTGCTCGACGAGCTCGGGCTTTGATAGCGGCTGTAATCGGCGCCGGCGATCGCCCAACTGATGCCGGTGCCGGCGGCAATCACCGATACCGCCGGCAGGAAGCCGGTCAACCAGCTGCCGGAAGGCAGCGCCAGCACCTGGCTCCACTCGGTGTTGGACAGGATATAGAGCACCACGATCAGCGTCATGGTGCCGAAGATGCGGCTGAACCAGCTTTGCATCCAGACCACGGTATTTTGCCCCAGCAGGCTGACGACGACAGTGAGCCCGCCGAACAGCAGCAGGCTGAGCGCGGTCAGCAGGTGGCTGCTACCCAACCCGAAGGCCTCGAACAGCGCCGCCAGCGTCAGGGTGCCGGTGATCACATTGACTGCTTCCCAGCCCATCAGGTTGATCCAACTGAACAGGGTGGGCGCCACGTTGCCCTTCAGGCCGAAAATCACCCGCGAGAGCGTCAGCGTAGAGGTGCGCCCGCGCTTGCCGGCGAAGCTGGTGAGGCCGACCAGCACGAAGCTGGCGACGCCGACCAGCGCGGCGAGTACCGATTGCAGGAAGGATAAGCCGAAGCCGACGATAATGGCGCCGTACACCACGCCGAGAATGCCGATATTGGCTGCCGACCAGATCCAAAACAGCTCGATGGGCTTGCCGGTCTGTTCCGCGTCCGGCACCCGATCGATACCGGTGCTTTCTACCTTCCATGCTTCATTGCGATTGATATCGGTCATAGCAAGTGATCCCTGTAGCGCAGGGCCGCGAGGGCCGCCGCAGTTGACTGAAAATCGATTCCGTTGGCGCGGTTGACGCCGGCTATTCCGTTGTCGGTGAAGACGCCGATTCCGCGCAGTGTGTAGCGGCTGATACCGCCGGGTCTGTCAAAGTGAGGGCGGTATCCGCCTTATCGGGTGAGGCACGTCGGCCGCACGGCGCCAATGAGTGTAGTCAAAGAGTGGGTCTGCAGCGGGGTTTGGCGAAGCGGGAACGTTTCTATTTGCCGACATCGATCCGTTGCGCCCACCGCGAGGGGATCCTGTGATGTGGCTATGAGCAGTGAGCAAGCTATCCATTAGCTACGTTGCTTATTCTCGGCCGTTTGTGCTGACAGTATATCCCCGCTACCGGCCATCAAGGGTATCCTTTAGGGCTGGCAGCGGGTTTTTTATTGTTTTTAAAGTGGGTCCCTGGTGTTGGTGCGATTGATGTATCAACATCAATAAGCACAGATTACGCGCGATCTAGATCCAATGAAAGTCCATTAGGCAAAAATTGTGATGCCACTCTGAAAACATTAGCGATATTTTAGTTAAGGTGAGGGGCTTATCGCCGGAGCGGCGATAGGATAAAAAACGAAATCCAGACAAATGGCATAGGTAAGAGGGCGGGCGAATGACGGATTTTATGGCCTGGCTGCGTGGCCATCTGGCGCAGGGGGCGGTAGCGCCGCGTTATATTCAGCTGGCGATGGCGATAGAAACCGCGATCAGGCAGCAGGTGCTGGCGGCAGAGGCGTTTTTGCCGCCCGAACGGCAGATGGCGGAAGGCCTGGCGCTGTCGCGCGTCACCGTCAGCAAGGCGATGAAACTGCTGGAGGAGAAGGGGCTGATTTTGCGACAGCAGGGCGTTGGCACCCGCGTGGCGATGCACATTGGCTATTCCCTCGATAAGGACAGCGGTTTCACCGCTCAGGCGCTGCGCCACGGCAGCAGCGTCAGCAATCGATGGCTGCTGCGCACCCGGGTCGGCGCGCCGGCCAAGGCCGCGGCGGCGCTGGGGCTGGCGGAAGGGGATGAGGTGGTCAAACTGCGGCGTTTGCGCTTGCTGAACGGCAGCCCGGTCTCGCTGGAAACCACCTATATTCCGCCGCGCTTCCTGCCCGAACCGGGGCAGCTGGAACATTCGCTGTATGCGTTATGGCAATCGCGCGGCATCGTGCCCGAAGATAAACACTTTCTGCTGAAGGCGGTATCCTGCAGCGACGAGGTTGCCGAGCTGCTCAACGTGCCGTGCGGCGCGCCGTTGTTGCACATCACCCAGACCAGCCGCAATGCCCAGGGTGAGGCGCTGGAGTTCAGCGATATCTTGTGCCGCAGCGACGTTTATGAATTCGAAGTGAACGGTTAGCGAAATAACCATGCTCTTTTTGCAGCTAGTGCGTATAATCGCCGCCCGGCGATTAATTAACCTGTAAAAAGAGCAGCAGAATGAGCACCACCAGCCTGATCCAACCCGATCGTGAACTGTTTTCCTATAAGCCTTATTGGGCGGAATGTTTTGGCACCGCGCCGTTTTTACCGATGTCGCGAGCAGAGATGGATCAACTGGGCTGGGACAGCTGCGATGTGATCATCATCAGCGGCGACGCCTATGTCGATCACCCGAGCTTCGGCATGGCGATCATCGGCCGCATGCTGGAAGCGCAGGGCTTCCGCGTCGGCATCATCGCGCAGCCGGACTGGAGCAACAAAGAAGACTTCATGCGGTTGGGGAAACCGAACCTGTTCTTCGGCATCACCGCCGGCAACATGGACTCGATGATCAACCGCTATACCGCCGATCGCAAACTGCGCCACGACGATGCTTACACCGCCGGCAACGTCGGCGGCAAACGCCCGGATCGCGCCACCCTGGTCTACAGCCAGCGCTGTAAAGAAGCCTACAAAGACGTGCCGATCGTGCTGGGTGGCATCGAAGCCAGCCTGCGCCGCATCGCCCACTACGATTACTGGTCGGATACCGTGCGCCGCTCGGTGCTGGTGGATTCCAAGGCCGACATGCTGATCTACGGCAACGGTGAACGCCCGCTGGTGGAAGTGGCGCATCGCCTGGCCGCCGGTGAGAAGATTGGCGACATCCACGATATTCGCAATACCGCCGTAATGCGCAAAGAAGCGCTGCCGGGCTGGAGCGGCGTGGATTCCACCCGCCTCGACAAGCCGGGCCGCATCGAACCTATCCCGAACCCGTACGGCGACGATCTGCCGTGCGCCGACGGCGCCAAGCCGAAAGAGCCGGAAGCCAAGCCTGTCACCGTGCGCGCCGCCAAGCCGAAGCCGTGGGAGAAGACCTATGTGCTGCTGCCGTCCTTCGAGAAAGTGAAGGGCGACAAGGTGCTGTATGCGCACACCTCGCGCATTCTGCACCATGAAACCAACCCGGGCTGCGCCCGTGCGCTGATGCAGAAACACGGCGACCGCTACGTGTGGATCAACCCGCCGGCGATCCCGCTGACCACGCCGGAGATGGACAGCGTCTTCGCGCTGCCTTATCAGCGCGTGCCGCACCCGTCCTACGGCCAGGATCGCATTCCGGCCTATGACATGATCCGTTTCTCGGTGAATATCATGCGCGGCTGCTACGGCGGCTGCTCGTTCTGTTCGATCACCGAGCATGAAGGGCGCATCATCCAGAGCCGTTCGGAAGATTCGATCGTTCGCGAAATCGAAGAGATCCGCGACAAGGTGCCGGGCTTCACCGGCGTGATCTCCGATCTCGGCGGCCCGACCGCCAACATGTATATGCTGCGCTGCACCAACCCGCGCGCCGAGCAGACCTGCCGCCGCGCCTCGTGCGTGTATCCGGAGATCTGCACCTACATGGACACCAACCACGAGCCGACCATCAAGCTGTATCGCCGCGCGCGTTCGCTGGAGGGCATCAAGAAGATCCTGATCGCTTCCGGGGTTCGTTACGATCTGGCGGTGGAAGATCCGCGTTATATCAAGGAACTGGCGACCCACCACGTCGGCGGCTACCTGAAGATCGCGCCGGAGCACACCGAAGAAGGGCCGCTGTCGAAGATGATGAAGCCGGGCATGGGCAGCTACGATCGCTTCAAGCAGCTGTTTGATCACTATTCGAAGCAGGCGGGCAAAGAGCAGTACCTGATCCCGTACTTCATCTCGTCGCATCCGGGCACCCGCGACGAAGACATGGTGAACCTGGCGCTGTGGCTGAAGAAGAACCGTTTCCGCCTCGATCAGGTGCAGAACTTCTATCCTTCGCCGATGGCCAACTCCACCACCATGTATTACAGCGGCAAAAACCCGCTGAGCAAGGTGGGGTACAAGAGCGAAGACGTGGTGGTGCCGCGCGGCGATCGCCAGCGCCGCCTGCACAAGGCGCTGCTGCGTTACCACGATCCGGCCAACTGGGCGCTGATCCGCGCCGCGCTGGAAGAGATGGGGCTGAAGCACCTGATCGGCAGCCGCCGCGAGTGTCTGGTGCCGGCGCCGAGCATCGACGAGCAGCGCGAAGCGAAACGCCTGCAGCGCCATACCCGGCCGGCGCTGACCAAACATACCGATATCAATCGGCAGCGCACGCCGTCCAACCGGCCGCCGCGCAAACCGATTCGCAAAGCCAAGCCGTAACGGCCACGCCGCGGGCGCAAACAAAAAGGAGAACCCTCGGGTTCTCCTTTTTACTTTTACTCATCACAGCCGATCGTAGGCGGCTTCCACTTTCATCAAATGGCGCGGCGCCTGCGGAGCGGGATGGTATTTGCGCACGTGCCAGTTAAAGGCTTCCGGCGACAGGTTGTTGATCATCGCGATGGCCTGCTGGCGGTTGCTGGAGAAGGTGCGCAGCAGCGCGCCGGTGCCGTTGACGTAGGCGATGATGGTGGCGTAGCGCAGCGTAACTGGATTGGCGATCCCTTTAAGCTGTTGTTTTTGCAAGGTGGCCAGATAGGCGGCGCCGAGATCGATATTGGTGTCGGGATCCAGCAGATCGTCATCGTCCGGGCAACCGCGTTTGCCTTTGTAACGATAGGCGTCGCAGCCGGCGGTATCGGCTTTCAGCTGCATCAGGCCGATCGCATTGGATCTGCTCACTGCGGCGGGGTTGAAACCGGACTCCACCTGGATCATGGCGGTGATCAGCTTGGCGTCTACGCCGTATTCGCTGGCGGCGTCTTTAATGGCGCTGTCGAAGGCGTGGCGATCGTAGCTGACGCGCTGTTTCTTGCCGGCGCAACCCGCCAGCACCAGCATGATGCAAAGCATGCCCAGCCGTGACCCGTGTGAGAAAGAGAATTTCATGGTGCTCCGTGCTTGTCTGTTTTTTAACGGTATTAACCGGCGGGCGGAGCCTCCGGCTCGTCATCATAACGTCAGGCGGCGCAAGGGAGCAATGTGCGGAAAGGAAAAGCCCCCTCCGGCGGGAGAGGGCTTGGGGAGGACTTACAGGGTATCCGGATCCGGCCCGAGGCGGTTGCCGATGTCCAGCTTGGCGATCTCGCCCAGTTCGTCCTTATCGAGTTTGAAATCAAACACCTCGAAGTTTTCGCGGATGCGCGACGGCGTGACCGATTTCGGGATCACGATAAGGCCGCTGTCCAAGTGCCAGCGCACCACGATCTGCGCCGGGGTTTTCTCGTATTTTTCGGCCAGCGCCTTGATCAGCGGCTGGTCGAACACCCCTTCACCGCCCTGCGCCAGCGGGCTCCAGGATTCGGTGGCGATGTGGTGCGTGGCGTTCCAGGCGCGCAGCTGGCGCTGTTGCAGCAGCGGGTGCAGCTCTATCTGGTTGACGACCGGCGCCACGTTGGTTTCATCCAGCAGGCGCTGCAGGTGCGGCGTATGGAAGTTGCATACGCCGATGCTTTTCACCAGGCCTTGATCGCGCAGGTTGATCAGTTCGCGCCAGGCGGAGACGTATTGATCCTGCTGCGGGCGCGGCCAGTGGATCAGGTACAGATCCACATAGTCCAGTTTTAGCTTCTCCAGGCTGGTTTCCAGCGCCGCCAGCGGATCGCCCTGATCGTCGTTCCACAGCTTGGTGGTGATGAACAGGTCGCTGCGCGGCAGCGCGCTGGACTGCAGCGCGGCGCCGACGCCTTCCTCGTTCTTGTAGATCGCGGCGGTGTCGATGGAGCGGTAGCCGATCTCCAGCGCTTTGCTCACCGCGCGGGTGGTCTCTTCAATACTCGCCTGCCAAACGCCGAGACCCAACTGCGGCATCAGATTACCATCGTGGAGTTTGATGATGGGTTGTTGCGTTGTCATGCGCATCTCCTTGTGTACGGATTGCGGCGCCTGCGGCACCGAAACGGCTATAGATAAATTCTAGTTGGCAAAGTGGGCGGTTGCCGGGTTTGCCAGCCTAATTTCAGCGGTGGCGGGAGGGCGACTTTCTCGCCGCTCTCCCTGCGAATGAGCGGTAAGACGGGTGGTGCGAAACGATCGGCGGCGCGCTGAGGCGCCTGACGGCGCCCGGTGATCGGCCGGGCGCCGGATGCGGCGAAAAATGGCTGGCGGAGACTAAAGCCTAGCAAAAAATCGCCGTTTTGCGATTAACGCGCCGCTTCGTAAATGCGGCGGCTGACGTCCAGGGTGATGTCCTGATGCTCGCCCAGGGCGGTCATGCCGTGCTGATGCAGCTTGTCCAGCAGCGCCGGAATGCTGCTGCCGTCGAGCTGATAATCCGCCATGCGGGTCGGTACGCCCATCTGCTCGAAGAAGGCGCGAGTGGCGGCGATGGCGCCGTCGATGCGGCTGTCTTCGCTGCCTTCGCGCAGGCCCCAAACGCGGTCAGCGTACTGCAGCAGTTTTGCGCGCTTCTGCGCTTTCTTCTCGTGCAGCAGCGCCGGCAGCACGATGGCCAGCGTTTGCGCGTGGTCGAGATCGTGCATGGCGGTCAGCTCGTGGCCCAGCATGTGGGTTGCCCAGTCCTGCGGCACCCCGGCGCCGATCAGGCCGTTCAGCGCCATGGTGGCGCTCCACATCACGTTGGCGCGCACCGCATAGTTTTCCGGTTCGGCCAGCGCGCGCGGGCCGTCCTCCAGCAGGGTCAGCAGCAGGCCTTCGGCGAAGCGATCTTGCACCTTGGCGTCGACCGGGTAGGTCAGATACTGCTCCAGGGTGTGTACGAAGGCGTCGACCACGCCATTGGCGATCTGGCGCGGCGGCAGCGAATAGGTCACCACCGGATCCAGCACGGCGAAGCGCGGCTGCACCAGCGGCGAGAAGAAGTGCTGCTTGTCGCCGCTGCTTTTACGGGTGATCACCGCGCCGCTGTTGGATTCGGAACCGGTGGCCGGCAGCGTCAGCACGCAACCCATCGGCACCGCGTCGGCGATGTGGCTGCCGACGGTCTGCAGGATATGCCAGGTGTCGCCGTCGGCGGTATAACGGGCGGCGGCGGCGATGAACTTGGTGCCGTCAACCACCGACCCGCCGCCGACCGCCAGCAGGAAATCGATGTTTTCCGCCTTCACCACCTCGACCGCTTTCATCAGCGTTTCGTAGGTCGGGTTCGGCTCGATGCCGGAGAACTCCCGCACGTCGCGGCCGGCCAGCGCGCTATACACCTGATCCAGCACGCCGTTTTTCTTCACGCTGCCGCCACCGTAGGTGATCAGGATGCGTGCGTCCGCCGGGATCTGGCCGGCCACTTCGGCAATTTGGTCCTTGCCGAACAGGATTTTGGTTGGGGTATGCAGAATGAAGTTTTGCATGGTTGATTTCTCTCTTTCTGTCAGGCGGGCGCCAACGCGGCGCAAAGGTTTCTGGCCCGTATTGTCAGCAACCTGCCGGCAGCGCACAATGCACATTCCTGTTTGGTTCTTGCCTATTTCTACAATCCTCTGTAGGAATGGCGAATTTTAAATTATGATTTATGCCGAATCGTTCTGACTGTAAGAGGGTGTTTCCGTGATTGAAATCGATGCGCAGCGCAGCCGCATGGCGCGCCAGGCGATGGCTATCGCCACCGGCAACGGCTACACGCCGTCGCCGGTGCCGCGGGTGAAGATCCTGTATGTCGATCGCCACTGCCCGCGCCAACCGGTGATGTACGAACCGGGGATCGTCATCATCTTTCAGGGGCACAAGGTCGGCTATTGCGGCAGTAAGGTGTTCCAGTACGATCCGCGCAACTACCTGCTGATGACGGTGCCGCTGCCGTTCGAATGCGAAACCTTCGCCAGCCCGGAACTGCCGCTGGTTGGATTGGCGGTCAATATCGATACCCAAATGCTGCAGGATTTGCTGATCGACATCGGCGACGACGACTACCTGATGCAACCGCGGGCGGAGAGCAACGGGGTGAACCTGGCCGAGCTGACGGAAGCGCTGCTGTGCGCCACCGAACGCCTGCTGGACGTGATGGCCAAGCCGCTCGACGCCCGGGTGCTGGGGCCGCAGATCGTGCGCGAGATCCTTTACTACGTGCTGCGCGGCACCTGCGGCGCGTCGCTGCAGGAGTTGGTCAATCGCCATACCCACTTCAGCCAGATCGCCAAGGCGCTGCGGCGCATCGAACATCAGTATGCCGACAACCTCAACGTCGAGCAGTTGGCCGGCGAGGTCAACATGAGCGTCTCGGCGTTTCACCACAATTTCAAGGCGGTGACCAACACCTCGCCGCTGCAATACGTGAAGTCGTACCGGCTGCATAAGGCGCGCCTGCTGATGGTGCATGACGGCCTGAAGGCCAGCACCGCGGCGATCCGCGTCGGCTACGAGAGCGCGTCGCAGTTCAGCCGTGAATTCAAGCGGCTGTTCGGCATGACGCCGAGCGATGAAGTCGCCCGGCTGCGCGAGGCCAACCCGCTGCTGCTGGAGGGCTGAGCCGCGTTTACGGGGGCAGGACGATCTTGCCGGGCGCTGGTCGAGAAGGCGCTGTAGCGCGCCGGATTTAGGAAGAGGAAGCGCGCTTTTTGCGCCAGATCACCAGCATGGCGCCCAGCAGGCCGACGAACAGCAGCAGCAGCGGCAGCAGCATCAGGCCGGTCATCACCTGGCTTTCGTAGCGTTTTACCAGAGGGATTTGACTGAAAGCGTAGCCGAGGCCCACCAGCGCACAGACCCAGATCGCCGCGCTCAGCCAGTTGAACACCTGGAAGCGCGAGCTGTTGAGCCCGGAAATGCCGGCCATGGTCGGCAGCAGCGTGCGCACGAAGCCGAGGAAGCGGCCGATCAGCAGCGCCGTCAGCCCGTGGCGATTGAACAGGTTGTGCGCGCGCTGGTGGTACTGCGCCGGCAGCTGCAGCAGCCAGCTCTTCACCAGGCCGGTGTGGCCCAGCCAGCGGCCCTGGATATAGCTCAGCCAGCAGCCGAGGCCGGCGGCGGCGGTCAGAATCAGCAGGGTGGGGGCAAAGCCCATCACGCCTTTGGCGATCAGCGCGCCCGACAGCAGCAGCAGGCTGTCGCCGGGGAGGAAGGAGGCGGGCAGCAGTCCGTTTTCCAAAAACAGGGTGGTGAAAAGTACGGCGTAAACCACCCAAATTACGCTTGGATCGGCGAGGGCGATAAAGTCCTGCTGCCAAAGCGCATGAATAATCTCTCGTAATACATCCATTTTATGTCCTGTTGCATGCCGGTTGCGCCCGGGGTCACGTTCTCCAGGATGCGGCGGTTACCGTATCTGACAGTTACCCGATTAGTGTACCGCTAATAGCTTAAGCCGACATTAAACAAGGCAAAGAAAATTACCGGAATCCGTCTTGGCGCACGCCGTTGAGGCGATCGAAGCCGGCCGCCAGATCGGCGATCAGGTCTTCGACGTTCTCCAGGCCGATGTGCAGGCGCACCAGCGTGCCGGAGAAATCGACGCCGCCCGCCGGACGGATCGCTTCCAGCTCTTCCGGCTGGTTGGCCAGGATCAGCGACTCGAAGCCGCCCCAGGAGTAGGCCATGCTGAAATGGCTGAAGTTGTCCAGGTAGGCGGCCAGCTGCGCATCATCCAGCCGCTCTTTCAGCACGAAGGAGAACAGCCCGTTGCAGCCGCTGAAGTCACGGCGGTAGAACTCGTGGCCCTTGCAGCTGGGCAGGGCCGGGTGATTGACCGTCGCCACCTCCGGCCGTGCCGCCAGCCAGTTGGCGACTTCGATGCTGCTGCGCTCGTGCTGCTTCAGGCGCACGCTCAGGGTGCGCAGGCCGCGGCTCGCCATGTAGGCGGTGTCGGCATCCACCATCTGCCCCATCAGATAGGAGTACTCGCGCAGCCGATCCCAACAGCGCGCGTTGGCGACGGCGGTGCCGAGCATGTAATCGGAATGGCCGATCAGGTATTTGGTGCCGGCCTGAATCGAAATGTCGATGTCGAAATCCAGCGCCTTGAACAGCACGCCCGCCGCCCAGGTGTTGTCGATCATGATCACCACCTCCGGCGCCACGGCGCGGATGGCCTGCACCATCGCCGGGATATCCTGCACTTCCAGGGTGATGGAGCCGGGGGATTCCAGGAACACCACGCGGGTATTGGGCTGGATCAGCGTGGCGATATCGGCGCCAATTAATGGATCGAAATAGGTGGTGCTGACGTTCATGCGGCCGAGGATATGGGTGCAGAAATCCTGGGTCGGTTCGTACGCCGAGCCGGTGACCAGCAGGTGATCGCCGGCGCCGACGAACGACAGGATCGCATTGGCTACCGCCGCCGCGCCGCAGGGGTACAGCACGCAGCCGGCGCCGCCCTCCAGCTCCACCATCGCATCTTGCAGCGCGAAGTGGGTCAGGGTGCCGCGTCGGCCGTAAAACAGCTCGCCGTGGGCGCGCTGCGCGGTGGCGTGTTTTTTGGCGGCGACGGAGTCGAAGACCAAAGAAGAGGCGCGTTGCGTGACGGGATTGACGGAGCCCTGGGTGTAGCGCTTGCCGCGGCCGGCGCCGATCAGCGTGGTTTCGATATGTTTTGACGTCATGGTACCTGGCTCACCTCTGGTTGCTCTGCACGTGCCCGTTTGCGATAGCCCTTACGTTAACATGAGTTAATATAGCCATCCAGACGTTTTAACTTCCAGATGCAGAAACGGCTATAATTGGCTGCCGACGGCGCATTTCTCGCCTCATCCTTCTGCCGAGCGGCGAGAGAGAAGCCCATTCATCGGTCGAGATGCCGTTCGGCAGCGTGGCCTTGTTGCGCCGTTGTGGGGGAAAGTAACGAAATAACCCCATAAAAGGGGCGTTTGGCGGTGAACGGACGCGGATTGGCGCTTTGCCGCGGGGTTGGCTAAAATTTTCTCGTTTATTTGGTAAATAATAATGAGAACTACTATCAATCCCCGGTTGGTTTGATATGATCGCACGCTGAATTATTCCTTAATTTTGATCGGTAATGGGTGGAGGCACAGCGTGAAAACGGCTGGCAAGAATTTAAATCAAGGATCGTTCGGCCAGGGCCGGGCGCAGTGGGGCAAGGCCTTTGGCCGCAGCCTGATGGCTTCAATGGTGTTGGTCGTGGGGCTGGCCGGCAGCGCGCAGGCGGCGCCGGCGGCCAATCCGGCCGTTACCGAAAGCGTTGCGCCGACCACCGCGCCTGCACCTGCAGCCGCCGCGCCGGAAAGCATCACGCCGGTGAACCCGGCGCCAATGATCCAGCCACCGGAAACCCGCGGCATGGATCTGTCCGTTTGGGGCATGTATCAGCACGCCGACGCGGTGGTGAAAGCGGTAATGATCGGCCTGGTGCTGGCCTCGATCGTGACCTGGACCATTCTGTTCTCCAAAGGCAGTGAATTGCTGCGCGCCAAACGCCGCCTGCGCCGCGAACAGCTGGCGCTGGCCGACGCGCGCTCGCTGGATGAAGCTTCCGAGCTGGCGCAAAACTTCGGCTCGCAGAGCGTCAGCGCTGTCTTGCTGAACGACGCGCAAAATGAGCTGGAGCTGTCCGCAGAGTCCAGCGACAACAACGGCATCAAAGAGCGTACCGGCTTCCGCCTCGAGCGCCGCGTGGCGGCCTACAGCCGCAACATGGGCCGCGGCAACGGTTTCCTGGCCACCATCGGCGCCATCTCGCCGTTCGTCGGCCTGTTCGGCACCGTGTGGGGCATCATGAACAGCTTCATCGGCATCGCCCATTCGCAGACCACCAACCTGGCGGTCGTGGCGCCGGGCATCGCGGAAGCGCTGCTGGCGACCGCGCTGGGCCTGGTCGCGGCGATCCCTGCCGTCGTTATCTACAACATCTTTGCCCGCGTCATCAGCGGCCATCGCGCCCAGGTAGGCGACGTGGCGGCGCAGGTCTTGCTGCTGCAGGGCCGCGATCTGGATCTGGCCGCGACGGCGGAAGCCAAGCGCTCACAGCACGCACACCAACTGCGGGCGGGGTGAGTCATGGCGATGCGCTTAAATGAAGATCTGGACGACAGCGGCGAACTGCATGAAATCAACGTGACGCCGTTTATCGACGTCATGTTGGTGCTGTTGATCATCTTTATGGTGGCCGCGCCGCTGGCAACGGTAGATATCCGCGTCGATCTGCCGGCTTCTTCCGCCAAACCGCAGCCGCGGCCGGAAAAACCGGTGTTCCTGTCGGTGAAGGCCGACAAGCAGCTCTACGTTGGCGATCAGCCGGTGAATGCCGATCAGCTGACTTCGGTGCTGGATCAACGCACTCAGGCCAACAAAGAAACCACCATCTTCTTCCAGGCGGACAAGAGCGTGGACTATGAAACGCTGATGAGCGTGATGGACACCCTGCGTAAAGCCGGCTACCTGAAAGTGGGGCTGGTGGGCATGGAAGGCGCCGCCAAGTAGCGGCAGCAAAACGATAAAGGGCGCTCAGGCGCCCTTTTTTATAGATTCAGAAATATCACTCCCCGGCCAACAACGCCCGCGAACCGGCATGGCGCCAGTGGATACGGCCCGGCAGATAAAGCGCGTTCTGTTCCAGCGGCCGCTCGTCGATGAGCGCGGTGACCTGGCTGAAGCTATGTTGCGCCAGCGCCCGGCAGTCCTGCGCCACCGTGTCTATCTTCAACGTCATGCAGTCGAACAGGTAGTGATCGTCGAAGCTGCACAGGTGGATGTCGCTTTCCATCAGCTGATGCTGAGTCAGATAACGCAATACCCCTTCCAACAGGCCGCAGGCGGCGGTGAACAGCGCTTTAGGCGGACGCCCCAGTTGGGCGCACAGCTGAGCGAACATCTCGTAACCCGAGCTGGGGTGATAGCTGCCGTTGATGATCCATTCCGGTTTGCACGATACGCCGGCGCGCTCCAGGCCAAGCTGGAAGCCGGCCAGCCGATCGCGAGTCGGTGAAATGCGCGGCTGCCCGCCGAGAAAATAGATCTCATCCGGATGCTGGCGCGCGACCTTCTCCACCAGGTCGGCGGTCGAATTGACCGAGTCGGTGATCACCAGCGGCAGTTCGGAACCGGCGATCAGGCGATCCATCTGCACCACCGGCAGCCCGGCGTTGATCTTCTGGTATTCCGCGTCGTTCAACTGGCTGGAAGCGACGATCAGGCCGTCGACCTGCCGCTGCACCAGACTGTTCACCGCCATCATCTCCTGCGCCGGGTTTTCATCGGTACAGGCGATCAACAGCTGCAGACCGGCCTCGCGGCACAGCGTTTCCAGCTCGCGCGAGATCACCGCAAAGCCGTAGTTGGTCATCTCCGGCACCACCAGCCCCAGCGTGTGGCTGCGGTTGGAGCGCAAAGAGCGGGCGTGGATGCTGGGCTGATAATGATGTTCGTGCGCCAGCGCCAGAATGCGATCGCGGGTGTCGTCGGACACCCGGTATTCCTTGCTGCGGCCGTTCAGCACCAGGCTGGCGGTCGATTTCGACACCCCGGCCAGCGTGGCGATGTCACTGATGGTAATGCGTTTATTTTTTTTCACTGACGCCATCTGAAGTCATCGGAGGATGCGTCATTCTAGCATGCATGGCGTCAGCGGCCAGTATTCCAACGCCAGTGGCGCGCTCCCGTTCAGCCGCAGTTGCGGTTCAGCTGCCGGGAAGTAGCGCGCGCTCATCACCGCCTCGCCGTGGTTGATGAAAATCTCCACGCTGGAACGATCGAACAGCAGCTGCAGATGGGTGACCGGGCCGCGCCAGTAACGGTGCTCCGGCCTACCGTCGGCCAGGGAAGCGCGCGTCAGCTGCAGCCGTTCGCCGTCCCAGCTCAGCGTCATGGCGTCGCCAAAGTCGGCGCTGAACGCGCCCTGCGGCGTCAGCTGCAGCTCCGCGGCGCCCAGCGCATAGGTGGGGGCGTCATCGGCGTGGCCTTGCCAGCCAGCCCGCTCGCCGCGCAGCTGTTGCAGCTCGCACGCCGGGCGCTGGTAGAGGCGGCCATGCTGCAGCGACAGCTCGCGCGGGCAGGTCATGGTGTGGATCCAGCCGTAACGGCGCGTCGGGTGGGCTTCTTCATCTTGCTCGGGCACGCCCATCCAGCCGAACAGCAGGCGGCGGCCATCTTCCGCCTGCGTCGTCTGGGGCGCGTAGAACTCGAAGCCGGCGTCCAGCTCGCGAAATTCGCCGTGGCTGAAGGCCGCCTGCCGGTAATCCAGCTTACCGAGCAGATAGCCGGCCTGATAACGGTTGAGATAGCGTTCCGGCTGCGGCGCCAGCCCCTGCGGGCAGCAGATCAACACGTCGTCGCCGTCCAGCGAGAACAGGTCCGGGCACTCCCACATGTAGCCGAATTCACCCAGGTCGTTTAGGCCGGAACCGGCGATCTCCCCCAGCGCTTGCCAGTCGCGCAGATCGCAGGAACGCAGCAGCAGCACCTTGCCGCGATCCTGCAAGTCACGCGCGCCGAGCACCATGTACCAGGCATCCTGATGACGCCACACTTTCGGATCGCGTACGTGGCCGCTGTAGCCCTCCGGCAGCGGCAGCACCGGCCCGAGTTTGCGGTATTCGCCCCGATCGCTTTCCTGAGCCAGGCATTGGTAAGCGGTGCGCGAGCCGTCGGGGAATTTCACGTTGCCGGTGTAGATCAGCGTGATTTTGTCTTCCGCCACCACCGCCGAGCCGGAGTAACAGCCGTGGCTGTCGTAACAGGCGCCCGGCGCCAGGGCGATCGGCTGATGTTCCCAACGCAATAAATCGGTCGATTGCCAGTGTCCCCAGCACTTGTTGCGATGATCGCAGCCCAGCGGATTCCACTGATAGAACAGGTGATAAACGCCGTTGTGCTGGATAAAGCCGTTGGGATCGTTCAGCAAGCCAACGCTGGGCGCCAGATGCCAGGCCGGGCGGTGCGGATCGCGCAGTGCGCGTGGCTGGCCGTTCATTACCGCCCGCAGCGCCTGTTTGATTAAGCTGAGTTCTTCCATCATTGCGCGTCCGTTTTATATTTCAGCAGCAGGGAGAGCACGAAGGCGCTGCCAAAAGCGATCGCCAGGCCGATGATATAGCTGACCAGCGAACTGGCCTGCACGATCGCCATGCCGGGGATCGCCGTTAGCCCGACCGCATTCATGCCGACGTGGTTGGCCACCACCCAGGCGCCGCCGAGCGCGCCGCCCGCCAGCGCCGCCAGGAAAGGCTTCACGAAGCGCAGGTTGATGCCGAACAGCGCCGCCTCGGTGATGCCGAGCATGGCGGAAAAGGCCGACGGCACCGCGATGGCTTTGATTTTGGCGTCGCGGGTTTTGAAATACACCGCCAGGCAGGCGCCGCCCTGCGCGATGTTGGCCATCGACCAGATCGGCAGCAGGAAGTTGACGCCGATATTGGGGTTGCCGAGCAGCCCGGCCTCTACCGCATGGAAACTGTGGTGAATGCCGGTGATGACGATAGCGGAATAGAGGCCGCCGAACAGCAGTCCGGCGAACCAGCCCGCATGGGCAATCAGCGTGCTGAGCACGAAGGAGATGCCGTCGCCCAGTGCGCGGCCGGCGGGGCCGATAAACAGCAGGGCGACAAAGCCTGAGATGACCACCGTCAGGAACGGCGTCAGGATCAGATCGAGCGCGTTGGGGATCACCTTGCGCAGCCGCTTTTCCAGCACGCTCATGAACCACACCGTCAGCAGCACCGGGAACACGGTGCCCTGATAGCCGATCATGGCGATCTCCAGACCGAAGAAGTTCATGGTGTGGAACCCCTCGGCGACGCCCCAGGCGTTGGTCAGCGCCGGATGCGTCAAAATGCCGCCGAGCGTGGCGCCCAGATAGGGGTTGCCGCCGAATTCGCGTGCGGCGGTGAAGCCGATCAGAATCGGCAGGATAATGAACGCCGCCGAGCTGAACATATCCAGCATGATGAACAGCGCGCTGTTGGCATCGGCCCAGCCGTAGGTTTTCACCATGCCGAGCAGCCCCATCAGCAGGCCGGAAGCGACGATCGCCGGAATGATCGGCACGAAGATGTTCGACAGCAGGCGGGCGATGCGCTGCAGCGGGTTGAGCTTTTTCGCCGCGATATCGGCGGCTTCGGCCTTGCTGGATTCGCTGACGCCCGCCGCCTTGATGAATTCCGCATGCACCTTGTTCACCAGCCCGGTGCCGAAGATCACCTGGATTTGACCGGCGTTGCTGAAGCAGCCTTTGACGCCGTCCAGTTTGCCGATGGCCTCTTTGTCCACTTTGCTGTCGTCCACCAGCACCAGACGCAGGCGCGTGGCGCAGTGGGCGGCGCTGGCGATATTCTCTTTACCGCCAAGCAGCGGCAACAGCGCGTTGGCGGTTGCGGTAATGTCCATGTTGTCCCCTTGCTAAATAAAAATGCCGCCGCGCCGTTTGCGGCGCAGCGCCGTGAATCGATGTCAGAAGAAATACTTGAATCTGGCGCGCATGCCGTAACGCTGGTCGTTGTCGCCGTTGGCGATCTTGTTGTCGGCGTTGGCCTCCAGCAGCGACACATAGGCGCCCAAATACAGATTGAAATTCTTCATATTCATAATGTCAGGTATCTGATACGACGCGTGAACGGTGTGGATGTCGTAGTTGCCCGGTTCGCTGAGCGGGTTGCGGATATCGGCGGCGATCCCGGCGGTATTGAACTCTTTGATATTGTTATGGGCATAGATATAACCCAGTTCGAAGCGCCGCCACAGCACGTTGACGCCGGCGGTGAAGTCTTGCTCGCCTGAGGCATCCAGATAGGCGGTGCTCAGGTTGGCCACCACGCCGTTGTCCGGATCGGTGGCGCTGTTGTTCCAGCTCATCGTCATGCCGTAGCCGTTGCGCTTGGACTGATCGACGAAACGGCCCTGGCTGTCCCGATAGCCGTAGGCGTTATTCACCACGTTGCTTTCCATCGCCGCCGCGATGCTGAAGGCGTCTTTTTTCCAGGCGATCACCGGCCGTAAATAGGCGACGTTTTTCTTATTGTCCAGGGCGTTGCCGTGGTAGCTGTTGTCCTGGAACAGCGAAGTGCCGTCCTCCACCAGCGTGTTCAGCTCGAAATAGACATTACCGGCGTATTTGCTCAGCATCAGGTTGCCGCCGCTGCTGCTGCGGCCGCGGCCCTCTTTCATCATGTAGATATAGCCGAAGCCGTCGGCGTACAGATCGTTGGCGGTATTGCCGGAGTATTGAATGAAGGTGTCCTGATTCAGCGGGAACATGTCGTAGGCTTCAAAGCGGCCGATTTTGGTTTGCCAGTTCTTTTCATTGCCGAAGAAGAAGGCGGCGTCGTCCAGGTTCATTTTGCCGGTCATGTCCGCCAGCGGCTGCACGCTGAAGCCGGAGAAGTTGCCGTCCGGATTGCGGCGGTAGCCGTCCAGCCCGACCAGAATGCGGCCGTTGATATCCCAACGTTCTTTGTTGCCGGGCTTCCAGTCCTTGTGGTCGCTGCCTTTCAGCGACGTCAGCTGGCCGCTGCGGCTGGCGCCGTCCAGATTGAACTCCACATCCCCGTACAGCTTCAGGTCATTGAATCCGCTCAGCTGCAGCGCGCTGGCCGGGGCAACCGGCGTTTCCGGCGTGGCGGCCTGCTGCGCAATCTGTGCGGTTTGCCGTTCGGTGTTGGCGGTGCGTTGTTCCAGCTGTTGCGCCCGACGTTCCGCCGCCGTCGCGCGGGTTTCAGCCTGTGCAGCGCGCCGTTCCGCCTGCGCCAGACGTTGTTCCAGCGCGTTGAGACGCGCCTCGATGCTGCCGCTGCCCGAGGCCGCTGCGCTGGAAGCGGAGAGGAAAAGCCCTGTTGTTATCGCCAAATAGCTGAGTTTTTTTATCATCGTCTATCATCCGGGTAAGGGTTGTTATTATTGTTTGCTAAATTGCTAAACCGGTTTTTCATAGCGAAAGATAACGAGAGCGAAGCGAGCTGGCAACTCAGTTAGCTAACCCGATTCAGCTATTGTGATCGAGCGCGCAAATCGTGGGTAAAAGAGCACGGCGAACCTGCGGATCGCCGTGAATGCTGAAGATCAACGCAGGAAAGCGGCCAGCTCGTCGGCGCGGGGCAGGGCGGTCATGGCGCCTTTGGCGGTGGTGGCCAGCGCGCCGCAGGCCTGGGCCTGGGCGATAACCGCCGGCCATTGCGTTTCCTGCGGCAATTCGTGAAGGCGCGCCAGCGCCGCTAACAGCCCGGCGACGAAGGCGTCGCCGGCGCCGGTGGTATCGACCGGCACGATCGATGGCGCGTGGAAATGGCGCAGACGCTGCCCATCGTGTACGCAGACGCCGTCGCCGCCCAGCGTCACCAGCAGCAGGCGCAGCGGATAGGTTTGCATCATCCAGCGAATGGCGTTCTCCAGATCGTCAAGATGGCTGATGAAAGCCAGCTCTTCGCGCGACAGTTTCACCACGTCCGCCAGCAGCAGCGCCTTTTGCAGGCAGGGGCGCAGCGCTTCCGGCTGGCGCCAGACCTCTTCGCGGATGTTGGGATCGAAACTGACCCGGCCGCCGGCCGCCCGAATGCGTTCCATCGCGGTAAAGGCCGCGCTGCGGCTGGGCTCCTGCGAGAGCGCGATGGAGCAGAGGTGCAGCCATTCGCCCCGTTGGAAAGCCGGCAGATCGTCGGGCTGCAAAAACAGATCGGCGCTGGGCTGCACCATAAACGTGAATGAGCGCTCACCCTGCAGATCGAGATCCACCACGACCGTGGAGGTGTGGTGTTCGGGATCCGGCCGCATATGGCCGATATCCACCCCTTCATCGCTCAGCACCCGCTGCAAAAAGGCGCCGAAGCCGTCTTGCCCCACTCGCCCGATAAAAGCGCTGTCGCCACCGAGCCGGGCGATACCCACCGCCACGTTAGCCGGCGCGCCGCCGGGGCATTTGAGATAACCGTTGGCATTTTCCGGCACCAGGTCGATCACGGCGTCGCCCAGTACCCATACGCGATTCATCATGCTTAATCCCTGTTTTTGTCCTTGTCAGATGGGTTGCTAAAATAGAAGAACCGGTTTAGCAAGGCAATGAAATAATGCGCTGGGGCGTTGGGAGGGTGAGGAGGATCAATTTTTTTCGGGGGTCGGGGGGAAGAGAACTCGCCCCGCGAGCCGGCTCGGGGGCGAGGTCGCGGGGCGGTTTAGCCCAGTTTCGGATACACGCCCGGGCCGATTGGCAACCCAAGCGCATACCAGACCAGCAGCAGCAAAATCCACACGCTGAAGAACACCACAGGATAGGGCAGGATCAGCACGTAATAAGTGCCGAGCTGCGCGTCTTTGCGGTAGCGCTGCAGGAAGCCGAGGAACAGCGGCAGGAACGGCGACATCGGCGCCAGCGGCAGCACCGCAGAGTCGGCGATGCGAAAGATCATCTGGGCGAACGCCGGGTGGAAACCGAGCAGCATAAACATCGGCACGAAGATCGGCGCCAAAATTGACCAGATCGCCGAGCCGCTGGCGATGAACATGCACAGGAAGGCGGAGAGGAACATCAGGCCGAGAAATGCCGGCGCGCCACTCATGCCGGCGGCTTCCAGCATATCGGTCAGGCCGACGGCCATAAACTTGCCCATGTTGCTCCAGTTAAAGAACGCCACGAACTGCGACAGCGGAAACACCATCACGATAAAACCCGCCATGCTTTTCATCGGATCGAGCAAGTGGTGGGGAATGTCATCCGGCCGCCGGATCTGTTTGGTGACTACGCCATAGGTAATGGCGACGGTGAAGAAGAACAGGATGATGATCGGCACAATGCCCTTGATGAACGGAGAAGGGATCACCGAACCGGTGTTCGGGTCACGCAGCGGCGCGGCCTCCGGCACCACCAGAGCGGCGATGATGGCGATAAACACCAGCGCGGCGATGCCGCTCATCATCAGCCCCCGGTTTTGCAGCGGGGTCAGCGCTGCGATTTTGTCTTCGGCGCCGCCTTGCCACTTCGGCAGCCGGGGCTCGATAAACTTGTCGGTGAGCAGCGCGCCGGCGATGGTCAGCACGATCACGGAGGTGGCCATAAAGTACCAGTTGTCGATTACGCTAACGTGAACCGCGCCATCCACCGCTTTGGTGGCTTCGGTGCTGATGCCGGAAAGCAATACGTCGGTGGTGACGATCAACAGGTTGGCGGTAAAGCCGGAGGCGACGCCGGCGATCGCCGCCAGCAGTCCGGCTATCGGGTGGCGGCCCACCGCCACAAACATCAGCGCGCCAAGGGGCGGCATCACCACCAGCGCGGCGTCCGACGAGATATGGCTGAAGAAGGCGATAAACAGCACCATATAACTGGCGTAGCGGGCGCTGACGCGCGAGGCCATTTTATACATCAGCGCCTGCAGCAGGCCGACCTTTTCCGCCAGGCCGGCGCCTATCACCAGCGCCAAAATAGCCCCCAGCGGCGCAAAGCTGCTGAAGTTATGGATGATGTTGGGAAATATCCACTGCATGCCCGCCACGCTCATCAGGTTATTGACCTTGATGAGCTCGCCGGTGGCCGGATTTTTCACCGCCACGTCGAGCCAGGAAAACAGCGCGGTGGCCAGCATAAGCACCAGGATCAAATAGACGAACAGTAAAAACGGATTGGGGATCTTATTGCCGATGCGTTCCACCCAGTAAAAAACGCGTCCGGGGCTTTTATTGATTGGCGTTGTGGCCTCACTCATGATTTTACCCTCTGTGTTTGCTCTGTTGTGTGATTGTTATTATTTGATTTATTTATAATTATGCTTAGTGGCCCGGTTCTCCGGGCCCTGTCTGTTCATGCTATTTCAATGGGGAGGGTTTCACCCCCTGAGGGATTGGGCAGCGGTACGGCTGTTCGGCGCGCCGGCGTTCAAACTCGCTGCGGCAGCGCGCCAGCAGAGCGCTGTCGCTCAGCAGATCGATGGCGGTCGCCGCCATCACCTTGCCGGCCAGGCACATGCCCTTATGGGCGATAGCGGTGCGGCCCTGCGCCACCAGTTGCCAGGTGTGCAGAGGGGTGCCGAGTGCGAAACAGGGGCTAAAGCATTGGGCGGTCGGCGCCACCCAGCTTACGTCGCCAACGTCGGTAGAACCGTACAGCAGGTCGTCGGATTCCACATAAGGAGCGACCTCGTCCATCAGCACCTTTTCTCCCAGCAGCTGCACCCACTCGCGCCCGACTGCGCCGCCGGTGCGGGCAATGTTGAGTTTGGCGTTGCGCAGATCGTCGCGGCTCAGCGTCTGGCGGATTTCCTCGGCGAATCGGCGTTCGGCGTCGCTGTACTCGGGCAGACCGAAATCACACAGGTTTTGATACATCGCGCGTTCCAGGCTGCGGTTTGGCTCATAGTTGGAGCAGGCCTTGTCGAAGCGCACTTCCATCTGGGTGTCAGTCATCAGCGCGGCGCCCTTGGCGATGTTAATCACCCGTTGGTAAATGTCCTGCGCCTGGTCGAGCTGCGGCGCGCGGATCAGGTACAACACCTCGGCGTCGGCCTGCACCACGTTGGGGGAGCTGCCGCCGGTGTTGGTGACCGCGTAGTGCAGCCGCGCTTCTTGCACGATATGTTCGCGCAGGAAGTTGGCGCCGGTATTCATCAGCGTCACCGCGTCCAGCGCGCTGCGCCCCAGGTGCGGCGAGTTGGCGGCATGGGCGGCGACGCCCTTGAAGTGAAACGCCGCCTGAATGTTGGCCAGCGTACTGGTATTGAACATGCCGCTGAAGCCTTCCGGGTGCCAGGTGAGGGCGGCGTCGACGCCGTCGAACAGGCCTTCGCGCACCATAAAGGTTTTGCCGGAGCCGCCTTCTTCGCCCGGACAACCGTAGAAGCGCAGGGTGCCGGTCAGCCGGTTTTGCTGCATCCACGCCTTGGCGGCGAAGGCGCCCGCCAGCGCCGCGGTGCCCAGCAGGTTGTGGCCACAGCCATGGCCGTTGCCGTTTTCCACCAGTGGCTGCGGCGTGGCGCAGCCCGCCTGCTGGCTCAGCCCGGCCAGCGCGTCGTACTCGCCCAGCAGCGCGATGACCGGGTGGCCGCTGCCGTAGCTGGCGATAAACGCCGTCTCGATGTCGCCCACGCCGCGTTCGACCGAGAAACCTTCCTGCTCCAGCGCATCGGCCAGCAACGTGGCGGAATAGGTCTCGTTGAAGCGCGTTTCCGGGTGGTCCCAAATCGCGTCGCTCAGCGCGCTGAAGCGGGGCCGGCGTTGGTCAATGTAGTCGTCGATAAATGCCTGCAGTGCTGAGTTGCTCATGCTTCGCTCCCGAATGTCGGCAGGTTCAGCGCCAGCGATGCCAGCGTTTTCACCGCCACCGCCATCACCTGCTCGTTGAAGTCGAATTTTTCGTTGTGGTGCCCGGCGCTCAGCTCGGTGCCGAAAATGACGTATGAGGCCTGGCCGCCGCGGGATTTCACCCGCTCCATCATGTAGGTGGCGTCTTCTGAACCCGCAGCCTGTTCGCGGCGATCGACCACCGAGGTCAGCTCGGTTACCTGCTGTGCTTGGCGGCGGATGTAATCCACCCACGGTTGGGTTGGTTTGCTGCTCTGCGCAGCGCCCATCAGCGCGATGTCGCAGGCGACGCCGTGCATCTTGGCTGCGCCTTCGATGGCGTTCAGCGCCTGCTGATAGACGAACGCGTTGATCTCATTGGTGGCGCCGCGCGTTTCCACCTTCATAAACGCCCGATCGGCGATCACGTTGCGGCCGGTGCCGGCCTGCAGCACGCCGACATTGATGCGCGAGCTGCCTTCGCTGTGGCGCGGGATGGCGTAAAGCCCCAGCGCAGCCTGGGCCGCTGCCAGCAGAGCGTTGCGACCGTCTTCCGGCCTGGCGCCGGCGTGGGAGGCGACGCCGCGGAAGGTGACGTCCAGCTTGCTGGTGGCCATAAAGCTGTCGCTGCCGCACACCAGCTCACCGGCCGGCACGCCGGTGCCGATATGCACCGCGGTGAAGAAATCGACGTCGTCCACCACGCCGGCCTCCACCATCGATTTTGCGCCGCGGGTGCCTTCTTCCGCCGGCTGGAAGATCAGTTTGACGGTGCCGCTAAGCTGGGGCTCCAGGCTTTTGAAGACGTGCGCCAGCCCCAGGCCGATGGTGGTATGGCCGTCATGACCGCATGCATGCATCATGCCGCTGTTGCAAGAGGCGAAGCCTTCACGGAACGGCAGGTGTTCGGGTTCCAGCAATTCGTTGAGATCGAGGGCGTCCATATCCACGCGGTAGGCGATGGTTGGGCCGGGGCGGCCGGTATCGAGCGTTGCGACGATGCCGGCGAAGCCGCCGGAAAAGTGCGGCAACCATTTTTCCAACGCCCCCTGATTGCGGGCGCGCTGTTCCTGCGCTTCCAGATCATCGGACGAAGGCAGCCCCATGCGAGACTCTGCCTTGATGACCTCGCGGCCCAGCTGCAGGCGATAACCCAGCCGATCGAGTTCTTCCGCCACTAGGGTAGCGGTGCGGAACTCAAACCAGCCGGACTCGGCATAGCGATGGAAGTCGCGGCGCCAGGCCTGCAATTGCGGGTACAAATCGGCCACCAACATCGAAAGCGAATTAGTCATAGTGATATCTCATAAGTTATCGCGCGCTGGATCGCTCCAGGCAGCAGTTATGCTCTGAACTGAAATCAGACGGTGAAGCTATTGCAAAGAAAAAGGTGTATTTGGTTACTAACTGCCGTGAATGGCGCTTATTGGCGCAGAAAATGCGCTTAATTAAGCGAAATAAGAATTTGGTTATTTATTATGTTTTTTCCGAATGTACACAATGGAATCTGGCTAAATAAGATGCCAATATCTTGCTATTGATAAATAACGGTTATCGCCTTTCGCCTATGCCAGCCTCGATAAAATTGCACCAATTGCGTGCATTTGTGGACGTTAGCCGCCAGGGCAGCATCCGCGCCGCCAGCCGCACCTCACGCCTTTCCCAGCCTGCACTGACCAAGGCCATTCAGGAGCTGGAAGAGGTGCTGGGCGCCAAGCTGTTTATTCGCCGTAGCCAGGGTGTGGTCTTGACCGACTGCGGCGATAACTTTTTCCAGCATGCCAGCCTGATCCTTGAAGAGCTGCGGGTGGCGCAGGAAGATATCCAGCAGCGGCTGGGGTTGGCGGGCGGCACGGTGAATATCGGCGTTGGTGGCAGCATTGCGCGCACCGTGATGCCGCAGGTGGTCACGCAGTTTCATCGTGAGTATCCCAACGTGAAGGTGCGCATCGTCGAGGGGCAGCTGGTGTCGATGATCCCTGAACTGCGCCAGGGCGAGCTGGATTTTACCGTCAATACCTACTATCCCAGCAGCCTCGACAACGAGTTGCAGTACGAACGGCTGATGGAAAAAGAGTATCGGGTGGTGGTGCGCAAAGGGCATCCGATGGAGGGGGCGACCTCGCTGAAACAGCTGCAGCACTGCGACTGGACCATGCCGACACCGAAAGGCAGTTATTACCGGTTATTGCACGATCTGTTCGGGGACTTGGGCATGGCGCCGTCGATCAGCGTGACCTGCGAGACCTTTATGGCTTGTACCAGCCTGGTGGCGCAGAGCGATTTTGTTAGCATTCTGTCGGTGGACGTGATTTCGGATCCGATTCTGGGCAAGCATTTGGTGCCGCTCGAGCTGGAAGAGAGTCTGCCGAAAGCGACGTTTTATCTTATCCAACGCAAGGACACCACTTTGACGCCGATGGGCGCGCACCTGGCGCGCCTGTTTCGCCTTTACTGTCGGTGATACCGAGGCCCCGGCGGGGCCTCGGTATCAGAAGGCGATCGACCCCTGCACGAAGAAGGTGCGCGGTTCGCCGACGTACTTGCCGAAGTTATTGTCGTTGGAGCGGGTGAAGTAACGCTGATCGAACAGGTTTTTCACCCCGGCGCCCAGCGTCAGGTTCGACAGCTGCGGCCCGAAGTTATATTCCCCGCGCACATTCCACACCATGTAGCCGGCGATATCGCCGAACTGACCATCGGCGCTTTCCTGCGTGACGTACTCCGGCCCGGTGCCCGGCGAATGCTGTTTGGACTGCGCGTAGCCGTCCAGATTCCATACCCAGCTGCCGGTGGCGTAGCGCGTGCCGACGGTATAGACCTGGCGCGAGTAGAACGGCAGGTCTTTACCGGCGAAGTCGCCCTTATCGGTGCTGGCCTTGGTGTAGGTATAGCTGGTATAGACGCTGGCGCCGTCGAGCGCCCGGTTCAGCTCGCTGAGATCGTAGCTGAGCGCCAGCTCGATACCTTTGTGCTTGGTGGCGCCCATATTGGTCCAGCCCACGTCGTTGCTGATGTATTGCAACTGGTTATCGAAGTCGATATAGAACAGCGTGGCTTCGGCTTTGACCACGGTATCGTCGTAGCGGGTGCCGAATTCATAGGTATGCGCTTTCTCCGCCGTCAGCCCCGGCGCAGGTTGGTTGCCGTTGCCGCCTTTGGTCAGCTGGAAATACTGCATGCTGCCGAACGAGGTGTTGGCGTTGGCGAACAGCTTCCAGGCGTCGGACAGGTGGTACATCACGTTCAAGGACGGCAGCGGTTCGCTGTAGCTTTTCTCGCGGCTGATGTTGTTGAAGGCATCGTCCACGTGGGTGCGGATGCTTTCATAACGCAGGCCCGGCGTGACCGTCCAGTTGCCGACGTTGATGGTGTCGTCGATATAGAACGCGTTGGCCGCGGTGCCGCCGGAGGTGTGTTGGTAATAGTCCGGGGTCTCCGGCGTCGAGCCGATATCCGCCGGATTATACCAGGCCGAACGCGACGCCTTTTCGTCCATGGTTTCATTCAGGTAACGGTAACCGAGGGTGATTTCGTGCGCCATATCCCAGAAGCGGAAGACCTGCGAATAGCTTGGTTCGATAGCCCAGGTTGAATAGTGACGCGGATAGGAGACCATGCGCCGCTGGCCCGCGTTTTTGCCGGTGCCTTCCGATTCGATATTGCTGCCGCGATAACTGTCGGTGAAGTAGGTCAACACTTCGAACTGTTTGTCGTCTTCCTGATGTTTGTACTTGAACGACATATCCTTGCGGCGGCCTTCGAACTGGTCCCACGGCCGCGTGGATTGGAACGGGTTTTGCGCGTATTGCGCGGCACTCAGCCCGCCCGGCATGCCGGCTTTGGCGTCGTAGTAGTGGAAATTGGCCAGCAGCTCGTCGCGATCGCTGAACGCATAACGCGTTTTCAGCATGAAATCGTCGATGTCGGTGTTGTCGTTGTTGTCGCGGTAGCCCTGGCCGTGCAGGCCGGAGTAGAGCAGCTCGGCGCCGAGGCCGTTGTCTGCGGTGCCGCCCACGGAGGCGCTGGTCAGGGTCTTCAGGCCGCCGTGGCTGGCACCCTGGGTTTGTACGCTGGCGGTGCCGCCAAACGTTTTGGGAATGTCTCGGGTAACGAAGTTGATCACGCCGCCGACGTTCTGCGGCCCGTAGCGCACCGCGCCGCCGCCGCGCACCACGTCCACCGATTGCAGATTACCGATAGACAGCGGGGCCATCGACAGCTGCGGCTGGCCGTAAGGCGCGACCGCCAGCGGGACGCCGTCCATCAAAATGGTGGATCGCGGAGAAAGACGCGAAGTCAGGCCGCGCACGCCGACGTTGAGCGAGATGTCGCTGCCGCCGGTGCCGTTGCTGTCGCGCACCTGCACGCCGGGGACGCCGCGCAGGCTGTCGGCGATGGTTTGGTCGCCCTGTTCATGCATCTGCTGCTGGGTGACGATGGAACGCGCGCCCGGATGGTTGAGCAGCACCGAACTGGTATCAGGGTTGTCCAGCCAGTTGCCGACGACGGTCACAGTGTCGGTATCGTTCTGAGATGAATTATCAGTAGCAAGGACAGGGAACGCGACGGCGATGGCAGCCGACAGCAGGGAAAGCCGAAAAAGAGGTGACATAATAATGCCTTAAGAGTTTCAGACCCGGATGTGTTTTTTTAGAAAAGACAATCTTAATGATAATTATTGGCAAGTAAATAGAATTGTTACGGGATAGTTAAGTGGGTAACTAAATAATGAATGCGGGAAACAGGGCCCGGCTGGCGGGCCCTGGCGGGGGTTATTGCGGCGTAAGCCAGAAGACGCCGCTGTAATCCAGCGCGGTGAATTTCTGATGCACCATTTCGATATCCGCTTGCGGATCAATATCCTTAAACAGCGCCGGGTGCAGGAATTTGGCGATCGCCTCAACCGCTATAAAGTTGAGCGGCGTGTCGTAAAATTGATGGTAAATCGCCATCACGCGTTTTTCTTTCACCGCTTTCAGCACGTTAATGCCGGTGCGATCCAGCAGATGCGCCAGTTTCTTTTGGCTGGTGGCCATATCGGTAGCGTAACCCAGCGGCACTGCCAGCGTGCCGCGATGCCCGCGGCTCCAGTCGGCGCCGGTCAGCAGATAGAAATCCGGGTTGCTGCTGATCACCTGCTCGACGTTCACTTCACCGCCCATGTCTGAAAACAGCTTGCTGCCGATATTGTTGCCGCCGGCGGTATCGATGAACTGCCCGAAGCTGCCTTTGCCGAAGGTGTTGCAGCACTGTTCGCCTTTGATGCCGGCGCTGCGCTCGATGAAGACGCTGGGGCGCTGCTCCGGTTTCAGCGTGGCGACGCGCTGGCGCACCAGCTCGAGGCGCTGCTGATAGAGGCGAATAAAGGCGTCGGCGTTGGGCTGCTCGTCAAACACTTTACCCAACAGCGCCATGCTGGCGACGGTGTTGGTCAGCGGCTGCTGGCGAAAATCGATGATCAGCACCGGGATGCCGACTTTTTCCAGCTGGGTCAGTACGCCGCTGTCTTTCAATTTGCTCAGCAGACCGATGTCGAAAATGATCAGGTCCGGTTGGCGCACCACCGCGCTTTCCACGCTGAAATCACTGGTGTAGGGGTTGTCGAAGGTAGGGATTTGCATGACCTGCGGAAATTTTTTCGCATAGGCTTCAACCAGATCCGGTGCTTTGACCTTCAGCGAGTTGTCCCAGGCGATGATGTTTTTCAGCGGCTGCTGCGGGTGCAGAATATTCAGCGCCAGCAGCGCGCGGGCATCGGCCAGAATAACGCGTTTGGCCGGTTGCGGCAGGGTGACCTGACGGCCGGCGACATCGGTGACGACGATAGGCGCGGCTTGAGCGGCGCCGGCCAACAGCAAAACGCAGGCGGCCAACCAGCGGCCGGCTTTGGCGATAATAACAGCGGGCATGAAGATCCTTGGGTAATCGGCTGGGAACGAGAACGCAATGATAAGCGATATCCTTTCGCTTTTTGAACTCCCTTGATGCCGATCGATTACCCCTGGCCCATCAGCGGGTCGCTGACGCTGTGTTCGCCATCTTCCAGCCGCCCCGCCAGGCGGCGCAGCCAGCCGTCGGCGCCTTGCAGCGTAAGGTCATACCAACCGCCGCTGGCGCGGGCGTCAAACGCTTGCTGGTGGCTGCCGCCCGCCGGCAGCGTGATAGGCCACGGCCCTTGCTGCGTGTAGGAGCAGCGTTCTAGGGTGACCGCTATCGCTTCGGTGCCCGGATTGTTCAACTGCAGCAGCAGGCTGCGGCCCGTCGGGCGTAAACGCACCTCCGGCTGTGGCCGGCTCAGGGTGCCGCGCAGCTCGCGATGAAAGCCGTTGGGGCCGAGCAACCACAGATGGTACTCATTCTCCGCCAGCCAGTCGTCGCTGACCGCCTTACCCGCCTCGACGGTAAAACGGCGCGGGATCTGCGTCAGATCCCGCCGATCGTAGACGTGAAACACCGCTCCCTGCTCGCCGGTATTGAACAGGTTCAGCGTCACGCGGCGCTGCTCGGCCGCGACGGTGGCTTCGACGTGCAGCTGGTAGGGCAACGCGCGGGAAGGGCGTGCCAGGCGGCGTTGGTGGGGCAAACGCTGGTGGGCGGGGGATGGCAGCGGCACCTGCGGCAGCTGTTCCTGGCGCAGGCGCAGGCCGTCGGCGGCGTGGCGGCTGGTGGCGGGCAGGCTCGGCAGCGCTTCGCCGTTAGGATCGACAAAGTTGAACGCCGAGGTGAGATCGCCGCACACCGCGCGGCGCCAGGCGCTGATGTTGGGTTCATGCACCTGAAAGCGCTTTTCCAAAAATTGCAGCACCGAGGTGTGATCGAAGACCTGCGAGTTGACCCAGCCGCCGCGGCTCCAGGGCGACAGCACCAGCATCGGCACCCGTGGGCCGGGGCCGTAGATGCGGCCGTCCGGCGGCGGTTGATCCTGCGAACCGGGCGGGGCCACGTGCTGGAAGATCTCGGTGTCGAACGGCACCGTCGATTTACCGGCGAAGCTGCCGTCTTCGCGCAGCGACGGCGCGGAAGGTGAAGGCATATGGTCAAAAAAGCCGTCGTTCTCGTCGTAGTTAACCAGCAGGACGGTTTTACTCCACACCTCCGGATTGTCGGTCAGCGCGTTGAGGATCTCTTGGGTGAACCAGCCGCCCTGCACCGGGCTGGAGGGATCGGGGTGTTCCGAATAGGCCGCCGGCGCGATGATCCAGCTGACCTGCGGCAGTTTGCCCTGCTGCACGTCGGCGCGAAATCCGGCCAGCATGGCGTCCAGATCGTTGCCGTCGGCGGCCGGCAGGGTGTTGCCGTTGCCCTTGTACAGCGGCGCGGCCTCGTTGAGCGCATCGCTGTAGGGCACGAAGGCGTTGAAGTCTTTCGGCGGCCGCGCCGGATTGCCCACCTGAATGCTGGCGGCGCGGTATTGGCGAAAACCCGCCAGCGGGTTGTCGGTAAAGTTGTCCGGCAGGAATTGATACACCTTCCAGCTGACGCCGCTTGCCTCCAGCCGTTCCGGATAGGTTGTCCACTGGTAGCCAATCTCCGCCGGGCCGGGGCTGTCCCACTCGTTGACCACCACCGCCACGTCGGCGGCGGACGGGCCGTTGGTGCCGGTCCAGTGGAACAGCCGGTTGGTGTTGGTACCGGCGTGAATGGAGCAGTGATAGGCGTCGCACAGGGTAAAGGCGTTGGCCAGCGCGAACTGGAACGGCAGCTCCTGCTGGCGGTAGTAGCCCATCGAGGCCGGCGTTTTGTAGGTGGGCCAGGCGCTCATGCGGCCGTGATCCCAGGCGGCTTGCTCATCCACCCACGAGTGCGGCGTGCCGGTGACGCGCTGGGCGTTGCCGCGTTTGCTGTCCAGGTGGTAGGGCAGCACCAGCCGCTCGGCGCCCTGCTGCTGCCAGACGTGGCGATCGCCGGGCAGTGGAATGGTGAAGCGATCGCTGAAGCCGCGCACGCCAGGCAGGGTGCCGAAGTAGTGGTCGAAAGAGCGATTCTCCTGCATCAGGATCACCACGTGTTCGACGTCGCGCAGGGTGCCGGTGCGGTTATTGGCGGGAATGGCCAGCGCTTTGCGAATCGAGGCGGGCAACAGCGAGAAAGCCGATCCGATGGCGGCAGCCCGCAGGATGTCTCTGCGTGAAAGGTCAGGCATGCGTCGTTAATCTCCGTCAGTGTGCTTTGAAGATAGCCGCTGACGACGATAATGGCGAAAAATAACAGGGAGATGAATGCGAGGGAAACAATGCTCCCCGGCGGGAGCATTGGGGGATAACGCTTACTGTCTGATCAGGCGCCCGAGCGCCGGCGCCGTTTCGAAATCGCTGCGGAAGGGGTTGATGTCCAGGCCGCCGCGGCGGGTGTAGCGCGCGAACACGCTGAGTTTTTCCGGGCGGCAGCTCTGCTTGATGTCGTTGAAAATGCGCTCGACGCACTGCTCGTGGAATTCGTTGTGCTGGCGGAAGGAGATCAGGTAGCGCAGCAGGCTTTCGCGATCGATTTTGCGGCCTTCATAGCGGATCACCACGCTGCCCCAGTCCGGCTGGTTGGTGACCAGGCAGTTGGATTTCAGCAGATTGGAAGACAGCGTCTCCGCCACCGGTTCCCCTCTCTCGGCCGCGCCGCTCAGGTATTCCGGTTTGAAGGCGAAGTCGTCGACCGCGATATCCAGATCGTCGATGTTGATGCCCGGCAGGCGGTCGATCTGCGCCGGGTAACCTTCCAGCCCCGGATAGAGTTTGACGGTGACCTGGCCGTTGGCCGCCTGCGACAGATCTTGCTGCATGGCGGCGCTCACCTGTTCCACGCTGTCGAAGCGCGTTTGGTTAAAGCTGTTGAGATACAGCTTGAACGACTTGGATTCGATCAGGTTCGACGAGGAGTGCGGGAAGGTAAATTCGCCGATGCCTACCACTGGCTTACCCTTGGCGTTGAGCCAGGACAGCTCGAAGGCGGTCCACAGATCAAAGCCGCTGAACGGCAGCTGCCGCTCGTCCACGCCGATCAGATCGCGGCCGCGCGCGCGCGGCAAGGCTTCGAGCAATGCGGGAGCATATTGATCCGGATAATCGGAGTTGGCGCCAAGATGGGTGATCTTATCTTGCTTTTGGATATGCATATTCATTGCCCTTTGCTTGTTCGGTATTGATGTAGCGGTTAAACAGACTGCGGGTGGCGTAGATCGGCCCGACGCCCAGCAGGGCGTAAACCACCTTGATCAGGAACTGCGACAGGATCATGGTTTTGATGATGTCCCAGCTCAGCACGTTGTAGAACGCCAGCGTACAGAACACCACGCTGTCGATGGCCGAAGCCACTACGGTACTGGTGATCACGCGCACAAACAGGTAGCGGGAGTTGGTCAACTCTTTGATTTTGCAGAGCAGGTAGGAGTTGACGTTCTCGGAGATCAGATAGGCCGCCGACGAGGCCACCAGCACCGCCATGATGCTGTGTACGATGCCGTTGTAGGTCTCGCTGTACTCCCACTGCGGAATGCTCGGCACCAGCGTCGTCACCCAGACCCCCAGGACAAAGGTCAGGTTGGCGATAAACGAGATGATGATGGTGCGCCTGGCCAGCCGCAACCCGTAGAATTCGTTGAGAATGTCCACCAGAATGAACGTGAGCGGGTAGATGAAGATCGCCGGCGGCGTGATGAGATTCAGCACCGGGATTTGGATCGGCTTAACGCCGCACAGCGTTGAGAAAATATAAATCACGCTGAGCGCCACGGTAATAATCAGGTAGGCGTACCAGGAGCGTTCATGGCGATCGCTGAGCTCGTAGGCGGTTTTTTGTTGGTTGTCGCCATAGAGTTTGCGGTACAGCGCCTGCAGCTCGTGCCGGCTCAGATCTTCCGATATTTCGCTGTCGGCCAGCTCATTCAGCCCCATGGTAATGGTTTTGCCGGTGGCCAATACCATGACATTGGCCGCGATGGTGCCATGCCGGGTGAAGCCCAACAGCTTGAACTTCTGATTCGGTTCCATTTATAACCTTTCTCCAACGATGTAACCCAGGAATTGCACGGTGTCCTGAGGGCGTTTGTCCATGCTTTCGCTGTCTTTGTCGTCAACCACAAAGAAGCCGCTTTTTCCCGAGTGATACAGCAAAGGCGAATCGCAAATCAGTACCGGCGGACGTTTTATGATGATGATCTCGCCGGGAATAAATGACCCTTTAATTTCGGTCTCTATTTTCATTGCCAACATGTTCGACTCATCGCCGAAGAAATAAGTCAGAGGAAACTCGGTGACCAGTTGCCCGATCTTGCGCTGCGAGACGGCCAGATAGCGCGACTGCGGGATCACCGGAATGGCGGAAGGGTTCTTGTTGCCCTCGGTGGACAGCGTCTCGTTGAGCAGCTCCAGCTTTTCCAGATCGTAGTCTTCGATCTCTTCACAGGAGACACCGAAGAAATCGGAGATCCGATTCACGGTGGATTGCTGAACGTTGTTCACTCTTCCGTCAAGAATTTTGTAGAGAGTCGTGCGCGTCAGGCCGCTGCGATTGGAAAAGGAAGCCTTGGTTTCACCGCGGGTACGCATCAGATATTCAATATTTTTAATGATGTTGATTTTGCGCTGTGCGTTGGTGGTTTTCATTGGCTGTCCTTACAAACATTACGCAGGCTTCACTATATCCTACGCACTGGCGTTGTCCAGATAAAAAGGCGCGGACGCGCGGGTAACAGGCTGATTATTGGCGGTAATTATTGTTTCTCGTCAGCCGTTTAGCGCAGTGATGTCAGCGGGGGTGGCCTGCTTTCTCTGCGCGAAAGATAAAGCCGTGTAAATCAATTGATTAGGTTTTTCTTATGGAAAAGTGAACACAAAAGCCGGTTTTATGTTTACTTTTATGTTGACCAAAACCGATTTCATGGGCTACTGTTCATGCAAGCTGAAGTTTTTCTTTATGATCAAACACGGAAGCCAACAATTTTTATAATAAAAAGCCCAGAGGGGGCGTTGCCACACTCTGAGCATAATGGATAGCTTGCTACCGACACCAGGGACCCTAACTACCACGGCCGTTTGTCTGCGCGATCGGCCTATTCTTTTGCACTGAATCTCCCTTTTCGAGCATCAAACACTCCCCCGTTACCGGAGGAGTGCATTAACGCGTGCGCGAAAATCAGAGCGATTTCTGTGAGGCCAGCGGTTTTTGCGCCCGGCTGAAGGCCAGTTTGAGCACCCAATACAGCAGGCTGGCGGCCACCAGAGAGTTGATGGTCGGCACGCCCCATTCGGTCGCCAGGCCAACGGCGCCGCCGACGATGCTGGCGACGATCGCCGCCCAGCCGATGGTCGGCGTTTCGCTCGGCAGCTGGCCGGTACGGCGGCTCTCGTCCAGGATCTTGCGGTGGCTGCGCAGCAGGTAATAGTCCACCAGCATGATGCCGATAATCGGCGGGAACACCACGCCAAGCACCGTCAGGAAGTCGACAAAGCGGTCAAGAATGCCCAGCACCGACAGCGTGGTGCCCAGAATGCCGATCACCAACGTGGTGTAGGTGTACTTCAGCTTTTTGCCGGTGATGCCTTCCACCGCGTTGACGATGCCCAGCGAAGAAGAGTACAGGTTGAGATCGTTGACGCGCAGGGTGGAGAACACCACCACCAGCAAACCGGCGCCGCCGGCCGCTTGTGACATGATGGTGACCACATCGGCGGTGCCCAGGGTTTTGGCGATCAGGATCGCCAGGCCGTTCACCACGAACTCGCCGGCGATGATGGTGAAGAGCGTGACGCCGAGCACGTGCTTGCCGTTTTTGGAGTAACGAGTCAGATCGGGGGTCATCAGGCTGGCCACGATGGCGCCGCCGACGACGATGGTGATGCCGGCGCTGATGGTCAGCGGTTCACCCGGCGGCGCCAGCTGGATGATCTCCTGCAGGTTATGGCCGGAAAGCGCGGTCACCGAAATATAGGCCACCAGCATGATGAACATCGGCACCGCGATACGGGCGGCGATGCGCAGCGCCTTGAAGCCGAATGCCACCAGGATGGTCAGCAGCGTGCCCGAGAGCCCGGCGGCCAGGCCGAAGCCCAGCTTATTGCCGAGCGCGAAGTCGAGCGACTTGGCGAAAATGGCGTTCTGAATGCCGAACCAACCCAGCAGGCTGACGGCCACCACCACGCCGATCAGCACCGAGCCCAGACGGCCGAAGCCGCACCAGCGCGCCAGCAGGCTGCCGGAAATGCCTTCGCGCATGCCCGCCAGCCCCAGGCCGTAGGTCACCACGCCGAAGATCAGGCTGCCGACGAAAATGGCGGTGAAGGCGTCAATCAGCGTCATGGAGTTGCCGAGTACGGCGCCGAGCATGAACTGGTCCAGCGCGGTCAACATGCCCATATGCACGATGGCCACGCTTAAAAACGAAACTCGTTTATCCTGCGGCACCCGGGTGAGCGGATAATCTTCGATCTTTATCACGGTGAGATCTTCCTTGCGGTTCAAATAAACTGAATGCCTTTGGTTATCAGGCGATCGGGAATGTAGTTATCCAGGTTGGCGTATTTGCAGTATTCCTCAAATTGCTGCTGAGTATGCACGTTGGCCTTCTGGTAAATGTTATAAATACGGTTTTCGATGGTCTTATTGCTGACGTTATAGATTTTGGCGATCTCTTTCACCGTAAATCGTTGCAGCATAAGGAAAATGACATCGAGTTCGGCACGGGTGAACAGCTCGTTATTGACTTCGGTGGTCAACACGCTGGGTTTTTGCTGATTGATGTATTTCAGCGGCGACAGGCTGTTCATCGGCTTGGCGTTCCAGATCACGCCAATCACCTGTTTGTCATCGTTGTACACCGGCAGCTTTTCGCTGATAAACGGCGTCAGGCTGTCTTTGCCGTACCAGTAGTGCGTTTCTATGACCGTGACCCGATCGCGCGCCGCTTCGGTCATCTTGTCATGCTCGATAAAGTCGGCGGCGGAGTCGGCCCAGTCGGCGGGGAATTCGTGGTCATATTTACCGGCGACGTCGAAATTCAGCGGCGTATTGGTATAGAGATAAGCGGCGCGGTTCATATAGAGGTGGCGGGACAGCTGATCTTTGATGCCCCAGGGTTCGCTCAGGTGCTCCATCATGGTGATGAGGCCCTTAAAATAAGATTCATTATTTTTATGCGATGAACCCATACCCACCTCTGTGCCGCTCAGGCTGCGTTACAGGCTTTTAGCCAGGTAATGGCGGGTGTGGCGATGCGCATAGTCGCCCAGCTCGCCGTAGACCCGGTAGCCCAGTTTTTCGTAGAAGCCTCTGGCCTGGAAATCGAAGGTATCGACATAGGCCATATGGCAACCGCGCTTGCGGGCTTCTTCTTCGGCCAGCTCCATCAATTGGCGGCCGTATCCGCTTTTGCGGCACTGATCGCCGACCCACAGATACTGCACTTCCAGGCCGCCCCACCAGGTGCGTGCGACCAGGCCGCCGACGATCTGCTGGTTGTCGTCGGTGACGGTCAGGAACAGCGGGTGAATGTCTACGGGCTGGGTTTTGTGATTGTGCGCCCAAAGGCTGTCGATAACGAACTCTTCATCCTGCGGGTTGGGTTTGTCGGTGATATTAATATTCATTTTTAATATAATTCCCTGATTTAATTATTCAAAACCGAACTAGGCGCTTTCGCTCCAACCGCTTCTAATATCACTTTAATTAATGTATTTCAAGGGTGGTTTTCACCCTTTTCCACCCGGTGAGCGGGCGCTTATAGTAGGCGTCACAGGGAGAAGAAAATAGTGAACAGGCGGTATTAAAACGCTGAAATGCCCTGCCAACACCATCTATTCCTACTTGCGCCTCACCAGGGCCCCACCGGGAAAACTGCAGTACTGTATGGCTCCACCGGATAGAGCAAGCTCACTTGCCGACGGGGGAGCCACTTTGTTTTTTGACGCCCCCATCCGCGCCCCCCTTCACCGTCTCAGATAGTAAACACTCTTCTCATCAGAAGATATGCGCCGCAGATGAAAATGTGGCCGATACCTTCCAATCCGCGGATTCAGTCTTCTGCGATGACGCTGCTCAGCGCCGGCTCGATGGCCGCGCCCAGCATGGCGCCGTGCCCTAAGGCGGGCCACTCCCGATAGCCGATGGTGAGACCGCCGAGCTGCGCCAGCTGTTCGGCCAGCAAATGCGTTGCATCTGCCGGCAGAGTGGGGCTCTTCACGCCGGGCGGAGCCGCGCGATCGCGTTCCGCCAGGCCAACCCACAGTTGCAGCCTTGTCGCCGGCACCGCACGTCGTTCCGTCATCTGCTGCGCTTCTTGCAGGATCATGCCGTTGCCCCACCACAGTGAGGGTTCCACGGCGATGTAGCGCTGGAAGGCGGCGGGATGGGTGAACAGCGTGTGCAGAACGAAAAGCCCGCCGTAGGAATGGCCCCACAGCGTTTGGCGCTGCGGATCGACCGCCAGTTTGGCGGCGATCGCCGGTTTGATCCGAGTTTCAATCAATTGCAGGAACGCATCCGCGCCCCCGCCGGCCCGCGGCGCTTTCTTCATGCCTGCCGGCAGAGGGAGCGTATAGTCGTAGGCGCGGCCGGCGGCATCGATGCGCAGATCGTTGTCATAACCGATCATCACCAGCACCGGCGGCCGCTTCGCCGCTGCCAATTTGGCCAGTAAGGCGGCGTTCAACTCCATCAGCACCGCATTGCCGTCGAGGAAATAAACCGTTGGATAGCCGTCAGGCGCAGGCGCCCGACGCGGCTGGGCGATGCGAACACGGTAATGCCGTTGGCCATCGGCGGAGGTGAAGCGCAGATCGCTGAAACGATAATCCGCAGAATCGCTATCGGCTACGGTAGTGCCGATCTTGCGTTCCAAATCGGGCCTGGCCAGCACGGAGCCCGGCAGCCAAAGGCCGATGGCGAGCGCCAGAAGCGCGGAGATAAAATGCCGGTTGGACAAGAACATGCGGATCAACATCCTCGAAAAAGGCCGATAGTAGCATCCGTTCGCGTCAGGCAAAAACCTACCTTTAGGGTGGACATTCCGGCCGCGAAACCCGGAAGCGCGCCGCCAGTTGCTTTGCCGGGTTAATAGCAACTCATTGTTATTATTGGTAAGTCAGGAATAAGAAGGATTAGTATTAATTAGAAATGGTTATGATTCTTATGAGGGAAGAAACGGCGAGGGCAGATGAAAACACACGGTTATCAACGGTTTTTAGCAAAAAAAGCCCTATAAAATAGGGCAAAGACACACAACAACACCAGGGAAACTTTCCGGTATCTTATATTATAGCTTCCTATACATATAGAACATTTTATTATAAATATGTAAGTGATTCTTATTAATCGTTTAATGCCATTATTTTTCAAATGGTTATGTGGTCTGGCTGAGGTATTGTTCTTGGGCCGGGCGTGGGCTGCCAGGGATTGCCGGCAGGGGTTTTGCTGTAACGGCGGCATGAACCGGCGAGATCGGCGGCCCGATAACCCTCAGGGCAATACCGGCCGGCAGGCTGCGAGCATGCCGGCCGGTATTGCCGATCTTCACCGTGGGGCCAGGTGAAAATCAGTGCTGTTGCAGCGTCAGCATCTCGCCAAGCAAAACATCGGTCGGCGGCAGGATATCCGTATCCAGCCCGGCGGAAGGGGTAAAGGTCAGCTCGCCAAAAATGATTCGGCCTTGCGAGATGTAGAAATCAACGCGAACAAACTCGAAGGGCGCCGACAAGCGCGAGGCGTACTCAAACAGCTCATCGTAACCCTCTGGCTTCACGAAGGCGTCTATTTCTTCCTGGCTCAATGCCAGGCAGTCCTCGCTGTAGCAGAGAAACTTGAAATCTTTATCAAAGAAGTAATACTTCGGCGACCCGGTATCCCTGCCGACACACAGTAAGGTGCAGTAAGGCACGCCGCGGAAGCAATAGATCTTATAGTCTTCAGGCCCGTGACCATTGGCCGATTCGATATACTTCTCGCCAATGATCTTTTTTTGTATCCCTTTGTAGTTGAGTTCTACATAGGTTTTCCAATAATCGTCTTTCATCCAGCCGTCGATCAATTTTTTGGCGCTCGTGATATTCAGCAATTTTTTATTCTGGCAAATCAGGTTATACCCGGAACCGTGATTCCCTTTGATCACAAATTTGTCCGGCAACGCGTCCCACGGAATATCGTTTACTGAATCGCAGGCAAAGTACAATTCATTCAGGATCTCTTCGCACCCCTTTTCTTTGATGTACTCTCTCACCGCATATTTATCTGCGCATTGCTTCACCAACGCATTGTGACTATAGCCATTCAACTTCAGGTGATTGATCTTTTCATTCCAGGTGGACGGCGCCTGCAAGTTTAACGGTTTGCCAAACGCTTTTTTGTAGAGCAATCTGGCCTTGAATTCGGGGGCCAATACGGCCAGCTGCTTTATAATAAATTTAATAATTTGTCTTTTCATATACGTCATTCCATCATAGCGCTGTGATAATGATTAAGGCGTGCTCGCGGTTAAAACGTGGGAGAGACACCTTCACTTCGCCATTGAATTGCACTCGGCGTTGTACTCAGATCAAACGGCTGTTGTTCTAAAGCGCGATTAAGAATACGGGCCGATCGCCACGCCATCAGGCTCAACTGCGGATCGGCAATGCCGTGATGATGCATACTGGCGTTCATGGCGAATAAGCAGTTCTCCGCAGGGCCTTCCCACTCAAAGGTAAAGTCGGGGGCGATGCGGTATTCGCCATCCGCAGTGGTCAGCAAACGGTGGGCCAAAGGCTCAAGGAACTCTGGCGTTGCCGATTGGTAACCGGTGGCAAAGATCACCACGTCCGTCTTGAAGGCTTCTTCGCCGTGATCGAGATGATGGCGCGTTTCGAGTTGGTAGGCGTTATCCAGCGTGTGTTTCACGGCCGTCAGCGAACGGCTGGGCAGCAGGCGCACCCATAATTTCTCGCGCAGGACGTCGAAGCGGTGGTACATGGCGCGATAAATCGCCAGCAGCGACTCACTGGTGATGCCGTCTGAGGTCATCTTCTGTTCGGCCAGCATATGCCGCTTGGCCGCGCTATCCAGTGAGTAAAAGCTCTCGACGTAATCGGGCGTGAAATATTCGTTGGCAAAGGCCGCTTCATCGAGCGCGTTGTAATTGTTGCGGCGCGATATCCAGTCGAGCTGTTCCGGTTGCCCCCATTCCCCTTTAAAAATATTCAGGAACAGATCGGCCCCGCTCTGGCCGCCGCCGACGATCGCCACGCGTTTGCCTGTCAGATCGGGGTTGCGCAGCATCATTTCGCTGGCATGGAAACAGCGATCGCTTTGCACCGTCACGCAATCAGGCAACTTTATTTTCTTGCCAATCCCAATGCTGACGTGCCTGGCGTGGAAGACCTTATTCGAGGTGGTCACCACGAACTGACGCTGCCGATCGTCAAACTCGACCCGTTGAACGTCTTGATTAAATGCTAATGAGCGCATGCCGCCGGCGGCCCAGGAGAGGTAATCGGCAAACTCTTCACGCGATGCGGTGCGCTGTTCCGTGGTCAGGAAACGGTAGAACTTCCTGTTTTTTACCAGATAGTTGAGAAAGCTGTACCGGTTGGTTGGGGCAACCGCGCTCACCAGGTCTTTTAAAAAGTTGGTCTGCATGCTGCAATCCGCCAGGATCATCCCTGGGTGCCAGGAGAAATGGGGTTTGCGTTCCAGGAATTGCCCCGTAAATCCCTCTATTTCACTCCCCAAGGCCGCCAGGCTAAGATTCGACGGGCCAAGACCAATACCGATGATATCCAAACGCTGATTCATTAATAAGCTCCAGTATAATGAGAATAATACCCAGAAATACGGCTGCAGAAGGGCGGCTTATAGCAACCAGGCTGCCTCTTTCTTATAAGTAAGCTTCACGAATTAAATGTAATTAAAAGGTGTGCGGGACAAAAATACCGCATTATTTAAATGCCCGTTTAGAATTCGGTAGCACATCAGGTAAAGGCTACGGGCGTATTTCTTTCCATGAAAGTCCCAATGAAAGCTTTCGTGTGTTTATAATTAATTCGTTTAGGTATAAATCCGATAAAGTCTTATTTATCATTCCATAAAAACGCCAGCCCAGGGAAAAGAAAAGCCGTTGGGTTTTCATCAGTTGTTCTCGTGTCGACGCTGGTCTGCGTTCGTCTTATGTCTCTGGGATCAAGTATTCGTTGCCTAGAATAGCCCTAAAATGCGTCCTGGGAAGGTGAAATAACATGATATTAGAAGCAGAGGGCGTTTTGAAAATATGAAATTAAAAGTGAAATTATGAAATCAGCTTATCATAATTTATTTTTTGCCATATAATTCAACGTGTTGAGTTGTTATTCGTAATGGCGTGGCGAGCCAGTGAGCTGGGGTTTTTCCTGCTGCAGTGAGCCTCTTCCTTCGCTGTATCCCTCCTGAATCCTAAGTATTCCCTCCCTGCGGGCACTCATCGGCTGAGCAAAGATTGCTCATGCTGCATGCAAAATGCGCTGTTCGTTTAGTGGACACCGGCTCAATGCCGGCAGAAGGTCAGAGAGGCTGGCTGTCACGCTCGACGTGGTTACGTTGTGAGAAAGACTTGTCTAACCGCGCGGCGGTTAATTGTTCGTATGATAGGAAGATTCTTATGTTTCAGCTATAATCCGCGCCAGGAGTAGGTCTAAGAGAGCGATTATGAGGTTCTTAATCAATAACCGAATTATCTTCGATGAGGATAACTCGACGCTGGCGTTGGCGGAGGAGAACCTCGAACCGATGACGCTCACCACGATAGCCAATCGTCTGCTCGCGCTGTTGGTAAAAAATAACGGCATCTTGATTAGCCGGGACTTTATTTTTTCCACCGTCTGGGACGATCATGGCAAAACGGCCTCGAACAGTAACCTGAACAACTATATCGCCAGCCTGCGCCGTACATTTGCCGGCTTGGGAGAGAGCGAAATTCTGGTTACCGTGCCGAGGCAGGGATTTATGTTTACCGCCGCCAGCATTCATTCCGTGGCGGACAATATGACGCAGGACGAAAGCGTTCCTGCCGCGCCTTTACCCGTCCGGCGCCGTTGCGATGCCATTTTACCTAAGGTAACGCTGCTGTTTATCGGGATTGCGTTGGTATTGGCGGGCGTTTACTTTTTTACCGAACGTTACGACACCGCTTATCAGACCCAGATCGCCAGCTACAAATCTTGCCGCGTGGAGACGCTGAACGCCAGCGAGCGGATCGACGAGCGGTATATTGCCGACGCCCTGGAAAGGCTCAAAAGCCGTGGTTTTGATTGTGATGTACCGGCAACGGTTTATTACTCTCGATTGACATACCATTATACGAACTACAAAAAGCTGATTGATTTCATCTCGTATTGCCCGAAACACCGCGTTAAGAATATGGATGCGCACTGTGAAGATGAGTTTGAGGTGATCAATGAAGGTTAGCTCGCGCCGTGCTTTCTACCTGGCATTATCTGCTGCTATTGCCCTTGTTATTGTTATATTGATTTATTTATTGACCGCCTCGCGAGATTTCCCTGAGTGCAATGCGTCTTTATCGACGACGCGCATGACGCCGAATGGGACGGTAACCAGCGGTTTGTACGTGAACATCGTGCGTTCGGGATGGCGCCGCGCGACCATTACGCTTAACGGTTTAGCCTATCGGGATGGAAAGAAGCAGGTGATAGCCCGCGTGCTCGAAACGAAGTATCACTATCATCGTGGGTACTACTATGTCGCCATTGAAAAGAAAATCCTTCAATCCATGGATAACTTCACCTACTCGGATGCGCAGACCTTTCTGTTGGGTGAGGAAAAACATTACTATGTTTTAAAAATTGCCAAATTGAATGATGACAATTTTATTATGTACTACGGCAGGCAGCCTGAGTTGCTGTGTTCCGTAACCAGAAAATGATGGAAACATCCCATAATGAGACGATTATGGGATGTGGTTGGTGATGGCGTGTATAGCAAATAACGGCAGGTTGAACGTGTCCGTGAACGGACATCTTGCTGTTTTTGTATCACTGGTAGTGAAAAACGTTACTCAATTATGGAATATAAACCACTTCGCAAGGTTGGCGGCCTGCATTTTCTCGGCAGGATACGAGCATTTTCTCTTCAAACTGCCTGTTATCCTGCGTGATTTTGTTATAGTAATAAACTTTAGTCTTTTTCTGGCAATTGACATAGGCCTTTACCATGTCGGTTACCGTTTCCTTCTCTGGGTAATCCCAACCCATGTTGTAGATTTGGCAACCCGCGAACTGAGTGCCGCTGAATAGGTTGTTACGCACTGAGTACTGATGGCTGGCCATGATCAATGCAGCGATGCTGATGAATAGGATGAGATTAACCCATTTATTCCAACTCTGAAACTGCCGCCAGGCCGATAATAATTTTCCGCTACCACGCCCTCTGGGGGCGGCTTGCCCCGGCGGTTGCGTGGGAACAGCGGTTACCTCCATTATGTTTTGTTCTTTTTCCGGTTCGGCAGTGGCGTGTCGGCTAATTTTTTTTGCAACGAACTTAAAGCCTTGCCTAGGGTAGGTGATTATCAACTCCGTCTCGCCAAGTTGCGCCAGATGGCGGCGCAATAGTGAGATATAGTTATTCAAGTTGCTGTTTGTTCCTTTTAGTCCTCGTTCTTCCCAGACCTCTTCAAGTAATTGTTGACGCTTAATCAACATTTCATTGTTCCTGACGAAAATAGAAAGCAAACGGCAAGCCGCGGCCGCTAGCGGCTGCATATTTTGCGGGGCATTGACGCTCTCCAGGGTTCCTTCGTATTCATTGAACTTAACCCTTCCGTTTATAATGAAAATCATAGGAATCCTCTCATTTTTTGTTTCGGGAAGGGATTTTGCGCTGAGAGGTTATATTTTTCAATAACCCTGATTCTCTGTGTTTTCCAATAATATTGATATCTGTCACTAAGTGATAATTTATCCATAATGAATTTTTTATGGAGATCTAATTATTGAACTAAAAGATGTCATTTTTAGATTCTATGTGTAATTTAATGGTGTTTATTAGGTTTTAATCTCGTATTTGTCGTGTTTGATGAAATAATATTTCAAGATTGCAGCAGGGGCGCTAAAGTTGCTTCACCCCGGCGATGGAGGATTTCATCGGTTGGGAAAACAGGATGAGTAATTGGTTTATTCCTTGAATAGTATGTGGCTGACCTATTAACCATGGTTATCCACTACATCAGTAATAGCCGCGTGAAAAGGCGGCTTGGTTTTTTAAAGCATCAGGCCAGGCCGTTGATACACATTACTCATTGTTAAGAAAATACCTTATGTATTAATACGATTAAGGATAATTGGTTATATGAAACTGAATAAAATCATGCTGGCTGCCGTCATGGCGTTTGGTGTTTCTTCTCTGGCTCATGCTGCTAATCAGGGCAGTGGCACTGTGACCTTCAGCGGTTCCATTATCGATGCGCCATGCTCCATCGCGCCTGAGTCTCTGGATCAGACCGTTGAGCTGGGTGCCATCTCCAACGTGGCGCTGAAAAACGGTAGCAAGGCATCGACCCCGCGCGATTTTCATATTCAGCTGGAAGGCTGCGATCTGAAAACGGAAGCGCCAGGGAAAAATAACACCGTTACGCTGACGTTCAACGGTACCGCTTCGGAAACCGACAAAAAACTGCTGGCTATTACTGGTGAGGCGAAAGGCGCGGGTATTGCTATTACCGATGCTAACAAGAACCTGATCGAATTGGGCAAAGCTTCCAATGCGATTGAACTGCAAAATGGCCGTAACAAACTGAGCTTTGCTGCTTATCTGCAGGGCAGCTCGGCTTCTGATTCGGTCATCGTTCCTGGGGAATTCCAAGCCGTAGCCGATTTCACTCTGGCATATCAGTAATCTATTACCCGGTGAAATACGCGTGATTATCGGCATGCGGGGGAACTCGCATGCCATTTATAAATAAACGTTATTTCAAAAGGGAATGGTAATGAAACTTAGTTTAAAAGGTGTGAAAAGACTTCTCCTGTTTTTGGGAGTGCTAAGCGTTGAGGGAACAGCTATATCTTCCCCTCTTTTTCAGGGGCGGATAAACATGCAGGGCGCCATTAATGATGCTGCTTGCGCCATTGCTACAGAGAGCCGTGAACAAGTTTTTGATCTGGATGTTACGTCATTTTCGGATATTTATCCGGGCGGCCAAGGAAAAGAAACCCCCTTCAGTATTCATCTGGTGAATTGTATTCCAGCGCAGGGGAGTAACTCAATATCTGAATGGAGACAGTTTCAGATAACTTTTGACGGCAATGTTGACGGGCAGATGTTTGGTATGGGGGGGAAGGCGTCGGGTGTGGCACTGGCTATCAGTGATGCGGATGGCAATATCGTCAGGCCGGGAATACCTCTGCCGCTAAGTAATAATTCATTTAAAAATGGTCGATTGGATTATGTCATGAAGTTAATGACTAACAGGCAGCCATTTAGATCGGGTGAGTATTTTACTTCGGTGAGATTCAAAATGGATTATTACTGAGTCGGCCGGCTATTTCAGGGACGTTTATAGTAAAGGGTTTGAATATGATGTTTTTGTCTGCAGGAAAGCCGTTTCGTTTACCCATTCTGAGCGTCTGGATAGCGCTGGCATTGGGCAGCCTGGTGACCAATGCTGGAGCCGTGGAGGAAATCCAATTCAATACCGACGTATTGGATATAAACGATCGCAAAAACATCGATCTGAGCCAGTTTACGCGCGGCGGTTACATTATGCCGGGGACTTACGGCATGACGGTGCATGTCAATAAAAGCGATCTTCCTGAGCAACAGGTGCCTTTTTATGTCCCTGAGGACGATCCCAACGGTAGCCGCGCCTGTGTAAACCGGGCGCTGGTGGCACAGTTGGGGCTGAAAGAGGCGATGCAGAAGGAACTGACCTGGTGGCACCAGGGAGAGTGTCTGAATGAAACCAGCCTGAAGGGCATGGAGGTGCGAGGCGATCTGGCGTCGTCGTCGCTGTATCTCAGCATCCCACAGGCTTATCTGGACTATATCTCGGAGGATTGGGAGCCGCCATCTCGCTGGGACGAAGGCATACCGGGAGTGCTGCTCGATTACAACCTTAATGCGCAGGCGCAACGTCAGTTAAAGGGCGGTACGCGGTCATACAATGCCAGCGGCAACGGCACGGCGGGCGCCAACATGGGGGCCTGGCGGCTACGGGCCGACTGGCAAGCGAGCATTAGCCAGCAAAGCGGGGCCGGGCAGGGCGCGGAAAAACGGTTGGAATGGAGCCGTTACTACGCTTATCGGGCTTTGTCAGCGCTGCGTTCGAAATTGACCGCCGGTGAAGATTATCTCGATTCCGGGTTGTTCGACAGTTTCCGCTTCGGCGGCGTGAGCCTGCGTTCCGACGACAGTATGTTGCCGCCCAACCTGCGCGGCTATGCGCCGGAGGTGGTGGGCGTGGCGAAAAGCAACGCCAAGGTAATCATCAGTCAGCAAGGACGGGTACTGTACGAAACCACGGTAGCGGCGGGGCCGTTCCGCATTCAGGATATTGATGATGCGGTGTCTGGTGAATTGAATGTGCGGGTGGAAGAACAGGATGGCAGCGTACAAGAGTTCACGATGAACACCGCCAGCATCCCGTATCTGACTCGTCCCGGGTCAGTGCGCTATAAGCTGGCTTTGGGCAAACCCTCCGATATGAATCACCGTTATCGAGGGCCGCTGTTCGGCACCGGCGAGTTTTCCTGGGGGGTGAGCAACGGTTGGTCGCTGTACGGCGGTGCACTGCTGGGCGGGGATTACAACGCGGCGGCGCTGGGCATCGGCCGCGATCTGATGCTATTGGGCGCGATGTCATTCGATATCACCCAGTCGCGCGCCAGATTGCCCTACGACCGCGAGACGCTGAGCGGCGGATCATACCGGCTCAGTTACTCGAAGAGTTTCGACGAGCTGGACAGCCAGGTCACTTTCGCCGGCTACCGTTTCTCGGAGCAGAGCTTTATGAGCATGAGTGAGTTTCTGGACGCTCGTCAGTTCGGGCGACGGTTCGGCAACAGCAAGGAGATGTACACCATCAGCTATAGCCAGCAACTGCGCGAGCTGGGGCTGAGCGCGTACTTAAACTATAACCACCAAACCTATTGGGACCGGCCGGCTAACGATCGTTACAACCTGACGATGTCGCGTTATTTCGATATTGGCCGGTTCAGAAGCCTGAGTCTGTCGCTAACGGCTTACCGCAACCGCTACAACGAGCGTAACGACGACGGCGCCTATTTGTCGCTGTCGGTGCCGTGGGGCAATGGCGCCAGCGTCAGCTATAACGCCACGCTTAACCGCGGCGACAACACCCATCGGGTGAGCTATTACGATCGCCTCGACGAGCGCAGCAACTACCAGCTCAGCGCCGGCGGCTCGCGCAGCGGCGCGAATTTGAGCGGCTATTACACCCGCGATAGCGATATGGCGCGCGTTAGCGCCAACGCCAGCTATCAGCAGGACAGGTACAGCGCGATCGGCTTGTCGGCACAGGGGGGCATGACGCTGACCGCCGAAGGCGGTGCGTTGCACCGCAGCAACATACCGGGCAGCACCCGGCTGCTGCTGGATACCGAAGGCGTGAGCGGGGTGCCGGTGCGCGGCTATGGCAGCGCCGCGGCGACCAATCGCTGGGGTAAGGCGGTAGTGACGGACGTCAACAGTTACTACCGCAACAAGGCCAGCATCGATCTCGACAAGCTGGGGGATAACGCCGAGGCCACCAAATCGGTGGTGCAGGCGACGCTGACGGAAGGGGCTATTGGTTACCGCAAGTTCGCGGTGATCGCCGGGGAGAAGGCGATGGCGGTGATCAGGCTGGCGGACGGCAGCGAACCGCCGTTCGGCGCCACGGTGCTGAACGCCCGCAAGCAGGAGACCGGCATCGTCAACGACGGCGGCAGCGTTTACCTGAGCGGCATCAACGCCGGCGAGCGCATGACGGTGCGCTGGGGCGGGGCGGGGCAGTGCGAGGTGCAGATGCCAACGCCGCTGCCGGCGGAGATGTTGACCACCAATTTACTGCTGCCGTGCCGGGCGCTGAGCGCGGGCGACGGCGGCAACGAACACTGAATTTAGGAGTTTTTATGATGAGCAAACGTCACGTTATCGGCCTGCTGGCTACCACTTCGCTGCTGGCGGGGGCTTTGACCCCTGCGGCGAATGCCGCCATCGCGCTGGATCGCACCCGGGTGGTGTTTGATGGCAGCGTGCAGTCGGTGAGCCTGAGCGTCAGCAACCAGAACAAGCAGCTGCCGTACCTGGCGCAGGGCTGGCTGGAAGACGCGCAGGGCAACAAGATCCAGAGCCCACTGACGGTGCTGCCGCCGGTGCAGCGCATCGAGCCGGGCAAGCCGAGCCAGGTGAAGATCCAGGCGTTGCCGGCGGCGAAGATGTTGCCGCAGGACAGGGAGACGCTGTACTACTTCAACCTGCGCGAGATCCCGCCGAAGAGCAACAAGCCGAACTCGCTGCAGATTGCGCTGCAGACGCGCATCAAGCTGTTCTACCGCCCGGCGGCGATCGCGCCGGAACGCAATGCCGCGCCGTGGCAGGAGCAGCTGACGCTGACCAAACAGGGCGACAAGTACATCGTCAATAACCCGACGCCGTATTACGTCACTATCGTCGATGCGGCCAGGGGCAAAGGTGCGGCCAGCCCGCATAATTTTGAACCGTTTATGGTACCGCCGAAGGGGCAGATACCGTTGACGGTGAGCGCCTCCAGCGTAGGCGGTAGCCCGGTGCTGACCTACATCAACGACTACGGCGGCCGTCCGCAATTGGCGTTTAACTGTCGCGGCGGGACTTGTACGGTGGCGCCGGAGAAAAAATCGTCTTAATGACGAGATGGCGATTGGTTGACGTCAGTACCAGTGTTCAAAGCCTAGGGGGGCAGATGAAAAGCCTGTTATTGCGCCTGACGCTCGCCCTGAGCGCGAGTATGAGTTCGTATTGTTCAGTAGCTACGACGGACAACATGTTATTGCACGGAGCGTTGGTTACGGAGCCATGTACGTTGCGAATGGGCGATGAAGATATTCAATTGGAGCTGGATCCGGTTATTGACAAATACCTCTACATGCACAGTCGCACGCCGGCAAAGCCGTTTAGCCTGACCTTACAGGATTGCGACGTCAGCGTGGGAAAAACGGTAAAGCTCACGTTTAGCGGTACTGAAAGCGCCGCCTTGCCCGGCCTGCTGGCTTTGGATGGCGGCAGCCAGGCCAGCGGCATCGCCTTAGGGATAGCGACGGCGGAGGGGAAACCCGTCGTATTGAACAAGCCAGGTCAAGGCTATGCGCTGGTTAACGGCACCAACAGTTTGCAACTGCAGGTTTACATCCAGGCGGAGGGGGAGGCGATAGCGCAAAAGAAAATCAGTCTTGGCGCATTCTCAGCCGTCACCACTTTCGGTCTGGAATATGAGTGAAGGCGGGCCGCGACAGTTACTCAGGAGGGGATGATATGACAAGGGAAAAAGCGAGAGTGCATCGCTCATATTCATATGTTGCTTACGAACTCTGCTATTACGCCGTATTGGGCGGGCTGGCGCTGATGGTGCCACTCATTATTATGACAACGCTGTGGCTCATGCCTGCAGCGCAAGCGGCAAACGATCTCGATACCTACGGCGCCAACGGCGTGCTGCATGTGAGAGGGGCTTTGACGGAAAGCGCCTGTCGGCTGGAGATGGACAGTGCCAGGCAAGACATACATTTGGGCGATATCGGCACCGCGCAGTTGCGGCGGGCGGGTGATCGTGGTGAACCGGTGGCATTTTCCTTGAGGTTACGCGATTGCCTACGCAGCGTAGGCGTCGGCACCAGAGATGAACGCACCGGATCTTTGAGCTGGGCGCCTTATCAACCGGCGGTCACTATCGGTTTCAGTGCTCCTGCGGATGCGGATAATCCGCAGTTGGTCAAATTGGTGGGCGTTTCAGGCATCGGGCTACGGGTAACGGATGCCGCGGGGCGTGATGCCCGATTGGGTGAACGCGGCGCCCCGCTATTGCTTGAGCAGGGGAACAATGTACTTACGTATAAGGTGGCACCGGAACGAACCCCGGCGCCATTAAGGGCCGGTGCTTATGCCGCAACGATAGATTTCAGGCTGAATTATGACTGACGGAGCGAAATAAATGGCAAGTGTGAGAGGAAAACTCCGAATGGCGGCATGGCTGTTTTTGGCATTGTCGGTTATACCCGCCGGCGCCTCTTGGGCGGATACTGCCATCTCTTTCAGCGGCACCGTGACTGCGCCGATGCCTTGCTCAATTAACGGTAAACGGGCAATAGTCACTCATTTTGGCAACGATCTAGTCACTACTCGTATCGATGGCAGTAATTACCTGAAATCGTTGGATTATTCGCTGGAGTGTCATAGTAACAGCCCGAATGCGCTTCGCATGCAGCTGCAGGGCGATGTCTCTGATTTCAACCAGCATGCGTTGCGAACGACCACGATGCCTGACTTGGCTGTCGAGCTACGCGTCAACGGCAAACCTGTGGCACCTAATAGCTGGTTTAAGTTTATTTATCCCGAGACGCCGTTGCTGCAGGCTGTGCCGGTTAAACGTCACGATGCGAAGCTGTCCGGCGGCTCGTTTTACGCTACGGCGACCATGTTGGTGGATTATCAGTAGCGGCCGGATTGAGGCGCAAAACATATTTTCTTCAAGGAGCCCAGCGATGTGTCCGTATTGGAAAGCGATAAGAGCGAAACGCCTGAGCGCGTTGGCTCTCTTGGCGTTGATGCAAACCGGCGCGGCTCAGGCTGCAGCCACCGCGGATATGGTCTTTTACGGCACGCTGAATGCCCCACCGCCTTGCACGATCAACAATGGGCAAACCGTTGAAGTTGATTTTGGCGATCGGGTAGGGGTGAGTAAGGTGGATGGTAAAAATTACCTGCAATTGATCAACTACCGCATTACCTGTGAGCAGGGCGGTGGCGGGATGGCGTTGGGATTGACGCTTTTCGGGCCAGTCAGCGGCTTTGATACGGCGGCTCTGCAAACCAACATTCCGGATTTGGCGCTCCGTATATTGCAGAATGGTCAACCGCTTGAATTAAATAAGCGCATCGATATTGCAATTGACAGCCCGCCCATGTTGCAGGCGGTGCCGGTTAAAAGTGCAGGGGCAGAATTGCCATCGGGCGAATTCAGCGTTACGGCGACGTTGTTGGCGGATTATTTTTAGAGACCGTAAAAGGCAATCGGTTTTATTTTACTTATTGTGAATAATCACTGAGAAATGACTTCATGTGTAAAACTTATTCCCCCTATGTATTATTGAGTGCGCTGCTCTTTTTATTGGTAAGTGAGGCGCAAGCCTTCACCTGTAAAACCAGTGATGGTGGAGTGATTCCGGAGGGTGGTTCCAATACGCCAGTTCCGATCAGAGTCAAAATTGGCCCTAACTTGGTTAATGGGAAAAATGAGCTATCCAGTCTCAGTCAAATTTCCTGTAAAAATGAGAGCTGGAGTACGGATTGGTGGGATGAAATGAGGCTGAAAACAGTGCTTGTTGTAAAGCCTGAGTTATACCCTTTTACTATTGGTGTGAAATTAGAGTTTAGTTCTTATGATATACCAGGAAATCGGCTTGATTTAAATAAACTGGTGCTTGCTATGGGGGGCGGACGAGGAGGGTCTCGGTTTTACCCGGTTCCTATTGGCTTATATATTAAGGTGGGTAAGAAACCTTCGCAGGATGTTTTTATACAGAAAGGTGATGTATTAGCGCGGTTTTATATGGAACAAAGCAACAATCAGCCGGGCTGCCCCATGTGTGGCCCCTATATATGGGATGTGGTTGCTGATAATGACGCCTACTTTGCTACGACTAGCTGCACCATCAATAAAGCCAAACAGATGAATGTCGATTTTGGCCCGATCAGCCAGGACAACTTCACCACTAGCGTAGACAGTGCAGTGATTAAGCAGAATCAGAATCTCGATTATTATTGCGAAGGCTCTAATGCCAGTCAGGATATCGCGGTTCGTTTAGTCGGAAATACAAGTGGATTTTCCTCTGAGGCGATTCAAACTTCAAATACGAACATTGGTATTGCCATGCTGTATAAAGGTAAGGTCATAAAGCCCAATGAAATTTTTAATTCAAAAATTGTGAACGGTATGGGCAGTGACACGTTGACCTTCGTGCCGATAAAAAAGAATGTTCCTTTTAATGAGATAAATACGGGGGATTTTTCCGGCTCAGCAACTTTAGTGTTCAGCGTGCCTTGATTTCTCTCTTAGGTAAGGGCTGTTTTTTATATTAAGAGAGGATTTGGATACTCATCTTTTTATATAAAAGCGCATGAGGTTGAAAAGGGGAGAGAATGAGCCCAATAAAAATTCTTATTGATGATGAGAACGGCTATTTTGCCGTTGGCCTGCGGCTAATTATTGAGGAATACGCGCAGGGGTACGCGAAACGCGTGCTTTTTCTAACCTCAGATGATGAAGAACATCCCGATATCGTTTTTGTCTCATCGGCGCTGCGTATCCAGTATTGGCGGGTATTATGGCGTTATGGCGCCGCGTCGCATATTGTGGCGATCAAGGAGCGAAAGTCCGGCATCCATGAAGACCGATCGCTTGTGCTGTTGCGCACATGGGGAAGAGAGGCGTTGAGCGCGTTGCTGACGAATCTTTTTGCTAATTGTCATGGGGTGATACGTCCATTGGTGTCCCATCCGTTTACGTATCGCGAATGTCAGGTGATCAGCCACCTTCGAAGAGGGATGGATCAATCGCAGACGGCCAGGGAGATCGGCGTCAGTGTAAAAACGGTACATAGCCATAAACGGTCGGTGATGAAAAAACTGATGCTGAATCGCCATCGAGAATTTATGTATTGGTTAATATCGCAAGATGACTAATCTTTTTTTTGAAAATGATGGCTTACTATTTTAGCAGTTTTAGAGCTTTCTTTTTCTAACAAAAGGAACTTAAGTGTTTTTTTTGCTTTCTGCAGCAATACTCTTTTTATTTAGCCTGTTGTCTTTTTATATGCATATTAAATTAGTCAGGAAAAAACGGCTGATTATTAGCCATTATAAAATTTTATGGTAGGAGACAACGCGTTAAATTTTAATAAACGGCGAAGCCGGCTTATTCATCTTGGGCACCGGTAAGAAGCGCCGGGGTATTGCTCATTCACACCTGGAAAGGCATTTCCTCGCCGGCGGCCATTTGCTGATTAACCAACAGAATAGGCTAACCAGAGTGTTTTCCGCCTGATACGAGCCCAGGCTGGTATGCTGCACAACAACCTTTCTGCCATTGATGATTGCCTGGCTGTAACCGACCCCGATCACTATCGCTTAACGCATGGCGTGCCTGACAAATAATCGAACGCAGTTCGATGGAGAGTCCGTACCCCAGAAAGCGAAAAAACCGCCTTTTGGGCGGGTTCTTCTGAATAGGGCGACCGGACTCGGACAACCGGCGCCTGCGCCGCGTTGAACAGCGCTTTAGCGCTGGCCCGCAGGGTGAGGCCTTTGGCCGAATAATCGAACGCAGTTCGATGGAGAGTCCGACCCCCAGAAAGCGAAAAACCCGCCATAGGCGGGTTCTTCTGAATAGGGCGACCGGACTCGGACAACCGGCGCTGGCGCCGCGTTGAACAGCGCTTTAGCGCTGGCCCGCAGGGTGAGGCCTTCAGGCCGAATAATCGAACGCAGTTCGATGGAGAGTCCGTACCCCAGAAAGCGAAAAACCCGCCATAGGCGGGTTCTTCTGAATATGGTGCCCGGACTCGGAATCGAACCAAGGACACGGGGATTTTCAATCCCCTGCTCTACCGACTGAGCTATCCGGGCAACGGGGCGCATTAAACCGTATTGGCCGGATGGCGTCAATCGCTTTCTGTCACAAAGCCGATTGGTTGCTCTATTTTCAGGCAGTGAACCCGGCGGGACGGAGGGCGGGGGGATATCGCATTTCAATAAATATGCATATAAAACGTGTATCTATACTGCCGGTAAGAGCGTGGATTCTTATTTTTTAATTAAATAACAATGCATTATGATTTAATCAACGAGCGTTCAATCAAGGCGATTCTTGCTTGAACCCCGCAACGAATCATGCAATCATTGCGCAAATTTTAGCACTCTCCGTTCCCTGACGGTGTTCCCGCTTCTTATAAGCCAGAGGGTTATTGGCATGACTGGTTTTGTTGCTCAAGCGCTGCTGCGCACCAGACATCTGACGCCACCACCGTTCCGCCGTTGTTTCCTCCGTACGTCATCCGCCCGAATACGCCTGCCGGCCATGCGGTAAGGCCGCCAGATGCCCGCTGTTAGGCATGCGTAAAGCCAGCGCTGCGGCCCTGATTTTACTGATGCCTGTCGGACGCTGCCAAGACCAGTTTTCCCGATAGCCGCCTGATGATCGCCGATCATGAGCCGGTCACGCACGCCGCTTATGCTGCCGTGCCCGGGTATCGCTTTTACCGGGATAACCGCGTTATCTCATTACCGTGCCGGTGGCACACCCTCATCCTTCACCGTTTGAGAGTCAGCATGATGAAAGAATTGAAAATCGCGACCAGCGCCAGCCTGGTCGCCACCATTGAGACGCTGCGTCAGATCGTGCGCGTAGAGCAGACGGACTACACCGACGTGGCGGCGGTGGTGGTGTCGGTCGCCGACGTGAACGCCGGCATTCTGGCGCGCTTGCAGGCGACGGGGTTCGACATCCCGACCTTCGTGGCGGTGGAAGGGGACGAGCATCTCTCGCCGGACTATCTGCCGTTCGTCAGTGGGGTCTTCGCGCTGCTGGCAGGCGCCAGCAAGCCGTTCTACATGGCGCAGTTGGAGGCCGCCGCCGACGCCTACGAGCAGGCGCTGCTGCCACCGTTCTTCAAAACGCTGAAGACCTACGTCGAGATGGAAAATTCGACCTTCGCCTGCCCGGGGCACCAGGGCGGCGAATTCTTCCGCAAGCACCCGGCCGGCCGGCAGTTCTTCGATTTCTACGGTGAAACCCTGTTCCGTTCCGACATGTGCAACGCCGACGTCAAGCTGGGCGATCTGCTGATCCACGAAGGATCGGCCAAGGATGCGCAAAAGCACGCGGCGCGGGTGTTCAACGCCGATAAAACCTATTTCGTGCTCAACGGCACCTCGGCGGCCAACAAGGTGGTGACCAACGCGCTGCTGACCCGTGGCGATCTGGTGCTGTTCGATCGCAACAACCACAAATCCAACCACCACGGCGCGCTGATCCAGGCCGGCGCCACGCCGGTCTATCTGGAAACCGCCCGCAACCCGTTCGGCTTTATCGGCGGCATCGATGCGCACTGCTTCGACGAACGCTACCTGCGTGAGCAGATCCGCGAAGTGGCGCCGGAGAAGGCCGCGGCGGCAAGGCCGTTCCGGCTGGCGATCATTCAGCTCGGCACCTACGACGGCACGATTTACAACGCTCGCCAGGTGATCGACACCATCGGCCATCTGTGTGACTACATCCTGTTCGACTCCGCCTGGGTGGGCTACGAAGGCTTTATTCCGATGCTGAAAGAGTGTTCGCCGCTGCTGCTGGAGCTGGACGAACACGATCCGGGCATTTTCGTCACCCAGTCGGTGCATAAACAGCAGGCGGGGTTCTCGCAGACCTCGCAGATCCACAAGAAAGACGACCATATCAAAGGGCAAAAGCGCCACTGCAACCACAAGCACCTGAACAACGCGTTCATGCTGCATGCGTCGACCAGCCCGTTCTATCCGCTGTTCGCCGCGCTGGACGTCAACGCCAAGATGCACGCCGGCCCCGCCGGGCGCCGCATGTGGATGGACTGTGTCAAGCTGGGCATCGAGACGCGCAAACAGTTGCTCAAGCGCTGCTCGCAGCTGAAGCCGTTTATTCCGCAGCAGGTGGCGGGCAAAGACTGGCAGGATCACGATACTGACCTTATCGCCAACGACGCGCGCTTCTTCACCTTCGTGCCGGGGGAGACGTGGCACGGCTTCGAAGGCTATGCCCAGGATCAGTATTTGGTCGATCCGTGCAAGCTGCTGCTGACCACGCCAGGGATTGACGCCGCGACCGGCCAATACACCGAGTTCGGCGTGCCGGCCACCATTCTGGCCAACTTCCTGCGCGAGAACGGCATCGTGCCGGAGAAGTGCGATCTCAACTCGATCCTGTTCCTGCTGACCCCGGCGGAGAACCCGGCCAAGATGGAACAGCTGGTGGAGATGCTGGCGCAGTTCGAGCGCTATGTTGCAGAGGACGCGCCGCTGAGCGTGGTGCTGCCGACGGTGTACCGCAAGAACGAGCAGCGCTACCGCGGTTACAGCATTCGCCGGCTGTGTCAGGAGATGCACGATCTGTACGTCAGCTTCGACGTCAAACAGCTGCAAAAGGAGATGTTCCGCCAGGATCATTTCCCGCCGGTGGTGATGAACCCGCAGGACGCCAACGTGGAGTTTATCCGCGATAACGTCGAGCTGGTGCCGATCGGCCAGGCGGAAGGGCGCATCGCGGCGGAAGGGGCCTTGCCGTACCCGCCGGGCGTGCTGTGCGTGGTGCCGGGCGAAGTGTGGGGCGGCGCGGTGCAGCGCTATTTCCTGGCGCTGGAAGAGGGCATCAACCGCCTGCCGGGCTTCTCGCCGGAGCTGCAGGGGGTCTACATCGAGAAAAAAGATCACGGCTGGAAGCGCATCTTCGGCTATATGATCAAGCCATAGAAAAAGGGCCGGTTCGCACCGGCCCTTTCCATTTATCCACGCGGAACGCGTTACTTCCTGCGGTAGCTCTTCTGCGCGGTATTCACTTTCACCAGATAGCGGCGCGACTCGGCGGCCGGGTGCTTGGTGGTCAGCGTCTGATACACGTCGCCCGGCTGCATGGCGTTGATGATGCCCACCGCGCGCGTTCTGTCGCTGGAGAACACCCGCAGCACGCTGCCGGCGCCGCCGTTGTAGGCGGTGATCACCGCATAGCGGCGCGAGGTCGGGTTCTGAATGCCGCCCAGGTAGTTGTTCTGCAGGATCGCCAGGTAGGCGGTGCCGGTGTCGATGTTGTTCTCCGGATCGAACAGGTAGCTGCGGCTCGGGGTGCCCCACTTGCCGCGCATCTGGAACACATCCTTGCCGGCGGTGTGCTGCATCACCTGCATCAGGCCCAGCGCGTCCGAACCGCTCACCGCATACGGGTTGAAGCTCGATTCGGTCTGCATGATTGCCAGGATCAGCGATTCGTCCACGCCGTATTTTTCCGACGCCTTGCGCACCATCGGCAGATATTTGTGCGCACGTTTGTCCAGGTGGTTCGGCACCAGCTGGATGGTGACCGAGTAGATGACGTGCAGGCCGGAGGTGCGTTTTTGCAGCTTGGTCTGCAGCAGGTAATCGGCGAAGTGCGCCGCGCGCCATTCCCAGCGGATCGGCGCGCCTTTGTTATCCAGCACCTGGCCGTACAGGAACGGCTCTTTGCTGATCTGGATATCGTTGGCGTCGGAATAGAGATCGATGGAGCCCGGATCGTCACCCATCAGCAGCGTGCTGATGATCGCCTGGCGCAGGTGCGCGGCCGGATCGGTGGTGGCGATGGTCTCGATGGTGATGGCGCCGGTGTCGAAGTTGATGTGGCTGCGGGTTTGGTATTGGTCGGTATATTTGACGTAGTCTTTCGGCCCGGCGATCAGAACTTCGTTCAGACCCCAGATGTTCTCGATGTTGTGAGCGAATTGCCCCATCAGAATGTCGAAGCCGTTGGTGTCTTTGATCCAGGCTTCGTTGATTTCTTCACTTTTTTTGCCGGAACAGGAGATCAGCAAAGGCGCTATTACGAGCAAAGCTAAAATTTTCTTCATCTTAAAGCCGTTTGGAAGAAGTATAAGAGGATTGAAGCGGGCCAGCGCCTGGCCCCAACAGCGTTATTCGCTTGGCGGCGTATAGCCTTCGATGTGCACGTCGTGCCCTTCGAACAGGAACTTGATCATTTCCTCTTCCAGCAGTTTGCGGTCATCCACGTTCATCATGTTCAGCTTCTTCTCGTTGATCAGCATGGTCTGCTTCTTCATCCACTCGCCCCAGGCTTCCTTGGAGATCTCGTTGTAGATGCGCTTGCCGACGTCGCCGGGATAAAGCTGGAAGTCCTGGCCTTCGGCGTCGCGCTGCAGGAAAGTACAAAAAATGGTGCGGCTCATGCTAATTCCTCGTCGATGGCGCTATCGCCATATAAGTTTTGTTGGATCGGGGGCTGCTTCGCCAGCTGTTGCAACAGGCGATCCACCGGCGCTGCCAGCCCGACCGACGGCGGCTGCGCTAAGTTATACCAGAGACCCGCGCCCTCATCCATGCCGCTGCCCGCCGCGTCGAGCGACAGCCACATCGGCACGATATCGAGATGGAAATGGCTGAACGTGTGGCGAAATGCGGTCAGCTGTTCCAGGCGCTTGCCTTTCAGACCGCGCTGCTGCAGCCAGAGTTCCAAATCCACGCGCGCGCTGAACTGCGGGAAGCAGAACAGGCCGCCCCACAGGCCCACCGCCGGGCGCTGTTCCAGCCACACGCGGTCGCCGTGCTGCAGCAATAAGAAGTAGGCGGTTTTTTCCGGCAGGGTCTGTTTGGGTTTCTTGCCGGGGTAGTTGGCCCAGCTGTGGTTGGCGTAAGACAGACAGCCGACGTTGAGCGGGCAGAGTTCACACTTGGGCTTGGAACGAGTGCAGACCATGGCGCCCAGATCCATCATCGCCTGGTTGAACTGGCCGACGCCCTGCGCCGGGGTGACCTCTTCGCTGATTTTCCACAGCCGGTTTTCGACCTCTTTTTTGCCCGGCCAGCCTTCCACCGCGTAGCAGCGGGCCAGCACGCGCTTCACGTTGCCGTCGAGGATCGGATAGTGTTGGCCCAGCGCCAACGACAGCACCGCGCCGGCGGTGGAACGGCCGACGCCCGGTAAATCGGCGATTTCCGCGAAGGTTGTCGGGAACTCGCCGCCGTGCTGTGCGACAATGGTCTGCGCCGCTTTGTGCAGGTTGCGGGCGCGGGCGTAATAGCCGAGGCCGGTCCACAGATGCAGCACTTCGTCCAGCGGGGCTTCCGCCAGCGCGCGCACGTTGGGAAAACGGGCCATAAAGCGCTGAAAATAAGGAATGACGGTGGCAACCTGGGTCTGTTGCAACATCACCTCGGAGAGCCATACTTGATAGGCGGTTTTTTCCAGCTGCCACGGTAGGGTTTTGCGGCCGTAGCGCTGATACCAGTCAAGCACCACCTGTGCGAATTGTTGTGCTTGCATCATGAGCAGCGTCGTTATCCGGCAGAAAATGAAGCGAGATTGCAGCATAGAGTCATGGTGCTGTAAACCGGAACTTTCCGACGCCGCACGGCGGGTACAGAAGATGAACACTTGCTAAACCAATGTATCTTTGCATAATGCGCGTTTCCCTAATTGGCAGCCAAACAGACAGAAAGCACTATGATTAATGACGTCATCTCCCCGGAATTTGATGAGAACGGCCGCGCGATGCGCCGTATCCGCAGTTTTGTTCGCCGCCAGGGGCGGCTGACCAAAGGCCAGCAGCACGCGCTGGAGAACTATTGGCCGGTGATGGGCGTGGAGTATCAGGCTGAGGCTGTCGATCTCGCCGCGCTTTTCGGCCGCGAAGCGCCGACGGTGCTGGAGATCGGTTTTGGCATGGGCGCCTCGCTGGTGACCATGGCGGGCAACAATCCGCAGCAGAACTTTTTAGGGATCGAAGTGCACTCGCCGGGCGTGGGCGCCTGCCTGGCCGACGCCCACGAGGCGAAGCTGAGCAACCTGCGCGTGATGTGCCACGATGCGGTTGAAGTGCTGGAAAACATGATCCCGGACGGCTCGCTGGACATGGTGCAGCTGTTCTTCCCCGATCCGTGGCACAAGGCGCGCCACAATAAGCGCCGCATCGTGCAAACGCCGTTTGTCGAACTGGTGCTGCGCAAGCTGAAGACCGGCGGGGTCTTCCACATGGCCACCGATTGGCAACCTTATGCGGAACATATGTTAGAGGTTATGAACGGGGTCGCAGGCTACCGTAATCTTTCCAGCGATAATGATTACGTGCCGCGTCCGGATTCGCGCCCACTGACGAAATTTGAATTACGCGGCCAGCGCCTGGGACATGGCGTTTGGGACTTGATGTTTGAGAGGAAAGAATAATGGCTAAGAACCGCAGTCGTCGTTTACGTAAAAAGTTGCACATTGAAGAATTTCAGGAGCTGGGTTTCTCCGTAGCCTGGCGCTTCGCCGAAGGCACGTCGGTGGAAGACATCGACAGCACGCTGGATACCTTCATCGATGAAGTGATCGAGCCGAACGGCCTGGCGTTTGACGGCAGCGGCTACCTGCAATGGGAAGGTCTGATCTGCCTGCAGAAGATCGGCCACTGCACCGACGAGCATCGCGAACTGGTGAAAAACTGGCTGGAAGCGCGCAAACTGACCGACGTTAAGGTCAGCGATCTGTTCGATATCTGGTGGGATTGATCGCGGCTGCCCGATGAGCGCGGCTTCGCGCCGCGCCGTTTTATTGATCTAAGGTGCCTTAACGGCGCCTTTGTTTTGCCCGGAGTGTGACCGAGGTGGTAACAACATTGGATAACGCGTTGCTGGAGGAGATCCTGCAACAGGTGCGCCCGCTGATTGGCCAGGGGAAAGTGGCCGACTACATCCCGGCGTTGGCGGAAGTGCCCGCCGATCGGCTGGCGATCGCCGTCTGCACGGTGGACGGCGAACTGTTCCAGGCCGGCGACGCCGCGGAGCGCTTCTCCATTCAGTCGATCTCCAAGGTGCTGAGCCTGACGCTGGCGTTGACGCGCTATCAGGAGCCTGAGATCTGGCGGCGCGTCGGCAAAGAGCCTTCCGGCCTGCCGTTCAACTCGCTGCTGCAGCTGGAGATGGAACAGGGCAAACCGCGCAATCCGTTTATCAACCCCGGCGCGCTGGTGGTGTGCGACATGCTGCAAACCCGGCTCAGCGCCCCCAAACAGCGGATGCTGGAGGTGGTGCGCCAGTTGGCCGGCGAAGACGACCTGGCCTATGACCTGCGGGTGGCGCGCTCCGAGTTCGAACACTCCGATCGCAATGCGGCCATCGCCTATTTGATGAAGTCGTTCGGCAACTTCGAGAACGACGTGATCACCGTCCTGCAAACCTATTTCCACTACTGCGCGCTGCGCATGAGTTGCGTGGAGCTGGCGCGCAGCTTCGTCTATCTGGCCAATCGCGGACGCGATCTCAGCGGCGAGGCGGTGATCAGCCCGCTGCAGGCCCGGCAGATCAATGCTCTGATGATGACCAGCGGGATGTACGACGGCGCCGGCGAATTCGCCTATCGGGTGGGGATGCCGGGCAAGTCCGGCGTGGGCGGCGGCATCGTGGCCATCGTACCGGATGAGTTGTCGATCGTCGTCTGGTCGCCGGAGCTGGATGCTTCCGGCAACTCGCTGGCGGGAACTGCGGCGCTGGAACTGTTGTCTCAACGTATCGGTCGTTCGATTTTTTAATCCCAATCTGGATGGGAGTCAGGAGAAGCTATGTTGAAGAAAACCGGGTTAGCCTTACTGCTGCTGGCGGCGACTGCCGCGCAGGCCCACGCCGAGTACCAATGCAGCGTTAAACCCCAGGATGATGTGATCATCAGCCCGCAGAGCGTGCAGGTGAAAGGCGCCAGCGGCGACCTGCAAATATCGCCGGATGGCGACGTGATCCGCAACGGCCAGGCGCTGAGCCTGAACGACAGCCAGCGGCAGAAAGCCTTCAGTTACCAGAGCGCCTTGCGCAAGCAGCTGCCGTGGATCGACGACGGCGCGCAGAAACACCTGGAGAAAGCCCGCGCAGCGCTGGATAAAGTGATCGTCAAAGAGCTGGGCAGCAACAGCAACGTGCGCAACCGGCTGACCACCCTGAACGGCCAACTGAAACAGCAGATGAACCGCATCATCGAGCATCGCAGCGACGGCCTGACCTTCCACCACCAAGCGATTGACCAGGTGGAACAGGACGGCCGCAACATCGTGCAGCAGAGCATGGGCGGGGTGCTGCAGGACAGCCTGAACGAGATGGGCGTCAAACAGGCCGCCAATAGCGGCGGCAACCCGCTGCAGGCGATCATGGGCAATCTGGGCGGCTTGCAGAAGGCGATCCAGAACGAATGGAACAATCAGGAGCAGGACTTCCAGAACTTCGGTCATGACGTGTGCAACCGCGTCACCGCACTGGAAACCCAGCGCAAGGATCTGCTTAAAGCGTTGAAGTGAAATAAGAATCTTCTTGGTAGACCGTTTTTTGACCTTCTGAAGCTTATCTGACAGACTGATCAAACTACGTACAGATTTATGGATGTTTACGGAGGACGCTATGAGCCATACACGTTACGAAACCGATGTTGTTGCCTGGGCAAATGAACAGGCCGCTCTTTTGCGCTCCGGAAAATTGTCTGAGATCGATATTGAAAAGATCGCCGAGGAGATTGAGGACGTGGGGAAGAGCGAGCAAAGGGAACTTGCTAGCCGGATGACGGTGCTGATTGCACATTTGCTTAAATGGAAATATCAGCCGGCCAGGCGCGGAACCAGCTGGGAAAGAACGATTAAAGCGCAGCGCAAAGAGGTGCTTTACAGCTTGAAAGAGTCGCCCAGCCTAAAAGGTAAACTGAGCGATGCCGATTGGCTGGATGTCGTCTGGTCGAAGGCCGTTGCGCTCGCCACGGCCGAAACCGGGCTGGATGTGTATCCGGAAAACGGCATCTGGGAAACTCAGCAGATTCTGTCTCAGACGTTTTACCCGGATTAACACCAATAAAAAAGCGCTGATCATTCAGCGCTTTTTTTTTATTCGTCGTCCGCCAGGAACAGTTCCAGCAGCGAGTTGAGGAACAGTTTGCCCTTCTCGGTGATCTGCCAGTGCTCCGCGGTTTCTTCCAGATAGCCTTTGGCCAGCGCCTCGTCCAACTGCGGGCGAATGACGCTTTCCGCCAGCCCGGTGTAGTTGACAAAGTCGGCGCGCGGCGCGGCTTCCAGCAGGCGGAAGCGGTTCATGAAGAATTCGAACGGCCGATCCGCCGCCGCCACCTCATGCTGCTTGTCCATGTAGTCGCCGCGCATAAAGCCGCGCGGGTGCTTGGTCTTGGCGGTGCGCAGGATGCGTCCGTCGCTGAAGGTCACCTTGCCGTGCGCGCCGCAGCCGATCCCCAGGTAGTCGCCGAAGCGCCAGTAGTTGAGATTGTGCTGGCATTGGTAGCCCGGCTTGGCGTAGGCCGAGGTTTCATACTGCTGGTATCCGGCGGCGCTCAGCAGCTGGTGGCCGCGCTCGAAGATGTCCCACAGCGCGTCGTCGTCCGGCAAGACCGGCGGGCGTGAGCTGAACAGGGTGTTCGGCTCGATGGTCAGCTGATACCACGACAGGTGCGGTGGATTGAGGGCGATCGCCTGGCGCAGATCGTCCAGCGCCTCTTCCAGCGACTGGTCCGGCAGGCCGTGCATCAGATCGAGGTTGAAGCTGCGCAGGCCGAGGCCGGTCGCCAGCGTCGCCGCGCGTTTGGCTTCTTCCGGGCCGTGGATGCGCCCCAGACGGTTCAGCTTCTCGGCGCTGAAGCTTTGCACCCCGATGGAGATGCGGTTGACGCCGGCGCGCTGGTAGCCGCTGAAGCGATCGGCCTCCACGGTGCCGGGATTGGCTTCCATGGTGATTTCGGCGTCGTCGGCGACGCGAATGCGCGCTCGCACGCCGTCCAGCAAGGCCTGCATCGCCTCGGCGCTCAGCAGGCTGGGGGTGCCGCCGCCGATAAAGATAGTGCTGATTTCCCGGCCGCCGGCCAGCGGCAGGTCGGCATCCAGATCCGCCAACAGATGATCGACATACTCCTGATGCGGCACGTCACCCTTCAGCGCATGGGAGTTGAAGTCGCAGTACGGGCATTTCTGCACGCACCACGGGATATGGATGTAGAGACTCAGCGGGGGCAGCTTAAGCATTGCGCATGGCTTCCAACATCAGCTTCAGCGCCTTGCCGCGGTGCGAAATCGCCCGCTTCTCGTCGCGGCTCAGCTCGGCGGCGGTGCGGCCCAGCTCCGGCACGTAGAAGACCGGATCGTAACCGAAACCGCCTTCACCGGCGGCCTGCTCAGTGATTTCGCCGGCCCAGCTGCCGTGGAACACCAGCGGCGTCGGATCTTGCGCATGGCGCAGATAGACCAGCACGCAGTGGAATTGCGCGCCGCGCCGGCCCGGCGCCACGTCTTTCATCGCCGCCAGCAGCTTGTCGAGGTTCTGCCGATCGTCGGCATCTTCGCCGGCGTAGCGCGCGGAGTAGATGCCCGGCGCGCCGCCCAGCGCATCTACCGCCAGACCGGAGTCGTCGGCGATCGCCGGCAGGCCGGTGACCTGTGCCGCATGGCGCGCTTTCAGGATGGCGTTTTCGATAAATGTCAGGCCAGTTTCTTCGGCGGATTCCACGCCCAGATCGGTTTGCGCGACCACGTCCAGGCCGAAATCGGCCAACAGGTCGGCAAGTTCGCGCACTTTGCCCGGGTTACCGGTGGCAAGAACGACTTTTTGCATAAGTGACTACCTTGAAAATTATTCGATGAGCGCCGCGACCACGGCGGGGATCTGTTGCGGATTCACGATGCGTAACTGTTTATGCCGCCCCAGTTCGCCTTTCTCGATGGTGACGTTGCTTTTCGCCACTTTGAACTGCTTGGCGATAAACTTGATCAGATGGGCGTTGGCTTGGCCGTCGACCGGCGGAGCGGTGATGGCGACTTTTAGTTCGTCGCCATGCAAGCCGATAATTTGGTCGCGGCTGGCTTTCGGCTGAATATATAGCCTGATCGCCAGCCCGTCCAGCACCGGAGTGACCGCACTCACAGCAGGAACCAGATCTCGCCGAACAGATCCATGCCCAGGTAGTTGATCAGATAGAGGATCAGGATCACTACCATGGCGGAAAAGTCGATGCCGCCCATCGCCGGGATGATGCGACGGATTGGCGCCATCAAGGGTTCGGTCAGTTGGTACATCACGTAGTCGATCGGGCTGCGGCCCTGGCTTACCCAGCTCATCAGCGCACGAATGATCATCACCCAGAAGATCAGGTAGCCGGCGGACTTCACCAGCGAGATCAGACCGAACAGCAGGTTATACGGGCTGAGCGACATCGCGCCGCCCTGAATCAGCAGCAGCAGCGGGTACTTGATGGTCATCAGCAGGAACGCCAGCAGCAGCGAAGCGCTGTCGATGGGCCCCAGTGACGGGATGATGCGGCGCAGTGGGCCGACCACCGGCTGGGTGATCTTCACCACAAACTGTGAGAACGGGTTGTAAAAATCGGTGCGCGCCCACTGCATCCAAATGCGCAGCAACAGCACCATCACGTACAGATCAATAACGGTCTTGACCAGGAAAGTCAGCGTTAGCATGAAGTGGTCCTTCTCCTTAACTCGCGGTTATTTAAAATAATTTTTCCATCTCTTGGGCGCGGGAAACGGCGGCCTGCATCGCTTGCCCCACGGTTTCCGGCAGTTGGCGTTCGTTGAACACCCGCAGCGCTTCGGCGGTGGTGCCGCCTTTGGAGGTCACCTGTTCGCGCAGCGTGCCCAGCGGCGTATCCGGGTTGGCTTCCACCAATGCGGCGGCGCCGGAAGCGGCCTGTTGCACCAGATCGCGCGCGGTCTGGCTGTCGAAGCCCATGCGCTCGGCCTCTTTTTGCATCGCCTCCATAAACAGGAAGAAATAGGCCGGAGCGCTGCCCGCGGCGGCGATCACGCCGTTGATGCCATTTTCGTCATCGACCCAGCAAACTTTACCGACCGACGCCATTAAATCGCCGGTGTAATCGCGATCCCGCTGGCTGACCTGCGCCGGCGCGTACAGCCCGCTCATGCCCTTGCCGACCAGCGACGGAGTGTTGGGCATGATGCGCACGATGTCCAGCTTGTCGCCGAGCAGCTGATAGAAACGGCTGACCTGAATGCCGGCGGCGATCGACAGCACCAGCTTGCCGCTGAAATCGACCTGCTCGCGCAGCGGCTGGCAAACGTCGGCCATCAGCTGCGGTTTGACCGCCAGCACCACCACCTCGGCCTCGCGCGCGCAGGCGACGTTGTCGCCGCTGCTGACGATGCCATAGTCCGCCGCCAGCGCATCGCGGTTTTTCGCCGAAGGGGCGCAGACGCTGATGGATTTGGCCGGATAGCCGCCCGCCACCAGGCCGGCGATGATTGCACGCGCCATGTTGCCGGCGCCGATAAAGGTAATCTTGCGATGTTGCATCAAATCCCTCGTCTGTTTGTCAGGCCTGCGAGTAGTCGCGGGCGCCAAAAATTGCGGTGCCGATGCGCACCAGGGTGCTGCCTGCGGCAATCGCTGCCGCCATGTCGTCCGTCATGCCCATAGATAGCGTATCGGCCTGCGGATAACGCTGACGCAGGGCGAGAAAGGCGTCGTTCATCCGGCTGAATACCGCTAGCTGCCGCTGATAATCCGCTTCCGGCGCCGGGATGGCCATCAGGCCGCGCAGCGTCAGGTTCGGCAGCGCAGCGATCGCTTCGGCCAGCGCTGGCAGTTCGCTTAACGCGATGCCGGATTTGCTCTGCTCGTCGCTGATGTTGATTTGAATCAGCACGTTGAGCGGCGGCAGGTCGGCCGGGCGCTGATCGCTCAGGCGCTGGGCGATGCGCAGCCGATCTACGGTGTGGCACCAGGCGAAGTGTTCCGCCACCAGCCGACTCTTATTGGATTGCAGCGGGCCGATAAAGTGCCACACCAACTCGCCGCCCTGCGGCGACTCGGCGAAATGCCGGATCTTGTCTACCCCTTCCTGCACGTAGTTCTCGCCGAAGGCGCGCTGGCCGGCGGCGATGGCTTCTTCGATCGCCGCCACAGGTTTGGTTTTGCTGACTGCAAGCAGGGCAACTTCTTCTGGCGCCCGCGCGCAGTTTTGCGCGGCGGCCGCGATGCGGTTTCTGACATCCTGCAGGTTTTGTTGGATAGTGCTCATTATTGACCCGGGAGAGTGATATGGATATCGATGAATTCGTGGCCCTTAGTGTAAAGCATAATGCTTCCGATCTGCACCTTTGTGCCGGCCATCCGCCGATGTTGCGCATCGACGGTGAACTGCAGCCGCTGGCGGCGGCGCCAACGCTGACGGCGCAAGGCGTGCAGGCCCTCTGCGACGGATTGCTGAATGCGCAGCAGCGCGAGAGCCTGCGGCGGCTGGGGCAGATCGATCTGGCGCTGCACAGGCCGGGCGGGGAGCGGCTGCGGGCCAACGTTTTTCAGCAAAGCGCGGGGATGTCTCTCGCGTTGCGGCGCATCGCCGGGCAGGCGCCTTCGCTTGCCGAGCTGGCGGCGCCGGCCATCGTCCCGGCGCTGCTGCGGCGCGACGACGGGCTTCTCCTGGTCACCGGCGCCACCGGCAGCGGCAAGTCCACCACGCTGGCGGCGATGATCGACGAGATCAACCGGCACCAGCCGCGGCACATTTTGACGCTGGAGGATCCGATCGAATTCCTGCACCGCAGCCGGCGTTCGCTGATCCAGCAGCGGGAGATCGGCCGCGACAGCCACAGCTTCGATGCGGCGTTGCGCGCCGCGCTGCGCGAAGATCCGGATGTGATCCTGCTGGGCGAACTGCGCGATATCGCCACCATCCGGCTGGCGCTCACTGCGGCGGAGACCGGCCATCTGGTGCTGGCGACGTTGCACACCCGCAGCGCGCCGCAGGCGGTGGAACGGCTGGTGGACGTGTTTCCGGCGGAAGAGAAACCCTATGTGCGCGCCCAGCTGGCCGGCAGCCTGCAGGCGGTGATCGCGCAAAAGCTGATGAGGCGGCCCGGCGGCGGGCGAGTGGCGATCTTTGAGGTGCTGACGGCGACGGCGGCGGTCAGCAACCTGATCCGCGAAGGGAAAACCCATCAGTTGGCGAGCGTGTTGCAAACCGGCGCGCAGTCCGGCATGCAAACCTTTGAGCAAGGTTTGCAGCAGCGGATCGACGCCGGCGTGTTGGGGGATTGTGTTGGCGAAGGGGCGGGGAGTTAACCCAGCTGCCGTTCGAACCAGCTTTCGAGGATCACCACCGCAGAGGCGGAATCCACGCTGCCTTTGTCGAGCGCGCGGAAGCCGCCGCGATCGAACAGGTTGGCGCGCGCTTCCACGGTGCTCAGGCGCTCGTCATGCAGATCGATCTGGATGCCGAAGCGGCCGTGCAGGCGGTTGGCGAACTTGCGCGCCTGAGCGGTCACGGGTTGTTCGGTGCCGTCCATGTTCAGCGGCAGGCCGACCACCACCAGATCCGGCTGCCACTCCTTCAGCAGCTTTTCGATTTTCAGCCAGTCCGGCGAGCCGTCCTGCGCTTTGAAGGCCGGTAGGGCGCGGGCGCTGCCGGTCAACTCCTGGCCGACGGCCGCGCCGATGCTTTTGGTGCCGAAGTCGAAGGCGATAATGGTGCGGTTGCTCATCAGGCGTGTCCTGCGTGGTTGGCGATGCTGCGAATGTCGATACCCAGAAGGTTCCCCGCCTCGCGCCAACGGCTGGCGATCGGCGTGCGGAACAGAATGTCGGTGTTGGCCTCGATGGTCAGCCAGGCGTTCTCCAACACCTCCTGCTCCAGCTGGCCCTTTTCCCAACCCGCATAACCCAGCGCCACCAGCACGTCGTCCGGTTGTTCCGGGGTGCCGAGCGTTTCCAGCACGTCTTTCGAGGTGGTGATCATGGTGTTGGGGGAAATTTGAATGCTGGCGCCGAAGCCGTGGCGCGGCGTATGCAGGATAAATCCGCGATCGTCCGCCAGCGGGCCGCCGGCGAACACCGGCTTGTCCAGGCTGATGGCCGGATCGCGCGCAGGCGGCATGATCTTCAGCTTGCTCAATACCGTGGCTACCGTGAACTGCTCCACCGGTTTATTGATCACCAAACCCATGGCGCCTTCTTCGTTGTGCTCGCAGACGTAAATCACCGAGCGCTTGAAGCGAGGATCCTGCAGGGTGGGCATGGCGATCAGAAAATGGTGCTGTAAATTCATGGCGTTAGTATAAGGTAATCAATGGGTGAGAAAATAAACAGCCGCCAGTATGCGGCTATACCCGCCGCCTTTCAAGCCGCGAAAAGGCGGCTTTGGCGGGCGCGATGCTGGATAGCGGGCGGCTTGCCGCCCGCAGGCGCATTACTTCGCCGCCAGGCGCTTTTCAATCGCGTCCATCAGCATGCCGGTAATCGAGATGGGGAATGCCGCCTCAATTTCGCGTGCGCAGGTTGGGCTGGTCACGTTGATTTCGGTCAGGCGATCGCCGATCACGTCCAGGCCGACGAAGATCAGCCCTTTCTCTTTCAGCGTCGGGGCGACGGTGCGGGCGATTTTCCAGTCGCTCTCGCTCAGCGGGCGCGCTTCCCCACGGCCGCCGGCCGCCAGGTTGCCGCGGGTCTCGCCCTGCGCCGGAATGCGCGCCAGGCAGTAAGGCACCGGCTCGCCGTCGACGACCAGGATGCGTTTGTCGCCGTCCTTGATCGCCGGCAGGAAGTTCTGCGCCATGCAGAAACGGCTGCCGTGTTCGGTCAGGGTTTCGATGATCACCGACAGGTTGGGATCGTCCTGCTTCACGCGGAAGATAGACGCGCCGCCCATGCCGTCCAGCGGCTTCAGGATGATGTCGCCGTGCTGCTGGTGGAATTTGCGGATGTGCGCGGCGCTGCGGCTGACCAGCGTGTCCGGCGTCAGCTCAGGGAACCAGGCGGTGAACAGCTTCTCGTTGCAGTCGCGCAGGCTTTGCGGCTTGTTGACCACCAGCGTGCCTTTGACCTCGGCGCGCTCCAGAATGTAGGTCGCGTAGATGTATTCGGTATCGAACGGCGGATCCTTGCGCATCAGGATCACGTCCAGATCGTGCAGCGCCAGATCCTGCTCGCTGCCGAAGCTGAACCAGTTTTCCTTGTCTTCCTTCACGCTCAGCAGGCGGGTGCGGGCGCGCCCGTCACCGGCGTGCAGATAGAGATCGTTCATCTCCATGTAGTGCAATTCGTAACCGCGGCGCTGCGCTTCGAGCAGCATGGCGAAGCTGGTGTCTTTCTTGATGTTGATGGAATCGATAGGATCCATCACGATGCCGAGCTTAATCATCTTTTCTCCTTTAACCCAAGTCGCCGAAGCGGACCTGCAGAGCGGTAATGGCGGTGAGCGCTGTGGTTTCGGTACGCAGCACGCGTGGCCCCAACAGAATATCAGTAAATCCGTGGCCGGTGGTCATGGCGATTTCGTCGGCGGACAAACCGCCTTCCGGGCCGATCAGCAGGCGGACGCGGTCTACCGGCTGCGGCAGTGTGTTGATGCTGTGGCTGGCGCGCGGATGCAGGTTGAGCTTCAGGCTGCCGTCTTGTTCGGCGCACCAGGCTTCCAGCGACATCGCCTCGCGGATTTCGGGAATGCGGTTGCGGCCACACTGTTCGCAGGCGGCGATGGCGATCTTTTGCCATTGCTGGATTTTCTTCGCCAGACGCTCGCCGTCCAGTTTGACGCCGCAGCGCTCGGAAAACAGCGGGGTAATGACGTTGACGCCCAGCTCGATGGATTTCTGGATGGTGAACTCCATCTTCTCGCCGCGCGAGATCACCTGGCCCAGATGCAGGTTGAGCGGCGATTCGATGTCGTCCACGCGGCCGTCGCCGAGGCGCACCAGCACGCTCTTTTTGTCCACCCGAACTATCTCGGCGTCGAACACCTGGTTGCTGCCGTCGAACAGCTGCAGCGCCTGGCCGGCGCTCATGCGCAGCACGCGGCCGACGTGGTTGGCGGCGTCCTCGCTAAGGGCGATCTCCGCCCGATCGGTCAACGGCTGCGGATGGTAAATGCGGGGTATGCGCATGGGTAGTCTGATCCTGACGAAACGGCGCCGCGGGTTGGCGGCGCCATGAAAGATAAAGGCTATAGTAGGTTAGCTTTTCCGCTGCTGACAAGCCCGTTGAATATAGGAGTTGTGGTTGCCCTGCACCTTGGCGATACGTGCTTCGCGCTGACATTCCCATTGGCTCACCGGATATTGCCGGTTCCACACCTCGAACAGCTGGGTTTGCTGGCGTGACAGCCGCAGCTGGTAGCGATCGCGCATGTAGAAGTAGGTGCGGGCAATGGCGCCGCGGGCGCGGGCGGGCGGCTCCGCCTGTTTATTCTTGAAGTCCACCTTCATTGGGCATTGCCCGTACTGGCCCGCGCCGCCGTTCCATTGGCTGTACATGAAGTTGTTGCGGTCGCCGTTCACTTCGCCGATCGCCGGCTGCAGGTTGTGCAGATCGGTTTCTATCTGGCGGTAGGTGGCGTCCTTGTTGCAGTTTTTGCGCCCGCCGTCCTGCCAGCACTGCAGCTGGTGGCCGAATTGCCAGGCAGGCACCACGTGTTCCCACTCGATGCGTTGCGCGCGCTGGGCGTTTTTACGCACCTGATAGCCGCAGCCGGCGAGATCGGGAATGCCCTTCTTGCCTTGCCACTCGATGCGGCAGCCGCAGTAAAAACTGCCCGGCGCATCCTGGTTAATCTTGGCCGCCGCCGTCTTGGCTTGAGAGAAGTTATTGATGCCGTGCGCCTGTGCGGCGCCTGCGGCGAAAACCGCCATAAACAAAATTCTGCGAAGCATATTCCAAAACAGCTCAAAATTGGAAAAGCAGGCAGGGTAACGGAACTTGCCGGCAGTGGCAAATGGCGATATTTACTTGTTTTAACGTATAAATCGTTTAACTAAAGGTTCTCGCTAGCAATAAATTTCAGTTTTTCACCGCACCGGCGGCAGCGGTATTCGCTTTCGCCGCGCAGCACGCGGTTATGGCGGCGAATGGTGAGCTGGTGCTGCCCGCAGCCGCAGCGGTAGGGGAAGGTTTTGCTTTGCACCGAGGCGGTTTCGAAACGATGAGTGCGGCTGGCGGGCGTCAGCAGCACGCTTTCCATCACCCAGCGCCATTCGCGGCCGTGCGGCGCTACCCGGCCGAATTGGCGAAACACCAGCAGATGCGCCAGCTCGTGCGGCACCACTTCATCGATAAACGGCTGTTGGTTTTCCAGCAGCAGCACCGGGTTCAGATGGATTTCCCAGCTTTGCAGCCAAGCGGTGCCCGCGCTGGTGCCGCGTTGCTGATAGACGATGCTGGGTTCGGGGAACTCGACGGCAAAATGCCGACGAGCCAACTGCAGCTTTTCTCGCAGGCAGCGCATCACCGCTTGTTGCAGCGCGATAGGGATTCTCGGTTTGTTCATTGCGGCTAGCTTAAGCAATGGCGCGGCGGCTGACAATACGCCCCGGCGCAAATCGCATCCGGCGCTTTTTCGCCACATTGATAAGACGATCGCCGCCGATGGATTGTAATCAATGTGTTAACTGCGGGATAATAAAGCGTGCATGATGAGCCTGTACCCGCAGTTCTCACCGGACAAGGTTGAAACGCCGCCTGTGGTAATCCCTTACGCAAAGAGCGGTTATTTTGCGATTTGGCGCAATAACTGACTGATTAAAAATACGTAAGGTGGAGGCAGTTTTTTGACAAGGCGCCGCCTCGCGCGCCGCAAGTGTGAATTTAACGCAGCTGATGTTGCAAGTGAGAGATCAATGTCGAATAAACCGTTCCACTATCAAGATCCGTTCCCGCTGAAGAAAGACGATACCGAATATTATCTGCTGAGCCGCGACCACGTTTCCGTGAGCGAGTTTGAAGGCCAGGAAATACTGAAAGTTGCCCCTGAAGCGTTAACCCTGCTTGCCCAGCATGCGTTCCACGACGCCTCGTTCATGCTGCGCCCGGCGCACCAACAGCAGGTGGCCGATATCCTCGACGATCCGGACGCCAGCGAAAACGACAAGTACGTTGCGCTGCAATTTCTGCGTAACTCAGAAATCGCCGCCAAGGGTATTTTACCGACCTGCCAGGATACCGGCACGGCGATCATCGTCGGCAAAAAGGGCCAGCGCGTCTGGACCGGCGGCGGCGATGAAGAAGCGCTGTCGCGCGGGGTCTACAACACCTACATCGAAGAGAACCTGCGCTATTCGCAGAACGCCGCGCTGGATATGTACAAAGAGGTCAATACCGGCAGCAACCTGCCGGCGCAGATCGATCTCTACAGCGTGGACGGCGAAGAGTACAAGTTCCTGTGCATCGCCAAGGGCGGCGGTTCCGCCAACAAAACCTATCTGTACCAGGAAACCAAGGCGCTGCTGTCGCCGGGCAAACTGAAAAACTACCTGGTCGACAAGATGCGCACGCTGGGCACTGCGGCCTGCCCGCCGTACCACGTGGCGTTCGTCATCGGCGGCACCTCGGCGGAAGCGACGCTGAAAACCGTCAAGCTGGCCTCGACCAAGTATTACGATGGCCTGCCGACCGAAGGCAACGAGCATGGCCAGGCGTTCCGCGATCTGGAACTTGAAGCGGAACTGCTGCAAGAAGCGCAGAACCTGGGGCTGGGCGCGCAGTTCGGCGGCAAATACTTCGCGCACGATATCCGCGTGGTGCGCCTGCCGCGCCACGGCGCGTCGTGCCCGGTCGGCATGGGCGTCTCCTGCTCCGCGGATCGCAACATCAAAGGCAAAATCAACCGCGACGGCATCTGGCTGGAAAAACTGGAGCACAATCCGGGGAAATTCATTCCTCAGGAGCTGCGCCAGGCCGGGGAGGGCGAGGCGATCAAGGTCGATCTCAACCGTCCGATGGCCGAGATCCTCAAACAGCTGTCGCAGTACCCGGTTTCCACCCGCCTGTCGCTGAGCGGCACCATCATCGTCGGCCGTGATATCGCGCACGCCAAGCTGAAAGAACGCCTGGATCGCGGTGAAGGCCTGCCGCAGTACGTCAAGGATCACCCGATCTACTACGCCGGCCCGGCCAAAACGCCGGAAGGCTACGCGTCCGGTTCGCTGGGGCCAACCACCGCCGGGCGTATGGACTCCTACGTCGATCTGCTGCAATCCCACGGCGGCAGCATGATCATGCTGGCGAAAGGCAACCGCAGCCAGCAGGTAACGGATGCCTGCCACAAGCACGGCGGTTTCTATCTCGGCAGCATCGGCGGCCCGGCGGCGGTGCTGGCGCAGCAGAGCATCAAGAGCCTGGAGTGCGTGGAGTACCCTGAGCTGGGCATGGAAGCGATCTGGAAAATCGAGGTGGAAGATTTCCCGGCGTTTATCCTGGTGGATGACAAAGGCAATGACTTCTTCCAGAAGATCCAGGCCGGTCAGTGCTCCAGCTGCCTGAAATAAGCGCGGCCCCCTTCGCCGCCTGCGGGCGGTGAAGGGGATTGTGTAAAGTCCTGTAGCCTGCTGGACGGCGAGTTTTAACCTGTATACCCTACGCGGACAGCACTAAAATTCGACTAATGGAATATCGGCAACAGAAGGCTCGGCAAGCACATGAGTACGCAGGAAAGTCATATCAAGGAATTGCTGGTCTGGATTGAGGATAATCTGACCAATCCGCTGTCGTTGGATATCGTTTCCGCCAAGTCAGGCTATACGAAATGGTATCTGCAGCGCATGTTCAAGAAGCAGACCGGATTATCGTTAGCTTCGTATATCCGCGCTCGCCGCCTCTATCTCGCCGCCTTCGCCTTGCGTTTCACGCAGAAGAGCATCCTCGATATCTCGGTCGAATACCAATTCGATAACCAGCAGACGTTCTCGCGCTGTTTCAAGAAACACTTCGCCGAATCGCCCAGCGTCTATCGCCATGCCCGCAAGCAGGACTTCAGTAATCTGGTGCGTTCGCTGGCGGCCAGCCAGCCGGGCGATATTCAGGTCGAACGCGTCAGCATCGCCAGCGGGCAATACGCCTTTCACGGCAAGCAGTACGCTTATCACCTGGATATCGAGAAGCTGGACAAGTCGCACCTGCCGCAGCGCAGCGCGCTGCGGGCGCAGTTCTATACCTTATTGGGCGAGCGCCCGACGCAAACCTATTCGTTTACCCAACTGGTGCCGGACGGCGAGCGGGTCAGGGTCGATTATACCCTGGGCGTGACGACGGAATACCCGCTGCGCGAAGGCGTGGTGCTGGAGCCGTTGCCGGAGATCCACGGCGAGTTTTGCCGTTTTCGCTATTCCGGCAAGCCGGTGGCGCTCAATGACCACATCATTCAAATCTACACGCAGGTGCTGCCCGAAATGGGGCTGGCCCGCGGTGACGGGCCGGACATTACGGTGTTCAGCTATTCGCTGAGCGGGAAAGAGGAGCTGCATCTGGAGCTGCAGCATCTGGTGCCGGTGGTGCCGCTGCATTGAGCCCGTCGGCGGCCGGCAGCCGGTTTTTTTGCTGCACGATCGCCGCCATCACCGCCAGGGCGATCTCCGCCGGGGTTTTGCTGCCCAGCGGTAGGCCGATCGGCGCATGGATGCGTTCCAGCTCCTGCGGGGTGAATTCGGCAATCTGCTGCAAACGCTGGCGCCGCCGCGCGCTGTTTCTGAGCGAGCCCATGGCGCCGATGTAAAACGCCGGGGTGTGGATCGCTTCCATCAGCGTCAGGTCGTCCATGCGCGGATCGTGGGTCAGCGCCACGACGGCGGTATTGGCGTGGCAACCCCCTTCCTCAATGAATTTGGCCGGAAACTGACGCAGCAACGTCACGCCCGGTTTCAGCTCGGCGGCAAAGTTATCCAGCGCCTCCGGGCGGTTCTCGCACACCAGCACCTCAAACCCCAGCGCCACGGCGAAATCGGCGCAGTACAGCGCCACGCTGGACAGCCCGGCGATCAGCAGGCGCGGCGCGGCCGCGATGTGCAGGGTGATCTGCTCAAGCCGGCGTTCGACCTGGGTGGCGCTGGTGAAGTGGCTCTGCTCGAGGCTGTGGCAGGCGTTGGGCAGCGTCAGGCGTTTGATCAACGCGTGGTGCCCTTCCAGCGCGCCGGCGATGCGCCGCAGGTAAGCGATGCTGGCTTCACTCGCCGGCAGGTATTCGATCAGCACGTCCAGCACGCCGCCGCAGGGCAGCGCCACGTTGGGCGTCATGCCGCCTTCACCGTAGCGAATCACCTGGCTGGCCGCCTGATACTCCCCGGCGGCCACGCGGCGCAAAAAATCTTCCTCCACGCAGCCGCCCGACAGCGAGCCGCTGTAGCGGCCATCGCGGGTCGCCGCCATCAGCGCGCCCGGCGAGCGCGGCGAAGAGCCGTAGGTGCTGAGCACGGTACATAACCAGACCGGCTGTTGCTGCAGCCAGCTTATCGCCTGGCTGACCACGGTGACGTCAAGATGTTGCATAGGTGAATTTACTCGCTGGCCGGGAGTTGCGATGGAAGATCAATATCCTGCACGACGCCGGGTTGCTCAAGCGGCAGCAGGTGCACTGCCGCGCCTTGCAGCAGTTCACGCGCGCCATTATCGCCGCGCAGTTGGCAAAGGGGTTTGCGCAATAGAGCGGAAAAACCGACCGGATGACCGGGCTGTTGCGCATAGCAGGGGCGCACGATCGCGTGCTGCCGTAAGGCATCCGCCACCTGCCGGAAAACATCGGCGCCGACGAACGGCATATCGGCCAGGTGAATCAGCCAGCCCTGCCAGTGCGGCGTGGCCGCAACGCCCGCGGCGATCGAGTCGCCGAGGCCCGCGCTGGCGAGCAGGGTGACCGGTACCTGGTTGGCGGCGCAGGCGGCCAGCACCGGCAGATTATCCGGCCGGGTCACCACCTGTACCGGCAGGCCGGAGGCCAGCGCCTGGTGCAGGGTGTGTTCGAACAGCGATCGCCGCTCGCCCGCCGCATCGGCAAATCCGGCGTTCAATTTGTTGCCCCGGCCGCCGGCCTGAATAAAGCGCTCCCCGCGTCCGGCGGCGGTAATGACAATGCCCGTGGTCATGGTTGAAGTCCGCGTTTGCGCAAATTATTTATTAGCCTACAAACTACCTGTGTTTTGTAAATGTTTTTTTGTTGAAAACAGCCTGTTAATCATCACATAATTTTAGTTATAAGCATATGCTTATGACGTCTACGGCAAGGTCGTCAGCGTTTGCGCAACAACACCGCGAACAAAAACCAATTACAAGAAAGACGTGAAGGACTTATTTATGAGCAATTTCAACCCGTCGCGGCGCCGCTTTATCAAAGGCGCCGTGATTGCGGGGGTGTCCGTGTACCTCGCGCCCCTGTACAGCCGCGCCTACGCCGCGCTGTTCGAGCAAAAAATCCTCCAGTCACCCAACTGGGATCCGCAGACCAAACGCGTCCGTTTCCGTATCGATGGCCGCGCCAAGGTCATGGGGCAGAAGGTGTTCGCGCGCGACATCCGCGCGGTGGACATGCCGCACTGGCCGCAGAAACAGGCGCACGCCTTCATTCTTCGCGTCACTAAAGCCGACCGGCTGTTCGAGGGCGTCGATCTGTCGCTGCTGGGGGACGACCTGCAGCCGGATCGCCTGGTGACGGCGGAAGATCTGGCGCGCGACGGCCTGGCCTTCCCGGCGTTCTACGGCGACGACATGCTGCTGCCGAGCGGCAAAACCCCGGCCTATCTCGGCCAGGCGGTGGCGATACTGATCTATCACGACTTCGCCCGTTTCCGCTTCGCCAAGGACAAGCTGAAATTCCGTGAGGAAACCATCAAATACGGCGCGGTCACCGGCCCGCTGGAGCGCGATCCCTGGGGCAGCTTCCGCTATGTGCGGGTGGGGGGCCATCAACCGTTCGACGACGATCGCTTCTCCAGCCTGAAGGACACGCCGATCTTCCCGGTGTCGATGAAAAAACACCTGCCGGTGTGGCCGGAAGGGCGCGAGGGCGGCAAGCTGGATCAGGAAGGCATGCGCTATGCGGGCCTGATCGCCGACGAGATGGCCAATCCGCCGGCCGATTGGCTGGTGATGTCGCGCCGCTACACCACGCAGTCGATCGACACCTCGGCGCTGGAGCCGGACAACGCCAACGGCTGGTTCGACGCCGAGACGCAAACGCTGCATCTGGTGGTGCCGACCCAGTCGCCGCAGGAAGTGGCCGACGAGATGCCGCGCATGCTGGCCAAGCGCAACCCGCCGGTGAAACAGCTGATCCTGCACCCGTGCTACACCGTGGGCTACGGCTCGAAAGATCACTACAACTTCCCGTATTACGGCGCGGTGGCGGCGATGTACGGCGACGGCCACCCGGTGCGCCTGGCCAACGATCGCTTCGAGCAGTTCCAGACGGCGCTGAAGCGCCACGCGTTCGACATGAATTACCGCATCGCGGTGAATAAGCAGACCGGCGTCATGCAGTCGTTCCTCGGCGACATGACCGCGGACGGCGGCGGCCGCAGCAACTTTACCCCTTCGGTGGTGATGGTCGGCGCGACCGCCGCGCAGTCGATTTACTACTTCCCGAAAAGCGATCTGTCGTCGGTCGGGCTGGCCTCACGCGCCATCGACGCCGGCTCGGCGCGCGGTTACGGCACGCTGCAGAGCATGGCCGCCACCGAGATGATGGTGGATGAGCTGGCCGCCGAGCTGAAGATCGACCCGATCGAGTTCCGCCTGCGCAACGTGCTGAAATCCGGCATGAAAAACACCCAGGGGGCGATCCCGGCCGGTGCGATCCGCGCCGATGAAGTGCTGGAGAAGGCGGCGAAGCATGAGATGTGGCTCAAGCGCGCCGAACGCAAGGCCGAGTTTGAGAGCCGCCATCCCGGCAAGCGCTATGGCGTTGGCTTCGGCTGCGTGCAGAAAGACTTCGGCACCGGGGCGGAAACCTCGTTCGCCCGGGTGGAGCTGAGCGAAGACGGCCGCATCACGCTGCATCACAGCGGCGCGGAGATGGGTACCGGCATGTCGACCTCGCAGTCGGTGCTGTGCGCACAGTGGCTGGGCAAACCGGCCGACGAAGCGCATTTCTCGGTCACCGACTGGTCGGTGCTGCCGATGGTCACCAGCGGCGATCCCTACCTGATGTCGCAGGAGGAGCAGGACAAGCTGCAAACCAACCCTAACTGGACGCCGAGCTACTGTTCGCCGTCCAGCGCCAGCAACTCGGCCTATTACTTCTCGCACAGCACCCGCGAAGCGGCGCGCCTGATCTTCGATCACGGCCTGTGGCCGGCGGCGATGGCGCTGTGGCAGGCCGGCATCGGCGGCGGCCAGGCGGCGCCGCTGGTAGTGCGGTGTGAAGATGCGCGTTGGGTCGAAGGCGGCCTGACGGCGGCGGGCATGTCGGTGCTGAGCCTCGAGCTGCTGGCCAAGACGGCCTATCAGATGGGCGGCGTCACCGGCGCGGCGGTGCACGTCTTCAACCGCTGGCAGTGGGCGGAGGCCGATTTCACGCTGAGCGGCAAAAGCGAACGCCTGCCGATCGACGGCATGGCGCTGCGCAACGCCGGCGGCGAATTCAAACCGCTGGCGCGCGGGCAGATCTACTACCCGCCAACCCAGCGTAACAATGCGGCGGTCACCTACTACAGCGCCGTCGGCACGCTGGCGGAAGTGGCGGTGGATATCGCCACCGGCCAGGTGGAATTGCTGAATCACCATTCGATCATGGAGTGCGGCAACCTGATCGTGCCGGAACTGGTTTCCGGCCAGCTGCAGGGCGGGCTGGCGATGGGGATCGGCCATGCGCTGCACGAATATTTACCGCTGTACGAAGACGGGCCGGGCAACGGCACCTGGAACTTCAACCGTTACCACCTGCCGCGCGCCAGCGACGTGGCGGTGTGGAAGCAGAGTGGCGACATCCTGCCGGCGCTGTCGGAAACCGATCCGCCGAAAGGCATGGCGGAGGTGGTGATGATCCCGATTGTGGCCGCGCTGGTCAACGCCATCGCCGACGCCACCGGCCACCGTTTCCGTGATTTGCCCGTTCGTGCAGAAAATATTCGTGAGGTATTACAATGAGCATTAAAACCCAGCCGATCTCCCTGACCATCAACCAGAAGCAGTACGGCCCAATCGAGGTGCCGGAAGGCCTGATGATGATCGATTTCCTGCACGAATACCTTGACCTGACCGGCTCGCGCCTCGGCTGCGGGCAGGGCATTTGCCACGCCTGCGTGGCAATCGTCGATCACCCGAGCGGCACCAGCGAAGAGGTGCGCACCTGCATCACCGGCGCGCATTTCTTCAACGGCAAGAAAGTGCGTACCGTCGAAGGCCACGCCAGGGTGGACGAGCAGGGCGAGGTGGTTGAACTGTCGCCGATCCAGCAGGCGTTTCTGGAGCACTACAGCTTCCAGTGCGGCTATTGCACGCCGGGCTTCGTCAATGCCGCCACCATTTTCGTGGAAAAGCTCAAGCGTGAACCTATCGCTCGCGAGCAGCTGGAAAGCGCCATCGAGCAGGCGTTGGACAGCCACATCTGCCGCTGCACCGGCTACGTGCGTTACTACGAAGCGGTGCGCGACGTGGTGCTGAAAACGCCGGGCCTGCTGAAGGAGACGGCGCAATGAAAAAACGTCTCGCAGTATTGATTGTGCTGGTGGCGATCGTGGTGATTGCGCTGCTGTGGTGGCGGGAAAACCGCCGTTACGACGGCCCGGTGCAGCAGGTGACCGCCGGCGCCGAACAGATCGCCCGCGGCCGCTATCTGGCGCAGGCCGCCGACTGCGCCGCCTGTCATACCGCCAGCGGCGGGGCGCCGTTGGCCGGCGGCTATCCGCTGGAAACGCCGTTCGGCACGATTTACGGCAGCAATCTGACGCCGTCGGCCGACCACGGCATCGGGCGCTGGACCAAGGACGACTTCTTCCTGGCGCTGACGCAGGGCGTGGCGCCGGGCGGGCGGCACCTGTACCCGGCGATGCCTTATACCTCGTACAAGGGCATGTCGCGTCAGGACGCTGACGACATCTACGCTTACCTGATGACGCGCCCGGCGGTGGACGCGGCCATTCCGGCCAACGAGATGCCGTTCCCGTTCAACCAGCGCATGGCGCTGATCGGCTGGAACCTGCTGTTCCGCAGCCAGGATCCGCTGCCGGCCAGTTCGCAGGGCAGCTCGCCGCAATGGCAGCGCGGCCGCTATCTGGCCGACGTGCTGGGCCACTGTGGCGAATGCCACACGCCGCGCGGCGCGCTGGGGCAGATGGATCTCGCCAAGCCGATGCAGGGCGGCGATCTCGGCCGCTTCATGGCGCCGGACATTACGCCGCACGGCCTGGCGCAGCGCGGCTGGACGCCGCAGGACATCAGCCGCTTCCTCAGCACCGGCCTCGCGCCGCAGGGTTCCGCCTTCAGCGAGATGCACATGGTGGTGGATCTCAGCACCCGGCATTTAACGCCGGAAGACCATCAGGCGCTGGCGCTGTATCTGATGGGCGAGCAGCCGCCGGCGGCGGTGCCGGTGAAAATGGGCCAGGGCAGCGATGCCGGGCGCATGGCCTATCTGGATCAGTGCGCCGGCTGCCACGCCCGCGAAGGCGAGGGCAAACCGCACGTCGCACCGGCGATGCGCGATAACGCCACGCTGCGCCAGGTGGACGGCAAGAACCTGATCGTGTCGGTGCTGGACGGCCTGCCGGCTCAGCAGTTCCCGAACGGCGAAAGCATGCAGAGCATGCCGGGCTTCGGCGAACGGCTGAGCGATGCCGACGTGGCGGAGCTGGTGAATTATCTGCGCGTGACCTGGGGCGGCTTGCCGGCGGACATCACCGCCGAACAGGTGAAAGCGCTGCGCAAATAAGCGGCGTTCAGGCGAAAAAAATGGCCCGCATCAGCGGGCCATTTTATTGCGCGGTCACGGGGTTCAACGGCTGGTGACGCCGTCGACGCGTTGGCTGCGCTGTTTGATGGCGTAACCGACGGCCAGGATCGCCACCCACACCGGGATCAGCAGCACCGAGATTTGAATGCCCGGCGTCAGGTACATGATCACCAGGATGCCGGCCATGAACAGCAGGCACAGGTAGTTGCTGAACGGGTACCAGAACGCTTTGAACTTCGGCACCACACCTTCGCGATTTTTAGCGGCGCGGAACTTCAGGTGCGCCAGGCTGATCATCGCCCAGTTGATCACCAGCGCCGATACCACCAACGCCATCAACAGTTCGAAGGCGCGGCCCGGGATCAGGTAGTTAATCAGCACGCACAGCGCGGTGGCGAGGGCGGAAATGCCGATGGCCACCACCGGCACACCGCGGCCGTCGACCTTCAACAGGCTTTTCGGGCCGTTGCCCTGCTGCGCCAGGCCGTACAGCATGCGGCTGTTACAGTAGACGCAGCTGTTGTACACCGACAGCGCGGCGGTGAGCACCACGATGTTCAGCACGGTCGCCACCAGGTTGCTGTTCAGCGCGTGGAAGATCAGCACGAACGGGCTGCCGCCTTCGACCACTTTGCCCCACGGGTACAGCGACAGCAGAATGGCCAGCGAACCGATATAGAAGATCAGGATGCGGTAGATCACCTGATTGGTGGCTTTCGGAATGCTCTTTTGCGGGTCGTCGGCTTCGGCGGCGGTGATGCCGACCAGCTCGAGGCCGCCGAAGGAGAACATGATCACCGCCATCGCCATCACCAGGCCCATGACGCCGTTCGGGAAGAACCCGCCCTGCGCCCACAGATTGGTGACGGTGGCCTCCGGGCCGCCCATGCCGCTGAACAGCAGGTAGGCGCCGAACACGATCATGCCGATAATCGCCACCACCTTGATGATGGCGAACCAGAACTCCATCTCGCCGTAAACTTTGACGTTGGCCAGGTTGATGGCGTTGATCGCCAGGAAGAATACCGCGGCGGAAACCCAGGTGGGGATCTCCGGCCACCAGTACTGCACGTAGATGCCGACCGCGGTCAGTTCCGCCATCGCCACCAGGACATACAGCACCCAGTAGTTCCAGCCGGAGGCGAAGCCGGCGAAGTTGCCCCAGTATTTGTAGGCGAAGTGGCTGAAGGAACCGGCAACCGGCTCTTCCACCACCATCTCCCCCAGCTGGCGCATGATCAGAAACGCGATGAAGCCGCCGATGGCGTAGCCGAGAAGCACTGACGGGCCGGCCATTTTTATTGTTTGAGCGATACCGAGAAATAACCCGGTGCCGATTGCGCCACCTAAGGCGATGAGCTGAATATGGCGGTTTTTCAGGCCGCGTTTCAGCTGGTCACCATGCTGTTGACCATCCATCAATCAAACCCTCTGTCGTTGTGAATGCCCACATGCCTGTAAAGCAGTGGTTACGATGTGTGTTTTGTTTTATTTACGGCGTTATAGCTATTAATTCCACGGCGCCGCTACCGTTTGGCAGAGAATAATGTTATGCGCGTCGGTTTGCACCTGCTTTGTCGTGTGAGTGATTAAGATTGCAGCAGTTTAGGAAACAAAATGCGGGTTGTGTGACGGCAGGGGGGATTCAGTGCATGAAATAAGCAACAAATCACATAATGCGCAAAAATAACGTAGATCCGAGCGGCGGCGCGCGTTCAAATAGTGAACGAATCACCGTGGCGCTGCTCGCCAAATAGCCATTCATTAAAGCGTCATAACCATGCAATAAAACTTGGGCAAAAAGTTTGCACTCTGCCTTGCGTAAGGTTTGGTAAAAGTTAAATCCCCAACCCGGCGCGTAAATGGTAATACCATCACGGCGTTACCGGTTTGCAGCGGGGTTTTCAGCGGGGTGTTAAAATGTGCGGGTAACCTGATTTCGATCAAGGCCCGTATGGACAGGAGGTGAATACTTTGTTACTTTACCGTCACGTTTTTGAAATTGGTATTACCAATTGACTCCGCGCCATTCGCAGAGAAGAATTCACTCATGGCCTACAGCAAAATCCGCCAACCCAAGTTGTCAGATGTTATCGAGCAACAGCTCGAATATCTGATCCTCGAGGGGACACTGCGCCCAGGCGAAAAACTGCCTCCGGAGCGCGAGCTGGCGAAACAATTTGATGTCTCCCGTCCTTCTCTGAGAGAGGCCATTCAGCGCCTGGAAGCGAAAGGGCTGCTCCTGCGTCGTCAGGGCGGCGGCACCTTCGTGCAAACTAATCTGTGGCAGAGCTTCAGCGATCCGCTGGCCGAGCTGCTGGCCGACCATCCCGAATCACAGTTCGATCTGCTGGAAACCCGTCACGCGCTGGAAGGCATTGCCGCCTATTACGCGGCGCTGCGCGGCACCGATGAAGATCTGGCGCGCATCCGCGACTGCCACATCGTGATTCAACAGGCTCAAGACAGCGGCGATCTCGACGCCGAAGCCGATGCGGTCATGCAGTATCAAATCGCCGTGACCGAAGCTGCCCACAACGTTGTGTTACTTCACCTGCTACGCTGCATGGGGCCGATGCTGGAACAGAACGTGCGTCAGAACTTTGAATTGCTCTACTCGCGCCGTGAGATGTTGGCAAAAGTGAGCAGCCACCGCGCCGGAATTTTTGAGGCGATTGTGGCACGCGAGCCGGAAAAGGCCCGTGAAGCCTCGCATCGCCACTTGGCGTTTATCGAGGAAATCTTGCTGGATCTCAGCCGGGAGCATACTCGGCGCGAGAGATCGCTACGGCGTCTCCAGCAACGCAAGGATTAAGAGCTGTCCTCTTCAGGGTACACCAGCCTGCGGGGGTTAAGTTCGAGGTACTTAGTTAAGTACTTAAGCGGCAACTAAACTGATGGGCCTGTCTTCGTGTGTTTTTGCACAGAGCACAGGAAGACAGGCTCCAAACAAACCATTAGACAGATAAGGAATACCACCATGTCAGAACGTTTAAACAATGACGTGGATCCGATCGAAACCCGCGACTGGCTGCAGGCGATCGAATCGGTCATCCGTGAAGAGGGTGTTGAGCGAGCTCAGTTTCTGATTGATCAGGTATTGGGAGAAGCCCGCAAAGGCGGCGTTAACGTTGCGGCCGGTGCTGCAGCGCACAACTACGTCAACACCATCGCGGTAGAAGACGAACCGGCCTACCCAGGCAACCTGGATCTGGAACGCCGCATTCGCTCTGCGATCCGTTGGAACGCGGTCATGACCGTTCTGCGCGCATCCAAAAAAGACCTGGAGCTGGGCGGCCACATGGCTTCCTTCCAGTCTTCCGCGACCTTCTATGAAGTCTGCTTTAACCACTTCTTCCGCGCACGCAACGAGAAAGACGGCGGCGACCTGGTGTACTTCCAGGGCCACATCTCTCCGGGCGTTTACGCGCGTGCCTTCCTTGAAGGCCGCCTGACCGAAGAACAAATGAACAACTTCCGTCAGGAAGTGCACGGCAAAGGCCTGTCCTCTTACCCGCATCCTAAGCTGATGCCGGAATTCTGGCAGTTCCCGACCGTATCCATGGGCCTGGGCCCAATCAGCGCCATCTATCAGGCGAAGTTCCTGAAATACCTGGAACACCGCGGCCTGAAAGACACCTCTGAGCAGACCGTTTACGCCTTCCTGGGCGACGGCGAGATGGATGAGCCGGAATCCAAAGGCGCCATCACCATCGCGACCCGCGAGAAGCTGGACAACCTGGTGTTCGTCATCAACTGCAACCTGCAGCGCCTGGACGGCCCGGTCACCGGCAACGGCAAGATCATCAACGAACTGGAAGGCATCTTCTCCGGCGCAGGCTGGCAGGTGCTGAAAGTGATCTGGGGCGGCCGTTGGGACGAACTGCTGCGTAAAGACACCAGCGGTAAACTGGTTCAGCTGATGAACGAGACCCTGGACGGCGACTACCAGACCTTCAAATCCAAAGACGGCGCTTACGTGCGCGAGCACTTCTTCGGCCGTTACCCGGAAACCGCGGCGCTGGTCAAAGACATGACCGACGACGAAATCTGGGCGCTGAACCGTGGTGGTCACGATCCGAAGAAAATCTTCGCTGCACTGAAAAAAGCGCAGGACACCAAAGGCAAACCGACCGTTATCCTGGCCCACACCATCAAAGGTTACGGCATGGGTGAAACCGCGGAAGGTAAAAACATCGCTCACCAGGTGAAGAAAATGAACATGGAAGGGGTTCACCACTTCCGCGATCGTTTCAACGTGCCGGTTGCCGATGCTGACATCGAAAAACTGCCGTACATCACCTTCGAGAAAGATTCCGAAGAGTACAAATACCTGCACGAACGTCGCCAGGCGCTGAAAGGCTACGTGCCGACGCGTCTGCCGGAGTTCACCCAGAAGCTGGAAATGCCGGCGCTGGAAGATTTCAGCTCGCTGCTGGAAGAGCAGAACAAAGAGATCTCCACCACTATCGCCTTCGTGCGTGCCCTGAACGTGATGCTGAAGAACAAGTCGATCAAAGATCGCCTGGTGCCAATCATCGCCGACGAAGCGCGTACCTTCGGTATGGAAGGTCTGTTCCGTCAGATCGGTATCTACAGCCCGAACGGCCAGCAGTACACCCCGCAGGACCGTGAACAGGTTGCTTACTACAAAGAAGACGAGAAAGGCCAAATCCTGCAGGAAGGCATCAACGAACTGGGCGCAGCTTCTTCCTGGCTGGCCGCAGCGACTTCCTACAGCACCAACGATCTGCCGATGATTCCGTTCTACATCTACTACTCGATGTTCGGTTTCCAACGTATCGGCGACCTGTGCTGGGCAGCGGGCGACCAACAGGCGCGCGGCTTCCTGATCGGCGGGACCTCGGGCCGTACTACCCTGAACGGCGAAGGTCTGCAGCACGAAGATGGCCACAGCCACATTCAGTCTCTGACCATCCCTAACTGCATCTCTTACGATCCGGCTTACGCGTACGAAGTGGCGGTGATCATGCACGACGGTCTGGTGCGCATGTATGGCGACAACCCGGAAAACGTGTACTACTACCTGACCACGCTGAACGAGAACTACCACATGCCTGCGATGCCGCAGGGTGCGGAAGAAGGTATCCGCAAGGGTATCTACAAGCTGGAAACGCTGGAAGGCAGCAAAGGCAAGGTACAGCTGCTGGGCTCCGGCGCCATCCTGCGCCACGTGCGCGAAGCTGCGCAGATCCTGGCGAAGGACTACGGCGTGGGTTCCGACACCTACAGCGTGACCTCGTTCACCGAACTGGCGCGCGACGGCCAGGATTGCGAGCGCTGGAACATGCTGCACCCAACCGAAACGCCACGCGTGCCTTACATCGCTCAGGTGATGAGCGACGCGCCGGCGGTAGCTTCTACCGACTACATGAAACTGTTCGCCGAACAGGTTCGTACTTATGTGCCGGCCAGCGACTATCGCGTACTGGGCACTGACGGCTTCGGTCGTTCGGACAGCCGCGAAAACCTGCGTCACCACTTCGAAGTCGATGCATCCTACGTGGTGGTTGCTGCTCTGGGTGAACTGGCTAAACGCGGTGAGATCGAAGCTTCTGTGGTTGCCGATGCAATCAAGAAATTCGACATCAACCCGGAAAAAGTTAACCCGCGTCTGGCCTAAGAGGTACTGAATAATGTCTATCGAAATCAACGTACCGGACATCGGTGCAGATGAAGTCGAAATCACCGAGATTCTGGTGAAGGTCGGCGATAAAGTTGAAGCGGAACAATCGCTGATCACCGTGGAAGGCGACAAGGCTTCCATGGAAGTGCCATCCCCGCAGGCGGGCGTGGTGAAAGAGATCAAAGTGGCGGTCGGCGATAAAACCGAAACCGGCAAACTGATCATGATCTTCGAAGCGGCAGGCGCAGCGGAAGCTGCACCGGCTGCGAAAGTGGAAGAAAAACCGGCAGCAGCAGCAGCTGCCCCGGCCGCCGCTGCGGCCAAAGACGTTGCCGTGCCGGACATCGGCGCCGACGAAGTCGAAGTGACCGAGATCCTGGTGAAAGTGGGCGACAAGGTGGAAGCCGAGCAGTCCCTGATCACCGTGGAAGGCGACAAGGCTTCCATGGAAGTCCCTGCGCCGTTCGCGGGCACCGTGAAAGAGATCAAGATCGCGACCGGCGACAAAGTGAAAACCGGCTCCCTGATCATGGTGTTCGAAGTGGCCGGCGCCGCTTCCGCTGCGGCCCCGGCTGCGGTTGAAGCTCCTGCCGCCGCTGCAGCGCCTGCGGCCTCTGCGGCCAAAGACGTCGCCGTGCCGGATATCGGCGGTGACGAAGTCGAAGTGACCGAAGTGATGGTGAAGGTGGGCGACAAGGTTGCCGCCGAGCAGTCTCTGATTACCGTGGAGGGCGACAAGGCCTCCATGGAAGTGCCTGCACCGTTCGCGGGTACCGTGAAAGAGATCAAGATCGCGACCGGCGACAAAGTGAAAACCGGCTCCCTGATCATGGTGTTCGAAGTGGAAGGCGCTGCGCCTGCCGCTGCCGCCGCTCCAGCCGCTAAAGCGGAAGCTGCGTCGGCGCCGGCCGCCGCGAAAGCCGCCGCTCCGGCTGCGAAAGCTGACGACAAAGGCGAGTTCGCCGAGAACGCGGCATACGTGCACGCGACCCCGGTCATTCGTCGTCTGGCGCGTGAATTCGGCGTTAACCTGGCGAAAGTGAAAGGCACCGGTCGTAAAGGCCGTATCCTGCGCGAAGACGTTCAGGCTTACGTGAAAGACGCGGTGAAACGCGCTGAAGCGGCCCCGGCCGCTGCCGGCGGCGGTCTGCCAGGCATGTTGCCATGGCCGAAAGTGGACTTCAGCAAGTTCGGCGAGATCGAAGAAGTCGAAATGGGCCGCATCCAGAAGATCTCTGGTGCGAACCTGAGCCGCAACTGGGTGATGATCCCGCACGTGACTCACTTCGACAAAACCGACATCACCGATCTGGAAGCGTTCCGCAAACAGCAGAACGAAGAAGCGGCCAAGCGCAAGCTGGACGTGAAGTTCACGCCTGTCGTGTTCATCATGAAAGCCGTTGCTGCCGCTCTGGAGCAGATGCCGCGCTTCAACAGCTCGCTGTCCGAAGACGGTCAGAAGCTGACGCTGAAGAAATACATCAACATCGGCGTGGCGGTAGATACCCCGAACGGCCTGGTGGTTCCGGTGTTCAAGGACGTGAACAAGAAGAGCATCACCGAGCTGTCTCGCGAACTGATGACCATCTCCAAGAAAGCGCGCGACGGCAAGCTGACCGCGGGCGAGATGCAGGGCGGCTGCTTCACCATCTCCAGCCTGGGCGGCATCGGGACGACCCACTTCGCGCCGATCGTCAACGCGCCGGAAGTGGCTATCCTGGGCGTCTCCAAGTCTGCGATGGAGCCGGTCTGGAACGGTAAAGAGTTCATGCCGCGCCTGATGATGCCGATGTCGCTGTCCTTCGACCACCGCGTTATCGACGGTGCCGATGGTGCGCGCTTCATCACCATCATCAACAACATGTTGTCCGACATTCGCCGTCTGGTGATGTAATGCAAAAGGGGCGCAGCATGCTGCGCCCCTGACGATTCTGTAGCAGTTTTGTCGGATTTTGCATAACTCGACAAAATTGTTGAGACACGGGTCACTCGAACACGCTTTGCAGATTATTAACAATTCTGTAAACTGCTCGCGGTGTAAGCGTCCCGGTGGATGAAGGGCGTTATGAGATCGATTAGCAATAAAAATGACGTCTGACCCGCCGGACAATCAATTAAGAGGTCATGATGAGTACTGAAATTAAAACTCAGGTCGTGGTACTTGGGGCGGGCCCGGCAGGTTACTCTGCAGCCTTTCGTTGCGCTGACTTAGGTCTTGAAACCGTTCTGGTTGAACGTTATTCCACTCTGGGCGGGGTTTGCCTGAACGTGGGATGTATCCCTTCCAAAGCACTGCTGCACGTTGCCAAAGTGATCGAAGAAGCCAAAGCGCTGGCCGAACACGGCATCGTTTTCGGCGAGCCGAAAACCGACATCGACAAAGTGCGCGTCTGGAAAGAAAAAGTCATCACTCAGCTGACCGGCGGTCTGGCTGGCATGGCGAAAGGCCGTAAAGTGAAAGTGGTCAACGGCCTGGGCAAGTTCACCGGCGCTAACACCCTGGTTGTTGAAGGCGAAAACGGCCCAACCACCATCAACTTCGACAACGCCATCATCGCTGCAGGTTCTCGCCCGATCCAACTGCCATTCATTCCTCATGAAGATCCACGCGTGTGGGATTCCACCGATGCGCTGGAGCTGAAAACCGTCCCAGAGCGTCTGCTGGTTATGGGCGGCGGCATCATCGGCCTGGAAATGGGCACCGTATACCATGCGCTGGGTTCACAGATCGACGTCGTTGAGATGTTCGATCAGGTTATCCCGGCGGCAGATAAAGACGTGGTGAAAGTCTTCACCAAACGTATCAGCAAGCAGTTCAACCTGATGCTGGAAACCAAAGTGACCGCGGTAGAAGCCAAAGAAGACGGCATCTACGTCACGATGGAAGGTAAAAAAGCGCCGGCAGAACCACAGCGTTACGACGCGGTGCTGGTGGCGATCGGCCGCGTGCCGAACGGCAAACTGCTGGATGCCGGCAAAGCCGGTGTTGAAGTTGACGAGCGTGGCTTCATCAACGTCGACAAACAGCTGCGCACCAACGTGCCGCACATCTTCGCTATCGGCGACATCGTCGGTCAGCCGATGCTGGCGCACAAAGGCGTGCACGAAGGCCACGTTGCCGCAGAAGTTATCGCCGGCATGAAGCACTACTTCGATCCGAAAGTGATCCCATCCATCGCTTACACCGAGCCGGAAGTGGCATGGGTGGGTCTGACCGAGAAAGAAGCGAAAGAGAAAGGCATCAGCTACGAAACCTCCACCTTCCCGTGGGCGGCTTCCGGCCGTGCGATCGCTTCCGACTGTGCCGACGGCATGACCAAACTGATCTTCGACAAAGAAACTCACCGCATCATCGGTGGCGCGATTGTCGGCACCAACGGCGGCGAACTGCTGGGTGAAATCGGTCTGGCTATCGAGATGGGCTGCGACGCGGAAGACATCGCGCTGACCATCCACGCTCACCCGACCCTGCACGAATCCGTGGGCCTGGCGGCGGAGATCTACGAAGGCAGCATCACCGACCTGCCTAACCCGAAAGCCAAGAAGAAGTAATTCTGCTGGTTTGACCGGTTAACAAGCGGCTCCTGACAAGGAGCCGTTTTTTTTGCTCAAACTCAGAAAGCGGTTTTTTTGTGGCCGCTGCGCCAAATTCCAATCCCTCTGCTTATATCCATTCTAATTATATGGATATAATGCCCTGCTAGTCCGGCAGCCGATTACGCTGCGCTCAACGATTCAGCAAAGATTTAATGTTGCTTTTATGTGAACGAATTAACAACCGTTTCAAATCCTGATATGCTGGCTGAGCGGAACCGGGCACTGTACCTTACAGTCCAGGACATCGACAGCAGTGCCCCGTCAGGATAGATGGCATCAATATCGCCGTGCGCTCTACCCATCAGTCTTTCATGCTGTAACGCTGTTTGACCGTGTCTGTTTGCCCCAATCACCGTTTCGGGGCCTTTACGGGCCGATCGCCTAGCCACAGAGTGAAACCCCAAGGGTATAAACCCGGTTTGCATATACGCCAGGCACAATAAATGACAATGAGAGCGAGGAGAACGTCGTGCTAGAAGAATACCGTAAGCACGTAGCCGAGCGTGCTGCTGAGGGCATCGCCCCTAAGCCGCTAGACGCCACCCAAATGGCCGCGCTGGTCGAACTACTGAAGAATCCGCCAAAAGGCGAAGAAGAATTCCTGTTAGACCTGCTGATTAACCGTGTTCCACCGGGCGTCGACGAAGCCGCCTACGTCAAAGCAGGTTTCCTGGCGGCCATCGCCAAAGGTGAAGCGACATCCCCCCTGGTTACCCCCGAGAAAGCCATTGAACTGTTAGGCACCATGCAGGGCGGCTATAACATTCACCCGCTGATCGAAGCGCTGGATAACGAAACGCTGGCGCCTATCGCCGCCAAAGCGCTGTCCCACACGCTGCTGATGTTCGACAACTTCTACGACGTGGAAGAGAAGGCCAAGGCCGGTAACCCGCACGCCAAGCAGATCATGCAGTCCTGGGCCGACGCCGAATGGTACCTGTCGCGCCCTGAGCTGGCGGAAAAGATCACCGTCACCGTGTTCAAAGTCACCGGCGAAACCAACACCGATGACCTTTCTCCGGCGCCGGACGCCTGGTCGCGCCCGGACATCCCGCTGCACGCGCTGGCGATGCTGAAAAACGAACGTGAAGGCATCGTGCCGGATCAGCCGGGCAGCGTCGGCCCGATCAAACAGATCGAACTGCTGAACAAAAAAGGCTTCCCGCTGGCTTACGTCGGCGACGTGGTCGGCACCGGTTCTTCCCGTAAATCCGCCACCAACTCCGTGCTGTGGTTTATGGGCGACGACATCCCGCACGTGCCGAACAAGCGCGGCGGCGGCGTGGTGCTGGGCGGCAAGATTGCGCCTATCTTCTTCAACACCATGGAAGATGCCGGCGCCTTGCCGATCGAAGTGGACGTGTCCGAGCTGAACATGGGCGACGTGATCGACGTTTACCCATACAAAGGTGAAGTGCGCAACCACGAAACCGGCGCGCTGATCGCCAACTTCGAGCTGAAAACCGACGTGCTGCTGGATGAAGTGCGCGCCGGCGGCCGTATCCCGCTGATCATCGGCCGCGGCCTGACCACCAAGGCGCGCGAAGCGCTGGGTCTGCCGCACAGCGATGTGTTCCGTATCGCCAAACCGGTCGCCGCCAGCAGCAAAGGCTTCTCGCTGGCGCAGAAAATGGTCGGCCGCGCCTGCGGCGTCGCCGGCATTCGCCCTGGCGAATACTGCGAACCGAAGATGACCTCCGTCGGTTCTCAGGACACCACCGGCCCGATGACCCGCGATGAGCTGAAAGACCTGGCCTGCCTCGGCTTCTCCGCCGATCTGGTCATGCAGTCATTCTGCCACACCGCCGCGTACCCGAAACCGGTCGACGTGACCACGCACCACACGCTGCCTGACTTCATCATGAACCGCGGCGGCGTCTCGCTGCGTCCGGGCGACGGCGTGATCCACTCCTGGCTGAACCGCATGCTGCTGCCTGACACCGTCGGCACCGGCGGCGATTCCCACACCCGCTTCCCGATCGGCATCTCCTTCCCGGCCGGTTCCGGCCTGGTGGCGTTTGCCGCCGCGACCGGCGTAATGCCGCTGGATATGCCTGAGTCGGTGCTGGTGCGCTTCAAAGGCAAAATGCAGCCGGGCATCACCCTGCGCGATCTGGTGCACGCCATCCCTTACTACGCGATCCAGCAAGGCTTGCTGACCGTCGAGAAGAAGGGCAAGAAAAACATCTTCTCCGGCCGCATCCTGGAGATCGAAGGCCTGCCGGATCTGAAGGTCGAGCAGGCGTTTGAGCTGACCGATGCGTCCGCCGAACGTTCCGCCGCCGGTTGTACCATCAAGCTGGACAAGGCGCCGATCGAAGAGTACCTGAACTCCAACATCGTGCTGCTGAAGTGGATGATCTCCGAAGGTTACGGCGATCGCCGTACGCTTGAGCGCCGTATTCAGGGCATGGAAAAATGGCTGGCGGATCCGCAACTGCTGGAAGGCGATGCGGATGCGGAATACGCGGCGGTGATCGACATCGATCTGAACGAGATCAAGGAGCCGATCCTGTGCGCACCGAACGATCCTGACGATGCGCGCCTGCTGTCCGACGTGGCCAACAGCAAAATCGATGAAGTGTTCATCGGGTCTTGCATGACCAACATCGGCCACTTCCGCGCGGCCGGCAAGCTGCTGGATCAGCACAAGGGCCAGCTGCCAACCCGTCTGTGGGTGGCGCCGCCAACCAAGATGGACGCGGCTCAGCTGACCGAAGAAGGCTACTACAGCGTCTTCGGCAAAAGCGGCGCGCGTATCGAGATTCCGGGCTGCTCGCTGTGCATGGGCAACCAGGCGCGCGTGGCGGACGGTGCGACGGTGGTTTCCACTTCGACCCGTAACTTCCCGAACCGTCTGGGTACCGGCGCCAACGTCTATCTGGCGTCAGCCGAACTGGCTGCGGTTGCGTCCCTGCTGGGCCGCCTGCCGACGCCGGACGAGTACCAGACCTATATGGCGCAGGTCGACAAGACAGCGGCGGATACCTACCGCTACCTGAACTTTGACCAGCTGGGGCAGTACACCGAAAAAGCCGACGGCGTGATCTTCCAAACCGCCGTGTAAGCCGCTATATTGCGCAACTGTTTAACGGGAGGCCTTGGCCTCCCGTTTTATTTTGCTCAGTTGCCAACTTTGCGAGCGCTCACTGAGTTAGTCCGCCATTTATGTTTACACTAAGAAAAAGGGCTCAGGAGGGCATGCTATGGATTACGAATTTCTGCGTGACGTCACCGGTCAGGTGATCGTCAGATTTTCGATGGGGCATGAAGCGATTGGCCACTGGATCAACGAAGAAGTCAAAGGCGATTTCAACCTGCTGGACCGGATTGAAGCCGGTGCGGCCGAGGTCAAAGGCAGTGAACGTCAATGGCAGCTGGAAGGCCATGAATATACGCTGCTGATGGATGGTGAAGAAGTGATGATCCGCGCCAATCAGCTGGAGTTCGAAGGCGATGAAATGGAAGAGGGGATGAATTACTACGACGAAGAAAGCCTCTCATTCTGCGGCGTTGAGGACTTCCTGCTGGTGTTGAAGGCCTATCGTTCTTTCATGCTGAAATACTAAGCATCAGGGCGCGGCGTGCCGCGCCCTTTCCATCACAGATGCGGAATATTGCGGCCGTAATAGATTTCCTGCATCTCTTTCCATAACAGATCGGTGATCTGCTTGCGTTCGGCGGCGCTCAGCGCCTCCGGTTCCGCGTTGAACAGGTAGTGCTTCAGATCGAAATCTTTCAGCAACATCTTGGTATGGAAGATATTTTCCTGGTAAACGTTCACGTCCATCATGTGATACAGCGCCTTGATGTCTTCCGACATAAAGTTCTGGATCGAATTGATCTCATGATCGATGTAATGTTTCACGCCGTTCACGTCGCGGGTAAAACCGCGCACGCGATAGTCCATGGTGACGATGTCGGATTCCAACTGGTGAATTAAGTAGTTCAGCGCCTTGAGGGGCGAAATGACGCCGCAGGTCGAAACCTCGATATCGGCGCGGAAGGTGCATAGCCCGCCTTCCGGATGGCTTTCCGGGTAGGTGTGTACGCAGATATGGCTCTTGTCCAGGTGCGCAACGACCGTGTTCGGCAGCGGGCCGGGATGCTCCGACGTATCGACGTCTTTCGGATCGATCGGCTCTTCGCTGACCAGGATGGTGACGCTGGCGCCCTGCGGCTCGTAGTCCTGACGCGCGATGTTCAGAATATTGGCGCCGATGATCGAGCAGGTTTCGCTCAGGATCTCGGTCAGCCGGTTGGCGTTATATTGTTCGTCAATGTAGGCGATATAGCCGTCGCGGTCGTCCGCGGTCTTGGCGTAACAAATATCGTAAATACAAAAACTCAGGCTCTTGGTCAGGTTGTTGAAGCCGTGCAGTTTTAGCTTATGCAATTTGGGCCACCTCCTTTATCTTCTCGCTTAACGTGTTACGTTCAGGGCATTGAGCAAATATTGCGGCAGGGCAAAACTGCCGACGTGAATTGCCGGGTTGTAATAACGACAGTGTAGGCCGCTTTGGTTAAAGCGCTGTTGCAGAGTAGGCAGATCGCGCTGGCGCAGCGCCGGGTTCTGGCTCGCCCAGGCAAAGGTCATGATGCCGCCGTAATAGGTCGGGATCGCCGCCTGATAGAAGCTGACGTCGGTAAAGTAGCGGCTCAGTTTGGCGTGGCTGTTGACCGCCTCGTCCTGTTGCAGGAAGCAGACGCCGTTCTGCGCGACGAAAATGCCGCCCTCATTCAGGCAGCGGGCGCAGCCTTCATAAAACGCCGAAGTGAACAGGCTTTCGCCGGGGCCGATCGGATCGGTGCAGTCGGAGATGATCACATCGAAGGTTTCGTCGGTTTGGTTCACGAAGTTGACGCCGTCGTCGATCACCAGCTTGAAGCGCGGATCGTCATAGGCGCCGGCGCTGTGGTTGGGCAGGTACTGGCGGCAGAACTCGACGACACCGGCGTCGATCTCGACCATGGTGATCTGCTCCACGCCAGGGTGCCGGCTGACTTCGCGCAGCATGCCGCCGTCGCCGCCGCCGATGATCAGCACTTTCTTCGCCGCGCCGTGCGCCAGCAGCGGCACGTGGGTCAGCATTTCGTGATAGATGAACTCGTCGCGCTCGGTGGTTTGCACCACGCCGTCGAGCGCCATCACGCGCCCCAGCACCGGGTTCTCGAAGATCACCAGATCCTGGTGATCGGTCTTCTCGCGGTACAGCACCTTCTCTACCGAGAAATACTGGCCGAAGCCCGTATGCAGCGTTTCGTACCAAATTTCTTTCTGGGTCATGTGCGGGAAACTCCGTAATAACAGCCATGAAAAATCGGCGCAACATCATAGCTAACTCTGCCTGGCGATGCACGGTTGAATTTCAGACAGAGAGAGCGTTAGGCGGGCGGGAAAGGGGAAGGAATTAGTTGGCGTAGGCCAGCAGGCTCAAAGAGTCGCGCGCGAGCGATTTGCACTTCTTGGGCGTTGGAATGGCGATGCCGCTGAGATCGCGATAGCTGTCTTCGCCCAGCGCCTTCATATTGAAGCTGTTGTAGTTGCTCAAATCCCAGCGGTTTTGTTGCGCGAAATAGACGATGGCGCGTTTGATTTGCGCGTTTGGCAAATCGTTGTAGCCGCAATCATTTTTCAAATAAATAAATACCGCCGTCAGATCGGCCAGATCTTCCGCCTCGGATTCATTCAGCGCCAGACTGGCGTTGGAGAAGCCCAGCATCGCCAGCAACAGCATCGATAACGTTGTTTTTTTCATCATGAAATAGGCCTGTTTGTCGTTTGCTGACGTTACCACACTTGCCTGTAAAGGCACCAAATTTTATTGCTGCCGGGCCGGCGTTGCGTTTGCCAGCCATATTCTCTTGATTGTGAGGCATAGCTTAAAATACCGCCAGGAAAGGCTTGACCTTCCGCCAGGGGGAAGGTTTAGGCTGGCGGCATTGAGTTATGTCACTGAGAAAAGGGAGTCAGCGATGTTACGCCGTGATTTTATTAAATTAACCGCCGCACTGGGCGCTGCGAGCACATTGCCGTTATGGAGCCGGGCCGCCTGGGCGGCCGATCGGCCGGCCCTGCCGGTGCCGCCGTTGTTGACGCCGGACGCGCAGGGAAAAATTGCGCTGGCGCTGCAGGCGGGGGAAACCCGCTGGTTGCCCGGCGCCGCCACCGAAACCTGGGGATTCAACGGCGCGCTGCTCGGGCCGGCGGTGCAGCTGCAGCGTGGCCAGCCGGTGACGGTCGATATCAAAAACGGCCTGGCGGAGGCCAGCACCGTCCACTGGCACGGCCTGGAAATTCCCGGCGACGTCGATGGCGGCCCGCAGGCATTGATCCATCCCGGCGCGACGCGCACGGTGAATTTCACCGTCGATCAACCGGCGGCCACCTGCTGGTTCCACCCGCATACCCACGGTAAAACCGGCAGCCAGGTGATGATGGGGCTGGCGGGGCTGGTGCTGCTGGAAGATGAGGAGAGCGCCAAACTGCCGCTGCCGAAAACCTGGGGGCAGGATGATATTCCGGTGATCCTGCAAGATAAGCGGTTGGGCAAAGACGCACAAATCGAATACCGCCTGGATGTGATGAGCGCGGCGGTGGGCTGGTTTGGCGATCGCATATTCACCAACGGCGCGCAGTATCCGCAACATTTGGCGCCGCGCGGCTGGCTGCGTCTGCGCTTCCTCAACGGCTGCAACGCCCGCTCGCTGAATCTGGCGGCCAGTGACAACCGTCCGCTGTATGTCATCGCCAGCGACGGCGGTTTCCTGGCGGAGCCGGTGAAACTGACCGAGCTGCCGATGCTGATGGGCGAACGTTTTGAAGTGCTGGTGGATGCCTCCGACGGGAAAGCGTTCGACATTGTGACGCTGCCGGTGAAGCAGATGGGTATGACGCTGGCGCCGTTCGATCAACCGCTGCCGGTGTTGCGCATTCAGCCGTCGCTGGCGCAGGGCATCAAAACCATGCCGGACAGCCTGGTGAAGCTGCCGACATTACCCGCTACCACCGGTATCCAGGAGCGTTGGCTGCAGCTGATGATGGATCCGCAGCTGGATATGCTCGGCATGCAGGCGCTGATGGATCGTTATGGTCACCAGGCGATGGCCGGCATGAGCATGAATCATGGCGCGATGGGCGGTGGAGACATGAAAGGCATGGACCACGGCAACATGAAAGGCATGGAAAAGGGCGGCATGCAGGGCATGGACCACGGCAACATGAAGGGCATGGATCATGGCAAGATGGCCGGGATGGATCACGGCGGCGCGCAGGGTAAAGCCAAAGCGTTCGACTTCAGCCACGGCAACATGATCAACGGCAAGGCCTTCGACATGACCAAGCCGATGTTCGCCGCCAAACGGGGCCAGTATGAAAAGTGGACCATTTCCGGCGAGGGCGACATGATGTTGCACCCGTTCCATATTCACGGCACCCAGTTCCGTATCCTGTCGGAAAATGGCAAACCGCCGGCGGCGCATCGCAGCGGCTGGAAGGACACGGTGCGCGTCGAAGGGTGGCGCAGCGAAGTGCTGGTGCGTTTCGACCATCCGGCCAGCAGCGAACATGCGTACATGGCTCACTGCCACCTGCTGGAGCACGAAGATACCGGCATGATGATGGGCTTCACCGTCGGCGAATGATCGCGGCCCGTCGCTCAGGTGGCGGCGCGCTCGCGTCGCCACCGGCGAAAGGCTATGCTAAACTCTGCGCCTTTCTTCCGGCAACTGACCTGAATACTATGAAACACACTGTAGACGTAATGATTTCCGAGCAGGAAGTTAAGACCCGTATCGCCGAACTTGGCCGCCAAATCACCGAACATTACCGCGACAGCGGCAGCGACATGGTGCTGGTCGGGCTGCTGCGCGGCTCCTTCATGTTCATGGCCGATCTCTGCCGCGCCATCGACGTGCCGCACGAAGTCGACTTTATGACCGCCTCCAGCTACGGCAGCGGCATGTCCACCACCCGCGACGTGAAGATCCTCAAGGATCTGGACGAAGACATTCGCGGCAAAGACGTGCTGATCGTGGAAGACATCATCGATTCCGGCAACACGCTGAACAAAGTGCGCGAGATTTTGGCGCTGCGCGGGCCGAAATCGCTGGCGATTTGCACCTTGCTGGACAAGCCTGAGCGCCGTGAAGTGCAGGTGCCGGTCGAATATGTCGGCTTCTCGATCCCGGATGAGTTCGTGGTGGGGTATGGCATCGACTACGCTCAGCGCTACCGTCACCTGCCGTACGTCGGCAAAGTGGTGCTGCTGGACGAGTAATTGATGTGGGGCGCGGCCAGCCGCGCCCGCGGCGGGGTTATATGCCCTTATCCTGCTTCAGTTTGGCTATCGCTTTGCGGTAGCCCATCTCCAGGCTCTCGCGGCTGGTCGCCAGCACTTCCATATCGCGCAGGCGGCCGTCCTGAATGCCGTACACCCAACCGTGGATCATCACCTTCTGGCCGCGCTTCCACGCGGACTGCATGATGGTGGAGTGGCCCAGGTTGTATACCTGCTCAATGACGTTGATCTCGCACAGCATGTCGAAACGCTGCTCCGGCGGCAGCTCGCCCAGCAGCGAGCTGTGCTTGTACCACAGATCGCGAATGTGCAGCAGCCAGTTGTCGATCAACCCCAGCTCCGGGTTTTCCACCGCCGCCTGCACGCCACCGCAGCCCAGGTGGCCGCAGATGATGATGTGTTCGACTTCCAGCACATCTACCGCATACTGCACCACCGACAGGCAGTTAAGATCGGTGTGGATAACGAGGTTCGCCACGTTGCGATGGACGAACAGTTCACCCGGCTCGAGGCCGGTCAGGCGTTCTGCGGGAACGCGGCTGTCAGAGCAACCAATCCATAAGAAGCGGGGCTTTTGCGCCTGGGCTAAACGTTCAAAAAATTCCGGGTCTTCCTGGCTGATGTTGGCCGACCAGGCCTGGTTGTTGGCGATAAGCTCTTCGATTTCTTTCATGGAGGTGATTGACCCGTAACGGACAGATTGCGTTGGGGTAATATAGGGTAAGCGTCACACTTTGGAAATCGGAACAGTGGTGCAGCCTCATTTTCCGCACGGATTCGACTCAGTGAAAACGTCGCCGATGCTAGGATTATCGTTAGTGTTTCAAGCCTCGCAAACAGGGGCGCGGCGGCATACTCATCGTCATAAGGTACTATTTTACATATGAATTATGCACTGGAATTAGCGCAGCTGACCAAGACTTACGCCGGTGGCGTCAAGGCGCTGCGCGGTATCGACCTGAGCGTCGAAGCGGGGGATTTTTATGCCCTGCTGGGGCCAAACGGCGCCGGAAAATCCACCACCATCGGCATCATCAGCTCGCTGGTGAACAAAACGGCCGGCAGCGTGCGGGTGTTCGGTTACGACATCGATAAAGACATCGTCAACGCCAAGCGCCAGCTCGGCCTGGTGCCGCAAGAGTTCAACTTCAACCCGTTCGAGACCGTGTTGCAGATCGTGGTGAACCAGGCGGGTTACTACGGCGTCACGCGGCGTGAAGCGATGGCGCGCGCCGAAAAATACCTCAATCAGCTGGATCTGTGGGGCAAGCGCAACGAGCGCGCCCGCATGCTGTCCGGCGGCATGAAGCGCCGCCTGATGATCGCCCGCGCGTTGATGCATCAGCCGAAGCTGCTGATCCTCGATGAGCCGACCGCCGGGGTGGACATCGAGCTGCGTCGCTCGATGTGGGGCTTCCTGAAAGAGCTGAACGCCCAGGGCACCACCATTATCCTCACTACCCACTATCTGGAAGAGGCGGAGATGCTGTGCCGCAATATCGGCATCATCCAGAACGGGGAGCTGGTGGAAAACACCTCGATGAAGGGGCTGCTGGCCAAGCTGAAGTCGGAAACCTTCATCCTCGATTTGGCGGCGAAGAGCCCGTTGCCGAAGCTGGACGGTTACCACAGCCGCCTGACGGATACCTCGACGCTGGAAGTGGAAGTGATGCGCGAGCAGGGGCTGAACGGGCTGTTCACCCAACTGAGCGCGCAGGGCGTGCAGGTGCTGAGCATGCGCAACAAGGCGAACCGCCTGGAAGAACTGTTTGTCACCCTGGTTAACGGCAATGGAGAAAAAGCATGACGCGTTTGTATTGGGTGGCCTTGCAGAGCATCTGGGCCAAAGAGGTGAACCGGTTCGCGCGCATCTGGATCCAGACCCTGGTGCCGCCGGTGATCACCATGACGCTGTACTTCATCATCTTCGGCAATCTGATCGGCTCGCGCATCGGCGATATGCACGGCTTCAGCTACATGCAGTTCATCGTGCCCGGCCTTATCATGATGGCGGTGATCACCAACTCCTATGCCAACGTCGCCTCGTCGTTCTTCAGCGCCAAATTCCAGCGCAACATTGAGGAGCTGCTGGTGGCGCCGGTGCCGACCCACGTGGTGATCGCCGGCTATGTCGGCGGCGGCGTGGCGCGCGGCATCTGCGTCGGCGTGCTGGTGACCATCATCTCTCTGTTCTTTGTGCCGCTGCAGGTGCACGCCTGGTGGGTGATTGCGCTGACGCTGCTGCTGACGGCGATCCTGTTCTCGCTGGCGGGGCTGATCAATGCGGTGTTCGCCACCACCTTCGACGATATCAGCCTGATCCCGACCTTCGTGCTGACGCCGCTGACCTACCTGGGCGGGGTGTTCTACTCGCTGTCGCTGCTGCCGCCATTCTGGCAGGCGGTGTCCAAGCTGAATCCCATCGTCTATATGATCAGCGGTTTCCGCTACGGTTTCCTCGGCATCAACGACGTGCCGCTGGCGTTCACCATGGCGGTGCTGCTGGCGTTTATCGCGGTGTTTTACCTGCTTTCCTGGTACCTGATCGAGCGCGGCCGCGGCCTGCGCAGCTGATCGTATCGCGCCCCCGCTTTTCCGGCGGGGGCGCTTTTCTTGATTTGGCACAGGCGGCGTGTAAATCAATAGAATTGCTCAAATAACCGCTAGTTCCCCGTTGTTCAAATCGTGCTATGCTGGCGCTCCACATTTCCTTCACTTTAGTCATTACGCACTCGTAAGTAGAACATCATCATGCGGCCTCAATACACGTTAGCGGCTGGTTTCCTCGGCATTCTGATGTCGTTGGTTTCCCCTGTGAGCCTGGCGAATCTGCTGTCGGAAGACGGCGCGGTTAAATCTGAATACATGGAAGCGCAGCGCGATAGCGAAGTCTATGCGTTGGTGGGCGAGCATGTGATCCCGGTAGGAGAAGTGAAGCGCGGGCAGCTGATCCAGGTGTTCCCGGCGGATGCGGAATACTACGAATTCAAATTCGGGCACGGCACCGGCTTTATCGATAAAGATGACGTGCGCGAACTGAAGAAGTCGCGCAAGGTACAAGACGATCTGGGCGAGCTGAATAAACCGCTGACCAACCAGAATCTGATCACCCAAAAAACGATCGACGTTTATACCGCGGCGGACAAGGACAGCGAGGTCTTGGGCACGCTGGAAGGCAACCTGCGCTATCCGATCATCGGCAAGCTGAAGGATCGCCTGAACAACACCTGGTACGAGGTCAACATCGGCGAGCGGCTGGGGTTTGTCAATGAGCTGGACTGCGAGATCGATAGCGGCATACCGGTGCTGACCTATCATCACCTGCTGAAAAACGAAGAGAACAAGCGCTTCCGCCACACCTCGACCACCACCTCAGACGTGGCGTTCAGCAACCAGATGACCTACCTGAAGCAGGCGGGCTACGACACCATTTCGCTGTATCAGCTGGAAGCCTACCTGAAGAACCAGATCAACCTGCCGGGCAAGGCGATCGTGCTGACCTTCGACGACGGGCTGAAATCGGTTTATCGCTACGCTTACCCGGTGCTGAAGGATTACGGTTTCCGCGCCACGGCGTTCATCATCTCTTCGCGCATCAAACGCCACCCGCAGAAATGGAACCCGGACTCGCTGCAGTTTATGAGCGTCTCGGAGCTGAAGCAGATTCAGGACGTGTTCGACGTGCAGTCGCACACTCACTTCCTGCACCGCACCGACGGTAATCGCCAACCGATTTTGCTGAGCCGTTCGCTGCACAATATCGAGTTCGATTTTGAGCGCTCGCGCCGCGCGCTGTCGCAGTTCAACCCGCACGTGCTGTATCTGTCCTACCCGTTCGGCGGCTATAACCAGCGGGCGATCCAGGCGGCGCAGGACGCCGGTTTCCATCTGGCGGTGACCACGGTGCAGGGCAAGGTGAAGCCGGGGGATAACCCCTATACGCTGAAGCGGCTGTATATTCTGCGCACCGACTCGATCCAGACCATGGCGGATCGGATAGCCAACAAGCCGGGCACGGTGGTGGTGCAGTAAGGAAGAACGGGCGCGCAAGGCGCCCGTTTTAGTGTCAGGCGACCTGAACCGGCACGGCTTTCGCCTTGCGCTGCAGGTTGTTGTCACCTTCGAAATAGGCGACTTTCGGGTGGTGTTGGCGGGCGTCGGCGTCGGTCATTTGCACATAGGAGCAGATGATCAGTTTGTCGCCCACGCAGGCGCAGCGCGCGGCGGCACCGTTAACCGAAATGATGCGCGAACCGCGCTCGGCGGCGATGGCGTAGGTGGAGAAGCGCTGGCCGTTATCCACGTTGTAAATATCGATCGCTTCATATTCCAGAATGCCGGCGGCCTCCAGGAAATCCTGGTCGATGGCGCAGGACCCTTCATAGTGCAAGTCAGCCTGAGTGACTTTGACGCGATGCAGCTTGCCTTGCAGCATAGTACGTATCATAGCTTTACCTAACTGAATATCGGCCTTCACAGGCGCTGGGGTTGAACATCTCTCCTGCATCCCTGCAATCTCTATCGTCACCGATTGCTCCGCCATTGTCTACCAATGGTCAGTGGCCAAGGGTGACGACAGTATAAAAAACGGCTTACAGCGTCAGGTCGACCTGCTGGTTGTCGATAAGACGCGCCTTGCCCAGCCAGGCGGCCATCAGCACCACCGCCCGCTGGCTGTCCACCGTCAGTGGTTGCAGGCTGTCGGCGTCGCGAATAAACAGCTCATCCGGCGTAAAGCCGGCGGCGCGCAGCTGCTCGGCGGTCTGTTCCAGCAGCGTTTCGATATGGCGCTCGCCATTGGCCAACTGCTGCGCCAGCCCATTCATGATCTTGCTCAGCTGCGGCGCGACCTTGCGCTCTTCGGCGGTCAGGTAGCCGTTGCGCGAGCTGAGGGCCAGGCCGTCTTTGGCGCGCACGGTCGGCACACCGACGATGTCGATGTCGTAACCCATGTCCGCCACCATTTTGCGGATTAGCGCCAGCTGTTGATAATCTTTCTCGCCGAAGCAGGCCAAGTCAGGTTGCACCAGGTTAAACAGCTTGCTGACGATGGTGGAAACGCCGCGGAAGTGGCCCGGCCGGCTTGCGCCTTCCAGGATGCTGGAGATGCCCGGCACGTCGACGTAAGTCTGCTGCTCCAGCCCCTGCGGATAGACTGCAGCCGGGGCTGGCGCGAACACCAGATCGACGCCGCGGCGGGTCAGCTTCTCGCTGTCTTCCTGCAGCGTGCGCGGGTAGCGCGCCAGATCGTCCGGCCGATCGAACTGCATCGGGTTGACGAAGATGCTCACCACCACCACGTCGGCGCGGGCGCGCGCTTCATCGACCAGCGTCATATGGCCGTCGTGCAGGTTGCCCATGGTCGGCACCAGCGCGATGCGTTTGCCTTCCTGGCGCCAGCGGCGGATCTGCTGACGCAGCATCGGCAGGGTTTCGATAATAATCATTGGGTGACTCCTGGAACCATCGCTTAGTTAAAAGAGTGTTCAGCCGCCGGGTAGAGGCCTTGTTCCACTTCCTGAATGTAGTGCTGCACCGCCGTGCGGATATCGCCGCTCTGCGCCAGGAAGTTCTTGGCGAACTTCGGCGTGTGGCCGCCGGTGATGCCGAAGGCGTCGTGCATCACCAGGATCTGGCCGTCGGTGCCGTTGCCGGCGCCGATGCCGATGACCGGAATGGACAGCGCTTCGGTGATCTGGCGCGCCAGCTCGGTCGGCACACATTCCAGCACCAGCAGCTGAATGCCGGCCAGCTCCAGGTTCTGCGCGTCCTGCAGCAGCTGTTTGGCGGCCAGTTCGTCGCGCCCTTGCACCTTATAGCCGCCGAACACGTTGACCGACTGCGGCGTCAGGCCCAGATGGCCGCACACCGGCACCGCGCGCTCGGCAAGCATTTTCACCGTGTCGCACAGCCAGCTGCCGCCTTCCAGTTTCACCATGTTGGCGCCGGCGCGCATCAGCTCGGCGGCGTTGGCGAAGGTCTGTTCCGGGGTGGCGTAACTCATGAACGGCAGATCGGCCAGCAGCAGGCAGGCCGGCGCGCCGCGGCGCACGGCGCGCGTGTGGTAGGCTACGTCGGCGACGGTGACCGGCAGCGTGGAGTCGTGGCCCTGCAGCGTCATGCCCAGCGAATCGCCCACCAACAGGACTTTGATGCCTTGCTCTTCAAACAGTTTGGCAAAGCTGGCATCGTAGGCGGTAAGGGTAGCAAACTTGCGTTGCTCCTGTTTGCACTGGCGCAAGTGGGTCACGGTGGTGGGTTTCATCACAACGTCTCCTGAAACGGGCCGTGCGGCTTGCGCAGGCCCAGGCTGCAAAAAAGTGCAGCCATTCTACTGTAACCCGATCGGGGTGGGTAGCGCGGATCGCCATGCTTAAGCGGTTCTTAAGAACCTTGTGGTGCAATGGCGCAATGACTGAAAAGGGATACTCATGCGAATTCTGCTGATCGAAGATGACAAACTGATCGGGGACGGCATCAAGGCCGGGCTGACCAAACTCGGCTTCAATCTGGACTGGTTCACCGACGGCGCCGTTGGCAAAAATGCGCTGGACAGCGCGCCGTACGACGCGGTGATCCTCGATCTCAGCCTGCCGGGCCTCGATGGCCTGGATCTGCTGCGCCAGTGGCGCCAGGCCGGGCAGGACGTGCCGGTGCTGATCCTCACCGCCCGCGATGCGTTGGAGCAGCGGGTCAGCGGGCTGCAAAGCGGCGCCGACGATTATCTGTGCAAGCCGTTCGCGCTGGCCGAAGTGGCGGCGCGTCTGCAGGCGCTGATCCGCCGTCGCCACGGCCAACTGATGCCGCAGCTGACGCACGGCAATGTGGTGTTTGACAGCGCCACCCGCAGCGTGAGCTGCAACGGCGAGCCGGTGACGCTGACGCCGCGCGAGTTGGCGGTGCTGGAGCTGTTTCTGCACAACAAGGGGCGGGTGCTGGCGCGGCCGTTGATTCAGGAGAAGCTGTACAACTGGGACGACGAGGTGAGCAGCAACGCGGTGGAGGTGCATATTCACCACCTGCGGCGCAAGCTGGGCAACGGCTTCATCCGCACCATTCACGGCGTGGGTTACACGCTGGGGGATGCGCCGTGAAGCGTCTCAGCCTGCGGCTGCGTCTGATCCTGATCTTCAGCCTGTTGGCGCTGATGACCTGGTGCACCGCCAGCGTGGTGGCCTGGGTGATGTCGCGCAACACCATCAATGAAGTGTTCGACACCCAGCAGATGCTGTTTGCCAAACGGCTGGCGACCGCCAACCTCGGCGATCTGCTGGCCGATGAAAGCGCGCGCAGCCTGCCGAAAACCAAGAAGCTGGTGCATCACGGCAAGCGAGGCGATCAGGACGACGACGCGCTGGCGTTCGCCATCTTCGATCGCCAAGGCAAGATGCTGCTCAACGACGGCGAGAACGGCGCCGATTTCCTGTTTGACGGGGAGCGTGAAGGTTTTACCGACGGCGAGCGCAAAGGTGATGACGACAGCTGGCGCCTGCTGTGGCTGACCAGCCCAGATGGGCGCTATCGCATCGTGGTCGGCCAGGAGTGGGATTACCGGCGCGATATGGCGCTGGGCATGGTGACCGGCCAGCTGGTGCCCTGGCTGGCGACGCTGCCGGTGCTGATGCTGCTGATCGCGCTGATGGTCGGGCGCGAGCTGCGGCCGCTGCGCGCGGTGGCGGCCGGTTTGCGCCGGCGCGCGCCCGATGACGCGACGCCGTTGGACGCGCGCCAGGTGCCGACCGAGGTGCGTCCGCTGGTGGATGCGCTCAATGCGCTGTTCGCTCGCATCAACGCGTTGCTGGTGCGGGAGAGGCGTTTCACCTCCGATGCCGCGCACGAGTTGCGCAGCCCGCTGGCGGCGCTGCGGGTGCAGACCGAAGTGGTTCAACTGGCGGGGGACGATGCGCCGATGCGCGAGCACGCGCTGGACAATCTTACGGTCGGTATCGATCGCGCCACCCGGCTGGTGGATCAGCTGCTGACGCTGTCGCGGCTGGATTCGCTGTCGGATCTGGCCGAACTGGCGCCGATCGACTGGAACGAACTGGTGACGATGACCCTGGCGGAGCAGGATCGGCAGGCCCATGCGGCGGGCGTGACGCTGCGCTATGAACATCAGGGAACGCCGCCGCCGCGTCAGGGGGAAACCTTGCTGCTGTCGCTGCTATTGCGCAACCTGCTGGATAACGCGGTGCGCTATACCCCGCAGGGCGGCGTCGTCACCGTGACGCTGAACGAACGTTCGCTGACGGTGGAGGACGACGGTCCGGGTGTCACCACGGAGCATCTGGCGCGGCTCGGAGAACGTTTCTATCGCCCGCCGGGGCAGGAGCAAACCGGCAGCGGGCTGGGCCTCTCGATCGTGCAGCGTATCGCCGGATTGCATGGTTTACAGATCGGCTTTGCCAATCGCCCGCCGGGCGGGTTCGTTGCGCGGCTGACGTTGTAGGCGGGTCAGGACTTGAGTTTTGGCTGATGCCACAGCGCCATGCCGTTTTCCGGCACGCGCTTGAGGCAGCTGGCGAGCGGCTCGCCATCGGGGAAAATCAGATCGGGAGCGATTTCCGCCAGCGGGTAGAGCATGAATTCGCGCTCTTTCAGACCGTAATGCGGCACCGTCAGGCGCTCGGTATGGATCACCTTGTCGCCGTACAGCATGATGTCCAGATCGAGCGTGCGCGGCCCCCAGCGTTCATCCTTGCGCACGCGCCCCTGATTGCGTTCTATCGCTTGGGTATGGTCGAGCAGCTGTTCGGGCGGCAACAGGGTATCCAGCGCCACCACCGCGTTGAGAAAGTCCGGCTGGTTTTGCGGCCCCAGTGGCTTGGTGCGGTAAAACGAAGAACAGGTGACCAGCCGGGAGCGCGGGAGATGCTCCAGCGCTTCCAGTGCGGCTTGAACCTGTTGCAGCGGCTGCGCCAGGTTGCTGCCCAGCGCGATATAAACGCGGATCATTATGCCCCTTCTTTACGCGGTGCCCGGCGGCGAGGGCGGCGTTGACGCGCGCGGCGCGGCGCCGGATCGTCCCCCAGGGTGCTCAGCATGGCTTTCTGCCGCGCCGGCGTGGCGTCCTGGAACTCGCCCCACCACTCGGCCAGACGCAGCATCTCCTGATTGTCTTCCACTTCCGCACGCAGCGCCAGCAGATCATAGGCGGCGCGGAATTTCGGGTGTTCCATCAACTTGTGCGCGCGTTTGCCCTGGCGGCGGGACAGGCGCAGCTGCAGCTGCCAGATATCGCGTACCAGCGTGGTAATGCGTTTCGGGATGGCCAGCGAGCGGCACTGCTCGTCGAGTACGTCGTTCATCGCCAGCGCGAAGGCGTCGTAGTAGGCCAGGCCGCTTTCCTGCGCCAGCTTCTGCGCGTGCTCCAGCAGCGGGTACCACAGCATGGCGGCAAACAGGAACGCCGGGTTGACGCGCATGTCGTTCTGCAGGCGGTGATCGGTGTTCTTCAACACCTGCACCAGAATGCGCTCCATCGGCGTATCGTGGTTCGGCGTGAAGTTGCGGGCGATCAGCGGGAACAGTGGTTGGAACAGCTGGTATTCGCACAGCTTCAGGTAGGTCTGGAAACCGTAACCGGCCTGCAGCAGCTTGAGGGATTCTTCGAACAGGCGCGCCGGCGGGATCTCATGCAGCAGCGAGGCCAGGCGCGGGATCGGCTCGGCGGTCTCTTCGCTGATGCGCATATCCAGTTTGGCGGCGAAGCGCACCGCGCGCAGCATGCGCACCGGATCTTCGCGGTAGCGGGTTTCCGGATCGCCGATCAGGCGAATCACGCCCTGTTTCAGATCGTTCAGGCCGCCGACGTAATCGCGCAGGGTGAAATCCGCCACGCCGTAGTACAGGCTGTTGATGGTGAAGTCACGGCGCTGGGCGTCTTCCTCGATCGAACCGAAGATGTTGTCGCGCAGCAGCATGCCGTTTTGCGCCTGCTGAGACGAGTTCTTGTCGGATTCCGGGTTCTGTTCGTGGTGGCCGCGGAAGGTGGCCACTTCGATGATTTCCGGCCCGAACATCACGTGCGCCAGGCGGAAGCGCCGGCCGACCAGGCGGCAGTTGCGGAACAGCTTGCGCACTTGCTCCGGCGTGGCGTTGGTGGTGATGTCGAAGTCTTTCGGCTTTTTGCCGAGCAACAGATCGCGCACGCCGCCGCCGACCAGATAGGCTTCGTAGCCGGACTTGTTCAGGCGGTAAAGCACTTTCAGCGCATTTTCGCTGATGTCTTTGCGGGAAATCGAGTGCTGTTCGCGCGGGATCACGGTCATCGAGTCGTTGCTCTCGGCGATAGGAAAAGGCGGACGCTTGCGCGGCGTTGAGCGGCGGGCAGGGGCGTTGCTGCCGTTATCGGCGGCGCGCGGCTGCGGCGCAGGGCGGCTTGGCGCCGCGGCACGCTCTTCGCGGACTACGTTTTTATCGCCGGCCGCCGCGTCGTCGCGGGGCAGCTTGTCATCGCGGGTCAGTACCTTACGACAGAAGTTGGCTACTCGGGTAAAAATGGTACACCTCGATAGTGACTGATAAAAATGGAGCTAACAAAAAATAGCGGCTAATCATAGCTCACCATGGCTCCTTTGAGAATGCCGGCGTGTTTTCATCCAGAGGGATAGCCTCCTGACGCGGCACGTTTTCCAACCGCCAATGTGCGACCGCCCAGCTCAATAATAATGGCAGGTCAAGATCTTGCCAGCTTTCCGGCAGCGGTTGGCGCAGAAATTTCAGCGCGGCGATCAGCACCGGGCGCGGATCGCCTGCGGGCAACGCCGGCGCATGATTTTGCTTCGACAGCTTGATGCCGTTGGCGCCCAGCGCCAGCGGCAGATGCACATAGGCGGGCACCGGCGCCTGCAGCTGGCGGTAGAGGGCAATTTGACGCACCGTCGGTTCGATCAGATCGGCGCCGCGCACAATCTCGGTCACGCCCTGAAAATGGTCGTCGATCACCACCGCCAGGTTGTAGGCGAACAGCCCGTCGCGACGGCGAATGATAAAGTCTTCCCCCGCCAGCGCCGGATCGGCGTGCAATTCTCCCTGCAGGCGATCGTGGAACCCGTAAACGGGCGCGGTCTGGCGCAAGCGGATGGCGGCGCCCTGTGGGCCGAGCTGCAAATCGCGGCAGTGGCCGTCGTACAATCCGCCGATGTGCTGGATGCGGCTGCGGGTGCAGGTGCAGTAATAGCTGAGCCCCTGACGCTGCAACAGATCCAGCGCGGCGCGATAGGCGTCGTGACGTTGGGATTGATAGATGACCTGGCCGTCCCAGTGGAGACCATAATGTTCCAGCGCGGACAGGATGCGAGCGGCGGCGCCGGGGACTTCGCGCGGCGGGTCGATATCTTCGATGCGAACCAGCCACTGCCCGCGTTGGGCGCGAGCCTGAAGGTAGCTTCCCAGAGCGGCAATCAGCGAACCGAAATGCAGATCCCCGGAAGGCGATGGGGCAAAGCGCCCCACATAATGACTTTCTTGCATATCAGAGGGGAGTGGTTCCCTTTTCTCTGTGCGGCGCACGCGGGTGCGCACGCCGCAGCGGTAACATACTCGTTATGCTTGAAACTGCATCTGTGTTAGCTGCGCCTGCTTACCCGAATCACTTACTTGAGTAAGCTCATCGGGATGCGCATTCTTGCCGCCTTGATGCAGCTCCAATCATTTAGAGTAGCGGTATTAGCCGGCCATCTGCTTTTCGCGGATCTCAGCCAGCGTCTTGCAGTCGATGCACAGATCGGCGGTCGGACGCGCTTCGAGGCGACGAATGCCGATCTCCACGCCGCAAGATTCGCAGTAGCCGAAATCATCGTCTTCCACTTTCTTCAGCGTTTTCTCGATCTTTTTGATCAGTTTGCGTTCACGGTCACGGTTACGCAGTTCAAGGCTGAACTCTTCTTCCTGAGTAGCACGGTCGGCCGGATCAGGGAAGTTGGCTGCCTCTTCTTGCATATGCGATACAGTACGGTCCACTTCGTCCCTGAGCTGGTTGCGCCACGCTTCAAGAATGCGCTTGAAATGCGACAACTGGGCGTCGTTCATGTACTCTTCGCCCGGCTTCTCTTGGTACGGCTCCACCCCAGCGATGGCGAGAATGCTCAAGGACGAGGTTTTACGGTTTTGCCCTTCTTGCATGTTGCTTCTCCTACATACACACGCACTATCGAATCCCCAATGCGGGGGAAAAACAGGCCGCTATAAATAACAGAAGGAAGGTAGGTTGGCAATTATTCCTGTCGCCCGCTTGACAATCGTGTGAAGGAGGGCGTATTTGGCGATCGTGCTGGCCGGTTGTCTATTTATAGGGACCCGACTGCGCTAATCGATAAAAAACGGCAGCTTATCGCAGAGATAAATACCGTCAGGTGATAACTTTGCCCCGTAACAAACCACTTCCACTCCCAACTGCCGGACCTGTGCCAACAGCGCCGCATAGCGCTCATCTATATGATGTGCCGGTGCGACCTGCTCAATACCGCTGTGTAACACGGCAAAGAACAACACCGCCCGTTGCCCGCTTTCAACCACGCTGAGCAACTCACGCAGGTGCTTTTGCCCTCTGAGCGTTACCGCATCAGGAAAGTAACCACGTTGTTGTTGCAGTAATGTGACTGACTTAACTTCAATATAGCAGTTAACCCGATTTTCTGCCTGTAATAACAAATCGATACGGCTGTTTTCACCGCCGTATTTCACTTCGCCGCTGATTTTACTGTAACCGGATAATTCATTGATTAAATTGTGTTCGATCGCCTCGCGCACCAGCGCGTTGGCACGCAGGGTGTTGACGCAGATCCAGTGCCCCTGTTGGGTATGGGTCAGTTCCCAGCTGTGGGCGTATTTGCGCTTGGGGTTGTCCGACGTGGAGTACCAAACGGTGTCGCCGGGCGTGGCGCAGCCGGTCATGGCGCCGGTATTGGCGCAGTGCAGCGTAAAGGTTTCCCCTTCCGGGGTGATCACGTCCGCCAGAAAGCGTTTGTAACGTTTTATCAGCGTGGCGGAACGCAGCGGTGGAGAGAAAATCATGCGGATGCCTGCGTGGCCAGCGGCCACTGTTCGAGGTGTTGGTAACGGGTGCGCCCGTTTTCGAACACCGACTCATACAAGGAAAAGGCGTCGGCGCTGAACGCCCAGCCCGGCGTCGCCGGCGGGATCGCCACCGGCTGGGTGGCGGCGCGCAGCAGCGTGATGTGCGGATGGAACGGCAACGCGCTTTGATGGCAGCCGCTGCGGGCGGCCTGCGAACGCAGCAGTTCGGCCAGCTGCAATAGCCCGCGCGGCGCGCGGCGGGTGCCGAGCCAGACCACGCCGGGGCGCGGCCAATGGCCGAGATCGTCGAGCCGCATGCTGAAGCCGGGTTGCACGATGCGGCCGGCCAGTTTGCGCAGCGCCAGCTCTTTCTGCGCGGTGACTTCGCCGAGAAACGCCAGCGTCAGGTGCAAATTAGCCGCCGCCACCGGCCGGCCGGCCTCCGGCGCAAACGCCTCGGCGCGCCAGCGGATCACCTGCTGTTGCAGGGCGTCAGGCAAGGACAGGGCGAAAAACAGGCGGCGCGAATTGGACATGGAGACTCGGTAAATAATGACAAATCCGTCAGGAACAGATTTGAATGCGGCTTGCAGCGGCCTCGCGCGAAGCGGGACGCCTGGACGAGCTCCGTACTATAGCTAACGACGCCGCAGTTTGAAAGGCTACGGGGGCAAAGCTAATGCTACACTGTACGCCGTTTAACGTTAACCACCACGGAGAGTTCAGTGTCTTCATTGCCCGTCAGCGCGGTGCTTGATGAGTTGCTGGCTGCGTTGCAGTCCGCTCCTCAGGTACTGTTGCACGCCCCGACCGGCGCCGGTAAATCCACCTGGTTGCCGCTGCAGATCCTGGCTAAGGCCGGGTTGCCGGGGCGCATTATCATGCTGGAGCCGCGGCGGCTGGCGGCGAAAAACGTCGCTTATCGCCTGGCGCAGCAACTGGGGGAGGAGCCCGGCCAGACCGTGGGCTACCGCATGCGCGCCGAAAGTAAAAGCGGGCCGCAAACCCGGCTGGAAGTGGTGACGGAAGGCATTCTCACCCGCATGCTGCAGCAGGACCCCGAGCTGCAGGGCGTGTCGCTGGTGATCCTCGATGAGTTCCACGAACGCAGCCTGCAGGCCGATCTGGCGCTGGCGCTGCTGCTCGACGTGCAGCAAGGGCTGCGCGACGATCTGAAACTGCTGATCATGTCGGCCACCCTGGACAACGCGCGCCTGTCGCAGCTGCTGCCGGCAGCGCCGGTGGTGGTGTCCGAGGGGCGCAGCTTCCCGGTTGAACGTTTATATCAGCCGTTAGCCAGCCATCAGCGGCTGGAGGATGGCGTAGCGGCGGCGGTGAAGCGCCTGCTGGCCGAACAGCCGGGGTCTTTGCTGCTGTTCCTGCCGGGCGTGGCGGAGATCAATCGGGTGCTGGAGCGATTGACCGGCGAGGTGGCAAGCGATACCGATCTTTGCCCGCTGTATGGCGCGCTGCCTCTGGCGCAGCAGCAAAAAGCGATTCAGCCGGCGGCGGTTGGCCGCCGCAAGGTGGTGCTGGCGACCAACATCGCTGAAACCAGCCTGACGATCGAGGGCATTCGGCTGGTGGTGGACAGCGGCCTGGAACGCGTGGCGCGTTACGACGTGCGCAACGGTTTGACGCGGCTGGCGACGCAGCGCATCAGTCAGGCCTCGATGGTGCAGCGCGCCGGACGCGCCGGGCGTCTGGAGCCGGGCATTTGCTGGCATCTGTTCGCCAAAGAACAGGCGGAGCGCGCGGCGGAACACGCCGAACCGGACATTTTACAGAGCGATCTCACCGGCTTTTGGCTCGAGTTGCTGCAGTGGGGTTGCCACGACCCGGCGCAGCTGACCTGGCTGGATGCGCCTCCTGCCGCCGCATTGGCGGCGGCCAGGGCGCTGTTGCACCGGCTGGGGGCCACGGATGACGGTGGCAAACTTACCGCACCGGGGCGCCAGATGGCCGCGCTGGGATGCGAGCCGCGGCTGGCGGCGATGCTGACCGCCGGCGCGGCGCTGAGTGCCGACGGCCTGGCGACGGCGGCGTTGCTGGCGGCATTGCTGGAAGAACCGCCGCGCGGCGGGCAGATGGATATCGGCTACTGGCTGAGCCGCCCGCAACCGAACTGGCGGCAGCGTGCCGCGCAGTTGGCCAAACGCCTGCCGCAACGTGCGGGGCAAGTCGACGTCGATCTGGCGCCGCGGCTGTTGGCGCTGGCGTTTACCGATCGCATCGCCCAGCGGCGAGGCCAGGACGGCCGCTACCTGCTGGCCAACGGCATGGGGGCGGCGATGAATCAGGATGAGGCGCTGTCGCGTGCGCCCTGGCTCATCGTCCCCAGCCTGTTGCAGGGCCACAACAGCCCCGATGCGCGCATCCTGTTGGCGCTGCCGGTGGACATCGACGCGCTGGCGGCGCAGCTGCCGGCGATCGTCACGCAGCGCACGGCGGTGGAGTGGGATGACGAGAAGGGCACGCTGCGCGCCTGGAAGCGCCAGCAGATCGGCCGTCTGACGCTGCGCGCCCAGCCGCTGGCCAAACCGGCGGACGAAGAGCTGCAGCAGGCGCTGCTCGATTGGGTGCGTGCGCAGGGGCTGGCGGTGCTCAACTGGGAGGGCGCCGCCGAACAATTGCGGGTGCGCCTGCAGTGCGCGCAAGCCTGGCTACCGGAGGCGGCATGGCCGGCGATGGATGAAGAGCCGCTGCTGGCGGCGCTGGAGCAGTGGCTGTTGCCGTCGCTGAACGGCGTGCGCGATCTGCGCGGCTTGAAGCAGGTCAACATCGCCGAGGCGCTGTCCCGCCTGCTGGACTGGCAGCAAAAGCAGCGGCTGGATAATGCGCTACCCACTCATTACACTGTGCCGACCGGCAGCCGCCTGCCGATCCGTTATGAGGCCGGCAAACCGCCGGCGCTGGCGGTGCGTTTGCAGGAGGTGTTCGGCGAGCAGCGCAGCCCGATGTTGGCGGAGGGTCGCATCCCGGTGGTGCTTGAGTTACTCTCACCGGCGCACCGGCCGTTGCAAATCACCGGCGATCTGGCGGCCTTCTGGCAAGGCGCCTACCGCGAGGTGCAAAAAGAGATGAAGGGCCGCTACCCGAAACACGTTTGGCCGGACGATCCGGCCACGGCGGTACCGACGCGCCGAACGAAGAAATATCAGTAGGTCGCGATCATTCAAGGTTTGGAATTCAGATGTTTCTTCTGGTCAGCGCTGCGGCGTAGGCACAGATTAAGCGACTAATCATGGCCGGCAGTGTCGGCAAGCTCGGAGAACAACAGCCATGGCTGGGGATGACCGCGAGCCCATCGGGCGCAAAGGAAAACAACCAAAAAATACCGCGTCGCGCAAGCCGCCGCGCCGTCGCCGAGACGACGATTATGACGATTACGAAGAAGACGAGTATGACGATGATGAGTATGAAGAGGAGGAGGAACGCATGCCGCGTAAGGTAAAAGCGACTCCGCCGCGTAAAAAACGCCGCTGGCTCGGCCTGATTATCAAACTGATCCTGGTGATCGCCGTCCTGTTGGCGATCTACGGCGTCTATCTGGATTCCCAGATCCGCAGCCGCATCGACGGCAAAGTCTGGCAGCTGCCGGCGGCAGTGTACGGCCGCATGGTCAACCTGGAACCGGGCATGCCGTACAGCAAGAAGGAAATGGTCAACCTGCTGGAAGGCATGCAGTATCGCCAGGTCAGCCGCATGACGCGTCCGGGCGAGTTTACCGTGCAGGCCAACAGCATCGAGATGCTGCGCCGCCCGTTCGATTTCCCGGATGGTAAAGAAGGGCAGATCCGCGCCCGTCTCGATTTCCAGAACAACCGTCTGGCTAAGATCGAAAACCTGGACAGCGGCCGCAGCTTCGGCTTCTTCCGCCTCGATCCGCGCCTGATCACCATGCTGCAGTCGCCAAACGGTGAACAGCGTCTGTTCGTGCCGCGCGCCGGTTTCCCGGATCTGTTGGTGGATACGCTGATCGCCACGGAAGACCGCCACTTCTATGAGCATGACGGCATCAGCCCGTACTCCATCGGCCGCGCGGTGCTGGCCAACCTGACCGCCGGCCGTGCGGTGCAGGGCGGCAGTACCCTGACGCAGCAGCTGGTGAAGAACCTGTTCCTGACCAATGAGCGCTCGCTGTGGCGTAAGGCCAATGAAGCCTATATGGCGCTGCTGGTCGATTACCGTTACAGCAAGGACCGCATTTTGGAGCTGTATCTGAACGAGGTGTACCTCGGCCAGAGCGGCAGCGACCAGATCCGCGGTTTCCCGTTGGCCAGCCTGTACTACTTCGGCCGTCCGGTGGACGAGCTGAGCCTCGATCAGCAGGCGCTGCTGGTCGGCATGGTCAAGGGCGCGTCGCTGTATAACCCGTGGCGTAACCCGAAACTGGCGCTGGAACGCCGCAATCTGGTGCTCAAGCTGCTGCAGAACCAGGGCGTGATCGACGGCGAGCTGTATGACATGCTGAGCGCGCGTCCGCTGGGCGTGCAGCCGAAAGGCGGCGTCATTACGCCACAGCCGGCCTTTATGCAGATGGTGCGTCAGGAGCTGCAGACCAGGCTGGGCGATAAGGTGAATGATCTGTCCGGCGTGAAGATTTTCACCACGCTGGATCCGGTGTCGCAAGACGCGGCGGAAAAAGCGGTCGAAGACGGCATCCCGGCGCTGCGCGCCGCGCGTCACGTGCAGGATCTGGAAGCGGCGATGGTGATCGTCGATCGCTTCAGCGGTGAAGTGCGCGCCATGGTCGGCGGCGCCAATCCGCAGTTCGCCGGTTTCAACCGCGCCATGCAGGCGCGCCGCCTGGTCGGCTCGCTGGCCAAGCCGCCGACGTACCTGACCGCGCTGTCCGAACCGGATAAATACCGCCTCAACACCTGGCTGGCGGATGCGCCGCTGTCGCTGAAACAGCCGAACGGCGCCGTCTGGCAGCCGAACAACTATGATCGCAAATTCCGCGGTCAGGTGATGCTGGTGGATGCGTTGGCCAACTCGCTGAACGTGCCGACGGTGAACCTTGGCCTGTCGGTGGGGCTGGATCAGATCAGCGCCACGCTGCAACGTCTGGGCATCCCGAAAGCGGAGATCAACCCGGTGCCTTCGATGCTGCTGGGCGCGATCGGCCTGACGCCGATGGAAGTCGCGCAGGAGTACCAGACCATCGCCAGCGGCGGTAACCGTGCGCCGCTGTCGGCGGTGCGTTCGGTGATCGCCGAAGACGGCACGGTGCTGTACCAGAGCTTCCCGCAGGCCGAACGCATGGTGCCGGCGCAGGCCGCTTACCTGACGCTGTACGCGATGCAGCAAGGCGTGGCGCGCGGGACGTCCCGCTCGCTGTCGGTGAAGTTCCCGAACTACAACCTGGCGGCGAAAACCGGTACCACCAACGATCTGCGCGACAGCTGGTTCGCCGGCATCGACGGCAAGGAAGTGGCGATCGCCTGGGTGGGGCGCGACAACAACGGCCCGGCCAAGCTGACCGGCGCCAACGGCGCGTTGACCCTGTATCGTCGTTATCTGGAAAACCAGACGCCGCTGCCGCTGATGCTGCAGCCGCCGGAAGGCATTAACCAGATGAGCATCGACTCTGCCGGCAACTTTATCTGCGGCGGCGGCAGCTGGCGCACCATCCCGGTTTGGACCGACAATCCGCAGGGATTGTGCCAGGCCAGCCAGGCGGCGGTGCAGCAACAGCAGCAACCGGCGGCGGGTGAGCAAAAAGATGGCGATGGCGTCGCCGGCTGGATCAAGGATATGTTCGGCCAGTAATCGCTACCGGGGCGTCGGCCCCGGTGAAAATTTTTTCTTTGTTATTAAGCCCGTAACCTTGGTTGCGGGCTTTTTTATTTTTTCGCTCGTTTTATTTCCCTGTTAACCGCATGGCTAAGCGCCTAATCCTTAACCTATTTGCCCCATGAATTCGGCTTGCAGTTTAATTTGGCTTCTGCATAAAATGCGACGCTTATAATAATTATTATCGTTTACATTCTTCATTTAATAATTCATCAGAGAAATCAACTATGCCGACCAAGCGTCTTTCGTCATCCGCGGCCAAGCAGGGCCGTACCCCCGTCAGCGCGTTAGCGATCACCGTCGCTGCGGCGTTGGGCACGCTGGCGATGCCGGCTTTTTCCGCCGACGCCAAGGAAGACACGATTACCGTTGTGGGCGGCAGCAATGCCGCCCAGCAGGAAAGCGCCTGGGGGCCGGTCGGCACCTATGTCGCCAAACGCAGCGCCACCGGCACCAAAACCGATACGCCAATCGAGAAGAACCCGCAGTCCGTTTCCGTAGTGACGCGTGAAGAGATGGACATGCGCCAGCCGGATACGGTGAAGGGCGCACTGGCCTATACGCCGGGTGTGATGATTGGAAATCGCGGTGCCTCCACCGCCTATGATGCAGTGAACATCCGTGGTTTCAGCTCGGTAGGTACCAATATGTATCTGGATGGCCTGAAACTGCAGGACGATAACTATTCGATTTATCAGATAGACCCTTACTTCCTTGAGCGAGCGGAAGTACTGCGCGGACCGTCTTCGGTATTGTACGGCAAAAGCAACCCTGGTGGGGTGGTCGCGCTGGTCAGTAAGCGGCCGACAACAGAGACGCTGCGCGAAGTTCAATTCAAAATGGGGACAGATAATCTGTTCCAGACCGGTTTTGACTTCAGTGACGCTTTGGATGATGCGGGGGTTTACTCATATCGTCTGACGGGGGTTGCGCGCGATGAAGATCAGCAGCAGGTTGGCGAGAAAAGTAAACGTTATGCTATTGCTCCTTCCTTCAGTTGGCGACCTGATGATCGCACTTCTTTGACTTTCCTCAGCAGCTTCCAGGATGATCCTAGCGTTGGCTTCTATGGCTGGTTGCCGAAAGAAGGTACGGTGCAAAATGGTATCAACGGTAAGTTACCGACCAGTTTCAACGATGGTGAGCCTGGCTATAACAACATTTCCCGCAAGCAGCAAATGGTCGGATATGCCTTTGAGCATAGTTTTGATGATGTTTGGACCGTGCGCCAAAACCTGCGTTATTCGAAAATGGATGTGGACTACCGTTCTATTTACGGCCTAGGCATTGATCCAGATAATTCAGCTGAGCTGAAGCGTGGCGTGATGAATTCCAAAGAGCATATGTCCAGCTTTGCGGTCGACACACAGGCACAGGCTAAATTTGCGACCGGGCAAGTTGACCATATCTTGTTGATGGGTGTGGATTATATGCGTATGCGCAATGATGTTGTGTATCAATATGGCAGTGCATCCAATCTGAATGTCATCGCTCCACAGTACGGCAATCGGAGCTATACCATTACCGGTGGTGCCAGTCAGGTTAACCGTCAGGAGCAGACCGGCCTGTATGTGCAAGATCAGGCTGAATGGAACAACTGGGTTCTGACGATGGGGGGGCGCTATGATTGGAGCGATACCAACAGCACCAATCGCCTGAACCAGAATTCCGTATCTAAGCAGCAGGATAACCAGTTTACCGGCCGTGCTGGCTTGAACTATGTTTTCGAAAACGGCATCGCGCCTTATGTCAGCTACAGCGAATCGTTTGAGCCAACCTCAGGCACTGATTTTTCAGGTAATACGTTTGCTGCCTCTAAAGGCAAGCAGTATGAGGCTGGGGTTAAATACGCACCTAAGGATCGTCCGATCACCGCCAGTTTGGCGCTTTACCAGTTGACTAAAACCAACAATAAAGTGGCTGACTTAGAACATCCGTTCTTTAGCGTCCAGGGAGGGGAGGTCCGTTCTCGTGGGATTGAGTTGGAGGCGAAAGCGGCCTTGTCGGCTAACCTCAATCTGTTGGGCTCTTACACCTACACGGATGCTGAATATACTAAAGATACTTCGCTACAGGGGAATACACCTTCCGCTATCCCTAAACACATGGCTTCTCTGTGGGCGGATTACACCTTCCATGAAACTGCGATTAGCGGTTTGACCTTGGGTTCAGGCGTTCGCTATGTTGGTTCCAGCTATGGTGACGAGGCCAATACGTTTAAAGTGAAGGATTACACGGTGTTTGATGCCGCGATAAAATATGATCTGGCGCGTTTCAATTTGCCCGGCTCTTCGATTGGCATCAATGTGAACAACCTGTTTGATAAGGAATATGTCTCCAGCTGCTTTGCTACCTATGGCTGCTACTGGGGCGCAGAACGCCAGGTGGTCGCCACCGCAACCTTCCGTTTCTAACCGGATAGCCGGGGCGGCGCCGCGTCGCCCCGGACAAAGCAGGATCTATGCAGGACAAACTTCTTAATCCCGGCGCGACCTTCGCGCTGGATAACGCCAGCTTCGCCGTCCCCGGCCGGGTGCTGTTGCAACCGCTGTCGCTCAGTTTTCCCCAGGGCAAAGTCTGCGGCCTGATCGGCCATAACGGTTCCGGTAAATCCACCCTGTTGAAACTGCTCGGGCGGCATCATGCGCCCAGCGGCGGTCAGGTTTTGCTCAATCGGCAGCCGTTGGCGCAGTGGGACAGCAAATCCTTCGCCCGCCAGGTGGCCTACCTGCCGCAGCAGTTGCCGGCGGCGGAAGGCATGACGGTGCGCGAGCTGGTGGCCGTCGGCCGCTATCCGTGGCACGGCGCGCTGGGGCGTTTTGGCGCCAACGATCGCCAATTGGTGGAGGAGGCCATCGCGCTGGTGGGGCTGAAGCCGTTCGCCAGCCGCCTGGTGGACAGCCTCTCCGGCGGCGAGCGCCAACGCGCCTGGCTGGCGATGATGGTGGCGCAGGACAGCCGCTGCCTGCTGCTTGACGAACCGACCTCGGCGCTGGACATCGCGCACCAGGTCGAGGTGCTGGCGCTGATCCAGCGCCTGAGCCGCGAACGCGATCTCACGGTGATCGCCGTGCTGCACGACATCAACATGGCGGCACGCTATTGCGACCATCTGGTGGCGCTGCACGGCGGTGAAATGATCGCCCAGGGTGGCCCGTTGGAACTGATGCAGGGGCCGGTGCTGGAACAAATTTACGGTATTCCTATGGGCACGTTGCCGCACCCGAGCGGCGGCGCGCCGGTGAGTTTTGTCTACTGATGTCCTCTGCATTCACTTCTTCTCACGATCCGCTGCGCCGCCGTTTGTTGATGGCGCTGGCGCTGTCGCCGCTGTTGGGCTCGTTGCCCGGCCGAGCGGCGGATGCGCCGCCGGATATCACCCGCGTTGCGGCGCTGGAATGGCTGCCGATCGAACTGCTGTTGGCATTGGGCGTGACGCCGCTGGCGGTGGCCGATGTGCATAACTACAACCTGTGGGTGGCGGAGCCGAAGCTGCCGGCGACGGTGGTCGACGTCGGCCAGCGCACCGAACCTAACCTCGAACTGCTGCAGCAGCTCCAGCCTTCGCTGGTGTTGCTGTCGCAAGGCTATGGCCCAACGCCGCAAAAAATCCAACCCATCGCGCCAACCATGAGCTTTGGCTTCAACGACGGCAGCGGCAAACCGCTGACCGTCGCCCGCCAGTCGCTGCTGGCGCTGGGGCAACGATTGGGCATAGAAAGCCGCGCGGTACAGCACCTGGCGCAGTTTGACCGCTTTATGCACGACGCGCGTCAGCGCCTGCAAAGCTACACCCGGCAACCGCTGCTGCTGTTTTCACTGATCGACACGCGCCATGCGTTGATCATCGGCCAGAAAAGCCTGTTCCAGGAAGCGATGGATCAACTGGGCATCCTCAATGCCTGGCAGGAAGAAACCAATTTCTGGGGCACGGCGGTGGTGGGCATTGAACGGTTGGCCACGGTGCGTAATGCCCGGGTCATCTATCTCGATCACGGTAATCAGGCGATGATGGACAAGGTCAGCGCGACGCCGCTGTGGCAATCGTTGCCCTTCGTGCGGCAAAACCAGCTGCGGCAGGTGCCGGCGGTGTGGTTCTACGGTGCCACGCTGTCGACGATGCGGTTTTGCCGCCTGTTGGCGCAGGCTCAGGAGAGTGCGTCATGAGTTCGGGCATCCGGAAATTGCCGCTGACGCTGATCCTGCTGTTGCTGGCGGCGGCAGGTGGCCTGACGATATACAACCTGGCGCAGCAGCTGCCGCCGGCGCAATGGGCGCGGGCGCTCAGCGCGCCGGACATCGACGACGTGCGGCAAATGCTGTTCCATTACAGCCTGTTGCCGCGGTTGACGGTGTCGCTGTTGGCCGGCGCCGGTCTGGGGTTGGTCGGCGTGCTGTTCCAGCAGGTGTTGCGCAATCCGTTGGCGGAGCCGTCGACGCTCGGCGTGGCCGCCGGCGCGCAGCTTGGCCTGACCATCGCCACGCTGTGGGTGCTGCCGGGAGGTGAGTTTACCCGCCAGCTGGCCGCTATGGTGGGCGCGATTGTGGTGGGCGGGCTGGTGTTCGGCGTCGCCTGGGGCAAACGGATGTCGCCGGTCACGCTGATTCTGGCCGGGCTGGTGCTGGGGCTGTACTGCGGTGCGGTCAACAGCCTGTTGGCGCTGTTTCATTACGATCAGCTGCAGGGCATGTTCCTGTGGGGCACCGGCGCGTTGAACCAACAGGACTGGAGCGCCGTGCAGTTCCTCCTGCCGCGTTTGCTGGTGGCTGGCCTGTTGGCGGCGCTGTTGCTGCGCCCGCTGACGCTGCTGGGGCTGGACGACGGTGTGGCGCGCAACCTGGGGTTAGGGCTATCGATGGCGCGCTTCTGTGCTTTGGGGTTGGCCATCATCTTCAGCGCCATGTTGGTGAGCGCGGTGGGCGTTATCGGCTTTATCGGCCTGTTTGCACCGCTGATGGCGAAGATGCTGGGGGCTCGCCGCCTGGCGCACCGCATGATGCTGGCGCCGCTGCTGGGGGCGCTGTTGCTGTGGCTGACCGATCAGGTGATGCTCGGGGTAACGCAGGTGTGGCGCGAGATCCCGACCGGCGCGGCCACCGCGCTGTTCGGCGCGCCGCTGCTGCTGTGGCTGCTGCCGCGGTTGCGCAGCGCCGCCACGCCGCCGCCGATGAACCTCGGCGACAAGGTGCCTGCCGAACGCGGGAATCTGCCCGGCTGGATCCTGGTGGGCGGCCTCGTGCTGCTGATCGGCCTGGCGCTGGCGTTGATGCTGGGCAAAAATGCCGGCGGCTGGCACTGGAGCCTGGGCGCGGAACTGGACGCTCTGCTGCCGTGGCGCTGGCCGCGCGTGCTGTCGGCGCTGGCGGCGGGCATGATGCTGGCGGTCGCCGGCACGCTGATCCAGAAGTTGACCGGCAACCCGATGGCCAGCCCGGAAGTGTTGGGCATCAGTTCCGGCGCCGCTTTTGGCGTCGTGATGATGCTGTTTATGGTGCCGGGCGACGCCTTCGTGTGGCTGCTGCCCGCCGGCAGTCTGGGGGCGGCCGCTACGTTGCTGATCATCATGATCGCCGCAGGCCGCGGCGGTTTCTCGACCGAACGCATGCTGCTGGCCGGTATCGCGCTCAGCACCGCCTTTACCACCGTCATCTTCCTGCTGTTGGCCAGCGGCGATCCGCGTATGGGGGGCTTGCTGACCTGGCTCTCCGGTTCGACCTATTCGGTGGAGCCGGCGCAGGCGCTGCGCACCGCGCTGATCGCCGCCGGATTGCTGGTATTGGCACCGCTGTGCCGCCGCTGGCTGACCATCCTGCCGCTCGGCGGCGCCACCGCCCGTTCGGTGGGCATTGCGCTGACGCCGACGCGGTTGACCATTCTGTTGCTGGCTGCCACCCTGACCGCCATGGCGACCCTGACCGTAGGGCCGCTGAGCTTTGTCGGGCTGATGGCGCCGCATATGGCGCGCATGCTGGGCTTCCGCCGCGCGCTGCCGCAAATGGTGATCGCCGCGCTGCTGGGCGGCTTGCTGATGGTGTTTGCCGACTGGTGCGGACGGATGCTGCTGTTCCCGTATCAGATCCCCGCCGGGTTATTGGCGACCTTTATCGGTGCACCGTACTTCGTGTATCTGTTGCGTAAGCAGACCTCGTAAGCGGCGTCTCGGCTGCGTTTTCTCTGTCATCAAAGGCTCAGCGTTGCTGGGCCTTTTTTTATTTTTCATGATGTTGCAAGGCGCTGCGAACGGGTGCGCAAAAACGATATTGCGTGCGGAAAGGAACGCGAGGCGTGGCGGTGAGATGAATATACTGCGGGCGGGTGCTCTGGATCTTTGTCTCTGGAGCTTCTGCGAAAGGTACAAAGAGAAAAGCCCCGAGTCGATATCCATCAACCCGAGGCCTACTCTAACGCGTCACAACGTTAAGTTAGCCTCTTACCCGCCGCGAGGCAAGGAGAAGAAGGCATGATGCCGAACAAACGCAGCCCGTTAAAACTGGTGATTATTTGTGCCACGGTAATATCACTGGCATGGATAACCCGCAGCACGCTTTGTGAGCTGCGGATCCGAGCGGGCACTACGGAGGTTGCGGCCATTTTGGCTTACGAATCCGAACGGTAAGGCAACCCGGCGGCGGGGGCGGTGCCTCCGCCGGCCGGCAGTCGATGCGTTGATCCAGGAGCACCCATCCGCTCAAAAAAAACGGCGAGCCAGGGCTCGCCGTTTTCATGTTGATGTCGGGGCTTATTTCAGGCCGGCGGCATCGCGCAGCAGCGCGGCTTTGTCGGTCGCTTCCCACGGGAAGTGCTCGCGGCCGAAGTGGCCGTAGGCAGCGGTTTCGCGGTAGATCGGCTGCAGCAGATCCATCATCTGGATCAGGCCGTACGGGCGCAGATCGAAGAATTCGCGCACCAGCAGCGTCAGCTGTTCGGTTGGCACTTTCTCGGTACCGAAGGTTTCCACCATGATGGAGGTCGGTTCCGCTACGCCGATAGCGTAAGACACCTGGATTTCGCAACGATCGGCCAGGCCGGCGGCAACGATGTTTTTCGCCACGTAGCGTGCCGCGTAGGCCGCGGAACGGTCAACCTTGGACGGATCCTTACCGGAGAAGGCGCCGCCGCCGTGGCGCGCCATGCCGCCGTAGGTGTCGACGATGATCTTACGGCCGGTCAGGCCGCAGTCGCCCATCGGGCCGCCGATGACGAAACGGCCGGTCGGGTTGATGTGGTATTTGGTGCCCGCCGTCAGCCATTCCGCCGGCAGGACCGGTTTGATGATCTCTTCCATCACCGCTTCTTGCAGATCTTTCAGCGAGATATCTTCGGAATGCTGGGTGGACAGCACCACGGCGTCGATGCCGACGATTTTGCCGTCGTCGTACTGGAAGGTCACCTGGCTCTTCGCGTCCGGACGCAGCCACGGCAGGGTGCCGTTTTTACGCACTTCGGACTGGCGCTGCACCAGACGGTGCGCGTAGGTCACCGGGGCCGGCATCAGCACGTCGGTTTCGTTGGTGGCGTAGCCAAACATCAAGCCCTGATCGCCGGCGCCCTGCTCGAGAGGATCGGTACGGTCAACGCCCTGATTGATATCCGGGGATTGTTTGCCGATGGCGCTCAATACTGCGCAGGAGTTGGCGTCAAAGCCCATGTCCGAATGAACGTAGCCGATCTCGCGCACGGTCTTGCGGGTGATCTCTTCGATATCGACCCAGGCGCTGGTGGTGATTTCACCGCCGACCAGCACCATGCCGGTTTTCACGTAGGTTTCGCAGGCGACGCGCGCCTTCGGATCTTGTTCCAGGATGGCGTCGAGGACGGCATCGGAGATCTGATCGGCGATTTTATCGGGATGTCCTTCGGAGACGGATTCGGACGTGAAGAGGTGTTTAGCCATTGTGTTCTTTACCTTGCATAAGACGGGTTAGAAATTACTGCACAGCGCTGGAGATCCGGCATCAAAGCGAAGGGTCTTCCGCTGATGGCGCGAGATGCATCCTGCAACGCCCCTCAGGCAAAGCCGTTAAGCAGTTTATCAGTTAACCAGTATAGATGGATTAACATCTGGACGTCTATTTTAGGTCAGGGTTTAGCCAGATTGCCAGTAATTTTTTGCGCTTTCGCTCTTTTGCGCAAACGGGTTGGCGCCATTTTCATCGCTTGAAACAGTTTTCGGCGAATTTTCATTTTGCTTTTTCACCTGCTTACCGGTATAAACTGCGCGCGCGGTTCATTTGCTGCACAGTACGGCGGTCTTGAGTGGGGGAAGGCGCGATAAACTTCCGCTTTGCATTCGCCGCCGTTGCGCTATTATCCGTCGCAGGCGTTCGCCGTGAGCGCCGCCGCTTCATCGAACGGTCACGTTCTTACACTATTTTAGAGGCTGGGTCGTTCACTCCGAACGGCGCGCGTGGAGGTGGTTGGATTAATGATCCGTTGTCTACCGGTTGTTGGTTCCCAACAGCAGTGCCGTTCTGGCGCACATTCTTCTGCTATTTCCCGTCTTGTCTCTTTGTCACTTACCAGGTGCGATAAACACTTGGCCGCTACTCAGGATTCTCGGGCCGGCTAACGGTCGTCTGAAGAACTGAACAAGGGTAGCCTGCAGCCTTCCTGTGGGATGTTTCTTGGCCCGATTCACGAGGTTTGAACAGGGTGTCTTACAATTATATGAGTGATAAACCGATCGCTGACCGCGAACGGCGGTTCTCTTCGCTGCCGCCAGCGCGGCTTGTTGGGTTGTTCTCGCGGGTGGTAGCTGCGATAGTGGCTGACGGTTTCGTCAGTGCGGAATGTGAGGCGAACCATGTCTGATGATCTGTTGATTCACCGCCCGCCGGTTGCGGGCGAGTCTTTATCTTTGCGCTCCATGCAGGAGGTTGCCATGAATGATCGTAATGCCAGCAAGATGCTGCGTACTTATAACGTCGCCTACTGGGGCAACAATTACTATGACGTCAACGAGCTGGGCCATATCAGCGTGTGCCCGGACCCGGATGTCCCGCAGGCGCGCGTCGATCTGGCAGAACTGGTGAAAACGCGCCAGCAAGACGGCCAACGTTTGCCTGCGCTGTTCTGCTTCCCGCAGATCCTTCAGCATCGCCTGCGTTCGATCAACGCCGCGTTCAAACGCGCGCGTGAGTCCTTCGGTTACCAGGGCGGCTATTTCCTGGTGTATCCGATCAAGGTGAACCAACATCGCCGCGTGATTGAGTCGCTGGTGAACTCCGGCGAACCGCTGGGGCTGGAAGCCGGCTCCAAGGCCGAACTGATGGCGGTGCTGGCGCATGCCGGCATGACCCGCTCGGTGATCGTCTGTAACGGCTATAAAGATCGTGAATATATTCGCCTGGCGCTGATCGGCGAAAAACTGGGGCATAAGGTGTACCTGGTGATCGAGAAGATGTCCGAGATCAACCTGGTGCTGGAAGAGGCTGAGCGGCTGAACGTGGTGCCGCGCCTGGGCGTGCGTGCGCGCCTGGCGTCGCAGGGCTCCGGCAAATGGCAGTCGAGCGGCGGCGAAAAATCCAAGTTCGGTCTGGCGGCGGTGCAGGTACTGAAGCTGGTGGAAACCCTGCGCGAAGCGGGCCGTCTCGACAGCCTGCAACTGCTGCATTTCCACTTGGGCTCGCAGCTGGCCAACATTCGCGATATCGCCACCGGCGTGCGCGAATCGGCGCGCTTTTACGTTGAACTGCACAAGCTGGGCGTCAACATTCAGTGCTTCGACGTGGGCGGCGGCTTGGGCGTCGACTACGAAGGCACCCGCTCGCAGTCCGACTGCTCGGTGAACTACGGCCTGAACGAATACGCCAACAACGTGATTTGGGGTATCGGCGATGCCTGTAACGAACACGGCCTGCCGCACCCGACGGTGATCACCGAGTCCGGCCGCGCCGTGACCGCGCACCATACGGTGCTGGTTTCCAACGTGATCGGCGTCGAGCGCAACGAATTCAGCGAACCGCTGCCGCCGGAAGCGGACGCGCCGCGCGCGCTGGAAAGCATGTGGGAAACCTGGCTGGAAATGAACGAGCCGGAGAACCGCCGCTCGCTGCGCGAATGGCTGCACGACAGCCAGATGGATCTGCACGACGTGCATACCCAATACGCGCACGGCATGCTGGATCTGACCAAGCGCGCCTGGGCCGAGCAGCTGTATCTGAACATCTGCAACAAGATCCAGCAGCAGCTCGATCCGAGCAATCGCGCGCACCGTCCAATCATCGACGAGCTGCAAGAGCGCATGGCGGACAAGTTCTACGTCAATTTCTCGCTGTTCCAGTCGATGCCGGATGCCTGGGGTATCGATCAGCTGTTCCCGGTGCTGCCGCTGGAAGGGCTGGATAAGCCGCCGGAAGGCCGTGCGGTGCTGCTCGACATCACCTGCGATTCCGACGGCACTATCGACCATTACGTCGACGGCGACGGCGTGGCGACCACCATGCCGATGCCGCCGTACGATCCGGAGAACCCGCCGGCGCTGGGCTTCTTCATGGTCGGCGCGTACCAGGAGATCCTCGGCAACATGCACAACCTGTTCGGCGACACCGCCTCGGTTGACGTGTACGTGTTCCCAGACGGCAGCGTCGAGACCGAGTTGTCCGACGAGGGCGACACCGTGGCGGACATGCTGGAGTACGTGCAGCTCGATCCGGGGGCGCTGCTGGCCAAGTTCCGCGATCAGGTCAAAGAAACCGATCTGGACAGCGAGCTGCAGGCGCAATTCCTGGAAGAGTTTGAAGCCGGCCTGTACGGCTACACGTATCTGGAAGACGAGTAACTGCCCTCTTCAGGGGGGCGATATCGGCCCCCTTGAAGCATGGATAAAATGCGGCCATAATCAGCCGTATCGGTAGCACCGAAACAAACATCGAACAAATCCCTTTCTCGTCGGGCTAACGACGCGGGAGGGATTTTTTTTTGTAACGGCCCGGCCTCTGCGCCCGGCAACTTGTTGAACTACGAGGGTTTACTATGAGCACCTTAGGCCATCAGTCCGATAATTCATTAGTGTCCAACGCCTTTGGTTTCCTGCGCTTTCCGCTGAACTTCATGCCTTACGACAGCGATGCAGAGTGGGTCATCACCGGCATTCCGTTTGACATGGCGACCTCCGGTCGCGCCGGCGGCCGTCACGGCCCGGCGGCCATCCGTCAGGTGTCCACCAACCTGGCCTGGGAAGGCAACCGCTGGCCGTGGAGCTTCGATCTGCGCGATCGGCTGAACGTGGTTGACTGCGGCGACATCGTGTTCAACTTCGGCGACGCGCAGGACATGAGCGACAAGCTGCAGGCGCACGCGGAGAAACTGCTGAAGGCCGGTAAGCGCATGCTCTCGTTCGGCGGCGACCACTTCGTGACCCTGCCGCTGCTGCGCGCGCACGCCAAGCATTTCGGCAAGCTGGCGCTGGTGCACTTCGACGCCCACACCGATACCTACGCCAACGGCAGCAAGTTCGACCACGGCACCATGTTCTACCATGCCCCGAACGAAGGCTTGATCGATCCGCACCACTCGGTGCAGATCGGCATTCGTACCGAGTTCGATCATGACAACGGTTTTACCGTGCTGGACGCCGCGCAGGTGAACGATCGCAGCGTGGACGACCTGCTGACCCAGATCAAGGGCATCGTCGGCGATATGCCGGTGTATCTGACCTTCGACATTGACTGCCTGGATCCGGCGTTCGCACCGGGCACCGGCACGCCGGTGATCGGCGGCCTGACCTCCGATCGCGCGCTGAAGCTGGTGCGCGGCATGCAGTCGCTGAACATCGTCGGCATGGACGTGGTGGAAGTGGCGCCGGCTTATGACCAGTCCGAGATCACCGCGCTGGCCGCGGCGACCCTGGGCCTGGAGATGCTGTACCTGCAGGCGGCCAAGAAACACGCCTGACGCCAGGCTACTCCTCGCTGAAAAAGCGGCCTCCATCGTATGGGGGCCGCTTTTTTTATTGCATTTGCCGCCATCCGCGCTGCCTTCTCAGTCCGTTGCAACGCTTTTGCACAACACCGCGCAGAAATGAAACTGAGTCAGTAAAAAGGAATCTGGAGAGTGGGGAGGATGAATATACTGCGCGCGGGTGCTCTGGATCTTTGTATCTGGAGCCTGCGTGAAAGGTACAAAGAGAAAAGCCCCGAGTCGATATCCATCAACCCGAGGCCAACTCTAACGCCAGACAACGTTAAGTTAGCCTCTTACCCGCCGCGAGGCAAGGAGAAGAAGGCATGATGCCGAACAAACGGAGCCTGTTAAAATTGGTGGTTATTTGTGCCACGGTAATATCACTGGCATGGATAACCCGCAGCACGCTGTGTGAGCTGCGGATCCGATCGGGCAATACGGAGGTTGCGGCCATTTTGGCTTACGAATCCGAACGGTAAGGCAATCCGGCGGCGGGGGATGTTCCCCGTCTGCTGGCTGTTGGCGTCTAGATCCACGAGCACCCTCTCAACGCTTTCGGTTTTCCGCCGCACAGGGCAGAGAAACGGGTTTATGCCCGCTTCATCTGCTGTGCCAGCAACATGCGGCCAAACAGCGCGCCGCCCGCCAGCAGCGTCAGCAGCTGCGAGGCGATCAGCACCGCAAAGCCTGAAGACACCTTGCCCTGGCTGGCCATCACCATGCCCATCGCCATCGGCACAAACGCCGAGAACAGATTGCCGATGCCGTTGATCAGCCCATAGGCGCTGCCGACCGCCTCCGGCCGCGCATAATGTTGCAGCAGCGTGGGTATCGCCGCGCCCTGCGCCCCCCAACAGGCGTTGGCCGCCAGCAGGAAGAAGGCGATCCAGCCAAGCTGATGGCTGTGCATCACGCCATAAATGCACAGCGCGGTCGCTGCGCCGCCGCAGACGAAGATCAGCGGCGCCTGATAAGGGCGGATACGATCGAGCAACACGCCACCGAGGTATTTGGAGGCGATGCTGACGATGAAAGGCAGCGCGGCCATCCAGCCCATCTGTTTGATGGAAAAACCCTTTTCATCGGTCAGATACGCAGGCAGCCAGGCGCTGGAGCCCCACAGGTAGCTGAGCGTGGCGATCTCGATCAGCAGGATCCAGCCGAGCATCGGCGTGCGCCAGGCCAGTGCAAAGGTGCGCCAGACGCGGTTCAGCACCGGTTGCGGATCGGCAGGGCGTGAAGATGAGGATAAGGGGAGCGGGTGAACGAACAGCCGCACCAGCGCCAGCCCCAGCAGCAGGTTGAGCAGCGCCAGCAGGTGAAACGACATCGCCCAGCCGAAGTGCGCCATCAGAAAACTCACCAGCGGAAAGCCGAGCACCAGCCCCAATGAAACGCCCAATGCGCTGACCGCGTTGGGCTTGCCGCGCTCGTCGGCGGCGAAATGCTCGCCGATGTACATGGTCTTCAGCGAGAACAGCGGCCCTTCGCTGACGCCAAGCAGCGCGCGCACCACGCACAGCAGCATCAGCGATCCCGCCAGCGGCGAGGCGGCGGTGAGCAGCGCCCACAGCACCACGCTCAGCGTCAGCGCGCGGCGGTAGCCCATCAGCGTTTCCAGAAACGGCGTCAGCAACATGGCGGACAGCCCGTAGCCGAGCAAAAACACCGTCATCAGCGTGCCCTGGTGAGCGCGGTCGCCGCCGAGTTGGAAGTGTTGCAGGAAGTCGGGATTGACCAACATCACGGCGATATTGACCCGATCCGCATAGGCGATAACGATCAGAAACAGCAGGGCGATCACTCCAAACCAGCGTTGACGTTGTTGCACGGCGCGTTCCTCAGTGCGAGCGGTTGACGAATTCAGGCAGCAGCAAACTCACCCGAGGATGCCAGTTAGCGCAAACGCGGGAGGATGAGGCTGATTGATGTAAAATTATTGTTATCAAATAGGGTGTGAAAGACAGAGAGAAAACACTTTTACGCGCAATGCGTCGCCGGAATCAACGCGTTTTTTGCCATAAATTAGCAAGGGAGCGCACAACTGACATAGGTTTTTCATATCGGTGCATTATTTCGTGATCCTTCCCGCATTTGTCATTTTTAAACAACCTTTCATTAACATTTGCCGTTCCGCTCGCTTGACGAAAGTTTCGCCACACTTATAGTGACTGTATTAAATAAGAAACTGAGTTTCATATATGAAACAATCAGATAGAGGATAAAAGCAATGAGCTGGAAGAATGTGTGCGAAGTGTCTCAGGTGAAAGAAGATTTTCCTTTTTCCGGCAACGTGGAAGGAAAAGAGATCGGGGTATACCTGCTCGACGGTAACTACTACGCGCTGGAAGACGTCTGCCCGCATGCCTATGCCTTGCTCAGCCAGGGGTTTGTAGACGACGGCAAGGTTGAGTGCCCGCTGCACGAAGCGCTGTTTGACGTGCGCACCGGCCAGTGCCTGCGCGAGCCGGGCGGCCGCGATCTGCAAACCTATCCCACCCGGGTGGTCGACAACCAAATCCAGATCACCTTTATCGCGGAGGAGTAATCATGCAGCACATCACCGATTTCAATCCCTGGCTGCCGGACACCCAACAGGTGACGCCGGCCCGCGAAGGCGGCAACGGTCAAATCCATCAGCCGGGCCAATTTCGCAACGTGATCTGGCAAAACCGTGCTCGTGTGCCGGACGGTTTCGAAACCGCCCTGGTGGCGGCGCTGGAAACGATCTTCGATCAGGGCGCGGAAGAGCTGGAACAGATCGTCAGCGCGTTGAATCAGCGCCGCCTGTTCGATCGCAGCGGCCAACCGTGGAATGAGGCGACGTTCCGCGAATTCCTTCACGTTAACGGTTTCTGAGCCACATCCGGGAGAAGACAATGACAGCAAATACAACATCCTCCGAACAGAGCTTGCAGGACTATCTTGACCAGGGGCTGCGCGGCATGTGGTATCCGGTGCTGGCCAGCTGGGAAGTGGGCAACAATCCGGTCGGCATCACCCGTCTGGAGCAGCAAATCGTGGTGTGGCGCGACGGTGAAGGCCAGATCCACGCGCTGGAAGACCGCTGCCCGCACCGCGGCGCGCGGCTTTCCATGGGGTGGAACCTCGGCGATCGCATCGCCTGCTGGTATCACGGGGTGGAGGTCGGCGGCGACGGCACGGTGAAAGACGTGCCGGCGGTGGATCGTTGCCCGCTGGTGGGGCAAAAATGCCTGCGGTCTTACCCGGCCAAAGAAGCCTACGGCGCGGTGTTCCTTTATTTCGGCGTGACGGCGGATGAAGCGCCGGCGGAGCTGACTTTCCCGCAAGAGCTGGCGGACGAAGCGTCGTACAGCAATTTTCTGTGCACCGCCAGCTGGAACTGCAACTACCAATACGCCCTGGAAAACGTGATGGATCCGATGCACGGCACCTACCTGCACTCCTCCTCGCACTCGATGGCGGAAGGGGACCGCAAGGCGGATATGGGGCTGGAGCCGACCGACAGCGGGTTTATCTTCAAGAAAAACGGCCAGATTGGCGTCAACTTCGACTGGGTGGAGTTCGGCAACAGCGGCGCGTATTGGATGCGCCTGTCGATCCCGTACAAAAAGCGCTTCGGGCCGGGCGGTCACTTCTGGATCATCGGCATGGTGGTGCCGGAAGACAAGGATCACTGCCGGGTGTTCTTCTGGCGCATCCGCAAGGTCAAAGACTGGCAGCGCGACATGTGGCGCTTCATGTACCGCAACCGCCTGGAATCGTTGCATTGGGACGTGCTCGAGCAGGATCGCATCGTGCTTGAAAATATGGCGCCTAACGCTCGCGGTCGCGAATATCTGTACCAGCACGACGTCGGCCTTTCGCGCCTGCGCCGCCTGATGCAAAAAGAGGCCCAGAAACAGCTGGCGACGCTGCGCGAGCGGGAGGCGGCGCAGTGAACGGCCTGTTGAACGGCAAACGCATCGTGGTCACCGGGGCGGCGCGCGGCCTGGGTTACAGCTTCGCTGCCGCCATCGCCGCCGCCGGCGCGCAGGTGGTGATGTGCGACATTCTGGCGGATGAGCTGGCGGCGAGCGGCGCCGCGCTGCGTGAGCAGGGCGCTCAGGTGGAAACGCAGACCATCGATCTGGCGTCACCGGATTCGATCCGTTCGGCGTTCGAGAAGATCGCCGCAGGCGGCGGGATCGACGGTCTGGTGAACAACGCGGCGTTGGCGACCGGCGTCGGCGGCAAAACCATGATGGAATACGATATCGATCTGTGGGATCGGGTGATGCAGGTCAACGTGCGCGGCACCTGGTTGGTGAGCCAGGCGGCGGTGCCGCTGCTGGCGCGCAGCCCGCACGCCAAGATCGTCAACGTGGCGTCGGACACTGCGCTGTGGGGCGCTCCGCGCCTGATGGCCTATGTCGCCAGTAAAGGCGCGCTGATCGCGATGACCCGATCGATGGCGCGCGAGCTGGGCCCGCAGGGGATCTGCGTCAACGCCATCGCGCCGGGCCTGACGCGGGTGGAAGCCACCGAGTATGTGCCCGCCGAGCGTCATCAACTGTACGAGCAGGGGCGCGCGCTGGCCGGGGCGCAGCACCCGGACGATGTGAACGGTACGGTGCTTTATCTGCTGTCGCCGCTGGCGGATTTCGTCACCGGCCAACTGCTGCCGGTCAACGGCGGCTTTGTATTCAACTGACGGCCCGCAGGGCCGGCGCACAGCGCAGGAGCGAGAGATGGCGGACGAGCAAGCATGTAAGTATCTGATCCCGGGGCTGGATCGCGGGTTGCAGCTGCTGCTGGCGTTTGGCGAGCAGCATAAGGAAATGACCTTCGCCGAGTTGCATCGCCTGGTCGATATGCCGAAGGCCACCGCTTACCGCGTGGTGCAGACGCTCGAGCACCTGGGCTTTTTGGAGCGCAATCCGCGCACCAACACCTTTGCGCTCGGCATCAAGGTGCTGCGCCTCGGCTTTGAATACATCGCGTCGCTGGACGTGGCGCAGGCCGGCCAGCCGGTGATTGAGCAGCTGCGCGATCGCAGCCAGTGCAGCAGTCATCTGGCGATCCGCGACGGGCGCGACGTTATCTACATCGCCCGCGTCAGCGCCGCCGGTTCGCAGATCAATCAGGTCAGCGTCGGCACCCGTTTGCCGGTGCACCAAACCTCGCTCGGCCGCATGCTGTTGACCAGCGCCACCCGCAGCGAGTTCGAACAACTTTATCCGGACGCGCAGCTGCCGGGCAATGCGCCGGGCACCCCGGCGGATCGCGAAACGCTGTGGCAGATGGTGCAGCAAGACAAAGCGCGCGGCTATGTGATCGGCGAATCGTTCTTCCGCCACGGCATCTCCTCGATCGTCTACCCGATCTTCAACCGCGAGCAGCGGGTCGAGGCGGTGGTCAGCATCATGGTGCCATCCGATGAGATCCCGAAAGCGGATCGCGAGCGGCTGCGCATGGAAGTGCGCGACGCGGCGGAGAAAATTTCCGGCTTCCTCGGCGCGCCGCCGCAGGCCAACGTCGGCTAACCGACAGGACCGACTCTTTTACTCAGGCAGGGATAAGGCCCGTAGCAAACAGGGGCCGGGGTTCACTCATGCCTGAAAACCGTATGCAGCGAGAACGTGAGGCTGAACAATGAGCGTAATCGGAATCGAAAAACTGGAATTTGGCGTCGAAGATCTGCCAACCTGCGAAAAATTCATGCAAGACTTCGGCCTGCAGCCCGCCACGCAACATTGGGGCGAACCGCAGCGCGAATTCACCACCCTGAGCGGGGCGCGGGTTGTCCTGCATCCGTTGCAAAGTGCGGCGCTGCCTGCGGCGTTTGAGGGCGGTTCAACCCTGCGCCGCATGACCTGGGGCGTGGCCTCGCCTGCCGATCTGGCGCATCTGCAGCCGCGTTTGGCGCTGATGCCCGGCTTCCGGCAGGTGGGAGAAGAGCTGGAATGCCTCGATCCCAACGGCATGACGCTGCGCTTCGTCGTCAGCCGCCAGCAGGCGGTCGAGGTGCCGGTCACGCCAATCAACCAATGGGGCGACGTGCGCCGCATCGATCAACCCAGCCCGGTCTATTCGCAGGCACAGCCGATCAACATCGGCCACGTGGTGTTCTTCGTTGAGGATCTGGCGGCGACCGAGCGCTTCTATCGCGAGCTGTTGGATTTCCAGGTTTCCGATCGCTATATCGATCGCGCCGTCTTCCTGCGTACCCAGGCGCGCGGCGGCCACCATAACCTGTTCCTGCTGAAGCTGCCGAACCGCCCACGGGGCCTGAACCACGTGGCGTTCACCGTGCGCGATATCCACGAAGTGATCGGCGGCGGCATCGCCATGAACAAGGAGAAGTGGAGCACCTTTATCGGCCCCGGCCGCCACCCGATCTCCTCGGCCTATTTCTGGTACGTCAACAGCCCGACCGGCGGCGCGTTCGAGTACTACACCAACGACGATTATCTGACGGAAAACTGGCAGCCGCGCGAGCTGGAGCATTCGTTGGTCTCCTTCACCGAATGGGCGGTAGAGGGCGGCATCGATCACGACACGCGCCGTCAGCATAAAAAGGCGGCGGCGTTATGAACCGGCCGGAACACGCGGGCATCGTCATCGTCGGCGGCGGCCAGGCTGGGGGCTGGGCGGCCAAGACGCTGCGCGATCGCGGTTACAGCGGCCGGCTGACGGTTGTCAGCGACGAACCCTACGATTTTTACGAGCGGCCGCCGCTGTCGAAAGCGGCGCTGCTGGATGCCGCGGCTCCCCTCAGCCGGCTGTTCAGCGAACAGACAGTGGCGGAGCTGAATATCGACTGGCGTCGCCCGCTGCGCGCCGAGTCCATCGATGCAGAACAGCAAATCGTCACGCTCAGCGACGGGCAACGGCTGCAGTTCGAGCAGTTGCTGATCGCCACCGGCGGTCGGCCGCGTTTGCCGGGCGCCGCCTGGGCGCAGCACCCGTGCGTGATGACGCTGCGTTCCTGGGACGATGCGGCTCGGTTGCGGCAGGGCCTGCAGGGTTGCCGCCGCCTGGCGATCGTCGGCGGCGGTTGGATCGGGCTGGAGATCGCCGCTTCCGCGCGCCGTCTCGGCGCCGAGGTGACGGTGTTTGAACGCCAGCCCGCGCTGTGCATGCGCAGCGTCGGCGCCGACGTTTCACAGGCGTTGCTCGAACTGCATCGTCAGCAGGGCGTCACGGTGCTGTGCGGCTGCGGCGAGATCTCGTTGGAAGATCGCGACGGCGCCGCCTGGATCGGCAGTGAAGTCAGCGATCCGCAGGCCTTCGACCTGGTGGTGGTGGGGATCGGCGTCGAGCTGAATCTCGAACTGGCGCGCAGCGCCGGGTTGGCGATCGAGTCCGGCATCGTGGTCGACGGCCAGGGGCGCACCAGCCATCCGGCGATCTTCGCCGCCGGTGACGTGGCGCGCCACCCGACGCTCGGCCTGTGCCTGCAGTCCTGGGCCTACGCGCAAAATCAGGCCATCAGCACCGCCTGCGCGATGCTCGACGCCTTCGCCGCCCCGTATGACGACGTGGCCTGGCTTTGGTCGGATCAATACGACGCCAATATCCAGATCCTCGGCGTGCCGAGTGGCGGCGTGCACCATGTGGTGCGCCGCACGCCGCAGTCGCAGGTGTTCTTCACGCTGAACGCCGATCGGCAGCTGGTGCAGATGGTGGCGTTCAACGACGCGCGCACCATCAAGCTCGGCAAGCGTTGGTTGGCGAGCGGCCGGGTGCTGGATCCGCAGCAGTTGGCGGATGCGGAGTTTTCTTTGATGGCGTTGAAATAACGCCCGAACCTCGGGAGCGTTTTATGACTACGCAAGACATTGACGCCCGCGCTGGACGGGCGGGGGAAGCCGTTGCCGAAAATCCGCAGCAGCGGGTGCGCTGGTCGGTGCCGATCGCGCTGTTTGCCTGCGTGCTGTTGGCGTTTTTCGACAAGATCAGCATCGCGGCGCTGTTTTCCGATAGCGAGTTCCAGCAGGCGTTAGGGATCGGTTTTGACCCGGCGCGGCTGGGCTTGCTGATGAGCGCGTTTCTGTTCTCCTACGGCATTTCCTCGATGCTGCTCAGCGGCATCGGCGATCGGCTTAATCCGGTCAAGGTATTGATTGGCATGATGGTGGTGTGGGGCGTGCTGATGGTGTTGATGGGGATGGTGCGTTCCTATCACGCCATGATGACGCTGCGCATTCTGCTCGGTATCGCCGAAGGGCCGCTGCTGCCGATGGCCTACGCCATTATTCGTCAGGCCTTCCCGCCGCAGCTGCAGGCGCGCGCCACCATGCTGTGGCTGCTCGGCACGCCGCTGGGCGCCGCGCTTGGCTTCCCGGTCACCCTGTACATCCTCAATACCTTCGACTGGCAGGCCACCTTCTTCTTTATGGCGTTTCTGACGCTGCCGGTGATGTTGCTGGTGCTGTTCGGCATGCGCCACCTGAACGTCGCGCGCCCGGCGGCGGCGACCAAGCCGGCGGTGTCGGAACGTCAACAGCATCGCCGCGAGCTGCTGCGCAGCCCGCACTTTTGGATGATCTGCCTGTTCAACATCGCCTTCCTGACCTACCTGTGGGGCATGAACGGCTGGTTGCCGAGCTACCTGATCAAGGGGAAAGGCATTCATCTGGAGCATGCCGGTTACCTCTCTTCGCTGCCGTTCATCGCCATGCTGCTCGGCGAAGTGCTGGGCGCCTGGCTGTCGGACAAGCTGGATCGGCGCGCGCTGGCCTGCTTCCTGTCGCTGTGCGGCGCCGGCCTCGGTCTGGCGGTGGTGCTGCACCTGCAGGGCACCTACAGCGTAATCGCCGCCATGGCCTTCAGCACCTTTATGTGGGGCGCCGGCGCGCCGAATATTTTCGCGCTGTTGGCGAAGGCGACCAGCAGCAAGGTCAGCGCTACCGCCGGCGGCATCTTCAACGGGTTGGGCAATTTTGCCGGCGCGCTGGCGCCGGTGCTGATGGGGGCGTTGATCGCCGCTACCGGCAATATGGATAACGGCCTGCTGTTCCTGGTGGTGATGGCTTTCGTCGGCTGCCTCATTCTGCTGCCGTTACTGAGAAAGTACTGATTAATCAATCGATTCAACAGAGGAGTGACAACATGTCTCAGGTTGAGAATAAAGCCGGCGTTAAGCCGCAGGATCTGTCGATGGAAAACTGGGTAGAGTCGCGCATCGCCCGCTTCGAAGGCCGTAAATACGACTGGAACGCGCTGAAATTCCAGGCCGACTTTGATCCGAAATACCGCCGTGCGCAGATGCGCTACATCGGCACCGGCGCCACCGGCGTGGCCAGCGACGCCAACACCATTCCGGCGGGCAACTTCACCTTCTCCACCATGGTGCTGCCGTCGAAGTGCGAGGGCCCGCTGCACCTGCACGACGACGTGGAGGAAGTATTCTTCATGCTGAAAGGCAGCATCACGCTGATGATTCAGGACGGCGAAGAGTATTACGAAACCAGGCTGAAAGAGCGCGATCTGATCTCGGTGCCGGCGGGGGTATATCGCGGCCTGTTCAACCACGGTGAGGAAGAGGCGCTGATGTGCGTGATGCTCGGCACCGCCAAGCCGGAGATCCCAACCTATCCGGCGGATCATCCGCTGTCCAAAGTGAAGCGCAACTGATGAACGGCCTGGCGCAACGCCAACGGGCGCGCTGCGGGGCGTATACCCTGAGCTGGCGCGAGGCCGGGCAGGGGCGGCCGGTGGTGTTGCTGCACGGCATCAGCTCCGGATCGGCCTCGTGGATCAAGCAGCTCAACGATAGCGGCCTGACGGATGGCCACCGTCTGTTGGCGTGGGACGCGCCGGGTTACGGCGGCAGCCTGCCGTTGGCGCATCCGCAGGCCGATGCCGCCGGTTATGCGGCGGCGTTGGCGGCGCTGATTGATGAGCTGCAGCTGGCGCAGCCGCTGATCGTTGGCCATTCGCTGGGGGCGCTGATCGGCAGCGCCTATGCCGCCGGCTATCCGGACGGGTTATGCGGATTGGCGTTGGCGGATCCGGCGCAGGGCTATGCCACGGCGCCGGAGGAAAAACGCCGGCAGGTGTACGGCCAGCGCCAACAGATGATAGAGACGCTGGGGCCGGTGGGCTACGGCGAGCAGCGGGCGGCGGCCTTGCTGCGTGAAGGGGCGGATCCGCAGGACATCGCCTGGGTGCGCAACGGCATGCAGCAGCTCGATCCCGACGGCTTTCTGAGAGCCGCCTGGATGCTGGCCAACGACGATATCGGCCGCTATCTGGCGCGCTATCGCGGCCCGCTGGAGGTGTGGTGTGGTGAACAGGATCGCATTACGCCGCCGGAGAAGGCGGCCGAGCTGGCGCGTGAGCAGGACGCGACGCTGCGTTTGATCGCCGCCGCCGGCCATGCCAGCTACCTCGACGCGCCGGCGTGTTTCAACCGCTATCTGCGGGACTTTACGGGAGCAATCCAACGATGAATTTTCAGCTTGAAAACCGGGTGGCGGTGGTGACCGGCGGCTCGTCGGGCATCGGTTTCGAAACCCTGAAGCTGCTGCTGGCCGAAGGGGCGAAGGTGGCGTTCTGCGGCCGCGATCCGGACAAACTTGCCGGCGCGGAGGCCAGCCTGCGCGCGGAGTTTCCGCAGGCGGAGATCCTGGCGCTGCGCTGCGACGTGCTGGACGCGCAGCAGGTGGCGCAGTTCGCCGCTCAGGTGACGACGCATTTCGGCGGCGTGGATCTGCTGATCAACAATGCCGGTCAGGGCTTCGTCGCCCATTTTGACCAGACGCCGCGCGAAGCCTGGCTGCATGAGGCCGAGCTGAAGCTGTTCGGCGTGATCAACCCGGTGCAGGCGTTCTTACCGGCGCTGGAACGGTCGGCGATCGCGTCTATCACCTGCGTGAACTCGCTGCTGGCGCTACAGCCGGAAGAACACATGATCGCCACCTCGGCGGCGCGCGCCGCGCTGCTCAACATGACGCTGACGCTGTCGAAAGAACTGGTGGGCAAAGGCATTCGCGTTAACTCGATCTTGCTGGGGATGGTGGAGTCAGGCCAGTGGCGCCGCCGTTTCGACGAGCGCAGCGATAAAGATCAAAGCTGGGAACAGTGGACGGCGGCGATCGCCGAACGGCGCGGCATCCCGATGAAGCGCCTCGGCAAGCCGCAGGAGCCGGCGCAGGCGCTGCTGTTCCTCGCTTCGCCGCTGGCTTCCTTTACCACCGGCGCGGCGCTGGACGTATCCGGCGGCTTTAACCGCCATGTGTAGCAGGGGCCGATAAAGATGAAGAAGATCATGATGATTGGCTACGGCGCGATGGCGAAGGAAGTGATCGCCCGTTTGCCGGAAGGCGTGGAGGTTGGCTGGATCCTGGCGCGCGCGGCTCATCATGCGGCGATCGCCGCGGCCTTTGGCGGGCGGGTGCAGGCGCTGACCCATCCCGAGCAGTGTTTGCAGCGGCCGGATCTGGTGTTGGAGTGCGCCAGCCAGCAGGCGGTGGCGGAGTTCGGCGAAGCGGTGCTGCAGCGCGGTTGGCCGTTGGCGCTGATCTCGACCGGCGCGCTGGCGGACGCCGCATTGCAACAGCGGCTGCAGCAGGTTTGCCGCCGCCATCACGGGCAGCTAATCGTGCTGTCCGGTGCGGTGGCGGGGATGGATGGGCTGGCGTCGGCGCGCGAAGGCGGGCTGGAGAGCGTGACTTATCAGGCCAGCAAAAGCCCGGCCAGCTGGCGCGGCAGCCCGGCGGAGCAGTTGATCGACCTCGATGCGGTGAGCGAAGCGCAGGTATTTTTTGAAGGCTCGGCGCGCGAAGCGGCGCGTTTGTTCCCGGCCAATGCCAACGTGGCGGCCACCATTGCGCTCAACGGCCTGGGGATGGATGCCACCCGGGTGCGCCTGCAGGTCGATCCCGCCACCCGGCGCAATACCCATCGTCTGCAGGTATGCGGCGACTTTGGCGAATTTCACATCGAGCTGAGCGGCACCCCGCTGGCGAGCAATCCCAAAACATCAACCCTGGCGGCGCTGAGCGCGGTACAAGCCTGTCGCCGTCTGGTGGACGGCGGTTTTATTGCCTGAACGGCAGGAGCGGAGCATGGAACGATTGAATATTTTTGTCGCCGGGCGCTGGCGTGAAGGGCGTGGCGAAGAGATGGCTTCGGTATTCCCGGCCGACGGCAGCGTCAACGCGCGGCTGCGCGCCGCCAACGTCGAGGACGTGAACGAGGCGGTGGAAGCGGCAGAGCGCGCCTGGCGCGCGCCGGAATGGCGCGGGCTGGTGCCGCATCAACGCGCCTCGATCCTCTACCGCGTCAGCAACCTGATCCTGGCGCAGCAGGAGCAGTTGGCCGAGCTGCAAACCCGCGACAACGGCAAGCCGCTGGCGGAGACCCGCGGGCTGGTGGCCAGCGCGGCGGCGACCGCGCGCTACTTTGCCGCCGCCTGCGAGGTGTTGGAAGGCGAGCTGCCGACCCCGCGTAGCGCCGAGGTGATGACGCTCAGCCAGTACCAACCGATGGGGGTGATCGCCGCCATTACGCCGTGGAACTCGCCGATCGCCAGCGAAATGCAGAAGGTGGCGCCGGCGCTGGCGGCGGGCAACGCGGTGGTGCTCAAACCGGCCGAAGCCACGCCGCTGATGGCGCTGAAGCTGGCCGAGCTGTTCGAACAGGCGGGCCTGCCGGCCGGGCTGCTCAGCGTGTTGCCGGGCAAAGGTTCGGTGATCGGCGAGGCGTTGGCGCGCCATCCGCTGGTGAAAAAGATCGCCTTTACCGGCGGGACCAGTACCGGGCGCCATTTGGCGCACATCGCCGCCGACAAGCTGATCCCCACTTCGCTGGAGCTGGGGGGCAAATCGCCGACCATCGTGCTGGAGGACGCCGATCTGGAACAGGCGGCGCGTGGCATCTGCTACGGCATCTTCAGCTCCGCCGGCCAGGCGTGCATCGCCGGTTCGCGGCTGTTCGTGCATCGTTCGCTGTATCAGCCGCTGCTGGCGCGTTTGACCGAACTGACGGCGGGGCTGCGCATCGGCAACCCGCTGGTGCCGGGCGTGCATCTCGGCCCGCTGATCAGCGCCAAACATCGGCAAAGCGTGGCGGACTACGTGGCGCTGGCGCGGCAGGAGGGCGGCCGGGTGATCATCGGCGGCGAAGCGCCGGCCGATCCGCTACTGGCGAGCGGCAGCTATTACCTGCCGACCATTATCGAAGGCTTGAACAACGACGCCCGCGTTTGCCAGGAAGAGATCTTCGGCCCGGTGCTGGTGGCGCTGCCGTTCGACGACGAGCAACAGCTGACTGAACAGGCTAACGACTCGGTGTACGGCCTGGCGGCCGGCATCTGGAGCCGCGACTTCCCTCGTGCGATGGCGCTGGCGGAGCGGCTGGAAACCGGCACCGTCTGGGTCAACACCTACAAAACGTTCTCGATTTCCACGCCGTTCGGCGGCTTCAAGGAGAGCGGGCTGGGCCGCGAAAAAGGCCTGAACGGCATCAAGGCCTACATGCAGCAGAAAAGCGTGTATCTGGCGCTGAGCCATCAGGTGAATCGCTGGAGCGACTAGGCCGACACCTCTACGCATAACCCTAATAACGAATACCCTAAGAAGGCAGATGATGAGCGATAAAATCACGGTTGGCGAGGCGATAGCCCGGACTCTGGAACAGTACGCGGTGTCGGCGATGTACGGCATCATTTCGATTCATAATCTGCCGATCGCCGATGCGGTGGGGCAGCGCGATAAAATTCGCTTCGTGCCGGCGCGCGGCGAAGCGGGGGCGGTCACCATGGCCGACGCGCACGGGCGCTTCTCCGGCCTGGGCGTGGCGTTGACCAGCACCGGCGCCGGCGCCGGCAACGCGGTGGGGGCGATGATTGAGGCGCTCAACGCCAACACGCCGCTGCTGCATATCACCGGCCAGGTGGAAAAAGCCTATCTGGACGCCGACGCCGGTTTTATTCATGAAACCCGCGATCAGCTCGGCTTCCTGCGCGCCTGCTCCAAGCGCGCTTACCGGGTCAATTCGCCGGAGCAGGCGGTGGCGGTGGTCCAGCGGGCGATCCTGGATGCGCAAACCGTACCGTGTGGCCCGGTGGCGGTCGAGATCCCGATCGATATCCAAAGCAGCCTGGTTTCCCGTTCGGTGCTGACCGAACCGTTGGCGCCGGCGCCGCTGCCGCAGGCGGACGATGCGGCGGTGGAACGGCTGCATCAGCGGTTGAAACAGGCCAAGCGTCCGCTGCTGTGGTTGGGGGGCGGCGCCTTGGCCTGCGGCGACGCGGTGCGCAAGCTGGCGGACGCTGGCGTAGCGGTGATCTCCAGCACCCACGGGCGCGGCATTCTGCCGGACAGCCATCCGCGCAGCCTGCGGGCGTTCCATAACTCACCGAGCATCGAAGCGATCCTGACGCAGTGCGATCTGACGCTGGTGGCCGGTTCGCGCCTGCGCAGTAATGAAACCCGTACCTGGACGCTGCCGCTGCCGCGCCCACTGGTGCAGATTGACATCGATCCGGCGGCGGCCAACCGCAACTATCTGGCCGATGAACAGATCAACGGCGACTGTGCGGCGCTGCTGGCGGCGCTGGCGGCGCGGCTGAGCCCCGGCGAGAAGGTCAACGCCGAGTGGGATGCCGAGATCGCGGGGGCGGTGCAGCAGGCGGAGCGCGCGCTGCGCCAGCAGTCCGGCGAATACGCCAAACTCAACGACGCCATCGACGCCGCGCTGCCGCAGGACGGGCTGTTGGTACGCGATATCACCGTTTCCGGCAGCGTCTGGGGCAGCCGTCTGTTCCGTGCCATCTCGCCGCTGTGCAACATTCACTCGCTGGCCGGCGCTATCGGTATGGGGCTGCCGATGGCCATCGGCACCGCGATCGCCAACCCGCAGCGCAAGGTGGTGGGGCTGGTGGGCGACGGTGGTCTGGCGCTGGGCCTGGGCGAGCTGGCGACCATGGCGCAGGAACAGGTGAGCATCACCCTGATTATCATGAACGACGGCGGTTATGGCGTGATGCGCGGCATTCAGGACAAGTACTTCGCCGGGCGTCAGTATTACAACGAGCTGCATACGCCGGCCTTTACCCAGATCGCCGAAGCGATGGGGTTGAAAGCCTGGAAGGTGGACGCGGCGTCGCAGTTCAACGGCGTGCTGGCCGAGGCGATCAACTACCCGGGGCCGTCGGTGGTCGAGGTGGACATGAAGCAGGTCGGGCCGCTGACCTTCGCCGGGCCGCCGCAGAAGACGCTGTATTGAGACGATAAAAAACGCCCGGCGATTGCCGGGCGTTCTCGTGGTTATTTCTCTGCCGCGATGCGATCGCGAATGTGCTGAGCGCGCGCTTGGGAAGACGGGTGATCGTCGAACATGCTGCTCTGACGGCCGGCTTCCATCTGGGCCAGTTTTTCGAAGCTGGTGGCCAGGCCATTCGGATCGATGCCGCGCTTTTTCAGCAGATCGAACGAGTAATCATCCGCTTCGCTTTCCTGCTTCTGCGAGAACTGGGCGCTGACCAGCTTCTCGCCGATGTCCGCCAGCTGCGACTGCGACAGCGAGCCGATGACGCCCCCGGCGGAGGACGCCGCGGTGCGCAGCGCCACGGTGCCGTAAGCCACCTGCATCGCCTTACGGGTGTGGCCCAGCGCCACGTGGCCCATTTCATGGCCCAGCACGCCTTCGACTTCGTTGTCGTTCATCATGTCCATCAGGCCGCTGTAGACGCGGATGCAGCCGTTGGCCATCGCCCAGGCGTTGACGTCTTTGGTCACGTAGACCTTGTAGTTGGCCGGGGTGCCGTTGATGTTGTCGCCCAGCGCCGCGGCGATTTTGTTGAGACGCTTGGCGTAGGTGCTGTCGGCCGGCGCGATTTGTGCCTTGCTGTCCATCTCGGCGCAGGATTTATCACTCAGGGCCTTAACGTCGTTGTTGCTCAGGGTCGCCGCCTGGAACGCCTGTGCGCCGGACTGCATCAAGGTTTCGGTATTCAGGTTTTGACAGCCGGTTGCCAGGGTGGCAATGCCCAACGCAATCAAAGAGGTACGGATCTTCATAACGCCATCTTCCTGTGAAGGTAACAAGGTAAAAGAGTCATTTTGCTTGGAGGAAATCTTGTTGCAAGAGCCTAGTGTACGCCAGCCGGGGCGAGAATAGTGTTATTCCGAAAAAGCGTCCAATCGTGCTAATAAGTGGTGAACTCGCTCTCATTTGGCATTAGGGATTGCCGTTGTGATGTGGAGTCTGAGAAAATAGGGAACTTGACTGCTTTTTTTATCCGACCTGGAGTAAAACATGTCCTCTCGTAAAGAGCTTGCCAACGCCATCCGCGCACTCAGCATGGACGCCGTACAAAAAGCCAATTCCGGCCACCCCGGTGCCCCTATGGGCATGGCGGACATCGCCGAAGTCCTGTGGCG
>NZ_JBJNLC010000002.1:0-592995 GCF_052169255.1 Serratia sp. CY29653 | reverse complement strand
CGAAGGTCCCCCTCTTTGGTCTTGCGACGTTATGCGGTATTAGCTACCGTTTCCAGTAGTTATCCCCCTCCATCAGGCAGTTTCCCAGACATTACTCACCCGTCCGCCGCTCGTCACCCGGGGAGCAAGCTCCCCTGTGCTACCGCTCGACTTGCATGTGTTAAGCCTGCCGCCAGCGTTCAATCTGAGCCATGATCAAACTCTTCAATTAAAAGCTTGATGTGCTTCCACTCGAGAAGCGATGCTCAAAGATTTACTGCATGAATTTTACTTCAGTTAGTCACTCTTCAAGACTTGATATTTTTTTGCATCCGAGGATGCTGGATATCGTCTTGTGGAGTGCCCACACAGATTGTCTGATAAATTGTTAAAGAGCAGTGCCGAGAAACTCATCGGCGCGGGCTGCGTATATTACGCTTTTAGCCCGGAGAGTCAAGCGTTTATTTCGCTGTCTTCTCGCTGACCCGGCGGCTTGTCAGTCGTTGTTCCCGGTCAGTGGAGGCGCATTATAGGGAGTTCTCGGCAGGCCGCAACCCCTAAATGCAAAAAACTTTTCAAGCGCTCAAATAATCACCCAAAATGCCTTTTTAGGATGTTTATTAGTCAAAAAACACCGGTTTTAGCGCAGCAATAGCGGCAAACCCTGTAAATAGAGACAAATGAAGATAAAGAAAAGGGAGCGGTCACCCGCTCCCTTTCATCTTCATGACGCTTAGTTGCCGTTATTGGCGTGCAACGATATGGTCGTTTTCCACATCCAGCGTCACCAGCTTGCCGGGAATCAGCTTGCCGGACAGAATTTGCTGCGCCAGCGGGTTCTCGATCTCCTGCTGAATCGCGCGTTTCAACGGACGCGCACCATACACAGGGTCGTAACCGGTTTTGCTCAACAAAGCCAGGGCCGGTTCGGTCATGGTCACTTCGTAACCGCGCTCTTCCAAACGCTTGTACAGGCGAGACAGCTGAATTTTGGCGATTGCAGCAATGTGTTTCTCGCCCAGCGGATGGAACACCACCACTTCGTCGATACGGTTGATGAACTCAGGACGGAAGTGGTGACTCACCATCTCCATCACCGACTCTTTCATCTGCGCGTAGTTCATCTGACCGAAGTGCTCCTGGATCAGATCGGAACCCAGGTTGGAAGTCATGATCACCACGGTATTGCGGAAATCGACGGTACGGCCCTGGCCATCGGTCAGTCGGCCGTCATCCAACACCTGCAGCAGAATGTTGAATACGTCCGGGTGCGCTTTCTCGACTTCATCCAGCAGAATCACCGAGTAAGGCCGGCGGCGCACGGCTTCCGTCAGATAGCCGCCCTCTTCATAACCAACATAGCCCGGAGGCGCGCCGACCAGACGCGAAACGGAGTGTTTCTCCATAAACTCAGACATGTCGATACGCACCATGGCGTCGTCGCTGTCGAACAGGAACGAAGCCAGCGCCTTGCAGAGCTCGGTTTTCCCCACCCCGGTCGGGCCGAGGAACAGGAACGAACCGATCGGCCGGTTAGGATCGGACAACCCGGCGCGGCTGCGGCGGATAGCATTAGAGACCGCGCTGACCGCTTCGTCCTGGCCGATCACCCGCGAATGCAGCTCTTGCTCCAGGCGCAGCAGTTTGTCGCGTTCGCCTTCCAGCATTCTGGCCACCGGGATGCCGGTGGCACGCGCCAGCACTTCGGCAATCTCCGCATCGGTCACCCGATTGCGCAGCAGTTTCATGCTTTTGCCTTCAGCCTGCGTGGCGGCGGCGAGCTGTTTCTCCAGCTCAGGGATTTTGCCGTATTGCAGTTCCGACATCCGCCCCAGATCGCCGACGCGGCGCGCCTGCTCCAGGGTGATTTTGGCCTGCTCGAGTTCAGCCTTGATGTTCTGGGTGCCGGAGAGCGAGGCTTTTTCCGCTTTCCACTCTTCTTCCAGCTCCGAATATTCTCGCTCTTTCTGCCCCAGCTCATCGCTGAGCATGTCCAGGCGTTTCTTGCTGGCGTCGTCAGACTCTTTATTCAGCGCCTGCTGTTCCAGCTTCAACTGAATGATGCGGCGTTCAAGCCTGTCGAGCGATTCCGGCTTGGAATCCATCTGCATGCGAATGCTGGACGCCGCTTCGTCGATCAGGTCGATAGCCTTGTCCGGCAATTGACGATCGGCGATATAACGGTGAGAAAGCGTTGCCGCCGCCACGATGGCCGGGTCGGTGATCTGCACGTGGTGGTGCAGTTCGTAACGCTCTTTCAAGCCGCGCAGGATAGCGATGGTGTCTTCCACGCTCGGCTCCGCCACATACACTTTCTGGAAACGACGTTCGAGCGCCGCATCCTTCTCTATATATTGGCGGTACTCATCCAGCGTGGTGGCACCGACGCAGTGCAGTTCGCCGCGCGCCAGCGCCGGCTTGAGCATGTTGCCCGCATCCATCGCGCCATCCGCCTTACCGGCGCCGACCATGGTGTGCAGTTCGTCGATAAACAGGATGACGCTGCCTTCCTGCTTGGCCAGATCGTTGAGCACACCTTTCAGACGCTCTTCAAACTCGCCGCGGTATTTGGCGCCGGCGATCAAAGCGCCCATATCGAGGGACAATACGCGCTTGTGCTTCAGCCCTTCCGGCACTTCGCCGTTGATGATGCGCTGCGCCAGGCCTTCGACGATGGCGGTTTTACCCACGCCAGGTTCGCCGATCAGCACCGGGTTGTTTTTGGTACGGCGTTGCAGCACCTGAATGGTGCGGCGGATCTCTTCGTCACGGCCGATCACCGGGTCAAGTTTGCCCTGCTCGGCGCGTTCGGTCAGATCGATCGTGTATTTCTTCAATGCTTGCCGTTGGTCTTCGGCGCCTTGATCTTCCACGCTGTCACCGCCTCTCATTTGTTCAATGGCTTTGCTGATTTTGTCGGCCGTTGCGCCGGCCGCTTTCAACAAGTCGGTCAACGAGCCGCGGTCTTCCAGCACCGCCAGCACAAACAGCTCGGAAGAAATGAATTTGTCCGCACGCTTCTGTGCCAGCTTGTCGCACAGGTTCAGGACGCGCACCAACTCGTGGGACGGTTGAACGTCGCCACCGGTACCTTCTACCTGCGGTAAACGGGACAGCGCCTGTTCGATCTCGGTGCGTACGCGCCCGGCATCGATACCTGCGGAAGTTAATAGTGGACGAACCGTGCCCCCTTCCTGATTGAGCAGGGCGCTCATCAGATGTAGCGGTTCAATAAACTGGTTGTCGTGCCCAAGGGCTAGTGACTGGGCATCGGCGAGGGCAAGCTGGAATTTGTTGGTAAGACGATCCAGACGCATAACACCTCCAAGATGGGTCGAAATTGCTACTGGAGATTAAATGAGGTCATCCCTCAAATTTTCAAGGTTATCTCGACGCTAAATTTTCGGTACAACGCCATGCGTCGTTGGATCGTCCTAATTCAATAGGTTATATCAGCCAGATTAAACTTGCCATACGTCCGGTTATTCCATCGCGTCGATAGGAGAAAAAATGACTCTTTTCGTTAACCGTGCAGCGGTCGCCGCCGTAGATGGCCTGCACGCCTGCCCGCAACAAACGTTGGCGAGCCAGCAAGTAGATATTAGCCAAAAACTTATCGCCGTGCGGCGTAAACGCCGCCGCGGCTTCGGCGTCTTCCGCGATAAAGGCAGTGCGCACCTCCGGCCCGACCTCAAACTGCTGCGGGCCGATCGCCGGCCCCAGCCAGGCGCTGATCTGGCTCGGCGCGGCGCTGAACGCCGCCACGGTTTGCTCCAGCACACCATGGCATAACCCACGCCAGCCGGCGTGAGCGGCGGCCACTTCATCGCCGTGCTGCGAACAGAACAGCACCGGCAGACAATCCGCCGTCATCACGGCACACACCTGCCCCGGCACGTTGCTGTAAACCGCATCCGCCCGCAGATCGGCGGGCGCTTGCCCCGCCAACGTCACCACACGGGTGCCATGTATCTGCTCGAGCCACACCGGCATCTGCGGCAAGCCGGCGACGGTAACCAACCGTTCCCGATTGCGCTTCACCGCTTGCTCCTCGTCACCGACGTGGGCGCCGAGGTTCAGCGAGTCATAAGGCGGCAGGCTGACGCCGCCGCCGCGCGTGGTGCTGCAGGCCTTAACGCCGGGAGGCAATGGCCAGTCGGGCAGAATGAGCGAGTTCATTACCAGTCCATCTGATCTTTGAATTCTTCGGTATCCGCCTTCAGCGCGTTAATCAGATCGACCATGTCCTGCGGCAGCGGCGCATGCCACTCCATCTGGATGCCGCTGATCGGATGGTACAAACGCAGCATGGTGGCGTGCAACGCCTGACGGTCAAAACCGCGCAGCGTGTTGATGAAAGCTTCCGAAGCCCCCTTCGGCGGACGTGGACGGCCGCCGTACAGCGGATCGCCCACCAGCGGATGGCTGATGTAAGCCATGTGCACGCGGATCTGGTGAGTACGGCCGGTTTCCAGGCGCAGACGCAGACGGGTGTGCGCGCGGAAGTGTTCCATGATGCGGTAGTGCGTCACCGCCGGTTTACCCATCGGGTGCACCGCCATGTGGGTACGCTTGGTGGAATGGCGCGCTATGGGCTCTTCTACCGTGCCGCCGGCGGTCATGGTGCCAATCGCCACCGCTTCGTATTCGCGGGTGATTTCACGCGCCTGCAGCGCTTCCACCAGCCGGGTTTGCGCCGGCACGGTTTTCGCCACCACCATCAGGCCGGTGGTGTCTTTATCCAGACGGTGCACGATGCCGGCGCGCGGCACGTCGGCGATTTCCGGGTAGTGATGCAGCAGCGCATTGAGCACCGTGCCGTCCGGGTTACCGGCGCCAGGGTGCACCACCAAATCGCGCGGCTTGTTGATCACCAGGATGTCGCTGTCTTCATAGACGATATCCAACGCGATATCCTGCGGCTCCCAACGCGCCTCTTCTTCTATCTGTGCATCGATGGCGACCGTCTCTCCGCCCAGCACCTTCTCTTTCGGTTTGTTTGACGTTTTGCCATTGACCTTCACCCGATCGCCCAGGATCCACTCTTTTATGCGAGATCGTGAATAATCAGGGAACAATTCGGCCAAAGCCTGATCTAAACGTTGTCCGAGTTGAGATTCGGCCACCGTTGCGGTGAGTTGTACTTGTTGTGCCATATGCAGCTTCTTCGTTAACGTTGGGTTTTCACGGCGATGCCGTTTAATATAATGTGCTATTGTACCTGGTCTTTGTCGGGAGCTTAACGGACAGTCTCCCGGAATAACACCCTGAGGATAATCAAAACGTCATGACGCGTATGAAATATCTGGTGGCGGCAGCCACGTTGAGCCTGGCGCTGGCAGGTTGCTCCACATCCAAGGATGCGGTTCCCGACAACCCACCTTCGGAAATCTATGCCACCGCGCAGCAAAAGCTGCAGGACGGTAACTTCAAGGGCGCGATTACGCAACTCGAAGCGTTAGATAACCGCTATCCTTTCGGGCCGTATTCCCAGCAGGTCCAGCTGGATTTGATTTACGCCTACTATAAGGCCGCCGACTTGCCGATGGCGCAGGCATCCATCGATCGCTTCATGCGCCTGAACCCGACGCACCCGAACATCGATTACGTGATGTACATGCGCGGTCTGACCGACATGGCGCTCGATGACAGCGCGCTGCAGGGCTTCTTCGGGGTTGACCGTTCGGACCGCGATCCTCAGCACGCTCGCGCTGCGTTCCGCGACTTCAGCCAGTTGATTCAGCAATACCCGAACAGCCAATACGCGACCGACGCCAACAAGCGTTTGGTGTATCTGAAAGACCGCTTGGCCAAGTATGAGCTTTCGGTGGCGGAATACTACACTAAACGCGGTGCTTACGTCGCGGTCGTTAATCGCGCCGAGCAGATGTTGCGTGAATTCCCGGATACCAAAGCGACGCACGACGTGTTGCCGCTGATGGAAAATGCCTACAAGCAACTGCAGCTGAACGGCCAGGCTGACAAAGTGGCCAAAGTGATCGCCGCCAACCCGCAATAAGCGCGCGTCGGCAACGGCAAAAAAACAAAACGGCAGCCTCGGCTGCCGTTTTCATTGGCGTGGACCTGGTTTTCACTGGAAGAATACACAAGTAAAAACACGGTGTTAGCTAGCGCTCCTCACCGGTCAACTCATCGATAATGCGCCATCCGGCGGCAACTCTCAAGCATTAGATAACCAATTCAAATGCTGAATCACAGATTGAACTAACTTTGCAAAAAGTGACAAAAAATCGTGATTTACATCACGCATTTAAACAAAAAGCGGGGTATGCTGGGTTCACCAAGACGGAAAGACAGAGAGGTAAGTTATATGACATTGAACATTACCAGCAAACAAATGGATATCACTCCCGCAATCCGCAATCACGTCGAAGACCGTCTCACCAAACTGGAAAAATGGCAGACCCAGCTGATAAACCCGCATATCGTCTTATCCAAAGAACCGCAGGGGTTTGTCGCCGACGCTACCATTACCACGCCGAACGGCCCGCTGGTCGCCAGCGCCAAACATGATGACATGTATACCGCCGTTAACGAGCTGATCGCCAAGCTGGAGCGCCAGTTGAACAAGGTGCAGCACAAAGGCGAAGCGCGCCGCTGCAATGCCAGCGTGAAAGACATCGTGCCGGAAGTCACACCGGAAGAAGAATAACTGTCCGAGTCCGACTGCGGTTGCCGCATCAAACGCGCCTGAGGGCGCGTTTTTTGTCGGGTATTTTTGTTGACGGGGTAAAAGCCAGCGGTTACTTTAAAACCTGTTCGCATTAATCTTAGGTAGACCATGCCACGCACACCGTTTTTCCTCGCATTCTTTTTTACCTTCCCCTGACTGGGAGGCGTTTCGTCGTGTGAGAAAGAATGCGAAGACGAACAACAAGGCCTCCTGGAAACAGGAGGCTTTTTTTATGGCTGTTATACAACGAATAAGAACTGAAGGCGGAAGCTGATTATGACTGACAACCCGTTATTGGTGCTGCGCGAGCGCATCAGCGCACTGGATTTGAAACTGTTGGCCCTGTTGGCGGAACGCCGTGAACTGGCGATCGAAGTCGGCAAGACCAAACTGCACTCTCACCGTCCGATCCGCGACAAAGAGCGCGAGCGCGATCTGCTGGATGCGCTGATCGCCGCCGCCAAGCCTTACGACCTGGACGGTTTCTACGTCACCCGCCTGTTCCAACTGATCATTGAAGACTCCGTCCTGACCCAGCAGGCGCTGCTGCAGCACCAGCTCAATCCCGTCAGCCAACACTCCGCCCGCATCGCCTTTCTCGGCCCGAAAGGCTCTTATTCACATCTGGCGGCGCGCCAATACGCCGCCCGCCATTTCGATCGGTTGATCGAATGTGGCTGCCAGAAGTTTCAGGATATCTTCGCCCAGGTGGAAACCGGCCAGGCGGACTACGCCATTCTGCCGATCGAGAACACCAGCTCCGGCTCGATTAATGAGGTGTACGACCTGCTGCAACACACCAGTCTGTCGATCGTCGGCGAACTGACCAACCCTATCAACCACTGTGTTCTGGTGGCCGGCGACAGCGATTTGAGCCAGATTGAAACCGTCTACAGCCACCCGCAGCCGTTCCAGCAGTGCAGCCAGTTCCTGAATCGATTCCCGCACTGGAAAATCGAATACACTGAAAGCACGGCCGCCGCAATGGAGAAAGTCGCCAAGTTGAATTCGCCGAAGGTGGCGGCGCTGGGCAGCGAGGCCGGCGGCGCGCTGTACGGGCTGCAAGTGCTGGAACACAACCTCGCCAATCAACAGCAGAACATCACCCGCTTTATCGTCCTGGCGCGTAAAGCGATCGACGTCTCCGAACAGGTGCCGGCCAAAACCACGCTGATCATGGCGACCGGCCAGCAATCCGGCGCGCTGGTCGAAGCGCTGCTGGTATTGCGCGACAACGGCATCATCATGACCAAACTGGAGTCACGCCCGATCAACGGCAATCCGTGGGAAGAGATGTTTTACATCGATGTGCAGGCCAACCTGCGTGCCGACGCAATGCAAAAAGCGCTGCGCGATCTGGCGCCCATCACCCGCTCGCTGAAGGTGCTGGGCTGTTATCCCAGCGACACCGTGGTGCCGGTCAACCCATCCTGACGCGATAAAAAAAGGTTCGGCCAAGCCGAACCCTTCATTTTTATTTACCGCCGGTATTTTACTGCCGGCTGTCGTTAGCCTGCCGCAACAGCGTGCGGCTTTCCACCAGGAAGCGCTGGGCGTAATCGCCAAACCAGTGCTCCACCTTGCGGAAGCTATCGATAAACGCCTGTTTGTCGCCGTGCTCCAACAGCTTGATCGCCTCGCCGAAGCGCTGGTAGTAGCGTTTGATCAACGCCACGTTTTCCTCCGACGACATGATAATGTCGGCGTACAGCTGCGGATCCTGCGCAAACAGGCGGCCAACCATCGCCAGCTCCAGCCGGTAGATCGGCGAAGAGAGCGCCAGCAACTGCTCCAGTTGCACGTTCTCTTCCGCCAGATGCAACCCGTAGGCGAAGGTGGCAAAGTGCCGCAGCGCCTGAATAAACGCCATGTTCTGATCGTGTTCGACCGCACTGATGCGGTGCAGCCGCGCCCCCCACACCTGCAGCTGTTCAAGCAACCACTGGTAAGCCTCTGGCCGGCGGCCGTCGCAGTAAACCACGACCTGCTTCGCCACGCTGCCCACGTCCGGGCCGAACATCGGGTGCAACCCCACCACCGGGCCACTGTGCACCGCCAGCATCGCATGCAGCGGACGGTTCTTCACCGACGCCAAATCCACCAAAATACAGTCGTCGGGCAACGGCGGCAGGCGGCTTATCACCTGTTCGGTCACATGGATCGGCACGCTGACGATCACCATGCCGGCGTCTGCCAACAGCTGTTCCGCCTGCGGCCAATCTTCCTGATCCAATACCCTGACCTGATAACCCGACAACGTCAGCAGACGGTTGAACAGCCGGCCCATCTGGCCGTTGCCGCCAATGATGACGATCGGCCGCAGCTGCGGGCACAGGGTTTTAAAACCTTTATCGTTCTCGCTGACGTACGATTCGCGCATCACGCGGCGCAAGACATCCTCGATCAAATCCGGCGGCACCCCGAGGTTTTCCGCCTCTTGACGGCGCGAGGCCAGCATCGCCGCTTCGCGCTCCGGCACATAAACCGGTAAACCGTGGCGGCTTTTCACCTCGCCGACTTCCGCTACCAGATGCAGGCGTTTCGCCAGCAGATCCAGCAGCGCTTTGTCCACCTCGTCAATTTGATCGCGCAACGCGGTCAGTTCTGCCACCATAACTTACTTTTCTCCCGTGCGTGCCGTCAGCGCAGCGCCGAGTTCCTGATGCATATGACGCAGCAGCGTTTCCGTGCTTTCCCAGTTGATGCAGGCGTCGGTGACGGACACACCGTAACGCATGTCTGCACGCGGCTGCTCGGAAGACTGGTTGCCCTCATGCAGATGGCTCTCCAGCATGATGCCGGTGATCGAACGGTTGCCCGCCTTAATCTGCTCCACCACGGACTCGGCCACCGCCGGCTGACGGCGATAGTCTTTATTCGAGTTGCCATGGCTGCAATCTATCATCAAGGACGGATGGAGTCCCGCCTCGAGCATCTGTTTTTCACAGGCCGCAACGTGCTCGGCGCTGTAGTTCGGGGTTTTACCGCCGCGCAGGATCACATGCCCGTCCGGGTTGCCCTGGGTCTGCAGCAGGCAAACCTGGCCCGCCTGGTTGATGCCGACGAAACGGTGCGGCATGGCGGCGGCGCGCATGGCGTTGATGGCGGTGCCCAGACTGCCGTCGGTGCCGTTTTTGAAGCCGACCGGCATCGACAGGCCGGAAGCCATTTCGCGGTGGGTCTGCGACTCGGTGGTGCGCGCACCGATCGCTGACCAGCTGAACAAGTCCCCCAGGTACTGCGGGCTGTTCGGATCCAACGCTTCGGTAGCCAACGGCAAGCCCATGCCCACCAGATCCAGCAACAGGCGACGCGCGATATGCAAGCCTGCTTCAACGTCAAACGAACCGTCCATGTACGGATCGTTGATCAAACCTTTCCAGCCGACAGTGGTTCTGGGTTTTTCAAAATAGACGCGCATAACGATATACAGCTGATCGCTCAAGTCAGCCGCCAGGGTTTTCAAACGACGGGCGTAGTCCAGCGCCGCATCCGGATCGTGGATCGAGCAAGGCCCGCACACTACCAACAGGCGATGATCGCGCCCCTGCAAAATGTTGGCGATGGTGTTGCGCGCGGTGGCGATTTCATTTTCGTCGTCGGCGCTGAGCGGGAACTGGTTCTTCAGCTCCTCCGGTGTGATGAGAACCTGTTCTGCACTGATGTGTACGTTATTGAGCGCGTCTTTTTGCATGATGCTATTCCTGTCGTTTGGCGTTATGCGTTGAAGTGGAACCTTGAGCGTTTCAGGGCTCTACCTTATCACGCAATGTAAAGTTTTCAATCCAATTTCCGTAAATAAAAAATTACCGTAATTACCCCTAAGAAAAACCATTGGAAAATGCACTTCAACAAATACAATAAATGCAATAAATTTAATAATATATGCAAACAAAAGGATTGCCAGCGCCTCTCTACCCGCTTGCCTGGCAATAGATGGGTATCGTAAACATAAATGTACATTTGATTTTACAAGGAAGACGCGCCCCCCACCTCAGCGCCAACGAATGGGCTGAGACAGGCATCCGCCAGACTCAGCACGAAGCGCTGCTGAAAGCGATGAATTTCAGTAGAAGAAAAGCGAATAAATAAGGAATAAAAATTAAAAACTTAAGCTAATGGCGGCTATTTTTGTCGCCGAAATGAACCGATATAATGTGACCGTCATCAACAATAACCACCCTTAACAACTGGATCCAAAATGCTCTCTTCTCGCGCTCGTCGCGCTTTTCCGCTGTATATTTGCTGCTTAACGACTTTCACCAGTGTTTCAGCTCTCGCCGACAATACGCTTTTCACCGCGATGGACGATCCGGCCACCGCCAAGAAACCGTTTGAAGGCAACGTGCAGGCGGGCTACAACGCCCAGTCAGGCAACTCGCAGAGTTCCACCCTGCTGGCCAACACCAACATGACCTGGTTCAACAGCGACGCGGCGTACAGCCTGTGGGGGGCGGCCAACAACACCACCTCCTCCAACGTGCGCTCCTCCGAAAAATACCAGGCCGGTGGCCGTACGCGCTATAACCTGACCGACCGCAACTACCTGTTCGGCCAAGCCAGCTGGCTGAGCGACCGTTTCAACGGTTACGATTCACGCTCCACGCTGACCGGCGGCTACGGCCGTCAACTCCTCAACGGGCCGCTCAGCGACCTGCGGGTGGAGTTCGGTCCCGGCGTGCGCCATGACGAATACCACGGCGGCGGCCGCTCGACCAAAGGGCTGGCCTACGGTGCGGCCAACTATTCCTATCAGTTGACCGACAACACCAAGTTCATTCAGGGCGTTTCCGCGCTGGCGAACGAGGAAACCACACTGAACTCGGAAAGCGCGTTGAACGTGGCGATCAACGATCGCTTCTCACTGCGCGTAGCCTACACCGTGACCTACAACAGCAAACCGCCGGCCTCGGCACCGAAAAACACCGACACCACCACCTCGGTCACGCTGGTCTACGGCCTGTAATCTCCCTTCCAGAATCTCTCGAAGCCCATCATCGATGGGCTTTTTTATGCCTGCCGCCCTCTTTTGCACAATCTGCTAAAAATATTCATCCCACCCATTGACGACTTTAGCAAATAGCTTAATACTGTATGCATATACAGTAATTATTGTACAGCATCGGGGCATGATGGATTTCGATAGTGAGCGACCAGTAACGCATCGATGGCCACCACAGTTCCCGAGATGCTGTAAACAAAGCGAGCATAAGTTATGGAGAAAATCACCTCATTCATCACCTACGCCATGGCCCTGTTTCTCGCCTGGCTCGGCAAGCTCTCTCCACAGGACATTGCCTTTTTAGTCGGTGCGGCGGTAGGCATCGGCACGTTTCTGGTGAACTGGTACTACCGACGTAAAAGCCTGCAGATCTTGAAGGCCATTGAGCGCAATGCGGCATCACGGAGGAAAATTTACGATGAGTGCAATCGTTAAGCGCTGCAGCGTCGCCGCCGTTTTGGCCATCGCGGTGCTGTTACCGTCATTTGGCGAGCTGCAAACCTCAGAAGCCGGTCTCAGGCTGATCGCCGATCTCGAAGGTTGCCGCCTGTCGCCTTACCAGTGCAACGCCGGGGTGTGGACGCAGGGCATTGGGCATACTGCCGACGTCATCCCAGGCAAGACGATCGATGAACGGCAAGCCGCGGTGGGTTTGGTCGACGATGTTCGCCGCACCGAACGCGGCATGGCCGCTTGCCTGCCGCATACGCTCTCGCAACAAACCTATGATGCGGTGATCGCCTTCGCCTTCAACGTGGGCGTCAGCGCAGCCTGCCACTCTACGCTGGTCGCGCTGCTGCAACAGCGCCAGTGGCGGCAGGCCTGCGATCAGTTGCCTCGCTGGATTTACGTAAACGGAAAGAAAAACAAAGGGCTGGAACAGCGACGCGCCACGGAACGCGCACTGTGCTTGCAGGGTATTGCCTCATCATGACGAGTTCGCTCGCCGAAGGGTGATGCCACAACAATTTCACTTAATTTGTTCAAGGGGGTTCTTATGATGCACTGTCCATTATGCGGTCACGTGGCCCACACTCGCTCCAGCCGCTATCTGAGCGAGTCGACCAAAGAGCGTTACCATCAATGCCGCAACATCAATTGCAGTTGCACGTTCGCCACGCACGAGTCCGTCGCGCGGGTGATCGTCAAACCTGGCGATGACATTGTCCCGGCGCAGCCGCACCCGCCGGAGAGTCAGCATAAACAAAGCGCCGCCGCGCTATAATGCAAAAAGCCTGCTGATGCAGGCTTTTTAATGTCGCTGCCAGGCGGCCAAGTCTCGCAAATGCGAGGTGATAGATTTTCCAGATAAAAAAAGGGGTTGGCATAATGCCAACCCCTGATAACTATTAACTTTTGGATGCAGCGTTAGCCAACGCGGTTCAGACGCTCTTTGATACGAGCAGCCTTACCAGTACGCTCACGCAGGTAGTACAGTTTAGCTTTACGAACGGCACCACGACGTTTCACAGCAATGCTGTCGATTACTGGGGAGTGAGTCTGGAATACGCGCTCAACACCTTCGCCGTTGGAAATCTTACGAACAGTGAATGCAGAGTGCAGACCGCGGTTACGGATAGCGATAACCACGCCCTCGAATGCCTGCAGACGTTTTTTGCTACCTTCAACGACCCATACCTTCACTTCCACGGAATCACCCGGACGGAATGCAGGTACGTCTTGTTTCATCTGCTCTTGTTCAAGTTGCTTAATAATGTTGCTCATAATATGTCTCTTACCCTAGGTAAACTGATATATCGGTCCCGTCTGATGTCAGACGTTTCCTTCATAGTCCTGTTGCCTGGCCTGATGTTCCCGTTGGAACTCAGCCAGCAACACCGCTTGCTCGTCAGTCAGAGCTAGGCTTTCTAGAAGTTCAGGTCTTCTAAGCCAGGTTCGGCCCAGCGACTGCTTTAAGCGCCAGCGACGTATCTCGGCATGGTTGCCCGACAGCAGAACCGGCGGTACTTCCATCCCTTCCAACACCTCTGGGCGGGTATAGTGCGGGCAGTCCAGCAATCCGTCGGCGAAGGAGTCTTCCTCCGCTGAGGCCTGATGGCCCAGCACACCCGGTATGAAACGGGCGACTGAATCAATCAGGGTCATCGCCGGCAGTTCCCCGCCGCTGAGAACGTAATCGCCGATTGACCATTCTTCGTCAATTTCGGTTTGGATTACGCGCTCGTCTATCCCTTCGTAGCGGCCGCACACCAGAATCATCTTCTGATTGGCCGCCAGTTCGCACACGCCGGTTTGATCCAGCTTGCGCCCCTGAGGTGACAGATAAATCACCTTTGCTCCCTCGCCTGCCGCTGCTTTCGCCGCATGAATGGCTTCCCGTAAAGGTTGCACCATCATCAGCATTCCCGGGCCGCCGCCGTAAGGGCGATCGTCCACGGTGCGATGCCGGTCGTAGGTGAAGTCGCGAGGACTCCAACACTGCACGCTCAGCAGGCCATTTTTTACTGCCCGGCCAGTCACCCCGTAATCGGTGATAGCGCGGAACATCTCAGGAAACAGGCTTACAATACCGATGAACACAAGCCAATCCCCTTACCGTTATTCCACTTGCTTCGACCGTTTGATCCGGGGGTCAAAAACCAGGATCCCAATCTGCCTCAATCACGCGGGCAGTGAGATCGACTTTCTTGATAACCTGCCCATGAAGAAACGGAATCAACCGCTCCTTCATGCCGAACGCATCTTTCAGGTTCGCTTTCACAACCATCACATCGTTCGAGCCGGTTTCCATCATATCGATGACTTTACCCAACTCGTAGCCGGCGGTGGTGACTACCTGGCAGCCCATCAGGTCTTTCCAGTAGTAATCGTCACCCTCCAGCGGAGGAAGTTGATCGGAATCCACCATAATCTCGCGATTAGTCAGCAGATTCGCCGCGTCCCGATCGTCAATGCCTTTGACCTTGATGATCAGATCCTGACTGTGGCGCTTCCAGTCTTCCAACTCGATATGCTGCCACTGACCCGCCTGCTGGATAAACCACGGCTGATAGTCAAAAATGCTTTCGGCGTTCTCGGTGGATGAAAACACTCTGAGCCAACCACGAATGCCGTAAGCGGACCCCATTTTACCGAGTACAATCGGCGCGATCGGCGCTACCGGTTTGAGTTGCTTGCTCATTGCCACCACCGCGACAGATTAAGCTGCTTTCTTAGCGTCTTTGATCAGCGCGTGAACGCGATCAGAAACGGTTGCACCCAGACCGACCCAGTGCTCGATGCGGTCCAGGTCCAGACGCAGTGCTTCAGCCTGACCGGAAGCGATCGGGTTGAAGAAGCCTACGCGCTCGATGAAACGACCATCACGAGCGTTGCGGCTGTCGGTCACTACTACTTGATAGAACGGACGCTTTTTAGCGCCGCCACGTGCCAAACGAATTGTTACCATAACATCCTCTTTAGTTAATAAAACAGCCGGGCCCCATTGAGGGACGGGGCCCGGTTGCAATATAAAAAGCCCGAAAATTTTACTCATTTTGGCGCAAAAAGCAATCTAAAGCGTCGATCGCAGGGGACAACTTTTGCAGCCTGTCAAATTTCGGGCGGTTTTCACCGCGAACGGCGAATGCTGAAAGCGCCCGCACTCGGCGTGCGGAGGCCTATCAGCGGCCTGGGAAGCCCGGCGGCATCATACCTTTCATGCCGCGCATCATCTTCGCCATGCCGCCTTTCTTCATCTTCTTCATCATACGCTGCATTTCGTCGAACTGCTTCAGCAAGCGGTTGACGTCCTGCACCTGCATGCCGGCCCCCATCGCGATGCGGCGCTTGCGCGAGCCCTTGATGATTTCCGGTTTGGCGCGCTCTTTCAGCGTCATCGAGTTGATGATCGCCTCCATGCGCACCAGCACTTTATCGTCCATCTGCGACTTGACGTTGTCCGGCAGCTGGCCAGCGCCCGGCAGCTTGCTCAGCATGTTGGCCATGCCGCCCATATTGCGCATCTGCTTGAGCTGCTCCAGGAAATCGGTCAGATCGAAACCGTCGCCCTTCTTCAGCTTGTTGGCCAGCTTCTCCGCCTGCTCGCGGTCGACCTTGCTTTCGATATCTTCGATTAGCGACAGCACGTCGCCCATGCCCAGGATGCGCGATGCCACGCGATCCGGGTAGAACGGCTCCAGCGCTTCGGTCTTTTCACCCACGCCGAGGAACTTGATCGGCTTGCCGGTGATATGACGGATGGACAGCGCGGCACCGCCGCGCGCATCGCCGTCGACCTTGGTCAGCACCACGCCGGTCAGCGGCAGCGCTTCGTTAAACGCCTTGGCGGTATTGGCGGCGTCCTGGCCGGTCATGGCGTCGACCACGAACAGGGTTTCCACCGGCTTGATCGCCGCGTGCACCTGCTTGATCTCGTCCATCATCGCTTCGTCAACGTGCAAGCGGCCGGCGGTATCGACGATCAGTACGTCGTAGAATTTCAGCTTGGCCTGTTGCAGCGCGCGATTGACGATGTCGATCGGTTTTTCTTTGACGTCAGACGGGAAGAAGTCGATGCCGACGCCTTCCGCCAGCGTTTCCAGCTGTTTGATCGCCGCCGGGCGATAAACGTCCGCGGAAACCACCAACACTTTCTTCTTCTGTTTTTCTTTCAGGAATTTGCCGAGCTTACCGACGCTGGTGGTTTTACCGGCGCCCTGCAGGCCCGCCATCAGCACCACCGCCGGCGGTTGGGCCGCCAGATTCAGCTCGGTGTTGACTTCGCCCATCGCGGCGATCAGCTCGCCCTTGACGATCTTGACGAACTCCTGCCCCGGCGTCAGGCTCTTGTTGACTTCATGGCCGACCGCGCTCTCTTTGACGCGGTTGATGAAGTCGCGCACCACCGGCAGCGCGACGTCCGCTTCCAGCAACGCCATACGCACTTCACGCAGGGTTTCCTTGATATTCTCTTCGGTCAGCCGCCCGCGGCCGCTGATATTGCGCAACGTGCGCGACAATCGATCGGTTAAATTTTCAAACATCGTCTCATGCTCAACGTGTGATGACAGGCCGCTCCGGCGACACAATTGCGCCGATGATAACACGAAGCGCGCCGGATCTCTGCCTCAGCGTTGGAGATAGGTTGGAGTGAAACGCGCGCAACGTTATACTGACACTCCAATTAACCACGCCGAAGCAAAATTAAACGCTATGCCAGTTTTCTCCATTGTGGCTTTGATGGCCTACCTGCTCAGCCTTGGACTGATCATTCCCAGCTTGTTGCGGAAGAACAGCGCATACCGTCGGCTTGCCCTCGTCTCGGCGGTGGTGGCGCTGATTTGCCACGCCATCGCGCTGCAGCAGCGCATCTTCGACGTCAGCGCCGGGCAGAATCTCAGCCTGCTGAACATTGGCTCGATCGTCAGCCTGATCATCTGTTCGGTCATGACCTTCGTCGCCTCGCGCGACCGCGGCTGGTTCCTGTTGCCGATCGTCTACAGTTTCGCGATGATCAATCTGGCCTTCGCCAGCTTCATGCCCGGCGAGTTCATCACTCACCTGGAGTCCAGCCCGGAATTGATGGTGCATATCGGCCTGGCGCTGTTCTCTTACGCCACCCTGATCATCGCCGCGCTCTACGCCTTGCAGCTTGCCTGGCTCGACTACCTTCTGAAAAACAAGAAGTTGACCTTTAGCGCCGACATGCCGCCGCTGATGAGCATCGAGCGCAAGATGTTCCATATCACCCAGATCGGCGTGGTGCTGCTGACGCTCACTCTGTGCACCGGCCTGCTGTACATGGATAACCTGTTCAGCAAAGAGAACGTGCATAAAGCGGTGCTGTCGATCATGGCCTGGTTCGTGTATATCGTGCTGTTGTGGGGCCATTACCATGAAGGCTGGCGCGGCCGCCGCGTCGTCTGGTTCAGCTTCGCCGGCGCCTTCCTGCTGACGCTCGCCTACTTCGGCAGCCGTCTGATTCAGCAAGTGATGGTGCGCTAAGCCGGCCGCCTCAACTTTCCCTCTCTATAAGGAATACTGCATTGGAGCATGTGTCGACGGGGACCCTCATCATTATCCTGGTGATCATGATCGTGGTCTCCGCTTACTTCTCCGCCTCCGAAACCGGCATGATGACGCTCAACCGTTATCGCCTGCGTCACCTGTCCAAACAGGGCAATCGCTCGGCGCGCCGTGTGGAGAAGCTGCTGCAAAAACCGGATCGGCTGATCGGCCTGGTGCTGATCGGCAACAACCTGGTCAACATCCTCGCCTCGGCGCTGGCGACCATCGTCGGCATGCGGCTGTATGGCGACCTCGGCGTGGCGATCGCCACCGGCATACTGACCTTCGCCGTGCTGCTGTTCGCCGAAGTGCTGCCGAAAACCTTCGCCGCGCTCTACCCGGAACGCATCGCCTTCCCCAGCAGCTTTCTGCTGGCGCCGCTGCAAAAAGTGATGTTCCCGCTGGTCTGGCTGCTCAACGGCATTACCAGTATGACGCTGCGCCTGTTCGGCATTCGCACCAACGTGCGCATCAGCGATGCCGTCAGCAAGGATGAGCTGCGCACCATCGTGCGCGAATCCCAGTCGCAAATCTCCCGGCGCAATCAGGACATGCTGATCTCGGTGCTGGATCTGGAAAAGGTGACGGTTAACGACATCATGGTGCCGCGTACCGAGATTGTCGGCATCGACGTCAACGACGACTGGAAATCGATCATGCGCCAGTTGACCCACTCGCCGCACGGCCGCATCGTGCTGTACCGCAGTTCGCTGGACGACGCCATCGGCATGCTGCGCGTGCGCGAAGCCTACCGCCTGATGACCGAGAAAAAAGAGTTCAACAAAGAGAACCTGCTGCGCGCCGCCGACGAGATTTACTTCGTGCCGGAAGGCACGCCGCTCAACGTGCAGCTGGTGAAGTTCCAGCGCAACAAAGAGAAGGTCGGCATCGTGGTCGATGAGTACGGCGACATTCAGGGCCTGGTCACGGTGGAGGATATCCTCGAGGAGATCGTCGGCGACTTCACCACCTCGATGTCACCCACGCTGGCGGAAGAGGTCACGCCGCAGAGCGACGGTTCGGTCTTGATCGACGGCACCGCCAACGTGCGCGAGCTGAACAAGGCCTTCAACTGGACCTTGCCGGCCAACGAGGCGCGCACCGTCAACGGCATGCTGCTCGAAGAGCTGGAAGAGATCCCCGAAATCGGCACCCGGTTGCGTATCGGCCATTACGATATCGACATTCTCGACGTGCAGGGCAACATGATAAAACAGGTGCGGGTCACGCCGATCACCTCGCTGCAGTCCAGCGTCGGCCATCACTGACCGCTGGCCAGAACGTAAAAAAGACGCGAAATCGCGTCTTTTTTTCTCTGCGGGAACTCGCGGCTAGATATGCAGTTCCTGCAGCTTCTCTTTCGGCAGCGCCAGCTCGTCGTTGTGGTTCACCACCACGTCGTTATCCAGGATGTGCTTGGCGATCTCCTGCGCTTCTTCCAGCGAGTGCATATGGTAAGTGCCGCACTGGTATTCGTTCAGCTCAGGGATTTTGCGCTGGTCGGTCACTTTCAGCACGTCGGCCATCGCCGCTTTCCACGCATCAGCTACGCGCTGCTCTTCCGGCACGCCGATCAGGCTCATGTAGAAACCGGTACGACAGCCCATCGGGGAGATGTCGATAATCTCCACGCCCTGGCCGTTCAGGTGGTCACGCATAAAGCCGGCGAACAGGTGCTCCAGCGTGTGAATGCCGCGCTCGGGCATCACTTCCAGGTTCGGGCGGCAAAAGCGCAGATCAAACACCGTGATGGTATCGCCGTGAGGCGTCTTCATGGTTTTCGCAACGCGGACAGCCGGGGCTGCCATACGGGTATGATCGACGGTAAAGCTATCCAGCAATGGCATTTCGCTACCTCCTCGTAAAAGAGCATTTATTTCGAAACTTTTTTTCCTAACCGGGAAACCTTTTCCAACCCTGCGAGTCTCAGTATCTGAAAGACGCGCATTTGTTATCATCATCCCTGTCATCAGAGATGCATATTTGGCCACATTGATGTGGCCTTTTTCTTTTTCAGCTTCCGCCGTTTTGCTTCAGGAACGCTTCAAAGCTTAGCGTATCATTGGCTTCTATGTCGCGTTGGCGTTGCCACGAGGCTTCCCGCTCTTTATCCAGCTCGGCCTCGTTCAGGATTTCCAACGGCTCTTCCAGCAGCATCTTGCGATATTGCTCCGCCAATTGCAGGCCGACGCGCCCGGTGCCTTCCGCTTGCATCGCTTTCAGGATGCGCGCGGAGAAGGTCAGCTCAGGGTCGTCGAACGCGGCGACCAGCTCATCGCACACCTGCTGGTATTGGCGATCGCCGGCTTCGCCGTCCAACACTTCCGCCACTCGACGCAGATCGGCGAACAACGCCTTGCCCACTTTTTCGAGCGGTTCATGGCTGGCGCCACAGCCGATGCCGATGGTCTGGCCCGGCTTGCGGCCCTCCAGGATCACCCGGTTCCAGTTCTTGCGCGTGCACAGCAGTTCATCGCTGCTCATCTCCGGCGCATCGGCCAGCGCGCACCACACCAGGAACAGATCCAGGAAACGCGCCTGCACCGCATCCACGCCGATCGGCGAGAACGGGTTGATGTCCAGCGAACGCACTTCGATGTATTCGATACCACCGCGCAGCAGCGCGTCCGACGGCGTCTCGCCGCTTTTGGTCACGCGCTTCGGCCGGATCGGCGCATACAGCTCGTTCTCGATTTGCAGCACGTTGCTGTTCAGCTGCAGGTAACGGTCACCCTCTTTCACGCCCAGCTTGGCGAACTCTTCGGAAGGCGTCGCGATCGCCCGTTTCAGACCGGCCACATAGCTGTGCAGATCGTTAAAGGTGATGCCCAGATTGCTCTGCGACTTGTTGGTATAACCCAGGTCGCTCAGGCGCAGCGAAGTGGCGTACGGCAGGTAGCACATCCCCTGCTCGGTGCGCTCGAACGGCAGATTGGTCTCGCGCCCCTTGAGGAACGAAGAACAAATGGCCGGCGATGCCCCGAACAGATACGGGATCACCCAGCCGAAACGGTAATAGTTGCGGATCAGGCGGAAATAGCCCGCCGAGATCTGCTCTTTACCGCTTTCTGCGTCCTGCACGCCGGCCCAGGCCTGCCAAAACTCCAGCGGCAGCGAGAAGTTGTAGTGCACGCCGGAAATGGTCTGCATCAGCGCGCCGTAGCGATTCTTCAACCCTTCGCGGTACAGCGTCTTCATGCGGCCGATGTTCGACGAGCCGAACTGCGCCAGCTCGATATCCTGCTCAGCTTCGATAAAGCACGGCATGCTGAGCGGCCACATGCGCTCATCGCCGATATTGCGCGCCACGTAGCGATGAATATCGCGCAGGAACGTCAGCAGGTGGTCGATATTGTCATCAACCGGCGTAATGAACTCTAACAGCGCTTCGGCGAAATCCGTGGTGATCCAGTGGTGCGTCAATGCCGCGCCCAGCTTTTCCGGATGCCCGGTGGTCGCCAAGGTGCCGTTCGGCGTGACCCGCAGCGTTTCACGCTCGATGCCGCGACGAATGCCTTTTAATGCCTGGGGATGGGCTTCCAACCAAGAAAGCGCCTGTGATACGTCCGGGATCAAATTGACCTCCCGCTTCTAAAAACAATAACTCGTAAGCATACTGAATCCGCACCCGAGAGAATATTGAGTTATATTCACTTGGTTACTGCCACCAGGCGATGCCCTGTACCGTTATCATAGCCAAAACGATGTAACGCAGCGCCTTTCCGATACACAGAAACAGCGCGACAGAGCCCCAGGGCATGCGCAGCCAACCTGCCAACACGCACAACAAATCGCCCACCACCGGCACCCAGCTGAGCAACAGCGCAGCCGGGCCGAAGCGTTGCAGCCACCCGAGCGCCGTTGCCAGCCCCCGCTGTGGTTTCAACGCCGGTAACAGGCGCCCGATAATGACATTGGTCAAGCCACCCAGCGTGTTGCCCAGGGTCGCGGCCAGCACCAGCAACTCCGGCGAGACGCGACTCTGGGTCAGCAAGGCGACCAGAACGATTTCTGAATTTCCCGGCAGCAGCGTCGCACTGAGGAAGCTACTGCCAAATAACGATATTACGGCTAGCGTACTACTCACAGCGTACGGACGTCTACCACCGCCATACCGGCGCTTTTCGCCGCCTGAATGCCGAAATCAGCGTCTTCAAACACCACGCATTTTTCCGGCGGCACGCCGATCAGTTCGGCGCAGCGCAGGAAGGTGTCCGGCTCCGGTTTGTGGCGCTGCACGTCGTCCGCACCGACGATCGCGTCGAAGCAGTTGAACAGGCCGAGATGACGCAGCAGCATTTCCGCCATGCGGTGCTCGCTGCCGGTGCCGACCGCCATCGGACGGCGGCCATGATAGGACTTCACCACCTCGATCAGCGGCAATGGACGCACGCTGTCCAGCAGCATCGCTTCCACCGCGCGGGTTTTCTCCGCGGCCAGGTGATGAGGATCGAGATCGGCCTGATGGCTGGCGATAATCGCCTGCGCGATGCGCCAGGTCGGCGAACCGCTCAGCGCCACCATGGCCGCTTCATCAAACGTCATGCCATAACGGGACAGCACTTCCCGCCACGCTTTACGGTGCGTTGGCTCGGTGTCCAGAATCGTGCCGTCCATGTCGAAAATAAGACCCTGATAGCGGTCGTACATCGTTACTCCATGATCGTTGAGGAAAGAAAACTACTTTAGCGTAAAGCCGTTGGGTTGTCGCTGACTGCGTCATAACGGAATGTGCTGTGCCCTATCGGGCGCAAAGGAGGACAGGGGTGAAGAGAGAATGGTTAAATGCTGAAAAGCGAAAAACCCGCCGAAGCGGGTTTCTCTTAGATGGTGCATCCGGGAGGATTCGAACCTCCGACCGCTCGGTTCGTAGCCGAGTACTCTATCCAGCTGAGCTACGGATGCATTACTGTTTTTACTGCTTGCCTGCTTCGCTAATGAAGCCAGACTTAAAGAATGGTGCATCCGGGAGGATGATTCGGCGCTTGCGCCTCACCCTGCGAGCCGTTGCTGAAGCAACGTTACCCTCCCTAAGGGACACTTTCTTTTTTACTGCCCGCCTGAAGATTTCTCTTCGCAGTACGGGAAGTGAAGAATGGTGCATCCGGGAGGATTCGAACCTCCGACCGCTCGGTTCGTAGCCGAGTACTCTATCCAGCTGAGCTACGGATGCACAGTAATTCTTTGATACCCTATGGTACTTTGTTCCCAACTCTACCATACGGCTAATATGGTGCATCCGGGAGGATTCGAACCTCCGACCGCTCGGTTCGTAGCCGAGTACTCTATCCAGCTGAGCTACGGATGCAAATGGCGGTGAGGCGGGGATTCGAACCCCGGATGCAGCTTTTGACCGCATACTCCCTTAGCAGGGGAGCGCCTTCAGCCTCTCGGCCACCTCACCAAACGCTTCTTTCGAATTGTGCCTAACTCGCTTTAGAGAAGCTCATCGGCACTGCGTGGCGCACATATTACTTTCTCCGACTTTTAAGTCAAACAATTTTTCCCAACTCATGCGCGTTTGCACAATTCGCACCCAACATGGGCGATTTCACGGCAAAAAGGGCGTTTTATCAACAGGCAACCGCCGCGTCTGTAGCAACAAAGCAGGAAACTAACCGGGAAAATAATCACGAAAAAGAAGAGGGAGGGCGAAGGAAGTGGGTAAAACGATGCAGTAGCGTCTCGTCTGGCAACGAGACGCTGCTTCGGAATCAGTAAGTCGTCTGCTGAGACTTCTCTGCCTGAATGCGCTGATAGATTTCTTCACGGTGAACCGAAACCTCTTTGGGGGCGTTCACACCAATACGCACCTGGTTGCCTTTTACCCCTAGCACAGTAACCGTAACCTCATCGCCAATCATGAGGGTTTCACCAACTCGACGAGTCAGAATTAACATTCTTTGCTCCTTGAAAGATTAAAAGAGTCGGGTCTCTCAGTTTCCCCGTCATTATCCATCATATGTGGTGAAAACGTAAGCCACGCAACCCACAATAAGTGTAAGCAGACTTGGTCCCACCTCAGATAATGGTAAGTTTAGCCGACCTGAAAAACTTTGTTCCCGCAATTGTAACTAAATTGTGTTAGCACAGTATGAAAACGCCATAATCAACAAAGTATTATGGCGTTTGTGCGTGCTATTTATTTATATTCACAGCTTCGAGGCCACCCAGGCTTCTACGCTGTTTAACGCCGCTGGCAGGGCGTTGATATCCGTCCCCCCCGCCATCGCCATATCCGGGCGACCACCGCCCTTGCCGCCGACCTGCTGCGCCACGTTGCCGATCAACTCGCCGGCTTTCACGCGGTCAGTCAGATCCTTGGTCACACCAGCAACCAGGCTGACTTTGTCATCGGCCGTCGTTGCCAATACGATGATGGCCGAACCCAATTGATTTTTCAGGTCATCCACCATGGTGCGCAGCATTTTGGCTTCGACATTGTCCAACTGGCTGACCAACAGCTTCACGCCGTTAACCACTTTTGCCTGGCTGGACAACGAAGCGCTCTCCTGCGCCGCCTGCTGATCTTTCAACTGCTGCAGTTCTTTTTCCAGCGCGCGCGTGCGATCGAGCACCGAGCGCACTTTATCGGTCAGGGTGTTGCTGTCGCCTTTGACCAGTTGAGCAACGTCTTGCAACAAATCGCTTTGCTGATGCAGCGTAGCGATAGCGCCAGCGCCGGTCACCGCTTCAATACGGCGGATGCCCGCCGCGGTGCCCGACTCGCTCAGAATGCGGAACAGGCCGATATCACCGGTGCGGCTGGCGTGGGTGCCGCCGCACAGCTCGGTGGAGAAGTCGCCCATGGTCAACACGCGCACGTTGTCATCGTACTTCTCGCCAAACAGCGCCATCGCGCCCTTCTCTTTGGCATCTTCCAAGGCCATCAGCTCGGTCTGCACCGGCAGGTTACGACGCACCTGCTGGTTAACCAGATCTTCCACCGCGCGGATTTGCTCCGGCTTCATCGCTTCGAAGTGCGAGAAGTCGAAACGCAGGTATTTGTCGTTAACCAGCGAGCCTTTCTGCGCGACGTGGTCGCCCAACGTTTGGCGCAGCGCGGCGTGCAGCAGGTGAGTTGCGGAGTGGTTCAGACGAATGCTGTTGCGGCGTTCAGCGTCGATCTGCGCGTCCACGCGATCGTTCAGCTTCAGCGAACCCTGCGCCAGTTTGCCCTGATGGCCGATAGCCTGACCGTATTTCTGGGTATCGTTGACCGTAAACTCAGCGCCGGCGGCTTTCAGCACGCCTTTATCGCCGACCTGGCCGCCGGATTCGCCATAGAACGGCGTCTCATCCAGCACCACCACCGCCTCTTCTCCGGCGTTGATCTGATCGACCGGCTGGCCGTCGCGGAACAGCGCGATGACCGTCGCCTGCTGCTCGTCGTGATCGTAACCGCTGAACTGGCTGCTGCCGTCCACGCGGATCAGGCTGTTATAGTCGGCGCCAAAGCCGCTGGATTCGCGCGCACGGCGGCGCTGCGCTTCCATCGCTTCTTCAAAGCCCGCTTCGTCGACTTTCAAACCGCGCTCGCGGCAGACGTCAGCGGTCAGATCGATCGGGAAACCGTAGGTATCGTACAGACGGAAAGCGGTTTCGCCGTCCAGGGTATCGCCCTGCAGCTTGGCCAGCTCTTCGTCCAACAGCGCCAGGCCACGCTCCAGCGTGCGGGCAAACTGCTCTTCTTCGGTTTTCAGCACCTGCTCCACCAGCGATTGCTGGCGTTTCAGTTCGTCGGCCGCCGGGCCCATCACTTCGATCAACGGCGCCACCAGTTTGTAGAAGAAGGTGTCTTTCGCGCCCAGCATGTTGCCATGGCGGATCGCGCGACGAATGATGCGGCGCAGCACATAGCCGCGGTTTTCGTTAGACGGGATCACGCCGTCCGACACCAGGAAGGCACAGGAACGAATGTGGTCGGCGATAACGCGCAGGGATTTATTGTCCAGATCGGTTGCGCCGGTCACTTTAGCCACGGCGGCGATCAGGGTACGGAACAGATCGATTTCATAGTTGGAGTTCACATGCTGCAACACCGCCGCAATGCGCTCCAGACCCATACCGGTATCCACAGAAGGTTTTGGCAGCGGCAGCATGGTGCCGTCGGACTGGCGGTTGAACTGCATGAAAACGATGTTCCAGATCTCGATGTAGCGGTCGCCGTCTTCTTCTGGGCTGCCTGGAGGGCCGCCCCAGATGTGATCGCCGTGATCGTAGAAAATCTCGGTGCACGGGCCGCATGGGCCGGTGTCGCCCATCTGCCAGAAGTTGTCGGAAGCGAAAGGCGCGCCCTTGTTGTCGCCGATGCGGATAATGCGTTCGGCCGGTACGCCGATTTGCTTCTGCCAGATGTCGAACGCTTCGTCATCGGTTTCATACACGGTGACCCACAGTCGCTCTTTCGGCAGGTTGAACCAGTTTTCACCGGTCAGCAGTTCCCACGCGTAGCTGATCGCGTCATGCTTGAAGTAATCGCCGAAGCTGAAGTTGCCCAGCATTTCAAAGAAGGTGTGGTGACGAGCGGTATAACCGACGTTTTCCAGGTCGTTATGCTTGCCGCCTGCGCGCACGCAGCGCTGCGAGGTGGTGGCACGGGAATAGGCACGTTTGTCCAGCCCCAGGAAAACATCCTTAAATTGGTTCATGCCGGCATTGGTAAACAGCAATGTCGGATCATTGTTAGGCACCAGGGAGCTGCTCGCTACAACCTGATGACCCTTACTATGAAAGAAATCGAGAAACGCTTGACGGATCTCAGCGGTGCTCTTGCTCATAATTTTCCTGGAAAGGCTAGAATAACGACACGTGAGCCGGTGACGCGTCATCCCGACGATGACAACCAGCTCACGAACAAAAAGTGGGGATAAGATAAATTTTCTTCAGAGGGAAGTAAAACCCCGTGTGCGCTCATTGCGCAAAATCACGGTAAATTGACTGAATTTCTTCCTGGAAGAAGCCGCGATAGAGCAGATAACGCTGCACTTTGGCTTTCTCTTTCCAGTCGGTTGGCAACGCATCGCCAAATTTTCGCTGCGCCACCTGTTTTGCCTGTTCGCACCAGTCGATATCGCATTCCGCCAGCGCGTCCTGCACCAGCGCTTTGTCGACGCCCTTTTGCATCAGTTCGCTGCGGATGCGCTGCGCACCGTAACCTTTACGGCTGCGGCTGCCGATGTAGCTGTGAGCGAAACGCTTATCGTCTAGCCAATTATGCTGGTAACAGTAGGCAATAACCTGCTCGATCAGCGCAGGATCCACCGGCTCTTCAGCCACCGGCGGCGATGCCGGCGCATGTGGCCCCTTGCCGCCAAAACGGGCTTTCGCCACAAACGGCTGCGCCGCAAGTTTGCGGCGCAGTTCAGCTTCACTATGATCGCGTTGCGACAGCAGGCGCATGGCGCGGCTTAGCAAGTCATTCATCATTCAAGCCTGAATTTATGGGATATGCGCCACACGAACGGCGGCGCACATCTTCAGCGATTAGAACTGCTCGCTGGTTTCCGCTTCGTCGTCTTCGAAGTCGTCACCGGAAGCGGCCACCAGCTCACCGCCGCTGTGCAGCAGCAAATCGCGCAGCTTCTTATCCAGCTCGGCGGCGATAGCCGGGTTTTCTTTCAGGAAGTTACAGGCATTCGCCTTGCCCTGACCGATTTTCTCGCCGTTATAGCTGTACCAGGCGCCGGCTTTTTCGATCATCTTGTGCTTCACGCCCAGATCGACCAGCTCGCCACGGCTGTTGATGCCTTCGCCGTACATGATTTGGAATTCAGCCTGTTTGAACGGCGCAGCGATTTTGTTCTTCACCACTTTCACGCGGGTTTCGCTGCCCACCACTTCGTCGCCCTCTTTAATGGCACCGATGCGGCGGATATCCAGACGCACCGAAGCGTAGAACTTCAGGGCGTTACCGCCGGTCGTGGTTTCCGGGTTGCCGAACATCACACCAATTTTCATACGGATCTGGTTAATGAAGATCAGCAGGGTATTGGCGTTTTTCAAGTTGCCGGCCAGCTTACGCATCGCCTGGCTCATCATGCGCGCCGCCAGACCCATGTGCGAATCGCCGATTTCACCTTCGATTTCCGCCTTCGGCGTCAGCGCCGCCACGGAGTCGACGATGATGACGTCAACCGCGCCGGAGCGGGTCAGCGCATCACAGATTTCCAGCGCCTGCTCGCCGGTGTCCGGCTGGGAGCACAGCAGGTTGTCGATATCGACGCCCAGCTTTTTCGCATAGATAGGATCCAGCGCGTGCTCAGCGTCGATGAACGCACAGGTTTTGCCTTCGCGCTGCGCAGCGGCGATCACCTGCAGCGTCAGGGTGGTTTTACCGGAGGATTCCGGGCCGTAGATTTCGACGATGCGGCCCATCGGCAGGCCGCCGGCGCCCAGAGCGATATCGAGTGACAGTGAGCCGGTGGAGATCGTTTCCACGTCCATGGAGCGGTCTTCACCCAGGCGCATGATGGAGCCTTTGCCGAACTGTTTCTCAATCTGGCCCAGTGCCGCAGCTAACGCCTTTTGCTTGTTCTCATCAATAGCCATTTTTGCTCCTTCGTTTCGCAATGCCGGTGTTACCCCACACTGCCACTGAATGTATGTTGTGCAGGAAATGTCACTAATTATACTGTATGGTCATACAGTATCAAGCCTAATTTACAAAAATTCGTCGATGGCGGTTTGCAGCGCGAAAATCGTCGCCTGCAGCCGCACCGCATCGCGATCGCCCTCGAATTGCATCTTGCGTGACAGCCCCCGGCCATCGCTGCCGGCGAAGCCGAACCACACGGTGCCGACCGGCTTTTCCGCGCTGCCGCCGTCCGGGCCGGCGATGCCGCTTACCGAGAGCGCCAGATCGGCCCGCGCCGCACGCAGCGCCCCTATCGCCATCTCGCGCACCACCTCTTCGCTGACCGCGCCGTGCGCCGCCAACGTGGCTTCGCTCACCCCCAGCAGGTCGTGCTTCGCCGCATTGCTGTAGGTGACGAAACCGCGATCGAAATAGGCGGAGCTCCCCGCGATATCGGTAATGGCCTTGGCAATGCCGCCGCCGGTGCAGGATTCCGCGCAGGTGATCCAGCGGCCCTGAGCCTTCAGTTTTTCCCCCGCCAGCACGCTGAGCCGGCGCAGTTGGTCGTCACTCATAACCCCTCCCTCGCGAATTCAGGTATATGCGCCCGATAGTAGCATTTATCAAGGCGGCGCGACGGCTGGCGCGCAGAAATGCGCAGCGCCTCGCAGGAGGTGCGGTTTTAAGCGCCCGGCCAAGCTGCTAGTATCAAAAGAAGCGCCCCAGCGAGCGGCGGCGCACCAGCACAAGGAACATCACGGAGGCGGCACGCTGCGGCGGCGGCCTCAGGGCGCACCAGAAGAGATTAGGACGATAGCGTGAAAAAAACGTTGGGCGTATTCTTGCCGTTGTACACCACCACCCTGCTGCTGCTGTTGGGCTCGGGCCTGCTCACCACCTACGTCTCGCTGCGGCTGGCCTCCATCCACGTCAGCAGCGCGCTGATCGGCGCCATCATCGCCGCCAACTACATCGGGTTGGTGATCGGCGGCAAGGTCGGCCACTTTCTCATCGCCCGCGTCGGGCATATCCGCGCCTACGTGGCCTGCGCCGGCATCATTACCGCCGCGGTGCTGGGGCACGGCCTGACGGCGTTCATTCCCGCCTGGGTTGCGCTGCGCCTGGTGATCGGGCTGTGCATGATGTGTCAGTTCATGGTGCTGGAAAGCTGGCTAAACGACCAGGCGGAATCCAACCAGCGCGGCATGGTGTTCGGTTTCTATATGGCGGCGACCTATCTCGGCATGTCGCTGGGCCAGATCGTGCTGATGCTGCAAAGCAATCTGGGCATCGCCACGCTGCTGGTGATCGCACTGTGCTTCGCGCTCTGCCTGGTGCCGATCGCTCTCACCACCCGCACCAATGCGCGCCACATGTCGCCGGCGCCGATGGAACTGCGTTACTTTGTCGGCGCTATTCCCAAGGTGCTGGCCACCACGCTGGTGATCGGCATGGTGGTAGGTTCGTTTTACGGCCTGGCGCCGGTCTACGCCAGCCTGCAATCCTTAACCACGCAGCAAACCGGCCTGTTCATGGCGCTGGCCATCTTCGCCGGGCTGGTGGCGCAATTCCCGCTCAGTTGGCTGTCGGATCGCTATAACCGCCCCTTGCTGATGCGCCTCAACGCCATTTTTCTGATCGTGGCGGCGCTGCCGCTGGCGCTGCTGCCGCACATCGATTTCCCGCTGCTGCTGGCGGTGGGGTTCGTCGTCAGCATGCTGCAGTTTACGCTCTACCCGCTGGTGGTGGCATTGGCCAACGATCTGATCGAGCCGGAGCGCCGCGTCTCGCTGGCCGCCTGCCTACTGATGGCGTTCGGCGTCGGCGCCAGCATCGGGCCGCTGGCGGTCGGCGCGCTGATCGAGCCGCTTGGCGGCAATATCCTGTACGCCTTCTTCGCCCTGTGCGGCGTGCTGCTGGCGGCCCTCAGCCGCACGGCGAAAGCGGAGGAGCCGCAGCTGGCGCAGGACGCGCCGGTGCCGCACATTCCGCTGCCGGACAGCCTCGCCAGCTCGCCGCTGTCGCCGGCGCTCAATCCGACCTTTGATGAGCAGATCATTCACGACACCATGCCGCCGCCGGAAGCGGCGCCCGATGTCGACGAGCCGCAGCCTGAAGAACAGGAAGCGGAGCACTTGCCTCAGGGCGCCGATCCGCAAGAGGACACCGGCCTGAAAAAAGCGCACGCCATGCTGTAAACGGCGCGGAGCTACAGATCCAGGAAAGAGCCCAGCAGAAAACCGCGTTCGGCGATCGCCGCTTTCAGCGTCGCCGCGGTCAACACATCCAGCTCGACGAGGCGCGGGTGGCAGTATTTGCTCTGCTGGATCGTCGCGTCGAGGAACGCCGGGTGGCACATCATTTCCAATGACTCGGCGCCCAGCTCGTCGGCGCGCGCCAACCGCTGCAGGAACAAGGCTTCGGAAATCGTTTCGCCGTAGAATCCCGCGTCAAACGCGTCGGTGCTGCAGGGCGTCTGCAACGCAATATCGCGCCGTTTCGCCTCTTCGCGATCGAGGCGCAGCGGCAGACCCTGCGCCTGCGCAAACGCCTCCACCAGCGGGTAAATCTGCGGCTGCATATGTACATGGTGGTGGCTGTCGATGTGCGTCGGCGGCCTGCCGAACAGCGTCACAAACCGCGCGAACTGGCGCTGCAGTTCCTCCTGAATCTCGTCCAGCTGCAGCTCGCCGGCCTCGGCGCGGCGCCACAGCCATTTACCCAGTTCGCCATGCTCGTTGACCAGCGAAGGCATGGCGCCCAGCGGCCTGCCATGGGTCAAAACGAAATGCAGCCCGATCGGCAGCCCCGGATATTGCCGGCTGAGCGCCGCCGCGTGCTGGGCGCCGCAGCCGTTCACCATCGCCGTGGTGGAGGAAACGACGCCATGCTGATACGCCTCGACGACGCCGTAGTTCTGTCCTTTGCTCAGGCCGAAGTCGTCGGCATTCACGATCAGTAGTTTTTCCATAATGGCTCCCGCAGGATGAATTTTCGGCAAGGGAAGGCCGACCGACCGGCGCGGCATTCCCCTTCTCGAAGGTAAAAATCGAATGATTAACCGGCCGGCGGCCTAAAGCCCATCGGCATATCGGCGTTGATACTGATCGGGAGCGGCCCTAAAGAGGGCCGTAACACTTTTTTCGGTAGTTGCCTGGGGTCACGTCGGTGAGCCGCTTGAAGTTTTTAATGAACAGACTGACGTCGCCATAGCCGGAATCAAAGGCGATATCGGAAACTGAATAGTTGGTGACCTCCAGCTGCGTCTTGGCGAAGTTGATGCGGATCTCGTTGATCACCTGCATCGGCGTCTTCTGGTAGTAGCGCCGCATCGCCCGGGTCAGATACTCCTGGGTCTTCCCCGACAGCGCCACCATGTTCGCCAACGCCCTTTCGCCGAACATCGCCTTGTCATGCATGCCGGCCAGGGTGTTCTTCAGCCACTGCGGGATATCATCGCCCCCGTCATTTTCTTCCTTGTAGTGACGAATACGGCTGATCACATAGAAGGTCAGCGTTTCGAGAAATTCGGCGAAGTCATCCTCGCGAAACTGCGGCGAACTCACCACCGATTCGATATAGGCCAAAAACTCGCTTCTCAGGCTGTAGGCCTGCGAGGCGACGAAGCAACGCGGCAGCTGCTGCAAATAGTGCTCTTCAAAAAACGCCTTGCTGACCGCCACGTTGAAGATTTTCGTCGCGCCAAACTCGTAAAAGCTCTGGTGGTAGGAGCCGATAGGGATAAAGACGAAATCCCCGCGTTCCAGCAGCACCCGTTTGCCGTTGATCTCCTGATAGCATTTGCCGCTCAGCACGATGGTGAACTCGTAATAGTCATGCTGATGCAGCCCGGTAGCGCTTTCCACCTTGTTGTAGATAAACAGGTGAAAATCTTTGCAGTTAAAGAAATCCTGCTCGCGAATCAGCTTCACGTCGTTCGCACTCAGCGAAATTCGGTTGTCGGACACGGCGCCGGCCTCCCGTTAGTCAAATCCGTTGCGTCTGGCCGCCTCGGCAAACCAGTAGCCGCTTTTCTTGATGGTGCGGCGCTGATCCGCCCGATCCAGCCGCACCAGCCCATAACGATTCTTGTAGGCGTTCAGCCAGGACCAGCAGTCGATAAAGGTCCACAGATGATAGCCTTTGCACTGCGAGCCTTCCGCCAGCGCGCGGTGCAGCCATTTCAGGTGCTCGCGAATAAAGTCGATGCGGTAATCGTCCTCCACCCGCCCATCGGCGCCGATAAACGCCTCTTCGCCCTCAACGCCCATGCCGTTTTCCGAAATATAACAAGGCAGATTGCCGTAGTTCTCTTTCAGATCCATCAGGATGTCGTACAGCCCCTTTTCGTAGATCTCCCAGCCGCGGTGCGGATTGATTTTGCGGCCCGGCATTGCATAGTAACTGAACAAATCCTCCGGCGATGCGATCGGCCCCTCGGCACGGCGCCCCTCTTTCGCCTGCACCCTGCGCGGTTGGTAATAGTTGACGCCGAGGATGTCCACCACGCCGTCTTCAATCAGCTGCGCATCCTGCGGCTCGCAGTGGGGCATCAGCCCATGCCGCTCCAGCAGCTGCAGCAACGCCGCCGGATAACGCCCTTTGGCGACCGGATCGAGGAAACTGCGGTTGAGCAGCAGATCGGCGTCGTGCGCGGCCTGCCGATCCTCCGACGCATCGGAACGCGGATAGGTCGGGCTCAGATTCAGAATAATGCCGATATTCCCCGGCAGCTCCCGCGCTCTGAAACGCTGCACCGCCATGGCATGCGCCAGTACGCTGTGGTACGCCACGGTGACCGCCCGCTTGAAGTCCACCACGCAAGGGTAGTGCAGGTCATTCAGGTAACCGGCCTCCACCGGCACGATCGGCTCGTTGAAGGTGAACCAGTGGGTGACCCGATCGCCAAACAGACCGAAACAGGTATCGGCGTAACGCGCATAGGCGTCGACCACCGCCCGGCTTTCCCAGCCTCCGCGCTGCTGCATGCACAGCGGCATATCGAAGTGGTAGAGATTGATAAACGGGGTGATGCCCTGCGCCAGCAGCTCGTCGATCATCGCGTTATAGAAATCCAACGCCTGAGGGTTCACCTCGCCGTCGCCGTCCGGGATCAGCCGCGACCACGAGATCGACGTTCTGAAGGTATTGTGGCCCAGCGTTTTGAGCAGCCCAATATCGGTACGGAAATGGTCGTAAAAGGTTGAGGCCTCGCCCGGCCCCACCCGCTCGTGAAAGCGTTCGGGCGCGATCTCGAACCAATAGTCGAAGATGTTACGGCTCTTGCCGTCCCGCGCGGCCGCTCCTTCAGACTGCGGCGCGGAGGTGGCGCTGCCCCACCAGAACCCGTCGGCAAATTGATATTCCATACTCGCGTCCCTCGCAGGGCGGCCGCGCCGCCCCGTTCCACAGTTAGAATTTCAGCGCCTTGGCGATGTCTTCTTCGCTTTCCGTCGCCGCGTCGATCTGGCTCTGCGCCTTGTTGGAGATCGCCACGAACGGCAGATAAATCACGGTGGCGACCGCCAGGTTGAACAGGCTCAGCAACAGGGCCATGATGCTGCCGTTGGTGTTGAAGAACGCCCCCAGGCCGACCGGCATGGTCCAGGGCGCGATGTTGGTGATCGGCGGGATCAGCCCGGAGTAGTAAGCCAGGGAGGTGATAATGGTCAGCACCGGCTGCACCAGGATGAACGGAATGAACATCACTGGGTTCATGATCACCGGCAGGCCGAACAGTATCGGTTCGTTAATCTGGAAGATGCCGGATGGCGTCGCCAGTTTGGCGACCTGGCGGTAATCTTCGCGGCGCGAGGCGATGAAGATGGCGATGATCAAGCCCAGCGTCGAGCCGGTGCCGCCGAGGTAGATGTAGGAGTCGACGAACGGTTTCGCCCACATGTGGAACTCTTTCCCGGCGGCCACCGCCGCTTCGACCGAACCGTATTTGTTGTACAGCTCCACGTTTTCCAGCGCGAACGGCGTCATGATGCCGCTGTCCAGCGCCGCCAGCGCCATGGAGCCGTGCACCCCAAAGAACCACAGCAGCGAAGAGAACAGCACGTACACCCAGCCCACCACGCTGCCCATCTTGGCCAGCGGCGCCGAAATGCCGTCCATGATGATCTGGTGGAAGTTGGTGCCCCAGTGCGCCAGCGCGAACACCACCAGCCCCATGATGGAGAGGATGATGAAACCGGGGATCAGCGCCGAGAAGGAACGCGACACCGAGGCCGGCACGCTGTCCGGCAGGCTGATCACCCAGTTGCGCCGCACGATGAAAGCAAACATCTCGGCCACCACCAGCCCGATCACCATACCGGAAATGATGTTGGCGCCGCCCAGCCAGTTGGCGCCCACCGCATAGGCCTCGCCGACGTTGAACGGCGTGACGGTCATAAAGGCCGCCACCGCCAGCAGCGCCGAGGCGAGCGGATCGACCTTGCGCTCTTCGGCCAATGCCATGCTGATAAAGAACGGCGTCATCAGGGACATGATCCCCAGCGTGCCGTTGTACACGCTGCCGCCAATGCTCTTCAGGCTATTGAGCGTCTCGATGGTGGAGGCGTCCAGGCGCACGCCCAGCGAATAGAAGAACGATCCTTCGCCGAAGCTCAGGAACACGTTGTTGATCAACACGAACATCGCCCCGGTCAAGGTCAGCGGCATCAGGCGGATAAAGCCGTTCTTGATGGCGTTGACGTGGGGCTGCTTGCCGATTTTTACGGCGAAAGGCAGGATAACCTTCTCGAGCGAGGCAATGAGGGTATTCACGGCGGCCTCCTGTTATTGGTTGGCTTTCTTGATGGCGGCCACCGCGGCCTTCAGCACGCCCAGCCCATCGACCTTGCCGTACAGCAGCGGATCGATGACTTCAACGGGTTTGTTGGGCAGCTGTTTTTGCACTTCCGGCAAGGTGTAGGCAATCTGCGGCCCCAGCAGGATCAGATCCGCTTCAACGCCTTTCTCCGCAGCCAGCGCTTCCGGGTAGGCGGCGATGATCACCGGCACTTCGTATTTCTCGGCCTGCGCCTTCATTTTTGAAACCAACAGGGAAGTGGACATACCGGCAGAACAAAACAGATAGATTTTTTTCTTTTCCATACCAAGCACCTCAGATAATCAAAAAAACCCCGTGTTATTTGTATGCCAGATGCAATCACGATTGCTTCACGCACATTCCTTATGAAAATTTCCGTCACGTTGCCCTGGTTGCAGACAGTATACGGAGCATGAAAAACGGATCGGTAAGCCAGGGGAGAGAATAACCGTCTCTCCTTGACCTGATGGCTTGACCCCCTTCACATTTCGCATAAAAAAATAGTGTGACCGGGCTCTCAAATAACCGATATAAACTCAGAATATTCGCAATAAATACTCAAATAACAATTATAAACATACAGTTATAAACACGCCGAGAATTTAAGGGTTTATTTGCGCCTGAACAAACGAAAAGAGAATAAAAATAGTTCAAGCTTGATTCGCCTGCTGCTCTCCGAACGCGATGGCAGGCGAAGAGGATTAAGTGGGCAGACGCAGCAACTCGATCACCGTGGCCAGCGCCACGGAATGGTTCCTGCGGTTGGGGTAATAGAGGTAAAAACCGGGAAACGGCGCGCACCAGTCGGCCAACACTCGCCGCAGCCGCCCGCTCGCAAGGTATTCTTCCACCTCCTGCTCGATGGCGAAGGCGATGCCGACGTGCGCCAGCGCCGCCTGCAGCAGCAGCCTGGCGTCATCCACGATCAGCGGGCTGTTAACCGCCACGGTAAATCGCTGCTCGCCCTGCTGAAATGCCCATTTGTAGCGCTCGCCCGAAGAGGCCTTGCGCCAACCGATGCAGCGGTGCTGCAGTAAATCCTGCGGGTGCGTCGGTTCGCCGTGCCGTTGAAAATAGTCCGGCGTGGCGACGATGGCAAAACGCAGATCCGGCGTCAGACGCACCGCGCGCATATCGTTGTGCAGATCCTCGCCGAGCCGAATACCGGCGTCAAAGCCTTGCTCGACGATGTTGGCGAACCCTTCGTCCGCCACCACCTCCAGCGTAATGCCGGGATATTCGCTGGCCAACCGCCCCAGATGCGGCACGATGGCGAGATCGATCGCCGAACGCGGCGCGTTGATGCGCACCAGGCCGCGCGGCCCTTCGCGAAACGCATTCAGGCTCTCCAGCGCGGCGTCGATGTCGGTAAAGGCCGGCACCAGCTGTGCCAACAGATGCTCACCGGCCTCCGTCGGCGAAACGTTGCGGGTGGTGCGGTTCAGCAGGCGAATGCCCACCTGCGCTTCCAGTTCGCGCAGGGTGTGGGTCAGCGTCGGCGGTGTCACGCCCAATCGGGCGGCGGCGCGGCGGAAGCTGCGTTCACTGGCGATAGCCACGAAGGCCGCCAGGCCGGACAATTCGGGTTTCTTCATGCTATTAATATAAATTATCTAATAGTGAGATGAATTTTTAGCGGATAGTTATCCGTTATCTAACAACATAGCATTACGATCGAACCCATTACCAGGTATCGATGCGATGATTAATGCTACAGCTCCAACTCATGAAACGCCGCGCCGTCTGGCGGACAAAGTCGTGCTGGTGAGCGGCGGCGGCACAGGCATCGGCCGCGCCGCCGCGCTGGCCTATGCCCGCGAAGGCGCCAAAGTGGCGCTGGCCGGCCGACGCGCGGCGGAAATCGAAGCCACGGCGCGCGACATCGCGCTCGCCGGCGGCGACGCCCTGCCCATCGTGGCCGACGTCTCCCAGGAAGACGATATCCGTAGGCTGCTCGCCACGGTGACCGCCCACTACGGCCGGCTCGACGTCGCCTTCAATAACGCCGGCATCATCGGCAACTTCGCCCCCATCACCGAACAGAGCAGCGAGGATTTTGACCGGGTGATCGCCATTAACCTCAGAGGCGTCTGGCTGGCGATGAAATACGAGATTGAAACCTTTCTGGCACAGCGCTCGGGCGGCGTGATCGTCAACACCTCCTCCTGGCTGACCCACGGCGCGCTGGCCGGTTCATCCAGCTACTCCGCCAGCAAAGGCGCGCTCGATGCGATGATCCGCGCGGTGGCGCTCGAATACAGCGGCCAGGGCATCCGCGTCAACAACATCAACCCCGGCATCATCGACACGCCGATGGCGCGCGGCAGCGTGGCCGACAGCGCGGCGTTCGCGCCCTTTATCGCCCATACGCCCGCCGGCCGCCTGGGCGAATCGGAAGACATCGGCGATGTGGCGCTGTGGCTGGCGACGGACGAAGCCCGCTTCATCACCGGCCAAAGCCTGCTGGTGGACGGCGGTTACACCATCGCCGGCATGCGCTGAGGAGACGACGCCATGAACTACGTTCGGCTTGGCGACAGCGGCCTGCAGGTGTCCCGCCTCTGCCTGGGCGGCATGACCTACGGCGATCCGGCCTGGCGCCCCTGGGTGCTGAAGGAGGATGAAGCGCGCCCCTTTATCCGCGAGGCGCTGGAAGCGGGCATCAACTTTTTCGATACCGCCAACATTTACTCCGGCGGAGAAAGCGAACGCATTCTCGGCCGCGCGCTGAAGGCGTTCGCCCGTAGAGAAGACGTGGTGATCGCCACCAAGGCCTACTTTCCGATGGACGCGCAGCCGAACAGCCGGGGGCTGTCGCGCAAGCACCTGCTGCACAGCATTGACGCCTCATTGCAGCGGTTGGGAACGGATTACCTCGATTTGTTCGTGCTGCACCGCTTCGACACCGAAACGCCGATCGAAGAAACTGCCGACACCCTCGATGGCCTGGTGCGGGCGGGCAAGATCCGCTATCTCGGCGCGTCTTCACTGCACGCCTGGCGCCTGATGAAAATGCTGGCCTTTCAACGTCAGCACCGCCTGGCGCCGTTTATTTCGTTGCAAAGCCAATACAACCTGGTGACGCGTGAAGACGAAGAGGAACTGATCCCGCTGTGCCTGGAGGAAGGTCTTGGCCTGACGCCCTGGTCGCCGCTGGCTCGCGGCGTGCTGGCCGGCTCCGGCAGTGGCGGCACGCTGCGCGCCGCCACCGACGAGCAGGCTCCCCGTTGGTACGGCGGCAGAAACGAGGTCGAACGCACCGTCGCTGCGGTAGCGGAGGTGGCGGCCGCGCGCGGCGTTCCCCCGGCGCAAATCGCGCTGGCCTGGCTGTTGGCCAAACCCGGCGTGGCATCGCCGCTGGTGGGCATGTCCAAGCCACACCATCTGCAGGATGCACTGGCGGCGCTCGACCTCAGGCTATCGCAAGAAGACGTGGCCGCGCTGGAGGCGCCAATGGCGCACGCTGCCCGCCCCGAACGTTGGTAGCCCCTTTTCCTTCATTCCAGGAGAGAAACATGGCATACGCTGTGACCGCGCGAGCGGCGTTATTCACCCTCGCTACTGCACTCACCCTCAGCACGCCGGCGCAGGCCGCCGTCGATGCACACTGTACGGAAAGCAGTATGACGCTGCCGCCCGGCGCGCTTTACCCCAACGGCATCGCCCGCGCGGCGGACGGCACGCTGTATGTCGGCCTGATCACCAGCGGCAACGTGCTGCGCAAACGGCCGGGTAAAGCGTGGGAAATCTTTTTCCCCGGCGCTGACACGGTGTTCGCCTCAAACGCGCTGCGGCTGGACGAACGGCGCGGGCTGCTGTGGGGCAATTCGCCGGACTTCCTCTCCGGCGGCAAAACGCGCGCCAACCGCATCTACGCGCTGAACGTCGCGGATGGCACGCTCAACCGCAGCCTGGCGCTGCCGGCGGGAGAAATGGGCAACGATATCGTGCTCGGCGCAGACGGTACGGTATACGTGACGGAAACCCGCGGCGGCGGCATCCTGCGCCTGCGGCCGGGCGAAGCGGCATTCAGTACGCTGTATCAGGATCCACGCTTAGCGGCCCCCAGCGGGCTGGGCGCCGCCGGGATCGTGCTGCTCGACGACCGGCTGATGGCAGTCGCCAATTTCGGCACCGGTAAGCTCTACACCTTCCGCTATAACGATCCAAAGCCGCAGCTGACGGAAATGCAGCTGCCGCGCCTGATTGAAAACCCGGACGGGATGGGGTTGGCACCGGACGGCGCGCTGATCGTGCTGGAAAACGGGATCCAGAGCGGCCAGGGGCGGATCCTGCGGATCCCGTCTCCCAAGGCGGCAGGCATGCGCCGGATTGAGGTCTTGCGCGAAGGCATGGAATCGCCGGTCAATCTGACTATCACCCCACAAGGCTGCGCCTTCGTCAGCGAATCGCGCATTCGCCACCGCCTGCTGCCCGGCCATGAATCCGAAGTGCCCGACAGCTTCCGTCTCTATCAACTGCCCCTGCCCCTCACCGCCGCGCAATAAACTCCACGCCGCCTCAGCGGGCGGCGACTTGCGTTGTTGCCCGCAGGCGAACGACAATCTCGCTTCGTTACAACTCCTCCTTGCGCAGCGCTTCCCATTTTTACCTGTGACAGCCGATTGCCCGCTGGGCTAGTATAAGCGTCTGTGCAAACCTCGGGTTTGAGCGCGCCGTTTGGCGTTTTGATGATTTGATTTGCGCCGCCCGCCAAGCGCTGAATGGGGCGGCGCCTGCTGAAACAATGTGATAGCGAATGACGACAATGAAAATCACAGTTCCCTTTACATTCAATGGATTGGAAAAATAATCGCATGAATAGCACCGATAAACTCGATTCGCATACGCCAATGATGCAGCAGTACCTGCGCCTCAAGGCCCAGCATCCTGAAATCCTGCTGTTCTACCGCATGGGCGACTTCTACGAGCTGTTTTACGACGACGCCAAGCGCGCTTCCCAGCTGCTGGATATCTCGCTGACCAAACGCGGCGCCTCGGCGGGTGAACCGATCCCGATGGCCGGCGTGCCGCACCACGCGGTAGAGAACTACCTGGCCAAGCTGGTACAGCTCGGCGAGTCCGTCGCCATCTGCGAGCAGATCGGCGATCCGGCCACCAGTAAAGGGCCAGTCGAGCGCAAAGTGGTGCGTATCGTCACCCCCGGCACCATCACCGACGAAGCGCTGCTGCAAGAGCGCCAGGACAACCTGCTGGCGGCGATCTGGCAGGACGCGCGCGGCTTCGGCTACGCCACGCTGGACGTGAGCTCCGGCCGCTTTCGCGTCGCCGAGCCGCAGGATCTGGAAACCATGGCCGCCGAGCTGCAGCGCACCAATCCGGCCGAGCTGCTCTACCCGGAAACCTTCGAACAAATGGCGCTGATCGAACAGCGCCACGGCCTGCGCCGCCGCCCGCTGTGGGAATTCGAGCTTGAGACCGCGCGTCAGCAGCTCAACCTGCAGTTCGGCACCCGCGATTTGACCGGTTTCGGCGTCGAGCAAGCGCACCAGGCGCTGCGCGCCGCCGGCTGCCTGCTGCAGTATGTCAAAGATACTCAGCGCACTTCGCTGCCGCACATTCGCGGCATCACCATGGAGCGCCAGCAGGACGGCATCATCATGGACGCCGCCACCCGCCGCAACCTGGAACTGACGCAGAGTCTGTCCGGCGGCAGCGACAACACGCTGGCGGCGATCCTCGATCGCACGGTCACGCCGATGGGCAGCCGCATGCTGAAACGCTGGCTGCACATGCCGACCCGCGATATCAAGGTTCTCACCGCCCGCCAACAGGCGATCGGCGCATTGCAGGAGCTGTGCACCGATCTGCAGCCTTCGCTGCGTCAGGTAGGCGATCAGGAGCGAATTTTGGCGCGTCTGGCGCTGCGCACCGCCCGGCCGCGCGATCTGGCGCGCATGCGCCATGCTTTCCAGCAACTGCCGGACATCCGCGCGCTGCTGCAAGATGTGGATACCCCGCACGTGCAGCAGCTGCTGTCTCAGGTGGGCCAGTTCGACGAGCTGCGCGAGCTGCTGGAGCGCGCGGTCATTGAATCCCCGCCGGTGCTGGTGCGCGACGGCGGCGTGATCGCCCCCGGTTACAACAGCGAGCTGGACGAGTGGCGCGCACTGGCCGACGGCGCCAGCGATTACCTCGATCGGCTGGAGATCCGCGAGCGTGAAAAGCTGGGGCTGGATACGCTCAAGGTCGGCTTCAACGGCGTACACGGCTACTACATTCAGGTCAGCCGCGGCCAAAGCCACCTGGTGCCGATCCACTATGTGCGCCGTCAGACGCTGAAAAACGCCGAGCGCTACATCATCCCGGAATTGAAAGAGTACGAAGACAAAGTGCTCACCTCCAAGGGCAAGGCGCTGGCGATCGAGAAAAGCCTGTACGACGAGCTGTTCGATCTGCTGCTGCCGCACCTGGCGGAGCTGCAGCAAAGCGCCGCCGCACTGGCCGAGCTGGACGTGCTGGCCAACCTGGCCGAGCGCGCCGATACCCTGAACTACGCTTGCCCGACCATGAGCGAGCAGCCGGGGATCCGCATTACCGAAGGCCGTCACCCGGTGGTGGAGCAGGTGCTGAGCGAGCCGTTTATCTCCAACCCGCTCACCCTGTCGCCACAGCGCCGTATGCTGATCATTACCGGCCCGAACATGGGCGGTAAAAGCACTTATATGCGGCAAACGGCGCTGATCGTGCTGATGGCGCACATCGGCAGTTACGTGCCGGCCACCAAGGCCACCATCGGCCCGGTGGATCGCATCTTCACCCGCGTCGGCGCGGCGGACGATCTGGCTTCCGGCCGCTCCACCTTCATGGTGGAGATGACCGAAACCGCCAACATCCTGCACAACGCCACCGAGCATAGCCTGGTGTTGATGGATGAAATCGGCCGCGGCACCTCCACCTACGACGGCCTGTCGCTGGCCTGGGCCTGCGCCGAGAACCTGGCCAACCGCATCAAGGCGATGACGCTGTTCGCCACCCACTACTTCGAGCTGACGACCCTGCCGGAGAAAATGGAAGGCGTGGTCAACGTGCATCTGGACGCGCTCGAACATGGCGATACCATCGCCTTCATGCACAGCGTGCAGGACGGTGCCGCCAGCAAAAGCTATGGCCTGGCGGTCGCCGCATTGGCCGGCGTACCGCGCGACGTCATCAAGCGCGCCCGCCAGAAGCTGCGCGAGCTGGAGTCTATCTCCAGCCACACCGCCTCGGGCAGCGTCGATGCCACCCAGATGACGCTGCTGCAGGAAGAAACCTCGCCGGCGGTTGAAGCCCTGGAAGCGCTGGATCCGGATTCCCTGTCGCCGCGCCAGGCGCTGGAATGGATCTACCGGCTGAAAAATATGGTGTAGTCTGGCGCCAAACGCGGGCATAAAAAAACGGTGAGCATGACGCTCACCGTTTTTATTTGATGCGGTTCAACAACCGGCGTTATTCGCGGAACAGCGCCTCAATGCTCAGGCCCTGCATCTGCAGAATCTCACGCAGACGGCGCAGACCTTCAACCTGAATCTGACGGACGCGCTCGCGCGTCAGGCCAATCTCCCGGCCTACGTCTTCCAGCGTCGCCGCTTCATAGCCCAGCAGGCCGAAACGACGCGCCAACACTTCACGCTGTTTGGCGTTCAGTTCGAACAGCCATTTGACGATGCTTTGCTTCATATCGTCGTCTTGCGTGGTGTCTTCAGGCCCGTTGTCCTTCTCGTCGGCCAGAATGTCCAGCAGCGCTTTCTCCGAATCCCCGCCCAGCGGCGTATCCACCGAGGTGATGCGCTCATTCAGACGCAGCATGCGGCTGACGTCATCCACCGGCTTGTCGAGTTGCTCGGCAATCTCTTCAGCGCTCGGTTCATGATCCAGCTTGTGGGAAAGCTCGCGCGCGGTGCGCAGATAGACATTCAGTTCTTTGACGATATGGATAGGCAAACGAATGGTACGGGTTTGGTTCATGATCGCCCGTTCAATCGTCTGACGGATCCACCAGGTTGCGTAAGTGGAGAAGCGGAAACCGCGTTCCGGGTCGAATTTTTCCACTGCGCGAATCAGACCGAGGTTACCCTCTTCGATCAGATCCAGCAGCGCCAAACCGCGGTTGCTGTAGCGGCGGGCGATTTTCACCACCAGCCGCAGGTTGCTTTCAATCATGCGGCGGCGGGACGGCACGTCACCGCGCAGAGCACGCCGCGCAAAATAGACTTCTTCCTCTGCGGTCAGCAGAGGTGAATAACCGATCTCACCCAGATAGAGCTGCGTCGCATCCAATACGCGTTGCGTAACGCCTTGAGACAACAGCTCTTCTTCCGCTAAATCGTTCTCACTGGTCTCTTCTTCTACCAGCGCTTTTTCATCAAACGACTCGGCCTCAGCTCCATTCTCGTCGAAATCCGCATCATCATGTAACTCGTTAACTTTCAGCGTATTTTGGCTCATATGCTGCTCCTACCCGTGATACCGCGAGCAGAATCTCAGCGTATTCTGCCCAATCTATCGCTGCGGAAGATAACGCAGCGGGTTTACGGATTTCCCCTTGTAACGAATTTCAAAATGCAAACGTACTGAACTGGTACCGGTGCTACCCATGGTGGCTATTTTTTGACCCGCCTTCACTTCTTGTTGTTCCCGGACCAGCATTGTGTCGTTATGAGCGTAGGCGCTCAGGTAATCATCATTATGTTTGATGATGATTAGATTACCGTAACCCCGTAAAGCGTTGCCTGCATACACTACGCGGCCATCGGCGGTAGCGAAGATCGGCTGCCCACGGGAACCGGCGATATCGACACCCTTATTCCCACCTTCTGATGAGGAAAAGTTATCAATAACCTTACCGTCAGTCGGCCATCTCCAGGTACTGACCGGAGCGCTGTTGCTGACGGTGCTGCTCACTGGTGGAGCGGCTTCCGGCGCGGTAACAGGCGCAGCCGCGGTCCCAACCGCTGCGGCCCCTGCTGCAGGTAACATCTTACCTACATTCTGTTTACCCGAGTTTTCAGAATACGCGTTAGTTGATTGAGAATCAACCGTTGCCGTCTGGATCTGGGAGGTGGAAGGTGGCTTCGGAACGCCGCCTTGGGTCGCGTCCGTCGTCGCCAACATACCGCCGCCGCCGTTGGCAGAACCATTACCAAGCTGAATGGTTTGGCCAACATTCAGGCTGTATGGCTCGGGAATATTGTTGCGCTGCGCCAGGTCGCGGAAATCGTTGCCGGTGATCCAGGCAATATAAAAAAGCGTGTCGCCGCGCTTGACCGTATAGGTGTCGCCGCCGCTGTAACTCCCTTTAGGAATGGCGTTATAACTGCGGTTATAAACAATGCGGCCCTCTGGACTGGCCTGCTGCGCCCCGCCATTATTATTGCCGGATGGAACGGCGCCGCCGCCACCCACGCTGCTGATAGGGGCCGACGTTGAGGCATTGTTCGTACAACCCGCCAACCACAAACTTACCATCGTACACACCGCAACCCGGCGTAACGTAATCATTGGGCTTCCCGTGCTCATGCTTCCCCCATGACAGCAATATCAGTGATATATCCAAAATACCCTTTACATCGTAGCCGAGCTTTTGCCACTTCCCAGTTTCTGCGATGTAAAGGCGCCGCCGGCCGATCCCTGAATGCCAGGTCATCTCGCGCCGGAGCATCAAAACGCGCGCCAATGCTAACCAGATTGGCATTGCCGCACCATAAGACAACTACGTAGAAAGGCCAATTCTAGTGAAAATTAACCTGATTGGAACGAGAAAACCTTATCCGGGCATGATGAAAGTGCAACAGATTTTGCCGACGGTCGAAAAATCAGACGATCGCTAGGCCAATTCGCCTTTCACCAGCGGCACAAAGCGCACCGCTTCTACCGCATCGACAACGAACTCGTTGCCATGACGCTGAATGCGTTTGAGAGTTTGAGCCTGCTCCCCCACCGGCAACACCAGAATACCGCCGTCGTCCAACTGTTCCACCAGCGCCTGCGGGATCTCCGGCGGCGCGGCAGTGACGATGATCGCATCGAACGGGCCGCGCGACGCCCACCCCTGCCAGCCATCGCCGTGGCGGGTGGAAACATTGTGGAGATCGAGCTGCTTCAGGCGGCGCTTGGCCTGCCACTGCAACCCCTTGATGCGTTCGACGGAACAAACGTGTTGCACAAGATGCGCCAGGATGGCGGTCTGATAGCCGGAGCCGGTGCCGATCTCCAGCACCCGCGAGGTGGGCTTCAGATTCAGCAGTTCGGTCATCCGCGCCACCATATAAGGCTGGGAAATGGTCTGGCCGGAGCCGATCGGCAATGCGGTGTTTTCGTAGGCCTTATGATCCAGCGCTTCGTCGACAAAACGCTCGCGCGGCACCGCCTCGATCGCCCGCAGCAGCTTTTCGTCCCGGATCCCCTGCTGCCGCAGCTGCGTCAGCAATGTTTGCATGCGCTTGTTCACCATTCCCCGCTAACCTCTGCTTTGGTTAACCATGTTTTCACGACTTCTTGCGCCGCGTAGGCGGTTAAATCCACCTGCAGCGGCGTTATCGCCACATAGCCTTGTTCCACCGCCGCAAAGTCGGTATCCGGCCCGGCATCAAATTTATCACCAGGCGGCCCGATCCAGTAGATATTTTGTCCGCGCGGATCCTGCTGGCAGAAGACCTTGTCGGCTGGATGGCGGCTGCCGCAGCGGGTCACGCGCAGGCCTTTGATCTCCGCCAGCGGCAGATCCGGTACGTTGATATTCAGGATTTTTCCGGTTCGCAACGGTTCGCGCTGCAGCGCGCGCAGGATGCGGCAGGTAATGACGGCGGCGGTCGCGTAGTGCCGGTGGCCGTTCAGCGACACCGCCAGCGCCGGCAGCCCCAGGTGCCGGCCCTCCATCGCCGCCGCGACGGTGCCGGAATAGATGACGTCGTCGCCTAAATTCGGCCCGGCGTTGATGCCGGAGACCACGATATCCGGCGCCGGACGCATCAAGGCGTTGACGCCAAGGTAAACGCAGTCGGTCGGCGTCCCCTGCAGCACCGCAATATCCCCGTTGGCCAGCGTCTGCGTGCGCAGCGGCGACTCCAGCGTTAAGGCATTGGAAGAGCCGCTGCGGTTACGATCCGGCGCCACAACCTGCACTTCGGCGAATTCCCGTAGCGCCGCCGCCAGCACCTGAATGCCCGGAGCGCTGACGCCGTCATCGTTACTCAGCAATATCCGCATCGCTGTCATCCTGCTGCATGATCTCGCGAACCACGCTGGTGGCGAAGCTGCCTGCCGGCAGCCAGAAGCGCAGTTCCACGGTAACGTCATCCCACCAGCTCCACCGCATATTTTGCGGCTGCAGCAGCAGGGCCCGACGAGCGGGGTCGACACGCTCGCGCTTTAAAAGCGTAAGCAATTCCGGCTGCTCCGCCAAGCATTGTTGTTCAAATGCCAACGCGCTGCCGGCGCTGCCCGGCTCGCCGTCGCCCGGCAACGTCGCGGTGACAACCAGCTCACCGGCATCCAAGCGCTGTTGCAACGTCTCCAGCTCATCGGCTTTGGCGACAAACCAGCTGCCGCGGCCGCTCAGCTGCAGGGCGTCACCTTCCAGCACGGTGCGCTGCAGGCCGTCCGCCAGGCGCCTGCTCGCGACCTGATTAAACAGCGCGCTGCGGCTGGCAGAGAGGTAAAAACTGCGCTTGCTGCGCTCTTTGACGCGAATTTCATCATTCGCCCAGCGGCGCGCCATCACCAGGTTGTTGCCGCTACGGCCGAAACGCTGGCTGCCGAAGTAGTTCGGCACGCCCTGCGCGGCGATGGCCTGCAGGCGGTGTTCCACATCCTGCCGATCGGAAATATGGCGCAGCACCAGCGTAAAGTGGTTGCCCTTCAGGTTGCCGATGCGCATTTTACGCAGGTGGCGGGCGTACGAGAGCACCTCGCAGCCTTCCAGCGCAAACCGGGAGAAATCCGGCGTGTCCTTGCCCGGCATATGCAGGCAGAACCACTGTTCGGTCACCGCGTGGCGATCCTTCAAGCCGGCATAGCTGACGGAACGGGCGTGAATACCGGCGAAGCGCGCCAGATAGTCGGCCACGAACTGGGTATTGCAGCCGTTTTTGCGGATGTTCACCAGCACGTGCTCGCCTTCACCGTCCGGTGCAAAGCCCAGATCTTCCACCACCACGAAATCTTCCGGATTGGCTTTCAACACCCCGGTGCTCTGCGGCCGGCCATGCAGCCAGGTCAGATTCGCCATATCCATGCGGTTATTCCTTGATCAGCAAGGCAACCGCTTCGCAGGCGATGCCCTCACCGCGCCCGGTGAAGCCGAGCTGCTCGGTGGTGGTGGCCTTCACGTTGACGTCATCCATATGGCACTGCAGATCTTCCGCCAGGAAAACGCGCATCTGCGGGATGTGCGGCGCCATTTTCGGCGCCTGGGCGATAATGGTGATATCGAGGTTACCGAGGCGATACCCTTTGGCGCGAATGCGTTTCCAGGCTTCGCGCAGCAGTTCGCGGCTGTCGGCGCCTTTGAACGCCGGATCGGTATCGGGGAACAGCTTGCCGATATCGCCCAGCGCCGCCGCGCCCAGCAGGGCATCGGTCGCGGCGTGCAGCGCGACGTCACCGTCGGAGTGGGCCAGCAAACCTTTGTCGTAAGGGATGCGAACACCGCCGATCACCAACGGGCCTTCGCCGCCGAATTTATGTACGTCAAAACCGTGACCGATACGCATGATGCGCTCCTTAATTGTCTAACTGAGTCAAATAGAACGCCGCCAGCGCCAAATCCTCCGGCCGCGTTACTTTAATGTTGTCCGCCCGGCCGGCGATCAGCAGCGGATGGTAACCGCAATGCTCCAGCGCCGAGGCTTCGTCGGTGACGTTCGCGCCTTCATCCAGCGCGCGCTGCAGGCACTGCTTGAGCAACGGCAGCGGAAACAGCTGCGGCGTCAGCGCGTGCCACAAATCCTGCCGATCGACGGTATGGGCGATGGTTTCGCAGCCGGGTTCGGCGCGTTTCATGGTGTCGCGCACCGGCGCGGCGAGAATGCCGCCGACCTTGCTGTGTGCGGTAATCGCCAGCAGGCGCTCGAGATCGTCGGCGTGCAGGCAGGGGCGCGCGGCGTCGTGCACCAACACCCAGTCCGCATCGCCCGCCAGATTCAGCCCGGCCATCACCGAATCCGCGCGCTGCTTGCCGCCCTCGGTGACGATCACCCGCGGATCCTGGGCGATCGGCAACTGTTCGAACTGGCGATCTTCGGGGCCGATCGCCACGATCACCCGCTCGATGCGCGGGTGGCGCAACAGGGCATGGATGGCGTGTTCGACGATACTATGCCGGCCGATAGTTAAATATTGCTTCGGGCATTCCGCCTGCATGCGGCTGCCGATACCGGCAGCGGGCAGGACGGCAATCACCGAGGGAAAGGTGCCTGCGGAGTGATTCATGCGTTATTTTTGTGCGTTGTTTTGCGAGGAAGACGCCGCGTTGCGTCTGGATTGGTCAGGAACCAGACGATAGAAAGTCTCACCGGGCTTGATCATGCCCAGCTCATTACGCGCACGCTCTTCGATCGCTTCCTGTCCGCCGTTCAAATCGTCGATTTCGGCAAACAGCTGATCGTTACGCGCTTTCAACTTGGCGTTGTTGCCCTGCTGGACCGCAACGTCTTCATTGACCCGCACGTAATCGTGAATACCATTTTTGCCCAGCCACAGTGAATACTGTAACCAACCGAGCAATGCCAGCAATAGCAGCGTAAGTTTTCCCATCTCCGCCCCCTGAAAAACCGACCAATCATCCCACAACTTCTCGTTGGACTCCACACTGAGAGCGGCATTTCAACGCCAAATTCAGAATACGGATGAAGGGTTCCCGAGTTTATAACCCAAATCCGCGGCGAAAGCGGCAAAAAAAGCCCCTTTTACCCGACGCGCGCGGCGCGTTTTCCGATGAGAGACACACTGCCCTTCCTCCATTATGCAGCAAGAATCACTGCACCGCCGCTTACCGGCCCATCGCTTACGCCACAGCAATGCAAAAAATGAATATTTACCACCATAGAAAGAATAATTCTCATGCAGCGGTTGCACTTTCATTCATTGAAGCTTATTTTTATGCACTACTAGTGCATAAATAATTCCAATGTATAACCTTTCATTATCGGGGATCGCGATGTTAAAACGTTTAGTTCTGATCGGCGCCTGCCTGGCCGCCACCTTCTCCACCGCCGCGTTGGCGGCTGAACCTACCTACGTCGTCGGCTCCGGCGGCACCTATCGGCCGTTCGAATTTGAAAACAGCCAAAAACAGCTGGAAGGGTTCGACATCGACATCATCAAAGCGGTGGCCAAGGCCGAAGGCTTCCAAATCAAACTGATCAATACGCCGTGGGAAGGGATCTTCGCCACGCTGAATTCCGGCGATCGCGATATCATCATTTCCGGCATCACCATCACCGACAAACGCAAGCAAATGGTTGATTTCTCTGCGCCTTATTTCCCGGCCGAACAGGCCATCGTCGTGCCGCAAGACTCGACGGTCGATTCCATCGCCGCGCTGAAAGCGCTGAAGGTCGGCGTGGTGAACTCCAGCACCGGCGACATCGTGGTGTCCGATGTGCTGGGCAAAAACAGCACCGCCATCAAGCGCTTCGACAATACGCCGCTGATGCTGCAGGAGCTGTATGAAGACGGCATCGGCGCGGCGGTCGGCGACGTCGGCGTGGCCAAGTTCTATATCAAAACCCACCCTGAGAAGGCCTTCAAGCTGGTGTCCGATGCCAAGTTCGAGCGCCAGTATTTCGGCATCGCCGTCGCCAAAGGCAACGACGAACTGCGTAACAAGATTAACGCCGGCCTGAAGAAGATCGTCGCCGACGGCACCTACGCCAAGATCTACCAAACCTGGTTCGACAGCAACGTACCGACGCTGCCGGCGGAATAATCAACTGGCGCGCCTCAGCGCAGTAGGCCAGTAAATAAACAGGCGTAGCGAGCTAAGTCAGATTGGGTGCGGCCAGCGCACAGCCACCGGAGTGGACACGCAATCCATGAGGATGGCGAGCACTGCCCTATCCCAAGATGACAACGCGCAGTAGCCTTAACACGCTTAAATAAGGATCTGATCTTGAACTTCCGCTGGGAGATTATCCAGGAATACGCGCCGCTGTTTATGGAAGGCGCCTGGATGACCATCAAATGCACCATTATCTGCGTGCTGCTGGGCACCACCTGGGGATTGATCCTCGGGCTGGGTCGTTTGGCGCAGGCGCCGCACGGCATCTGGAAACCCATACTGCATTACGGCGTTCAGTGGCCGGTGCGCATCTACATCAGCGCCTTTCGCGGCACGCCGTTGTTCGTACAAATCATGGTGGTGCACTTCGCGCTGGTGCCGCTGTTCATCAACCCGCGCGACGGCCTGCTGGTCACCAGCGGCCTGATGAGCGTCGATTTTGCCCGCGCGCTGCGCGCCGACTACGGCGCCTTTCTCTCCTGCGTGGTGGCGATCACGCTCAATGCCGGCGCTTATGTGTCGGAAATCTTCCGCGCCGGGATCCAGTCTATCGACCGCGGCCAAATGGAAGCTTCGCGTTCGCTGGGCATGAGCTACGGCAAGACCATGCGCCAGGTGATCCTGCCGCAGGCCTTCCGCCGCATGCTGCCGCCGCTGGGCAACAACGCCATCGCCATCGTCAAGGATTCGTCGCTGGCCTCCGCCATCGGCCTGGCGGATCTGGCCTATGCCGCCCGCACCGTCTCCGGCGCCTACGCCACCTACTGGGAGCCCTACCTGACCATTTCGCTGGTCTATTGGGTCATCACCTTCCTGCTCTCGCTGCTGGTGCAACACATGGAAAAGAGGTTCGGTAAAAGTGATTCGCGTACATAACCTGCAAAAACAGTTCGGCGAGAGCCACGTGCTGCGCGGCATTTCCTGCCGGATCGCCACCAACGAAGTGGTGTGCGTCATCGGCCCTTCCGGCTCCGGGAAGAGCACCTTCCTGCGCTGCATCAACGCGCTGGAAACGCTCTCCGGCGGCGAGATCGAGGTCAACGGCTTCGCCATCCACGATCAGAAAACCGACCTGAACAAGATGCGTGAAAGCGTGGGCATGGTGTTCCAGCGCTTCAACCTGTTCCCGCACATGACGGTGTTGGAAAACATCATCATGGCGCCGGTGAGCGTGAAGAAACGGCCGCGCGCCGAAGCCATCGCGCAAGCCGAACAGCTGCTGCGCAAGGTCGGCCTGCTCGACAAGATCGACGCCTACCCCAACAGCCTGTCCGGCGGCCAGCAGCAGCGGGTGGCCATCGCCCGCGCGCTGGCGATGGAGCCGAAGATCATGCTGTTCGACGAACCCACCTCCGCGCTCGATCCGGAGCTGGTGGGCGAAGTGTTGGCGGTGATGAAATCGCTGGCCCACGAGGGCATGACCATGGTGGTGGTCACGCATGAGATGGGCTTTGCCCGCGAGGTGGCCGATCGGGTGCTGTTTATCGATCAGGGGATCATTCAGGAGGAAGGTGCGCCGCAGCAGATCTTCAGCCATCCGGCCAATCCGCGCACACAGGCGTTTCTGAGCAAAGTTTTGTAACCTTCGGCACCGCTTTGCAATCCTTCGGGCGCCGGCATCGGCGCCCGCTCTCTCACCACCCGGTCAAGAAGCTAAACACCAGCCAGAACAGGCACAGCACGATGGCGCCGGTCAGCAACAGCGTCAGGATCAGACGGCCGCGCAACAGCATGCTGAGGGTGATGCCGATCAGCACCGACAGCGGCATCAGCGCCAGGAAGAACGGCCAGGTATAAAGCAGGAAAAACAGCGTGTTGGAACCGTAAACCAGAAACGGCAACGCGAACGCCAGCCAGTAGAAAACAAAGCCGCTGACGCCGCCCAGGAAAGAATAAGAAGGCTCCTCTCTCTCCTGTTTTGACTGCTTGGAGTCGATCAAGATAGGCGTGACATTTTGCATAGTGATCCCTGGTTATTCGGCTCGCTCTGCGGCGGCTTAGAGTAAAAAGCGCATGGCGAAAAACGCCACACGCTTTTTTTGAATTCAGGGTTTGATAATAGCCTGACCACGCAACACGTCTAACAATTGCGCAATCAAATTTGTTACCAATTGTTGGCCATCGAGGTGGATTTCCGGCTGCTGCGGCGCCTCGTAAACCGCGTCGATGCCGGTGAAGTTGCGCAGCTCGCCGGCGCGCGCTTTTTTATACAATCCCTTCGGATCGCGCGCCTCGCAGATCGCCAACGGCGTGTCGACGAACACTTCGATAAAGCGATCGTCGCCGAGCATCTCGCGCACCATCTGCCGCTCGGCGCGGTGCGGCGAAATGAACGCCGTCAGCACCACCAGCCCGGCATCCACCATCAGTTTGGCCACTTCCCCCACTCGGCGAATGTTCTCGCGCCGATCTTCGTCCGAGAAGCCGAGATCGCGGCACAGGCCGTGGCGCACGTTATCGCCGTCCAGCAGATAGGTGCTGACGCCGAGCCCGTGCAGCGCCTGCTCCAGCGCGCCGGCGACGGTGGATTTGCCCGAGCCGGACAGCCCGGTAAACCACAGCACCGCGCCGCGGTGGCCGTTGCGCGCTTCGCGATCCGCGCGCGTCACCGCGTGCGGATGCCAAACCACGTTCTCATCGTCCGGCCCTGTCGCCCTCAGTTCAGCGGCCACCTTATCGGCCACCGAGCAGATCGCGTGCGCCCCAGTGCGGGAAGTGCTTGCGCACCAGCGCATTCAACTCCAGCTCGAAAGCGCTGAACTCGCCGCGCGCCGCCGATGCGGCCTGCAGCGTTTCGCGTACCAGACCGGCGCCCACCGTGACGTTGCTCATGCGATCGATAAAGATCAGCCCGCCGGTGTCGTGATTGCTCTGATAGCTGTCCAGCATCAACGGCTCGTCGAAGGTCAGCTCCACCAACCCGATACCGTTGAGCGGCAACGTGCCGGCCGAGTGTTGCGCCAGCGTATTGATCTCCACCTGATGGCGGATGCTCTCCACGCGGGCGCGGGTCTTTTTACCGGCGATCTTGATGTCGTAGCTCTGGCCCGGCACCAGCGGCTGCTCGGCCATCCATACCACGTCCACCAGCGCGCTCTGCGCCGCCTGCAGGCTTTCGCCGGCGTCGACCAGCAGATCGCCGCGGCTGATGTCCACCTCATCCTTCAGCACCAGCGTAATCGCCTCGCCCGGCACCGCCTCTTGCAGATCGCCGTCGAAGGTCACGATGCGCGCTACGCTGGACTCCACGCCGGAAGGCAGCACCTTGACCCGTTGCCCCACCCGCACCACGCCGGCGGACAGCGTGCCGGCATAGCCGCGAAAATCGAGGTTCGGGCGGTTGACGTACTGCACCGGGAAGCGCAGCGGCTGGTTTTCTCGCTCGCTGACCACGTCCACGCTTTCCAGCACTTCCAGCAGCGTCGGGCCGCTGTACCACGGCATATGGGCGCTTTCGCTCGCCACGTTGTCGCCGTCCAGCGCCGACAGCGGCACGAATTTGATGTCCAGATCGCCTGGCAGCTGCTGGGCGAAGGTCAGGTAATCCTGTTTGAACTGCTCGAACACCGCTTCCTGGTAGTCCACCAGATCCATCTTGTTCACTGCCACCACCAGATGGCGAATGCCCAGCAGGGTCGCGATAAAACTGTGGCGGCGGGTCTGATCCAGCACCCCTTTGCGCGCGTCGATCAACAGGATCGCCAGATCGCAGGTGGAGGCACCGGTGGCCATGTTGCGGGTGTACTGCTCATGCCCCGGGGTATCGGCGATGATAAATTTGCGTTTTTCGGTCGAGAAATAGCGATAGGCCACGTCGATGGTGATGCCCTGTTCGCGCTCGGCCTGCAGGCCGTCCACCAGCAGCGCCAGATCGAGCTTCTCGCCCTGGGTGCCGATGCGTTTGCTGTCGCTGTGCAGCGTCGATAGCTGATCCTCGTAGATCTGGCGGGTATCGTGCAGCAGGCGGCCAATCAGGGTGCTTTTGCCGTCATCGACGCTGCCGCAGGTCAGAAAGCGCAGCAGGCTTTTGTGCTGCTGCGCGTGCAGATAGGATTCGACGCCGCCCTGGTCGGCTATTTGTTGTGCGATTGCGTTGTTCATCCGGCGGCTCCTTAGAAATACCCTTGACGCTTTTTCAGCTCCATCGAGCCGGACTGATCGCGATCGATCATCCGCCCCTGGCGTTCACTGGTGGTGGAGACCAGCATCTCTTCGATGATCTCCGGCAGGGTTTGCGCCTGCGAGTCCACCGCGCCGGTCAGCGGCCAGCACCCCAGAGTGCGGAAACGCACCATGCGCTGGCTGATCACTTCACCCGGCTGCAGATCGATGCGATCGTCGTCCACCATCATCAGCATGCCGTCGCGCTCCACCACCGGGCGAGGTTTCGCCAGGTACAGCGGCACGATGTCGATCTTTTCCAGGAAGATGTACTGCCAGATATCCAGCTCGGTCCAGTTCGACAGCGGGAAGACGCGGATGCTCTCCCCTTTGTTGATCTGGCCGTTGTAGTTGTGCCACAGCTCCGGCCGCTGGTTTTTCGGATCCCAGCGGTGGAAGCGATCGCGGAACGAATAGATGCGCTCTTTGGCGCGCGATTTCTCCTCGTCGCGTCGCGCACCGCCGAAGGCGGCGTCGAAACCATACTTGTTCAACGCCTGCTTCAGGCCCTCGGTCTTCATGATGTCGGTATGCTTGGCGCTGCCGTGCACGAACGGGTTGATGCCCATCGCCACCCCTTCCGGGTTTTTATGCACCAGCAGCTCGAAGCCGTACTCCTTCGCGGTGCGATCGCGGAATTCGTACATTTCGCGGAACTTCCAGCCGGTATCGACGTGCAGCAGCGGGAACGGCAGCGTGCCGGGGAAGAACGCCTTGCGCGCCAGATGCAGCATCACGGAAGAGTCTTTACCGATGGAATACAGCATCACCGGGTTGGCGAATTCAGCGGCGACTTCACGGATGATATGGATACTCTCCGCCTCCAATTGCCGCAAATGAGTGAGTCGTTTTTCGTCCATAACAGATCCTTAAAAGCCTTGCCTATGCCAAATTCACGACGGCCGGGCGCGCGGCCCCTTCCGTCTGCGATTGATGCCCGAACCAGGCGATTTGATGGTGCAGTTCCACCACTTCGCCAATCACCAGCAGCGCCGGCAGCGGCGCCCGTTGGGCCAGATGTTCCAGTTGATCCAGCGTGCCGATCTGCACCTGCTGATCGGCGCGCGTGCCGCGGCTGATCACCGCCACCGGCGTATCGGCAGCGCGGCCGTGGGCGATCAGGCGTTGGCTGATGTCCGCCGCCTTCATGGTGCCCATATAGATAGCCAGCGTCTGCCGCGCCCGGGCCAGATCGGCCCAGTCCAGGCCATCGCCGTCGGGGCGGCAGTGGCCGGTGATAAAGGTCACGCTCTGCGCGTGGTCGCGGTGCGTCAGCGGAATGCCGGCGTAGGCGGTCGCCCCCGCGGCGGCCGTGACGCCCGGCACCACCTGAAACGGAATGCCGGCGGCGGCGGCCACCTGCAGCTCTTCGCCGCCGCGGCCAAAGATGAACGGATCCCCGCCCTTCAGGCGCACCACGCGTTTGCCCTGCTGCGCCAGCTCCACCAGCAGCCGGTTGGTCTCTTCCTGGATCACCGAGTGCGCGCCGGCGCGCTTGCCCACGCAGATGCGCTCGGCGTCGCGGCGCACCAGATCGAGGATCTCGCCGCTGACCAGGTGGTCATACAGCACCACGTCCGCCTGCTGCATCACCTGCAGCCCGCGCAGGGTCAACAGCCCCACGTCGCCCGGCCCGGCGCCCACCAGGGCTATCTCGCCCTGCACGCCTTCATCGCCTGCGGCGAAGCTTTGCAAATCCTGCTCCAGCTGCCGCTCCGCCTGCGCCGTCTGGCCGTTGGCCACCAGCGTGGCGAAACGGCCGCCGAAGGTTTTCTCCCAGAAACGACGACGTTCGCCGATCGAGGCCAGCCGCTGTTTGGCCTGGCCGCGCCAGCGGCCCGCCACCTGCGCCATCTGCCCCAAACTGGCGGGCAGCAACGCCTCCAGCTTTTCGCGCAGCAACCGCGCCAGCACCGGAGCCTGGCCGCTGGACGACACCGCCACCACCAGCGGCGAGCGATCGATGATCGACGGGAAGATGAACGAACAGCGCGGCTGATCGTCCACCACGTTGGCCAACACCCGGCGTTTATCCGCCTCGGCGAACACCGCGGCATTCAGCGCGTTGTCGTCCGTGGCGGCGATCGCCAGAAACACGTCGTCCAGCTGTTGCGGGTCAAAGGTTTTCCCCAGCCAGAGCAGTTGCCCTTGCTGACGTTGTTGTTCCAGTTCCGGTGAGAGCGACTGCGCAACTATCCGTATTTCAGCCCCGGCGCGCTGAAGCAGGTCGACTTTGCGCGCCGCCACGTCACCACCGCCAACGACCAGTACCGGACGTTGTTTCAGGTCGGCGAATATTGGTAGATAGTCCACAACAGCCTTTTCATATAACAGAAAGATAGTGTGACTATACGGGCTGAGATTTAGCCTCTGAAATGACGAAAAGGAATGATTAGTTCCTTTATGGAATATAGGCCGCAACGCCGAAGGCAAACGGTGATACTCACGACAGCAGTTTGCGCGTTGGCGCGAAAATTAAGAGACAGGGAAATTGTGTAATGCCGCCCGGCGTCTCATACTGGGTGCCGAAGAAAAATGATCGGCAGCGCCGATAGCAAAGAAGGATTTTTCGGTATGTTTTCCCGTTTTTACCTGAAGACCAGCCTGCTGGCCCTCGCACTCGGCGGCGTCTTCAGCGTGTGTGCCGCACAGCCCGTAAAAGACGCGCCAATGGGCCGTTTCGCCGCCGAACAGACCCGCCACATCGCCACTTACTTCCCCGGCCGCATGGCGGGCAGCCCGGCCGAATTGCTCACCGCCGACTACCTGAAGCAGCAATTCAGCAAGATGGGTTACCAAAGCGATATTCGCAGCGTCAATACGCGCTATCTCTACACCAGCAAAGATGGCAAGAAGAACTGGAACAACGTCACCGCCAGCTCGGTGATCGCCGCCCGCAACGGCGACAGCCCGAAACAAATCGTGGTCGTCGCCCACTTCGACACCTATACGCCGCAGAGCGACGAGGATCTGGATAACAACCTCGGTGGCTTGACGCTGCAGGGCGTCGACGACAACGCCTCCGGCATCGGCGTAATGCTGGAACTGGCGGAACGCCTGAAGAACATCCCCACCGCCTACGGCCTGCGCTTCGTCGCCACCAGCGCCGAAGAGCTCGGTTCGCTGGGGGCGCAGAACTACCTGCAGCGAATGAGTGCGGAAGAGAAAAGCAACACCGTGCTGGTGATCAATCTCGACAGCCTGATCACTGGCGATCGGCTGTACTTCAACGCCGGGCGCAACACGCCGCCGCAGATGGCGAAGCGCTCCCGCGATCGCGCGCTGGATATCGCCCATCGCTACGGCATCGCCGCCGCCACCAATCCAGGCAGCGCACAGCATCCGCAGGGCACCGGCTGCTGCTCCGATCAAGAGGTGTTCGATGCCGCAGGCATCCCGGTATTGTCGGTAGAGGCCACCAACTGGTCGTTGGGGGAGAAGGACGGCTATCAGCAGCGCGCCGTCAGCCCGCACTTCCCGCAGGGCATCACCTGGCACCGCCCGCAATACGACAACCTGCAGTATCTGGATCGCTATCTGCCGGGGCGGATCGACAAACGCAGCCGCGACAGCGTGCAGATCCTGCTGCCGCTGATCAAAGAGTTGGCGCAGGCGCACCCGCCGAAAGCACAAAAGAAAAAGTAGCCTACAAAAAAACAGGGCCCAGCATTGCTGAGCCCTGTCGGGTGATTCGCCTCTTTTAGCCTTCGTGCAGACCGCACTCGCGCTTCAGGCCGAAGAAACGCGTCTCTTCCTCACTCATGCCCGGCTCCCATTTCTGGGTGGTGTGGGTATCGCCTACCGACAGGTAGCCCTGTTCCCACAGCGGGTGATAACTCAGCCCGTGTTCGGTCAGATACTGGTAAATCTTGCGGTTGTCCCAGTCAATGATCGGCAGGATCTTGAACACCCCACGCTGCACCGCCAGCACCGGCAGATTGGCGCGGCTACCGGACTGCTCGCGCCGCAGGCCGGCGAACCAGCTCTGCGCCCCCAGCGTCTCCAGCGCGCGGTTCATCGGCTCAACCTTGTTGATCTGGTTGTACTTTTCAATCCCTTCCACGCCCTGTTCCCACAGCTTGCCATAGCGCGCCTCTTGCCAGGCGGGAGACTGTTCGGCGCGGAACACCTGCAGATTCAGCTTCAACTGGTCGGTCAGTTGATCGATAAAGCGATAGGTTTCCGGGAACAGGTAACCGGTGTCGGTCAGGATCACCGGGATATCCGGCCGGATGCGCGTCACCAGGTGCAGGCATACCGCCGCCTGAATGCCGAAACTGGACGAGAGTACGAACTCGCCGGGCAGATGCTCCAGCGCCCATGCAACGCGCTGTTCGGCGCTGAGGGTCTCCAGTTGGCCGTTGACTACCGCCAATGCCAGCGCCTGCCCGGATTTGGGCAACGCGTTCAGCGCCGCCAGATCGAATTCAGCCATGTTGTCTCTCCTGATGCTTGAAATTACCTGCGCGGCCCCTCTGCCCAGAGGCCGCCCGGCCTCACTCCCAGAAATCTCGCGCCGGATCCAGCACCGGTTTGACGATGCCCGCACGCACGGTGAAGTCGCCGAAGCCTTCGCCGCCGTTGCGCTCCTCCGCCCAGCGCCCCACCAACAGGTCGATCTCGTTCAGGATCTCGTCTTCGTTGATGTTCTCGCGGTACATGCGCGGAATGCGCGTGCCTTCGCGGTTGCCGCCCAAATGCAGGTTATAACGGCCGACCGCCTTGCCCACCAGCCCCAGCTCCGCCAGCAGCGCGCGGCCGCAGCCGTTCGGGCAGCCGGTAATGCGCAGTACGATATGCTCGTCGCCCACCCCGTGCCGATGCATGATCCCCTCCACCTTGGTGACGAACTGCGGCAGGAAGCGCTCGGCCTCCGCCATCGCCAGCGGACAGGTCGGGAACGACACGCAGGCCATCGAATTCTTGCGTTGCTCGCTGATCTCGTCGTCGATCAGGCCATGATCGCGCGCTAGGGCTTCGATCTTCGCCTTCTCGCTTTCCGGCACGCCGGCGATGATCACGTTTTGGTTCGCCGTCAGACGGAAGTCACCTTTATGGATCTTGGCGATCTCCGCCATGCCGGTCTTCAGCGGGCGCCCCGGATAGTCCAGCAGGCGGCCGTTCTCGATAAACAGCGTCAGGTGCCATTGATCGTCGATGCCCTTCACCCAACCGATGCGATCGCCGCGGCCGGTGAATTCATACGGCCGGATCGGCGCGAAGGTAATGCCGGCGCGCTTTTCCACTTCGGCGCGGAAAACATCTACCCCGACGCGCTCCAGCGTGTATTTGGTCTTGGCGTTCTTGCGATCGGTGCGGTTGCCCCAGTCGCGCTGCGTGGTCACCACCGCTTCCGCTACCGCCAGCGTATGTTCGAGCGGAATGTAGCCGAACTCGCTGGCCTGGCGCGCGTAGGTTTTCTTGTTGCCGTGTTCGATGGACAGCCCGCCGCCCACCAGCAGGTTGAAGCCTACCAGCTTGCCGTTTTCGGCGATCGCCACAAAGTTCATGTCGTTGGCGTGCAGATCGACGTCGTTCTGTGGCGGGATCACCACCGTGGTTTTAAATTTGCGCGGCAGGTAGGTCGGCCCCAGAATCGGTTCTTCGTCGGTGGTGGCCACCTTTTCCTGATCCAGCCACACCTCGGCGTAGGCGCGGGTGCGCGGCAGCAGGTGTTCGGAGATCTTCTTCGCCCACTCGTAGGCTTCCTGATGCAGCTCGGACTCCACCGGGTTGGAGGTGCACAGCACGTTGCGGTTCACGTCGTTGGCGGTCGCCAGCGCGTCCAGCCCCAGGCGGTTCAGCAGCTGGTGCACCGGTTTGACATTGCCTTTCAGGATGCCGTGAAACTGGAACGTCTGGCGGTTGGTGATGCGAATGCTGCCGTACAGCGTGCTCTCCTGCGCGAACTTGTCGATGCCCAGCCACTGCTGCGGGCTGATGACGCCGCCCGGCAGGCGGCAGCGCAGCATCATGGCGTGGCGCGGCTCCAGCTTCTGCTCGGCGCGTTCGGCACGAATGTCACGGTCATCCTGCTGGTACATGCCGTGAAAACGGATCAGCAGGAAGTTGTCGCCGTTGAAGCCGCCGGTCAGGCCGTCGTTCAAATCTTCGGCGATGGTGCCACGCAGGAAGTTGCTTTCCTTCTTCATGCGCTCCGCATCGGCCAGTTTGCCTTCGACTACCAAAGGCCCGGGGTGTTTATCACTCATCAGTAAACATCTCGCTGATAACGGCGCTCAAGGCGCAGCTCACTTAAAAATTCATCCGCCTGCTCGGTATCCATGCCACCGTGCTCGGCCACCAGTTCCAGTAATGTGTTTTCCACGTCTTTCGCCATGCGATTGGCATCGCCGCAGACGTAAATGTGCGCGCCTTCCTGAATCCAGCGCCACACTTCTGCGCCCTGTTCGCGCAGTTTGTCTTGTACGTATATTTTATGTTGCTGGTCACGGGACCAGGCCAGATCGATGCGGGTCAGCAGGCCGTCTTTCACGTAGCGCTGCCATTCGACCTGGTACAGGAAATCTTCGGTAAAGTGCGGGTTGCCGAAGAACAGCCAGTTCTTGCCGCCGGCGCCGTCGGCGTCGCGCTGCTGCATAAAGGCACGGAACGGCGCGATGCCGGTGCCCGGGCCGATCATGATCACCGGCGCTTCCGGATTGGCCGGCAGGCGGAAGTTGTCGTTGTGTTCGATAAACACCCGCACGTCGCCGTCCTCCTCCAGGCGATCCGCCAGGAAGCCGGAGGCGCCGCCGCTGCGGGCGCGCCCGTCGATGTCGTAACGCACCACGCCCACGGTGATGTGCACTTCGCTTTCGTTCTCCGCCTGCGAAGAGGCGATGGAATACAGGCGCGGCGTCAACGGGCGCAGCAGGCCAACCAGCTGTTCGGCGCTCAGATCCGCCGGCGCCTGCCGCACCATATCGACGATCGGCGTATTGTGCGCGTACTGCTGCAGCGCAGCCTTATCCGCCAACAGGCCGATCAGCGTTTCGTCGCGCGACAGCGCGGCGTATTTATCGACGATCGGCGTGGTGTTCTGCGTCAGCTCAAAATGGCTGCGCAGCGCCTGCGCCAGCGGCAGGGTCTGCCCTTCCACCTCGACCGGCTCGTCGCCTTTCAGCCACAACAGCTGCACCAGTTCGTCCACCAGCGCCGGATCGTTGTCGAACCATACGCCGAGCGCATCGCCCGGCTGATAGCGCAGGCCGGAGTCGCCCAGATCGATCTCGATATGGCGCACGTCTTTATCCGACGCGCGGCCGGTAATTTTCTGCTTAACCGCCAGTTGGGCGGTGAGCGGTTGTTCCTTGCTGTACGGGCTGCTGTCGATCAGGTCAACCGCGCCGCTGGCCAACACGCCCGGCGCAGCGCTTTCCGCTGGCGCACGGGCCTTCAGCACCGATACCACCTGTTTGCGCCAGGCGGCGGCCAGCTCCTGGTACTCCACGTCGGCATCCACGCGCTCCACCAGGCGCTCGGCACCCAACTCGGCCAGCTTGCCGTCGAAATCTTTACCAGACTGACAGAAATTCTCATAAGAGGTGTCGCCCAGCCCGAACACCGCAAACGCGGTGTCATTGAGCTTCGGCGCCTTCTTCGAGAACAGGAATTTATGCAGCGCCACCGCTTCTTCCGCCGGTTCGCCTTCCCCTTGCGTGGAGGCGACGATCACCAACAGGCGCTCTTGCGCTATCTGTTTGAACTTGTAGTCGCCGGCGCTGACCAACGTGGCGCTCAGATTGGCGGCCAACAGATCGTCGCGCAACTGCTCCGCCAGGCGGCGCGCATTGCCGGTCTGCGAAGCGGAAATGATGGTGATGGCGGCCGCAGCCGCAGGGGCGGCAGGCGCAATGGCCACGGCTCCGGGCTGTTGATTGACCATGCCCCAAAAATAACCGGACAGCCACGCCAGCTGCGTCGGCGAATAGTCGCCGATCGTCGCCTGTAAGCGCGCCAGCTGTTCGGGCGTCAGCGGGAGCAAAGATGTTGGAGGAGCCTGAGTCGTCATTGCTGTACTTATTTCCTATACTTAGCGCCTTTCCTGCCAGGCGCGCGCCAGTGCCAGTCGCTGTCTCTTCGCTGCGTCGGGTGTGCGGAAAAGATCAGGAGAGTTTGTAAGGTTACCGAGCAGAATAGCAACGATTAAATAAGGGATAGCAATAAATCATAACCAAAATGACTAAGCTGTTTTTCTGGTAAGGGATAACGCTTAAACCGTTAAACAAAGTTTTTTATCCAGATGAAAATAAAGCACTTTTTTTCATCATTTTTTCACCGTTCAACATTTCGGCTCATAACCCCAGCCGATAGGTGCCGCAGACACCAAACAAAAAAAGTGTTAACCGGGTGCGTTTGCCGTGGCGGTAGACCATAACGGTATAAATGGCAAGCAGGCGCGCTTTCCGGTACTATGCGGCGGTTTTTGAGTCAATGAGGCCGTAATAATGGCAACCACGCTGTTTAAAGATTTTCAGTTTGAAGCCGCACACCGTTTGCCGCATGTACCGGAGGGCCACAAATGCGGCCGTCTGCATGGGCATTCGTTTATGGTGCGTCTGGAAGTGACCGGTGACGTGGATCCCCACACCGGTTGGGTGATGGATTTCGCCGAGCTCAAGGCTGTGTTTTCCCCGATCTGGGAGCGGCTGGATCACCATTATCTGAACGATATTCCAGGATTGGAAAATCCCACCAGCGAAGTGCTCGCCGCCTGGATTTGGCAGCAGCTCAAGCCCCAGTTGCCGGAACTGACTGCGGTGATGGTGAAAGAGACCTGTACTGCGGGATGCGTATATAAAGGTTAAAAGAAAGGGCGCCCAAGGGCGCCCTGATTTTAGGCGATGTTCAGATACTTGTGGGTCTGCATCGACAGCCGCCAGTTGCGCGCGATGCAGGTTTCGATGCACAGGCGGGTCGCCTCTTCTTTCTGGCTGATCGGCTGCAGCGCGATAATGCGCGCCTTGTCGTCCTGCAGCGTCGCCAGCAGCGCGTCCAGCGCCTCGATGTCGCGCTCGCGCGCCACCGGATGCTTCACCTCGTCGGCGCGCCGCAGCGCCTGATCCAACACCTTCATGCCGCCGCGCATATTCACCTTCGGCGAAACCGTCACCCAGGTCTTGGCGGAACAGCGAATGTCGTGGGTGCCGCTGGTCTCAATCTGGCAGCCGTAGCCATGCTGTTCGAACAGCTCGGTCAGCGGCGTCAGATCGTAGATGCAGGGTTCGCCGCCGGTGATCACCACATGGCGCGCGGTGTAACCTTGTTGGCGCATCACCGCCAGCAGCTGCTCGGCGCCGGCATTGCCCCAGGCGTCGCTTTCCTCTGTTTTGACCAGGATCCGTTGCAGGTCGACTTCCCGATTGGCTTCCTTTTCCCAGGTATGTTTGGTATCGCACCAACTGCACCCTACCGGGCAGCCCTGCAGGCGGATGAAAATGGCCGGCACGCCGGTGAAAAAGCCTTCGCCCTGCAAGGTTTGGAACATCTCATTGATCGGGTACTGCATCGGTTTCTCAATCTGGAAAAGTAAAAAGCGATTATCGCAGATTCCGGCCCGCCGACCAAACGGCCAAAATTGTATTAAATTTTATTCTCCGCGCCGCCGCCAGCATATCCCACCGCCAATGGCGCTCATTTAATTTGTGAGTCGTGCTTTGGCCTTTCATCCGCGGTGCAACCTGCTCCACAGAAAACAACACGCAGTTAACAAATAAGATAATTATATTTGACATAAAGCGCCGACGCGCAGATGTATATACAAGCAAACACAAGCCGAGCGCCAGTTTCGGCCACGTTCCATCCATCACGACTACATCTGCGTTTAGAGGGTGCCATGACTCATTCCACCAGCGAGTTGAACATTCAGCAGGCCATCGACGACAGCAAGTTTTCGCTGTTTCACTGGACCCTGATCATTCTCGGATTCCTGATCCTCGCCATCGACGGTTTCGATACCGCCGCCATGGGCTATATCGCCCCCTCGGTCGCCAAAGACTGGGGCATCGTCAAACAGGATCTGGGGCCGGTGCTGAGCGCCGCGCTGCTGGGGCTGTCGCTCGGCGCGCTGATCGCCGGGCCAATCTCCGACCGCATCGGCCGCAAGCGCGTGCTGGTGTTTTCCTGCCTGTTCTTCGGCCTGTCGAGCCTGGCCACCGCCTACGCCGGCTCGCTCAATAGCCTGACGCTGTGGCGTTTCCTCACCGGCCTCGGGCTGGGAGCGGCAATGCCCAACGCCATCACGCTGATCTCCGAATACGCGCCGCAGCGCTGCCGTTCGCTGGCGATCAACACCATGTACTGCGGTTTCCCGCTGGGCGCGGCCGGCGGCGGCGCCATTTCATCGTGGCTGATCCCGAGCTACGGCTGGCACAGCGTGCTGCTGCTCGGCGCCATTGCGCCGTTGGCGTTGACGGTTTTGCTGATCCTGCTGCTGCCGGAATCGGTCAAATACATGGTCAACCGCGGGCAGGATGCGGCGAAGATCAAGCGCATCGCACAGCGCTTCGTCAGCCAGAGCCTGGACGGCGTGACGCGTTTTTACCTGTACGAAGAGAAGCTGACGCACACCAAGACCAGCGTCGGCCTGCTGTTCAGCCGCCCTTACCTGCTCGGCACGCTGATGCTGTGGCTGACCTACTTTATGGGGCTGGTAATCTACTACGTGTTGCTGAGCTGGATGCCGATCCTGATGCAGGGGCTGGGTTACCAGCTGGAGCAATCGGCGATGCTCACCTCGCTGTTCACCTTCGGCGGCACGCTTGGCATCCTGGTGGCCGGCTGGCTGATGGATCGCTGGAACGCGCATAAGGTGGTCTCGAGCGGCTTTGTCGCCACTGCCCTGCTGATCGTGGCGATGGCGACCGAGGACAAACACATCGTGCTGCTGGGCGCCTTCATCTTCCTGATGGGCGTCACCATGAACGGCGCGCAGTCCGGGCTGCAAACGCTGGCGGCCACCTTCTACCCCACCCACAGCCGCGCCACCGGCATCGCCTGGATGCAGGGCATCGGCCGCTTCGGCGGCGTCGCCGGCACCATGATGGGCGCCCAACTGCTGGCGATGCAGTGGGAGGTGCAGAGCATCCTGATGTTCCTGTGCGTGCCGGCGCTGATCGCCGCCATCGCCACGGTATGCAAAATGAGCCGCAAACCGACGCTACAACCGGCGGCCTGACCCTGACAAGCCTGCCACCGACGGCGGGCTTTTTCCCTGCGGCGATAGGGTTTGTTTATCCCCTGGCCGCAACTGTAATCAGTCTGTAAAAATATTGTGACTAGCCGCCCAAAAATGAGTCATTTTTAATTCATTTTTGCCGAACAGCTCACTTTTCTCCGGCTTTCCATACATGAAGCCGGCGATAAAAAATCGCATATCAAACTGATATAAAAAGAAAATAACTTTTTCTTATGCCACTTTTAAGCGGCAACTGGTCAGTGTTGCATATGCTTGTACATACAAGTATATGTTAATAAACCCTACGCATTGTTATGCCGTGGTACTCATCCCCCACCGCGGCATGGAATCTGCACCGATACTGTTTGAGGAAACTGCTGTGACTACAAATAACAAAGTTCGCAATGTCGATGTACGCGCGCCACGCGGCACACAATTAAACGCAAAAAGCTGGCTGACCGAAGCGCCGTTACGCATGCTGATGAACAACCTCGATCCTGAAGTTGCGGAGAACCCACACGAGCTGGTGGTGTACGGCGGCATCGGCCGCGCCGCGCGCGACTGGGATTGCTACGACAAGATCGTCGAAACGCTGAAAACGCTGGAGGAAGACGAAACCCTGCTGGTGCAGTCCGGCAAGCCGGTCGGCGTCTTCAAAACCCACAGCAACGCGCCGCGCGTGCTGATCGCCAACTCCAACCTGGTGCCCCACTGGGCAACCTGGGAACACTTCAACGAGCTGGACGCCAAAGGCCTGGCCATGTACGGCCAGATGACCGCCGGCAGTTGGATCTACATCGGCAGCCAGGGCATCGTTCAGGGCACCTATGAGACCTTCGTCGAAGCGGGCCGCCAGCATTACGACGGCAGCCTGCAGGGCCGCTGGGTGCTGACCGCCGGCCTGGGCGGCATGGGCGGCGCGCAGCCGCTGGCCGCGACGCTGGCGGGCGCCTGCTCGCTGAACATCGAATGTCAGCAGAGCCGCATCGATTTCCGCCTGAAAACCCGCTACGTCGATGAGCAGGCCAACGATCTGGACGACGCGCTGGCCCGCATCAAAAAATACACCTCAGAAGGCAAAGCCATCTCCATCGCCCTGTGCGGCAACGCGGCGGAAATTCTGCCTGAGCTGGTTCGCCGCGGCGTGCGCCCGGACATGGCCACCGATCAGACCAGCGCCCACGATCCGCTGAACGGCTACCTGCCGAAAGGCTGGAGCTGGGAAGAATATCGCCAGCGCGCCCAGACCGAGCCGGCTAAAGTGGTCGCCGCCGCCAAGCAGTCGATGGCCGATCACGTCAAAGCCATGCTGGCCTTCCAGCAGATGGGCGTGCCGACCTTCGACTACGGCAACAACATTCGGCAGATGGCGAAAGAAACCGGCGTCGACAACGCCTTCGACTTCCCGGGCTTCGTGCCGGCCTACATCCGTCCGCTGTTCTGCCGCGGCATCGGGCCATTCCGCTGGGCGGCGCTGTCCGGCGATCCGCAGGACATCTACAAAACCGACGCCATGGTGAAAGAGCTGATCCCGGATGACGAACACCTGCACCGCTGGCTGGACATGGCGCGCGAGCGCATCAGCTTCCAGGGCCTGCCGGCGCGCATCTGCTGGGTTGGCCTCGGCCAGCGCGCCAAGCTGGGCCTGGCGTTCAACGAAATGGTGCGCCGGGGCGAACTGTCCGCCCCGATCGTCATCGGCCGCGACCACCTGGATTCCGGCTCCGTTTCCAGCCCGAACCGTGAAACCGAAGCGATGAAAGACGGCTCCGATGCGGTTTCCGACTGGCCGTTGCTGAACGCCCTGCTGAACACCGCCAGCGGCGCCACCTGGGTTTCCCTGCACCACGGCGGCGGCGTCGGCATGGGCTTCTCCCAACACTCCGGCATGGTGATCGTCTGCGACGGCACCGACGAAGCCGCCGAGCGCATCGCCCGCGTCCTGCACAATGACCCGGCTACCGGGGTCATGCGTCACGCCGACGCCGGTTACGATATCGCTATCGACTGCGCCCGCGAGCAAGGCCTGAACCTGCCGATGGTTGCCGCGACCCAAGGAGAAAAAGCATGAAAGCGCTGACTATTCGCCCAGGCAAACTGACGCTGGCCCAGCTACGCGACGTCTATCAACACCCGGTGACGCTGACGCTGGACGACAACGCCTACGGTCCTATCCAGCAGAGCGTGGCCTGCGTGGAGCGCATCGTTGAAGAAAACCGCACCACTTACGGCATCAACACCGGGTTTGGCCTGCTGGCTTCGACGCGCATCGCCCGCGACGATCTGGAAAACCTGCAGCGTTCGATCGTGCTGTCGCACGCCGCCGGCGTGGGCGAGCCGACCGACGACAACCTGGTGCGCCTGATCATGGTGCTGAAGATCAACAGCCTGTCGCGCGGCTTCTCCGGCATTCGTCTGGAAGTCATCCAGGCGCTGATCGCGCTGGTCAACGCCGAAGTTTATCCGCATATCCCGTTGAAGGGCTCGGTCGGCGCTTCCGGCGACCTGGCGCCGCTGGCGCACATGAGCCTGGTGTTGCTGGGCGAAGGCCAGGCGCGCCATCAGGGGCAATGGCTGCCGGCGACCGAAGCGCTGGCCAAGGCCGGTCTGAAACCGCTGACGCTGGCGGCGAAAGAGGGCCTGGCGCTGCTGAACGGCACCCAGGTCTCCGCCGCCTTCGCGCTACGTGGCCTGTTCGATGCCGAAGATCTGTTCGCCGCCGCGACCGTGGCGGGCAGCCTGACGGTGGAAGCGGCGCTGGGCTCTCGCAGCCCGTTCGATGCGCGTATCCACGAGGTGCGCGGCCAGCGCGGCCAGATCGACGCCGCCCTCGCCTATCGCCACCTGCTCGGCGCGCGCAGCGAAGTCTCCGACTCGCACCGCAACTGTGAAAAAGTGCAGGATCCTTACTCCCTGCGCTGCCAGCCACAGGTAATGGGCGCCTGCCTGACGCAGATCCGCCAGGCCGCCGAGGTGCTGGAAATTGAAGCCAACGCCGTCTCCGATAACCCGCTGGTGTTCGCCGAACAGGGCGACGTGCTGTCCGGCGGCAACTTCCACGCCGAACCGGTAGCGATGGCCGCCGACAACCTGGCGCTGGCGTTTGCCGAAATCGGTTCGCTGTCCGAACGCCGCATCTCGCTAATGATGGACAAGCACATGTCGCAGCTGCCACCGTTCCTGGTGGAAAACGGCGGCGTGAACTCCGGCTTCATGATCGCCCAGGTGACCGCCGCAGCGCTGGCCAGCGAAAACAAAGCGCTGGCGCACCCGTCGAGCGTCGACAGCATTCCGACCTCCGCCAACCAGGAAGACCACGTTTCCATGGCCCCGGCCGCCGGTCGCCGTCTGTGGAGCATGGCGGACAACGTGCGCGGCATTCTGGCGGTCGAATGGCTGGCCGCCTGTCAGGGCCTGGATTTCCGCAACGGCCTGAAGACCTCGGAAGGTCTGGAGCAGGCGCGCCGTCTGCTGCGCGAGCATGTCAGTTTCTACGACAAGGATCGTTTCTTCGCCCCCGACATTGAAGCCGCCAGCCAACTCTTGGCGGCCGGTCACCTGACATCGCTGCTGCCTGCGGCGCTGCTGCCTAGCCAGGCATAATCATCACACACTGAATCACGCAGTTTGTTCTGCCCCGCCGGGTGCGTTCCACCCGGCGCGGGCAGCGCGTGCCTGTTCGGCAAACACTTAACGGGAAGCAACATGCGTAACGAAACGACACAACTCAGACGCGGACTAAACGCGCGGCACATCCGTTTCATGGCTCTTGGCTCGGCGATCGGCACCGGCCTGTTCTACGGCTCCGCCGGCGCCATCCAGCTGGCCGGCCCGGCCGTGCTGCTGGCTTACCTGGTGGGCGGCGCGGCGGTGTTCATGGTGATGCGCGCGCTGGGTGAAATGGCGGTGCACCAGCCGGTTTCCGGCTCGTTCGGCCACTACGCCAGCCACTATCTCGGCCCACTGGCCGGGTTCCTCACCGGTTGGACCTACACCTTCGAAATGGTGATCGTCGCCCTGGCGGACGTCACCGCCTTCGGCATTTATATGGGGCTGTGGTTCCCGGAGGTCGCCCAGTGGGTCTGGGTGCTCAGCATCATCTTGTTTATCGGCGCGCTCAACCTGTGCAGCGTCAAGGTATTCGGCGAGCTGGAGTTCTGGCTGTCGCTGGTCAAGGTCGCCGCCATCGTGGCAATGATCGTCGGCGGTGCAGCGGTGATGCTGTTCGGCTTCGGCCAAACCCAGCACGCCACCGGCATCAGCAATCTGTGGCAGCACGGCGGCTTTATGCCTAACGGCATCGGCGGCGTGGTCGCGTCATTAGCGGTGGTGATGTTCGCCTTCGGCGGCATTGAGATCATCGGCATTACCGCCAGCGAGGCGAAAGACCCCGCCAAAGTGCTGCCGAAGGCGATCAACGCCGTACCGGTGCGCATCTTGCTGTTTTACGTGCTGACATTGATGGTGCTGATGGCGATCTATCCGTGGAACAGCATCGGCCAGAACGGCAGCCCGTTCGTCGAGATTTTCAGCAACCTCGGCATCAGCTCCGCCGCCAACGTGCTGAACGTGGTGGTGATCACCGCCGCCATTTCGGCCATCAACAGCGACATCTTCGGCGCCGGCCGCATGATGTACGGCATGGCGCAGGACGGCCAGGCACCGCGCAGCTTCACCAAACTGACCGCCAGCGGCGTGCCGTGGATGACGGTGCTGGTCATGTCGGTCGCCCTGCTGTTGGCGGTGGTGCTCAACTACCTGATCCCGGAGAAGGTCTTCATGATCATCGCCTCGATCGCCACCTTCGCCACCGTCTGGGTGTGGCTGATGATCCTGCTGTCGCAGATCGTCATGCGCCGCACGCTGTCGCCGGAAGAAACTCGTGAGTTGAGCTTCCCGGTGCCGTGGTGGCCGGTGGCGCCGGCATTGGCGACCGCCTTTATGGCATTCGTCATCGGCCTGCTCGGCTACTTCGAAGAGAGCCGCATCGCGCTGTACGTCGGGCTGGTGTGGATCGCTTTACTCACCGTGGCTTACTGGCTGTGGGTGCGCAAGAAAGGCGGGGGTTCGCCGGTGACCGCGGCAACGCAGCAGATGTAACGCTCGCTTCTGATAAAACCCGCTGCGGCGGGTTTTTTAATGCGCCTGCGCCAATGCTTGCAGGACATCCGCCTGCAAGTCGTCAAACGCCTCCAGCCCGGCGGACAAACGCACCAATCCCTCGCTGATATGATGGCGCCGCCGCTCTTCGGGGCTGTAGGCCGAATGCGTCATGCTGGCCGGGTGTTGCGCCAGGCTTTCGCAATCGCCCAGACTGACCGCGCGTAAGATGAGCTGCAGCGCATTGAGGAAGCGAATGCCTGCACTCATGCCGCCCCGCAGTTCAAACGCCAGCATGCCGCCGGGGCGCGCCATTTGCCGCTGCGCCAACGCATGCTGCGGGAAGTTCGCCAGGCCGGGATAATACACCCGCTCAACCGCAGGATGCTCCGCCAACATCTCCGCCAGACGCTGCGCGTTATCACAATGACGATCCATGCGCAGCGGCAAGGTTTTCAAACCGCGCAGTACCAGCGCAGCATCCTGCGCCGACAGCACTGCCCCGTTCATGTCCTTAAGCCCCTCAAGCCGGATCGTCTGCGCCAGCGCCTCGCTCGTCACCGCCAGCCCGGCCAGCAGATCGCCGTGGCCGCCGAGGTACTTGGTGGCCGAGTGCACCACGATGTCGGCGCCCAGCGTCAGCGGCCGCTGCAGGTACGGCGTACAGTAGGTGTTGTCCACCAGCAGCAACGCCTGATGCCGGTGTGCAATCTCCGCCACTGCTGCGATATCGATCAGTCGCATGTTGGGGTTGGCCGGGGTTTCGCAATACACCAGCCGGGTGCGCTTACCGATCGCGGCGGCCAGCCGCTCCGGCCGGGTCAGATCAACATGGGTTATCTTGACGCCAAAGCGCGCCAGACCGTGATGAAAATAGCTGAAGGTGCACCCATACACCGTTTCATCGACGATCAGCTCATCGCCCGGGCTGAGCAACGTCCAGCAACAGGCGGTGATCGCTCCCATGCCGGAAGAGAACGCCACCGCCGCTTCCCCCTCTTCGAGGTTGGCGATGCGCTGCTCCAGCAGATTCAGCGTCGGGTTGGCGATACGTGAATAGAAATACCCCGGTTCGGTGCCGGCAAAGCAAGCGCCGCCATATTCCGCCGTGGGAAAGGTAAAAGTGGAGCTCATAAACACCGGCGGGCTCAGCGCCCCCTGATGCTGCTGAGGATCGTAGCCATAATGAATAGCGCGGGTAGCGAAGGCATGGTCAAGTTTGCCGGACATAACGACTCCTTATCTGAGTGAACGAAGCCGATTCAATTATTCATCGGAAGCATCCGGCGGCAACGCGCCATCCCGTGTACGCCGCCCGATAATTTGTAGAGTGCGCAGCAGCAGCATGACGCCCAGCAGGGTGTCCGGCTGCTTCAGCAAGGCGTAAGCCGCACGAAAATTGGCGGGCGGCGGGTTCAATTGCAGCTCGCTGTGCGCCATCTTCAACGCAGTCCCTCCCTCCCAACCGACCGTAACCAGCCCTTCGAATACGCCGGCCAGTTTTTCCACCAGCGCGTTGTCGGCGATATCCACTACGTCCGACAGCAACGACAGCAGATCGACCACGTTGTCCAGCCGCCCGCCGGCCAGCAGCGGCCGCAGTTTTTCCAGCAAGCCCGCCAGCGATTGGAGTTCATCACCATGCACCGTGCTTTCCGTCATATCAGCCCCCTTACCGTGGCCCAATACAGACCGCGGTTAAAACCGTTGCGCAGCATGCCGCCCACCTTGGTGGCCGGGGTCGGCAGCACGTCGTGACGGTAGTCGTACACCAGCGGCATGCCGGCATTCAGCCCCATTTGCGCGACCGCCTGCACCTTGCCGTCGTAATGGCTGACCGTTTGCCCCAGCCGTATTTCCGCCACGATGTTGTCAGCGATCACCGGCGCCTGATTGTGGCAAGAACCGCCCGCCTTGCTGACCGGCAGATCCACGGTGTCGCCTATCACGTATACGCCCTGCTGGCCGTACACCTGCAGCGTTTGGTGATCGGTCGGCAACCACCCCTCGCCGTTTTGAATATCGCTCAGGCCGGTGTTGCGCACCGCTTCCACCGCCCGGATCGGCGGCGTGGCCATCAGGATGTCAAACGGCTGTTCCTCCCCCTCGGCGGAATAGGCGATGTTGCGCTGTGCGTCCACCCGGCAGAGGGTAAAACCGCGCTGGTGACGGATATCGCGCGCGGCAAAAATGGCGGGCAGCGCTTCGCCGGTCGGGCGCTGCAAAAACAGGCAGTTCCGCAGCAATTGGGAAATGGTCGGGTAGGTATAGACGATCTCCACCGCCTTACGCACGCCGCGCCGCCGCAGATAGTCATCCAGCATCAACGTGGTTTCGATCGGCGCGATGCCGCACTGGTGGGGCACGTTGGGGGTTTCAGGGAAGGAAACGGTGATGAAGATACGCCCTTTCTCGATAGTCGCCAGTTTTTGCGCCAACCGCCTGGCGGCCTGATACTGGTAAAAATGATCGCCCGCCTGCGCCAGCCCTTCGATTCGCTCCGGCCAGGGGACGCAGCCGGTAGCAAAGACCAGAAAGTCATAGGAATAAATTTTACCGCTTTGCGTGGCTATATTTCGCTGTTTTAAATCGAAAGATTCCGCTTTATCAAAAATGAATTGTATTTCAGGGCGCAATAAACTCCGCTGTGAGCGCGTGAGTTCCTGCTTGAAAAAAGTATTGAACGCCACATACATAAATGCCGGTTTGTAATAATGCAGAGGTGAATCCGATATCATTAACAACTCAACTTTATTATTAATAATTTCTCGGTGCAATTTTCCGGCCAATATATTGGCCAGGATGGTGCCGCCGGTTCCGCCGCCGACAATGACAATTCGCTGTCGCATCAAGCCCTCGCTCAACCGGCCAGCAAGCCGGCAGTATTAAGGTATAGTGATGATGAAGGTCTACGGCAGAACGGCGAGAAATAAACTGCCTCATTGGCAGTCTAGTAACGAATAATTATAAAGCAAATAAAAATGGAATATAAAATAGACGCAGTTACTATCTTTAATAAAATTATCGGGTTAAATAAGATCACGTTTTCAATAAAAAACTTATTATTAAACTGACAATCATCACGAATTTAAAACATAAAAAAACCCGCCGAAGCGGGTTTTTATTTAACAACCGAATCGGTCGAACTTACTGGCCTTTAACTTCTTTCAGGCCGTTGAACGGCGCACGGTCACCCAGCGCTTCTTCGATACGGATCAGTTGGTTGTACTTAGCAACGCGGTCAGAACGGCTCATGGAACCGGTTTTGATCTGGCCAGCCGCAGTCCCTACCGCCAGGTCGGCGATGGTCGCGTCTTCGGTTTCACCGGAACGGTGAGAGATCACCGCGGTGTAGCCGGCGTCTTTCGCCATCTTGATAGCCGCCAGAGTTTCGGTCAGAGAACCGATCTGGTTGAATTTGATCAGGATGGAGTTAGCGATGCCTTTCTCGATGCCTTCTTTCAGGATCTTGGTGTTGGTCACGAACAGATCGTCGCCCACCAGCTGGATTTTGTCGCCCAGAACTTTGGTCTGGTAAGCGAAGCCCGCCCAGTCGGATTCATCCAGGCCGTCTTCGATAGACACGATTGGGTACTGTTTGGTCAGATCTTCCAGGAAGTGAGTGAACTCTTCGGAAGTGAAGGCTTTGTTGCCTTCGCCGGCCAGCACGTATTTACCGTCTTTGTAGAATTCGGAAGCCGCGCAGTCCATCGCCAGAGTGACGTCTTTGCCCAGCTCGTAGCCCGCCGCTTTTACCGCTTCAGCGATAACCGCCAGCGCTTCGGCGTTGGAACCCAGGTTTGGCGCGTAGCCGCCTTCGTCGCCCACGGCGGTGTTCATGCCTTTGGCTTTCAGAACTTTCGCCAGGTGGTGGAACACTTCAGAACCGATGCGCACCGCTTCTTTCAGGGTTTTCGCGCCAACCGGCTGAATCATGAATTCCTGAATGTCGACGTTGTTGTCAGCGTGCTCGCCGCCGTTGATGATGTTCATCATCGGCAGTGGCATGGAGAATTTGCCTGGGGTGCCGTTCAGTTCAGCGATGTGCTCGTACAGCGGCATGCCTTTAGAAGCTGCGGCCGCTTTCGCTGCTGCCAGGGAAACCGCCAGAATGGCGTTGGCGCCGAAGTTGGATTTGTTTTCGGTGCCGTCCAGCTCGATCATGATCTTGTCGATGTTCGCCTGGTCTTTGGCATCTTTACCCAGTACTGCCTGAGCAATCGGACCGTTTACTGCAGCAACGGCTTTCAGTACGCCTTTACCCAGGAAACGAGACTTGTCACCGTCACGCAGTTCCAGCGCTTCGCGGGAACCGGTAGAAGCACCTGACGGCGCAGCAGCCAGGCCTACGAAACCGCCTTCCAGATGAACTTCGGCTTCAACAGTCGGGTTACCGCGGGAGTCGATGATTTCACGACCGATGACTTTAACGATTTTGGACATTAGGTTTTCCTCAGTACAAGTTAAACTAAAACTCCAGACAAACAGCGCGCGGTTCTCACCGCGCGCCGCCTACCAAATATTTTATTTCACCTGGCGCTTCTGATGCTCGCCTGCGGCTTTCACGAAGCCGGCGAACAGCGGATGCCCATCACGCGGCGTAGACGTAAATTCCGGGTGGAACTGACAGGCTACAAACCACGGGTGATTCGGCAGTTCAATGATCTCGACCAGCTTGTTGTCGGCGGAACGACCGGCGACACGCAGCCCTGCGGCTTCGATCTGCTTCAACAGCATGTTGTTAACTTCGTAACGGTGACGGTGACGCTCGACAATGGTCGGTTCGCCATACAGCTGACGCACCAGGCTGTTGTCGATCAGGTTGCACTGTTGGCCACCTACGCGCATCGTGCCGCCCAAATCGCTTTCTTCGCTGCGCACTTCGACGTTGCCGTCTTCGTCGCGCCATTCGGTGATCAACGCCACCACCGGGTACTTACAGTCTGGCATAAACTCGGTGGAGTTGGCGTTTTCCATGCCCGCCACGTTGCGAGCGAACTCCATCAACGCCACCTGCATGCCCAGGCAAATGCCCAGGTAAGGAATGTTGTTCTCGCGCGCATAGCGTGCGGTCATCACTTTGCCTTCCACGCCGCGGTAACCGAAGCCGCCCGGGATCAGGATCGCGTCCAGCCCTTTCAGCACTTCCACGCCGCGGGTTTCCACGTCCTGCGAGTCGATCAGCTTGATGTTCACGGTCAGACGGTTTTTCAGCCCGCCGTGCTTCAGCGCTTCGATCACCGACTTGTAGGCGTCCGGCAGCTCAACGTATTTGCCGACCATGCCGATGGTCACTTCGCCGCCCGGATTGGCTTCTTCGTAGATCACCTGTTCCCATTCGGCCAGGTTGGCTTCCGGTGCGTTCAAGCTGAATCGTTTACAAATATAATCGTCCAGCCCCTGAGATTTCAATAGGCCTGGGATTTTATAAATAGAATCAACGTCTTTCAGAGAGATAACCGCTTTTTCCGGCACGTTGCAGAAAAGCGCGATTTTAGCGCGTTCGTTAGCAGGAACTGCGCGATCGGAACGGCAAATCAGCACATCAGGCTGAATACCGATGGAAAGCAGCTCTTTTACGGAATGCTGGGTCGGCTTGGTTTTCACTTCGCCGGCCGCCGCCATGTACGGCACCAGCGTCAGGTGCATGTACAGGGTGTGCTCGCGGCCCACTTCCACCGCCATCTGACGGATAGCTTCGAGGAACGGCAGCGATTCGATATCGCCGACGGTGCCGCCGATTTCCACCAGCACCACATCGTGGACTTCGCCACCTTCGATGATGCGCTCTTTGATCGCGTTGGTGATGTGCGGAATGACCTGCACGGTCGCACCCAGATAGTCGCCGCGGCGTTCTTTACGCAGCACGTCGGAGTAGATGCGGCCGGTGGTGAAGTTGTTGCGACGCGACATTTTGGTGCGGATGAAGCGCTCGTAGTGACCCAAATCCAGATCGGTTTCTGCGCCGTCTTCGGTGACGAAAACTTCCCCATGCTGAATCGGGCTCATGGTGCCCGGATCCACGTTGATGTACGGGTCCAGTTTCATGATGGTAACGTTGAGGCCACGGGCTTCAAGAATAGCCGCCAGAGAGGCTGCGGCAATGCCTTTACCCAGAGAGGATACGACCCCGCCGGTCACAAAAATATAATTAGTTGTCATGCTGAACCTGAGAGTTTAGGTTTAAAGACGATGGAAGAACCAGGACGGGAAAGTAGTATACCCGAACCTCTCCTGACCTACAAACGATCGTTTTGCTGTCCATCATCTCGGCCGCCCTCCCGTGTTCATCAGGGTTTACTCCGCCGGCGCCGCATAAACCCTCCAGGTAAAACAAAGAGTTAGCAGAGAAAATTTCTTTTTACCGCCCCTCAGGAGCGATAAAACGCCTTAGATTTCAGTTTGTTGCCCTTTTGCTGCCGCCGGCAACCATGCGCCTCTAACCTGACCGCAAGCTTAACCGTTTCAGCTTGAGTGAACCTTGTCGTCGATCAACATTGTCGCGGCGATTCAGCTTTCCTGACGTTTCACCTGCTGCCAGGCCTCTTCCATCTGCTCCAGCGTGGCGTCTTCAAGCCGCAGCCCGCTTTGCTGGACAATCTCTTCCACCTGGCGGAAGCGGCGCTCGAACTTGCGGTTCGCCGCCTGCAGCGCGTTCTCCGCCTTGTGGCCTAAATGGCGCGACAGGTTCACCGTGGCGAACAGCAGATCGCCGATCTCCTCTTCCAGCTTGCTCTCGTCGACCACCGCCTGGCGGGCTTCGTGCATCACTTCGTCGATCTCTTCGTACACTTTGTCCAGCACCGGGCCCAGGGTGTTCCAGTCGAAGCCGACCGAGGCGCAGCGTTTCTGGATCTTGTGCGCTTTCATCAACGCCGGCAGCGCCTGCGGAATGTCGTCCAGCACCGAGTGCAGCGCTTTTTCGGCGCGCTCGCCGGCCTTCAGCTGCTCCCAGCGCGCCGCCACGGCTTCGCTGTCTCCGCCCTCGGCGTCACCGAAGATGTGCGGGTGACGGCGCTCCAGCTTGTCGCTGATGGCGGTGCACACCTCATCAAAATCGAACAGCCCCTGCTCCTTCCCCATTTGCGCGTAAAACACCACCTGAAACAGCAAATCGCCCAGTTCGTCACGCAGATCGGCATAGTCCTGCCGCTCGATGGCGTCCAGCACTTCGTAAGTCTCTTCCAGCGTATAAGGCGCAATGGTGGCGAAGGTTTGCTTGCGGTCCCACGAGCAACCGATCTGCGGGTCGCGCAGCGTTTTCATGATGTTCAGCAGACGCTGCAGCGGAGTGGATTGGGTCATAAAAAATCTCTGAGAAAGCATGGGGGCGCAGGGGAGCGCCCGCCGAATTCATGGATTTCGGGCCGCATCCGCTATCGATACGGCCCGAAAGGCGATGTGGGCTTAGTTGCCGTGCAGACGCTTGGCGTCTATCACGTCCGGCAGCTGGTTCAGCTTCGCCAGCACCCGGCTCAGCACCTGCTGGTTGTAGATTTCGATATCCATGTCGATGGTGGCCAATTGCTTCTTGGTGTCGCTGCGGCTGGCGACGCCCAGTACGTTGACCTTTTCGTTGGCCAGAATGGTGGTAATGTCGCGCAGCAGCCCGCTGCGATCGTTGGCCATTACGCGCACCACCAGCGAATAACCGCTGGAGTAGCTTTCGCCCCATACCGCGTCGACGATGCGCTCCGGCGCGTGCGATTGCAAATCGACCAGTTGATCGCAGTCCGCACGGTGGATCGAAATACCGCGCCCCTGGGTGATAAAACCGACGATGTCGTCGCCCGGGATCGGCTGGCAGCAGCGGGCGATGTGGTGCATCAGGTTGCCCACGCCTTCCACCACCACTCGGCCGTTGTCCTTGTTGCGGGTCGGCGGCGGCGCTTTCTGCTGCACCAGCTGGCGCAACGCCTCGCGATCCTGCTCTTCGGCGCTCGGCTTGTTGAACTTGCCCTGCAGGTAATTCACCATCTGGTTCAGGCGAATGTCCCCGCCGCCGATCGCCGCCAGCACCTCGTCCAGCGAGTTCATGTTGTAGCGCGGGATCAGCAGCTTCTCGGCCTCTTTCAGGCTGATGCCGAGGTGTTCCAGTTCGTTGTCCAACATCTGGCGGCCGGCGAGAATGTTCTTGTCGCGGTCCTGCTTGCGGAACCAGTTGTGGATCTTCGAGCGCCCGCGGCTGGTGGTGACGTAGCCCAGGTTCGGGTTCAGCCAGTCGCGGCTCGGGTTCGGCTGTTTCTGGGTGATGATCTCAATCTGATCGCCCATCTTCAGCTGATAGGTAAACGGCACGATGCGGCCGCCGATCTTGGCGCCGATACAGCGGTGACCGACGTCGCTGTGAATGTGGTAGGCGAAATCGAGCGGCGTAGAACCGGCCGGCAGATCCACCACGTCGCCTTTCGGGGTAAACACATAGACCCGATCGTCGAACACCTGGCTGCGCACTTCGTCGAGCATCTCGCCGGAGTCCGCCATCTCTTCCTGCCAGGCGATGAGCTTGCGCAGCCAGGCGATGCGCTCTTCGTAGCCGGAGCGCACGGTCACGCCCGCGCCCTCTTTGTACTTCCAGTGCGCGGCCACGCCCAGCTCGGCGTCTTCGTGCATTTGCCGGGTGCGGATCTGAATCTCGACGGTTTTGCCGCGCGGCCCCAGCACCACGGTGTGGATAGACTGGTAGCCGTTGGGTTTCGGGTTGGCGACGTAGTCGTCGAACTCGTCCGGCAGATGGCGGAAGTGGGTATGCACGATGCCCAACGCCGCATAGCAATCCTGCAGGCGCTCCGCCACGATGCGCACCGCGCGCACGTCGAACAGTTCGTCGAACGCCAGGTGCTTTTTCTGCATCTTGCGCCAGATGCTGTAGATGTGTTTCGGCCGGCCGTAGATCTCCACCCGAATGCCTTCGCTGGCCATTTCGGCGCGCAGCCCGGCGACGAAATCGTCGATGAACTGTTCGCGATCGATGCGGCGCTCATGCAACAGCTTGGCGATGCGCTTGTATTCTTCCGGATGCAGGTAGCGGAAGCAGAAATCTTCCAGTTCCCACTTCAGCTGGCCGATGCCGAGCCGGTTGGCCAGCGGGGCGTAGATGTTGGAACACTCTTTCGCCGCCAGCACGCGCTCGTCTTCCGGCGCGTCTTTCACCTCGCGCAGGTGAGCGATGCGCTCCGCCAGCTTGATGACCACGCAGCGGAAATCCTCCACCATCGCCAACAGCATGCGGCGCACGTTGTCGACCTGTTCGGAAGCCATCGAGTCGTTTTGGGTGGCTTTCAGTTGGCGAATGGCGTCCATGTCGCGCACGCCGTGCACCAGCGCGACGATGCCCTTGCCGAACGCTTCGGTCAGGGTCTCTTCCTGCACGATGCCGGCGTCCACCAGCGGGAACAGCAGCGCAGCGCGCATGCTGTCGTTGTCCATGCTCAGCGTCGAGAGGATTTCCACCATCTCCAGACCACGCCACAGCAGCAGCGAGGCGTCGGGGTGATTCTGGGTCTGCTGCTCACAATAACGCCAGGTTGCGGCCAATCGCTCACATGACTGCGGGTTAGGTAGCCCCAAGCCGGCTATCCACTCATCGAGAGCGAACTCACCCGCCGTATTCAGATGTGCACTTCTTACCGCAACCATAACTTCTCCCTACTTTGCAGCGACCTCTGGCGCGCGCTCGTTGATAAACAGCGCCATTGATTCAAGATGCCCCGTGTGCGGAAACATATCCAACATCCGCACGCGCGCAAGACGATAACCGGCGCTCAACAGCACTTTGCTGTCGCGAGCCAGCGTGGTGGGGTTACAGGAAACATACACCACCCGCGCCGGCGCCAGTTTTACAATGTGTGACATCACCCCGGCCGCACCGGCGCGGGCGGGATCCAGCATCACCTTATCAAACCCTTGTGCTGCCCAAGGTTGCCGCGCAACGTCGTCCTCCAGATTCTCGTGGAAGAACGATGCATTATTCAGCTTATTCTTATGTGCATTATATTGCCCATTCGCTACCAGCGTGGCAACACCTTCGATGCCCACCACCGCAGCGGCGCGGCGCGCCAGAGGCAGGGTAAAATTGCCCATGCCGCAGAACAGGTCCAGCACCCGATCATTGGGTTGAATGTCGAGCCATTCAAGGGCCTGCGCCACCATTTGTTGGTTTACGGCGTCATTGACCTGAATAAAGTCGCGCGGGCTGAAGTCTAAGCGTAGCCCGTCAACCTGATAATACGGCGTGTCACCGCACAGTTTTTCCACGCGATCGCTGTCCGGCGCCAGGTAAACGGCGAGGTTTTCCCGCTCGCCAAACGCCAACAACGCCTGCCGATCCGCCTCTTTCAGCGCGTCGAGATGGCGCAGCACCAGCAGCGGGCCGTTATCCGCCAGCACCAGCTCTACATGCCCCAGCCGCCGTACCGCCTGCAGCCCGCTCAGGCAGGCGCGCACCGGCGCCAGCAGCCGTTCCAGCTCCGGCCGCAGCACCGGGCAGTGCTCCACCGCCACCAGCTCGCTGGAGGCCGCCTGGCGAAAGCCCATCATCAGGCGCTGCGCCTTGGGCTGCCACGCCAGGCTCAGGCGGGCGCGACGGCGATAGCCGTATTCCGGGCCGGCGATCACCGGCTCCTGCTGCGGGGTCACCCCGGTTTCGCGGGCGATCATGCGCACCAGCGCCGCCGCCTTGCTCTGCTGTTGCAGCGCCTCATCCGCATGCTGCTGCTGGCAGCCGCCGCACACGCCGAAATGCGGGCAGCGCGGCGCCACCCGCTGTGGGCTGCGGCTCAGCAAGCGTTTTAGCTTGCCTTTGGCGAACTGGCGCTTATCTTCGGTCAGCTGGATTTCCGCCTGCTCGCCCGGCAATACGCCCGGCACGAACACCGCTTTGCCGTCGTGGCGCGCCACGCCCTGGCCGAAAGGATCGAGATCGCTCACCGTCACGGTGAAGATTTGTGAGCTCTGCCGGGTCGTCACGCGGCGTTTGGGAGAGTAGAATTGCGCCATATTTGTCGATTGTGTGCTGGTTCATTAAGCTAGTGTCAGCTGTCAATTCTCCCACATTGGAATCCCATGACCAAATACAGCCTGCGTGCGCGCATGATGATCCTGATTCTGGCCCCGACCTTGCTGATTGGTTTGCTGCTCAGCACCTTCTTCGTGGTGCACCGCTATAACGAGCTGCAGGAGCAACTGGTCGACGCCGGCGCCAGCATCATCGAGCCGCTGGCGGTGGCCAGCGAGTACGGCATGACGTTCCGCAGCCGCGAATCGGTCAGGCAGTTGGTCAGTCTGTTGCACCGCCGCCATTCGGACATCGTGCGTTCGATCACCGTGTTCGATGCGCAGAACAATTTGTTCGTCACCTCCAATTATCACCACAACTTCGCTCAGCTGCAGCTGCCGAAAGGCGTGCCGTTGCCCACTGAGCTGATGCTCACCCGACGCGGCGATTCGCTGATCCTGCGCACGCCGATCCTGTCGGAAAGCCAGTATCCGGATGAAACCGCCGACGGCGGCAGCCACCCCGACAACAACCTGGGCTATGTGGCGATCGAGCTGGATCTGCAGTCGGTGCGGCTGCAGCAATATAAAGAGGTGTTCGTCTCCACCCTGCTGCTGTTGCTGTGCATGTGCATCGCCATCCTGTTCGCTTACCGGCTGATGCGCGACGTGACCGGCCCGATCCGCAACATGGTGAATACCGTCGACCGTATCCGCCGCGGCCAGCTCGACAGCCGCGTGGAGGGCTACATGCTCGGCGAGCTGCACATGCTGAAGAACGGCATCAACTCGATGGCGATGTCGCTCACCGCCTATCACGAAGAGATGCAGCAGAACATCGATCAGGCCACCTCCGACCTGCGTGAAACGCTGGAGCAAATGGAAATTCAGAACGTCGAGCTGGATCTGGCGAAAAAACGCGCGCAGGAAGCGGCGCGCATCAAGTCCGAATTCCTGGCCAACATGTCGCACGAGCTGCGCACCCCGCTCAACGGCGTGATCGGCTTCACCCGGCAGATGCTGAAAACCGATCTGAGCGCGACCCAGACCGACTATTTGCAGACCATCGAACGCTCGGCCAACAACCTGCTGACCATCATCAACGACGTGCTGGACTTCTCCAAGCTGGAGGCCGGCAAGCTGGTGCTGGAGCATATTCCGTTCGCCCTGCGTGAAACGCTGGACGAAGTGGTGGTGCTGCTGGCGCCCAGCGCCCACGATAAGGGGCTGGAGCTGACGCTGGATGTGCACAACGACGTGCCGGAGCAGGTGATCGGCGACTCGCTGCGCCTGCAGCAAATCATCACCAACCTGCTGGGCAACGCCATCAAGTTCACCGAAACCGGCAATATCGATATTCGCGTCGAGCTGCGCAAACAGCTGGATCGCCGGGTGGAAGTGGAAGTGCAGATCCACGACACCGGCATCGGCATCTCCGAACGCCAGCAGTCGCAGCTGTTCCAGGCGTTTCGTCAGGCAGACGCCAGCATCTCCCGCCGCCACGGCGGCACCGGGCTGGGGCTGGTGATCACGCAAAAACTGGTGAAAGAGATGGGGGGCGATATCTGCTTCCACAGCCAGTTGAACCGCGGCTCGACCTTCTGGTTCCACATCACGCTGGATCTGAACGAGGGCATGCTGTCGCTGGCGCCGAGCCTGCCGGATCTGAACGGCAAAACGCTGGCCTATATCGAGTCCAACCCGACGGCGGCGCAGGCGACGCTCAACATGCTGAGCGTCACACAATTGGTGATCACCCACTCGCCGACGCTGGGCCAGCTGCCGCCAGGCCACTATGACTTCCTGCTGGCCGGCGTGCCCATCCCGTTCCGCGCCAATATGGCGCAGCACGAGGACAAATTGCTGGCCTCGCTGAAGCTGGCCGATCGGGTGATTCTGGCGCTGCCGTGCCAGGCGCAGATCGACGCCGAGCTGCTTAAACAACAAGGCGCGCTCGGCTGCCTGATCAAGCCGATCACCAGCACCCGGTTGTTCCCGCTGCTCAGGATGGAGACACCGACACGCCTCACCGCGCCGCCTGAGCGTAAACGCCTGCCGCTGACGGTGATGGCGGTTGACGACAACCCGGCCAACCTGAAGCTGATCGGCACGCTGCTGGGGGAACAGGTAGAAAAAACCCTGCTGTGCGAGAGCGGCGAGGAAGCGCTGGCACTGGCGCGCGACAACGTGCTGGATCTGATCCTGATGGACATTCAGATGCCGAAGATGGACGGCATTCACGCCAGCGAGCTGATCCGCCAGCTGCCGCATCACAACTCCACGCCGATCGTCGCCGTTACCGCCCATGCCGCCAGCGGCGAGCGCGAGCACCTGCTGCAGGCCGGGATGGACGACTATCTGGCCAAACCGATCGACGAGAAAATGCTGACCCGCGTGCTATCGCGCTACCACAGCGGCGACGTGGAAAACGCCGTCGCCGACGACGCGCCGCTGTCGCTCGACTGGCCGCTGGCGCTGCGTCAGGCGGCCAATAAACCGGATCTGGCGCGCGATCTGCTGCAAATGCTGCTCGATTTCCTGCCGCAGGTGCGCGAGCGGGTGCAAGCGCTGCTCGACGGCCAGCATGACGACGAGATCCTCGATCTGGTCCATAAGCTGCACGGCAGCTGCAGCTACAGCGGCGTGCCGCGCCTCAAGCAACTGTGTTTCTACCTCGAGCGGCAGCTGCGCCAGGGCGTCACCAACGACGAGCTGGAGCCGGAGTGGCTGGAGCTGTTGGATGAGATTGAACTGGTGATCCACGCGGCGCGCGCGCATCTGACGCAACCGGCCTGAATCCTCAGGCCATAACGCAAAAAGGCACGCCGCAGCGTGCCTTTCTTTTTAACGCCAGACGCCTATCACTGCGCCAGCAGGTACAGCTGGCTTTCGCCGCGCTGGATATTCAACGCCAGCACCGACGGCTTGCTGTCGAGGATTTTACGCAGCTCGCCCAGGTTCTGGATCGGCTGCTGGTTCACGCCCAGGATCACATCGCCCTTTTTCAGGCCGATACGCGCCGCGGCGCTGCCGGCTTTCACGCTGTCGACCTTGACGCCCTTCACATTGCCGACCTGGGTGTTGCTCAGCTCGGCGCCTTCGATGCCGGTGTAGATATTGCCCGAGGCCACCTGAGTCTGCGCGCTTTGCTCCAGCGTGACGTCAATCGTCACCGGTTTGCCGTCGCGAATAATGCCCAGCGACATCTTGCTGCCGACCGGGAGCGTGCCGATCTCCGCCCGGAACGAGGCGAAGCTGGAGATGGCCTTGCCGTTCATGGTGACGATCACGTCGCCGGCCTTGATGCCCGCCTTCGCGGCGGAAGACTTCGGCATCACCTGGCTGACGAAGGCCCCGCGCTGCGCGTCGACCTTCATCGCCTTGGCCAGCTCAGAGTTCAGCTCGGTGCCCATGATGCCCAGCTCGCCGCGTTTCACCTGGCCATATTCGACCATTTGCGCCGTCAGGTTTTTCACCATGTTGCTCGGAATGGCGAAACCGATACCGATGTTGCCGCCGTCCGGCGCCAGGATCGCGGTGTTGATGCCGATCAGCTCGCCGTTCAGGTTAACCAGCGCGCCGCCGGAGTTACCGCGGTTGATCGCCGCATCGGTCTGGATGAAGTTTTCATAGTTTTCGATGTTCAGGCCGCTGCGCCCCAGGGCGGATACGATGCCCGAAGTGGCGGTTTCACCCAGCCCGTACGGGTTGCCGATCGCCACGGTGTAATCGCCGACGCGCAGCTGATCGGAATCCGCCATCTTGATCGCCGTCAGATTCTTGAAGTCTTTCAGCTGGATCAACGCGATATCGGAACGCGGATCCTTGCCGATCACCTTGGCGTCGAAACGGCGGCCGTCGCTCAGCTGCACCTGGATCTTGTTGGCGTTGTCCACAACGTGGTTATTGGTCACCACATAGCCCTTGGCGGCATCGATGACCACCCCGGCGCCCAGCGCCTGGAATTTCTGCTGCGTGCCCTGCGGCTGGCCATCCGGCCCTGGCTGTTCGCCGCCCTGACACATCGGCGAGCCCTGGAATGGCGAACCGTCCTGGCAGAACGGCGAATCTTCGCCGAAGAACTGTTGGAACTGCTGCGGCATGCGCGGCGTATTGACCGTGGTGCTGCCCTCAACGTTAATGCTCACCACGGAAGGCATCACCTTTTCCAGCATCGGCGCCAGGCTCGGCAGCTGTTGGGTGTTGGAAGAGGCGGTTTCAGCGGCGCTGGCCGTGACCGGGCCCATCGCCATACCGATACTGAATGCCAGTGCGCTCAGAACTAATGCGGTTTTTTTCATCTGTGTGTCTCTTATAAAGTCGTTCAAAAAGAATGGCCGTCTTGCGTGCTTATTCAGAGTTAATTAATAGCCCGAAGTTCCGGCACAGATGATTGGCAATAGTAAACAAATATTGTCCGTCTTTACAAAAGTCGAGACAGCCAACCGGTTGGAATTGCTGACAATTATTCTTCAGTTGAATTATTCCGCCGCCATCAATCGACGATATTCATCATAGGCGTAAAGGTCGGTCATTCCGCTGATATAGTCCTGCAATAAACGGGCGCGGAAATAATATTCCCGAATGGCTTGCTGCTCCGGCGATAAATGCTGCAGCCCCTCTACCGCCTCCGCATACGCCAGCCGATGCTTGGTAGACAGCTTGTGGAACAGGCGCGTTTCGATCGGGTAAGCGCGGTGGCTGTCCTCGCGCACCAGCTGGCTGAAGTCCGCCAGCGACATCGCCAGCAGCGGGCTGTAAATGTCCAGCAGGCCGCTGATCACCCGGTAGCCTTGCAGCTCGAGCTGCTCGACCTCCGGGTGGTTGAACACGTGCTTGAACGCCACATTTTTAAATATTTTCAGCAGCCGGTACGCCGGGCTGGAATCCTCCAGCAGCGCCTGATTGAAACTGCCCTGATAGACCGCGTCCAGATTGTCGATAAAGCGCTGCGCCGCGTGCGGCACCAGCCGCGCCACGGTAAACACCCGCAGATACATGAAGAACTGATCTTCCGCGCTGCGCCGCGCGCCGCCGCGATCGATCTTGCGAAACGCGCTGGCGACGGTCTTGTCGAACAGATCGCCCGGCGCCACTTCGCCCCACTCTTGAATCAGGTGCTGATACAGCTGCTCGACGGTGAAAATGCTCTTCTCCACCGCGTCTTCCAGATCGGCCACGCAGTACGAGATATCGTCGGCGGCCTCCATGATATAGGTCAGCGGGAAACGATCGAACTCGCCCATGTGCAGCTCGCGCCGCAGCCGATCGACGAAGGCCTCTTCCGCCAGATAGTAGCCGGGCTTTTTCATCAGATAGCTGTGGCTGGCGGGGATGTCGCTCGCCCAGTAGGCCGGGCGGGTGTATTTCAAAATGCAGCCGACCTGCGCGTAGGTCAGGTTGAGCTTCAGCAGGCTGTACACCATGCGGATCGCCTGGGCGTTGCCCTCGAAGTGGCTGAGATCCTGACGGATCCGGCTGCGCAGCCGGTTCAGATCGCTCTCCCCTTCATGCAGGCGCAGCGTCGCCACCTGGCAGCGATCGTGGCTGCCCGGCTCGCTGCCGCAGCTGGCGGGATCGAGCCGTTGGGCGAACCAGTCGTTGATCGCCGACTCGCCGAAGTGACCGAACGGCGGGTTGCCGATGTCGTGCATCAGGCAGGCCATTTCCACGATGCTTTCAAACGGATCGAGCAGCCGGGTCAGGCCGAGCTCATCAATTCTCCCCGCCTGTTTGAAGCGGTTGAGGATCTCTTTGGCGATGTGGCGCCCGACCTGCTGCACCTCCATCGAGTGCGTCAGGCGGCTGCGCACCGCCGCGTTGCGCTCCAGCGGAAACACCTGGGTTTTTTGCTGCAGACGGCGAATGGCGGCCGAGTTGACAATGCGCCCGCGATCGCTCTCGAACTGCCGCACGATGTCATACTCTTCCTCGGCCTCGATAGGTTTGCTGAAAGGCCGTTGGAAGCTGATTTTTTGCTTGAAGTCGATCCCGGACATCTGTTTCTCCGCCGTTGCGCCCTGCCCCCGTGATAACAATTCCCGGCGGCGGATGCAACGCATTATCTCTCTCACACAGCCATGATAGACTATGCCGCAATTCTCACGGCCAATCAGCGAGTGTTATTTATGAAAGTAGGCATCATCGGCGCAATGGAGCAGGAAGTCACCCTGCTGCGCGAGCAAATCGAAAACCGTCAAACCATCCAGCGCGCGGGCTGCGAAATCTACACCGGCCAGATCGGCGGCGTTGAGGTGGCCCTGCTGAAATCCGGCATCGGCAAAGTTTCTGCGGCCATGGGCACCACCCTGCTGCTGGAACACTGCAGCCCGGATCTGGTGATCAACACCGGTTCCGCCGGCGGCCTGGCCAGCACCCTGCGCGTGGGCGATATCGTGGTGTCGGAAGAAGTGCGCTACCACGACGCCGACGTCACCGCTTTCGGCTACGAGCCGGGCCAGATGGCCGGCTGCCCGGCGGCGTTCGTCGCCGACGACGCGCTGATCGCGCTGGCGGAAGGCTGCATCAAACAGCTGGATCTGCACGCGGTGCGCGGCCTGATCTGCAGCGGTGACGCCTTCATCAACGGCGCCGAGCCGCTGGCGCGCATTCGCGCCACCTTCCCGCGCGTCGCCGCCGTGGAAATGGAAGCCGCGGCGATCGCCCACGTCTGCCATCTGTTCGGCACGCCGTTCGTGGTGGTGCGCGCCATTTCCGACGTCGCCGACAGCGAGTCGCACATGAGCTTTGACGAGTTCCTGGTGGTAGCGGCCAAACAGTCCACGCTGATGGTCAACGCCATGCTGCAAACCCTGGCCAAGCGCGGTTAATGTGAGGCTGCGCTTTACCTCGATGCTCTGTTTGTTGGCGCTCTGGCTGGCCATGCCGGCCGGCGCCGCTCAGCGGGTGATCAGCCTGGCGCCCAACGCCACCGAACTCGCCTATGCCGCCGGCATGGGCGATGTGCTGGTGGCGGCGAGCGCCTATTCCGATTATCCGCCGCAGGCCGCCAGGCTGGAGCAGGTGGCCACCTGGCAGGGCATCAATCTGGAGCGGGTGCTGGCGCTCAAGCCGGACCTGATCCTCGCCTGGCGCGGCGGCAATCCGCAGCGCGTGCTGGATCAGCTCGCCGCGTTCGGCATCCCAATTTTCTATGCGGACGCCGACACCCTCGAAGGGATCGCCGGTTTGCTGGATAAGCTGGCGCAATACAGCCCGCACCCGGAGCAGGCGCATCAGGCGGCGGAAGGCCTTCGCCGCCAGTTCGCCGCTCTCAGACAACAGTACGCCGCTAACTCGCCACGGCGCGTGCTGCTGCAGTTCGGTACCCAGCCGCTGTTCACCAGCTCCGGCGCCACATTGCAAAGCCAGGTGCTGGCGCTGTGCGGCGGGCAGAACGTCTTCGCCGACAGCCGCACCCCTTGGCCGCAAATCAGCCGCGAGCAGGTGCTGGCGCGTCGGCCGCAGGCCATCGTCATCACCGGCGGCGCGAAAGAAGCCGCCAATGTGAAAGCCTTCTGGGCGCCGCAGCTGCAGGTGCCGGTGATCGCGCTGAACGAAGACTGGTTCAACCGCGGCGGGCCGCGCATCCTGTTGGCGGCGCAGCAGCTGTGCCGCCAGTTGGCGGAGATCCGCTGATGCTGGTGTTCTGGTTGGATATTCTCGGTACGGCGGTGTTCGCCATCTCCGGCGTACTGCTGGCCGGCAAGTTGCGCATGGATCCGTTCGGCGTGCTGGTATTGGGCGTGGTCACCGCGGTCGGCGGCGGCACCATCCGCGACATGGCGCTGGCCAACGGCCCGGTGTTCTGGGTCAAGGATCCCACCGATCTGGTGGTGGCGATGATCACCTGCGTCTTGACGCTGCTGCTGGTGCGCCAGCCGCGCCGTCTGCCGCAGTGGGTGCTGCCGGTGCTGGACGCCGTCGGGCTGGCGGTGTTCGTCGGCATCGGCGTCAACAAGGCCTTCGCAGCCGGCACCGGCCCGCTGGTGGCAATCTGCATGGGGGTGATCACCGGCGTCGGCGGCGGCATTATCCGCGACGTGCTGGCGCGCGAGATCCCGATGATCCTGCGCACCGAGATTTACGCCACCGCCTGCATCATCGGCGGCATCGTGCACGCCACGGCGTTTTACACCTTCAGCATGCCGCTGCAACAGGCCATGATGCTGGGCATGATCATCACCCTGGCCATTCGGTTGGCGGCCATCCGCTGGCACCTCAAATTGCCCGCCTTTATTCTCGAACGCTGAGCCGTCGCCCTGTGGGGCGGCGCTTGGCAACGCCGCATTGGGTGATTCATTAGACTAAAAACGGGCTTGGTGGTATTATTTTCACCCAATAAATAGCGTAGTGACGATGTAAAATTCTGTTATCCGCAGGTTAATCCCTTCCCCGCGCTGTTAAACCTTTTTAACTTTTTGCCGATAAGTCATCACAAGATTGCTTACGGATGGCTATTCCCGCAATGATGAAAAAAATTCTGCTTGCCTGCTGTGGCACCCTGCTGAGTGGCGCCGCGCATGCCGATGCCGTCAGCGGCCGGATCGGCGTTACTCTGACCATTGAACCGCAATGCGCCGTGCGCCTCGAGGTCGCCGCCCCACGGGCCGAATGCAGCCATGCGGCGGCGCAGCCGAACATTACCCGCCAACCGGCGCTGGAGAACGGGGCGGAAGTGATCCTCGTGGAATGGTAGGCATAAAAAAACCCGCCGGCCGTAAGGCGAGCGGGTTGATATTCTGACAGGCAAACTCAGATGCTGAACGACGAACCGCAACCGCAGGTGGTTTTGGCATTCGGGTTGGTCACCACGAAGCGCGACCCTTCCAGCCCTTCGGTGTAGTCCACCGAACCGCCGACCAGATACTGCAGGCTCATCGGATCGACCACCAGCGCCACGCCCTGCTTCTCGATGGTCATATCGCCATCGTTGACCTTGTCGTCAAAAGTGAAGCCGTACTGGAATCCGCTGCAGCCGCCGCCGGTAATGTAAACCCGCAGCTTAAGGTTCGGGTTTTCTTCGTCAGCAATCAGGAACTTAACCTTGTTTGCTGCTGCCTCGGTAAATTGCAGGGGCAGTGCCGTTTGATCACTCATACTCTTTACTCCCAACATTGTTCAGCATCAGATCGCTACTATGGCTGCCTGATTAATATTAACGATTATCCGATACCTGAGTGTTGCGTTCAAGTATTCACCGCATTTGTTGTATTTTCCTTACCTGTTTTCTCCGCCGCTTCCCGCGCCAGCTGCGCCTCCTGCCTTTGCAGCGTGCGGGCCAGGATCGACGAATACAGCGGCTTGCCGCCGAGCAGCTGCGCCACCACCGTGGCGCCGAGGCAGGTGATGATCATCGGTAAAATGAGTTGGTAGTTGTCGGTCATTTCCAGCACCAGCACGATGCCGGTCAGCGGGGCGCGCACCGTAGCGGCGAACAGCGCCCCCATGCCGGCGATGGCGAAGGTGCCCGCCTCGATGCCGTACTGCGGGAACAGGTGCGCCCCGGCCAGCCCGAAGGCGGTGCCAAACAGCGTGCCCAGCGCCAGCATCGGCGCGAAGATGCCGCCCGGCGCGCCGGAGCCGAAGCACAGCAGCGTAGTGAAGATGCGGGTAATAAAGATGAACATCAACATGCCGACGCTGTAATTGCCCGCCGCGGCGATCGGGATCAGCCCAAAGCCGCCACCCGCCGCCTCCGGCTGGATCAGCCCCAGAATGCCGCACACGCCGCCGAGCAGCCCGCCCATCAGCAAGACATTGCGCATTCTGCCGCCGTGCAGGCGCGCAAACATATCCTGAGTGCGGAAGATCAGCGCGTTGAATCCCACGCCCACCGCGCCGAATATCGCCCCCAGCACCAGATAGAGCCACAGGGTATTAATGGGCGCCGAAGAAAGTTTGTCGACCGCGATCACCGAGCCCTGGCCGTTAAACAGCTGGAACACCACGCTCGACATGATAACGCCGATAAACACCGCTTTAATCGAGATCAGGTTGTAACGAAACTGCGGCCGCATCTCTTCGATGATGAACAAGATGCCGGCCAGCGGCGCGTTGAACGCAGCGGACAACCCGGCGGCGGCCCCGGTCGCCAGCAGCGTATGACGCGCCTCGGCGCCGCGAATGCGCAGCACGTCCAATACCATGCGCCCGACGTTGCCGCCCATTTGCACCGTGGGCCCTTCGCGCCCCAGCACCATGCCCGCCCCCAGCGTGCCCATGCCGCCGATGAATTTCACCGGGATCACGCGCCACCAGCGCACCGGCCGCAGCTCCTCCAGCGCGCCTTCGATCTCTGGAATGCCCGAGCCGCCCGCCTCAGGGGCAAAGCGCCGCACCAGGTAATAGCCCAGCGCCGCCAGCGCGGCAGACAGGATAAACGCCAGCGGCCACACCAGGATCCAGGAGTCGGCGACCTGCGCCAGCGAAGCCAGCCGCTGCTGCTGCACCCACTCCACCGCCTTATCGAAGGCCACACCGAGCAAACCGGCCAGCGTCCCCACCAGCGCGGCCATCACCAGGATCGCCACCGGCGTTTTATCGCGGCGAATAAACTGACGCACCGCATCGCTGCGGCTAAGACGCGGGCTCAACGTCCCGACTGGCTGTGATTGTGATTCCGTCATCGCGAGTAATTCGTTAGGTAATTTGTAATACAAATAGGCAAGGCGGTTATTCTACCCCAACCCGGCGGCGGGCGCTGCCGTTAATGGTATCTGACTGTGATCGTTTCATAACGCGGCGCTCTCCTCTAGAATAGCGCGGTCAAATCATTCAAAAGAGAATCCAGGAGCCGATTTATGAGCCTACACAGCAAGTCCGAAAGTCTGTACGCCCAGGCGCAACAGTTGATCCCCGGCGGGGTGAACTCTCCGGTGCGTGCATTCACCGGCGTGGGCGGTGTGCCGCTGTTTATCGAGCGGGCAGACGGAGCTTATCTGTTCGATGCCGACGGCAAGGCCTATATCGACTATGTCGGTTCCTGGGGGCCGATGGTGCTGGGGCACAACCACCCGGCGATCCGCGACGCGGTGATCGAAGCGGCGCAGCGCGGTCTGAGCTTCGGCGCGCCGACCGAGATGGAAGTCAAAATGGCGCAGCTGGTCACCGAGCTGGTGCCGACGATGGATATGGTGCGCATGGTGAACTCGGGCACCGAAGCCACCATGAGCGCCATCCGCCTGGCGCGCGGCTACACCAACCGCGACAAAATCATCAAGTTCGAAGGCTGCTACCACGGCCACGCCGACTGCCTGCTGGTGAAAGCCGGTTCCGGCGCGCTGACCCTCGGCCAGCCGAACTCACCGGGCGTGCCGGCCGATTTCGCCAAGCACACCCTGACCTGCACCTATAACGACCTGGATTCGGTGCGGGCCGCCTTCGAGCAGTACCCGTCCGAGATCGCCTGTATCATCGTCGAGCCGGTTGCCGGCAACATGAACTGCGTGCCGCCGCTGCCGGAATTCCTGCCGGGCCTGCGCGCGCTATGCGACAAGTACGGCGCGCTCTTGATCATCGATGAAGTGATGACCGGCTTCCGCGTGGCGCTGGCCGGCGCACAGTCCTATTACGGCGTCGAGCCGGATCTGACCTGCCTCGGCAAAATTATCGGCGGCGGCATGCCGGTGGGCGCCTTCGGCGGCCGCCGCGACGTGATGGACGCGCTGGCGCCGACCGGCCCGGTCTACCAGGCGGGCACCCTGTCCGGCAACCCGATCGCCATGGCGGCGGGCTACGCCTGCCTGACCGAAGTGTCGCAGGTGGGCGTGCACCAGACGCTGACCGAACTGACCGAGATGCTGGCCGCTGGCCTGCTGCACGCGGCGCAGGAAGAGAATATCCCGCTGGTGGTCAACAACGTCGGCGGCATGTTCGGCCTGTTCTTCACCGACGCGCCGGCGGTCACCTGCTACCAGGACGTGATGCAGTGCGACGTGGAACGCTTCAAGCGCTTCTTCCACCTGATGCTGGAGGAAGGGGTGTATCTGGCGCCGTCCGCCTTCGAAGCGGGCTTCATGTCCGTAGCGCACAGCAAGGAAGACATTCAGCGCACCATCGACGCCGCGCGTCGCTGCTTTGCCAAGCTGTAATCCCGGCCGAATGGCCAAAAAAACGGGCGCCTCGGCGCCCGTTTTGCTTTTCGCTGCCGCTTAAAGCAGCGTGCCGTAAATGGTCAACAGCGCCACCACCACCACGATGATCATCGTCACCTTGCGCGCCAGCGTCACCGCCGCCCGCGGCGTTTGCACCGGATCCATATGCGGATCGCGCGCCAGCGAGAACTGCGCCAGCCGCGTCAGCACCTGATACGACGATGAATGCCGATCCCCCAGCGAGGCGAACCAGGCCGGCAGCGCCCGCTCGCCGTGGCCGAACAGCGCATAGGCCACCCCGGCCAAGCGCACCGGGATCCAGTCCAGCCAGTTCAGCAGGTGATCGATGCCCGATTGCGAACGCTCCAGCGGCGTATTGTGGCGCGCCAGCCAGGTTTGATAGGCGCGCAGGAAGGCATACCCCGCCAGCGCGATCGGCCCGTAAGGCCCAAAGACCACGAACCAGAACAGCGGCGCCAGGTAATAACGGAAGTTGATCCACAGCAGCGCGTTTTGCAGCTCGCGCAGGCGCAGCTCTTCGCTGCAGTCCACCGGCAAACCGTGGATCAACGCCAGCTCTTCCGCCATCTGATCGCTGGCGTGGGTATCGCCCTGCCGCGCCGCTTTCAGGTAGGCGCGGTAGTGTTTGCGCTTGATGCCGGCGCCGACGCACAGCAGATCGATGACGATCCACAGCAGCAGCGTCACCACGCCGAAGAACAACCCGTGCGACAGCCACAGAACGCCCCAGACGACCACCATCCAGGCGGCGGTCATCGCCAGCGTCTGCGCCAGCGAAACCCGATGCAGCCGCTGAAACACCACTTCGAGACGGTGATCCAGCTGCCAGTGTTCTCCCAGCTTAAACAGGCGCTCCCAGGCCAAAACCAGCAACAGCGTAAACAGCGTCATTAGCGATTCCTCTCCCTTTTTCTTGTCTCAAGCATAGCGTCGGCGGGCGCGCCGCGTTGTTCCAGAGATGCCAGATAGCGATCCCAATCGAACGCCGGCCCGGGATCGGTCTTGCGGCCGGGGGCGATATCGCAATGCCCGGCGATATTGGCCGCCAGCGGCGGATAATGTTCGGCCAGCAGCGCGGTGACCGCCTGCAGCGCGCGGTATTGCGCCTCGGTGTAGGGTAACTGGTCGGTGCCTTCCAGCTCGATGCCGATGGAGAAATCGTTGCACCGGTCGCGCCCCTGATACAGGGAAACACCCGCGTGCCAGGCGCGCTGGTCGAAGGGCACGTACTGCACGATCTCCCCGTCGCGGCGGATCAGGCAGTGCGCCGACACCCGCAGCTGATGGATCTCGGCAAAATAGGGATGCTGTGCGGGATCGAGCGTGCCGGTAAACAGCTGGTCGATATAGGGGCCGCCGAACTCGCCGGGCGGCAGGCTGATGTTGTGGATGACCAGCAGCGACGGCGGCTCGTCATCCGGGCGCCGATCGCAGTGCGGCGAGACCACTCGCGTCACCCCGATAATCCAGCCATTTTCCAACTGCATCAGACACCTCTCTGCGGTGGTACTTATTCCTGCAACAGAGTAGCATGTTCCCCTACGATCTAACCGTCCATTTCGGAGTTTTCCATGCCGACACGCCGCTACAGTGCCGACAGTCGCCGCACCGAGCTTCTTGAACGAATTGAAAGTGATATTCCCTATGCCGTCGCCCAGGCGCTGCGCGAAGACCTGGGGGGTGAAGTCGACGCCGGGCGCGATATTACCGCGCAATTGTTACCGGCGGACAAGCAGGCCGAAGCCACCGTCATCACCCGCGAAGCCGGCGTATTCTGCGGCCGCCGCTGGCTGAATGAGGTCTTTATTCAATTGGGCAACCAGGTGCAGGTGGAGTGGCTGGTGGCGGACGGCGACCGTCTGACGCCGAACCAACCGCTCTGCCGGCTGCGCGGCCCCGCACGAGTGATGCTGACCGGCGAGCGCACCGCGCTGAACTTCGTGCAGACGCTCTCCGGCGTGGCGACCGAGGTCAGCCGCTATGTGGCTCTGCTGGAAGGCACCCGGACTCGCCTGCTCGATACCCGCAAAACCCTGCCCGGCCTGCGCACCGCGCTGAAATACGCCGTGCTGTGCGGGGGTGGCAGCAACCACCGGCTGGGGCTGTCCGACGCCTTCCTGATCAAGGAAAACCACATCATCGCCTCCGGCTCTATCAAGAACGCGGTGGAAAAAGCCTTCTGGCTGCACGCCGACGTGCCGGTGGAAGTGGAAGTCGAATCGCTCGATGAACTGCAGCAGGCGCTGGACGCCGGCGCCGACATCATCATGCTGGACAACTTCAGCGTCGAGATGATGCGCCAGGCGGTCGCCCAAACCCAGGGCCGCGCCCAGCTGGAAGTATCCGGCAACGTCACCAGTGAGACGCTGCGCACCTTCGCCGAGACCGGCGTGGATTACATTTCGGTCGGCGCGCTGACCAAGCATGTGACCGCGCTCGATCTGTCGATGCGCTTCAAATGATCCCCTCGCCCCCGGCCGCTGCCGGGGGCGTTACCGTAAAATTGCGAAGCCCCTCGCACCCTTTTATTCACCGCTGCAAACAACGTCATTACTGATGGAAGCGCGCCGAGAAACGCGCAAAAGCCCCTCGCCGTGCCCCCGCGCAAACCGCTACCGTTGCCTTCCACACCCTTATGGAGGAGACAACGCATGGAAACGCAACGCGGCTTTACCCTGATAGAACTGATGGTGGTGATCGCCATCATCGCCATCCTCAGCGCCATCGGCATTCCCGCCTACCAGCGCTACATCCAGAAAGCGGCGATGACCGACATGCTGCAAACCATGTCGCCGTACAAACTGGCGGTCGAGCTGTGCGTGCTGGACGAAGGCGCCCCCACCGGCTGTGAAGCCGGCAGCAAAGGCATTCCCACCGGCGGCACGTCGCGTTACGTCAGCGGGGTGAAAGTCGTCAAAGGCGTGATCACCCTGACCGGCACCCAAACGCTGCAGGGGCTGGCGGTGGCATTAACCCCCAAAGTGAACGCCGATGGGCTGACCCGCTGGAGCCGGCTGTGCAGCAGCGAAAACGCAACGCTGGTTGAAGTGTGCCAGGAAGTCTTCCGCTTCGACAACGCGGCGGAGTAACGGCGATGAACGCGCAAATCAGCGAAGAAGTTCACGCCCTGTGCCGGCGCTATCAGGCGCTGGCGCTGAACGAAGATCCGACCACCCTGACGATCGCCCTCAACGAAGAGGCGCCGCAAGGGCTGCTGGCGGCGCTGCGTTTCGCCACCGGCAAGCGCATCCATCTGGAGCAATGGCCGGCGGCCAGGCTGGAGCAGGCGCTGAACCAACGCCAGGAACCGCTACCGGCGCCGCTGGCGGCCGAAGAAGACAGCGCCGACATCGCCTACCCCGACGACGGCGACGCGCCGGTGGTGCAGTTCATCAACCAGACGCTGCGCCTGGCCATTCAGCGTCGCGCCTCGGACGTCCACTTCGAGCCCTTTCGGCAGCATTTTCGCATTCGCCTGCGCATCGACGGCGTGCTGCAAACCCTCGCCTCGCCGTCACCCCAGCTGACCGCACGCCTCATCGCCCGGCTGAAGATCCTCGGCCAGCTGGATATCGCCGAGCGCCGTCAGCCTCAGGACGGGCAGCTCAGCCTGACGTTGGACGGCGCTCGCTATGCCATGCGTATCGCCACTCTGCCGACGCTACACGGCGAAAAGGTGGTGCTGCGCGTTCAGCAGGGCGAACAGCAGGAGCTGCCGCTGGATCAACTGGGCATGGGCCGAGCGGATCTGGCGCGCTACGCGACGGCGCTGGCCTGCCCGCAAGGTTTGATCCTGGTGACCGGCCCGACCGGCAGCGGCAAGACGGTCACGCTGTACAGCGGTCTGCGTCAGTTGAACGATGCGCAAAGCAACCTGTGCAGCGTCGAAGATCCTGTCGAGATACCGCTGTTCGGCGTCAATCAAACCCAGATCAACGCCAAAACCGAGCTGAGCTTCGCCCGGGTGCTGCGCGCCCTGCTGCGCCAGGATCCGGATGTCATCATGATCGGCGAGATCCGCGATGCGGAAACCGCCGAGATCGCGGTCAAGGCCGCGCAAACCGGCCACCTGGTGCTGTCGACGCTGCATACCAACTCCACCGGCGAAACCCTGACGCGCCTGATGCACATGGGTATCCCCGGCTACCTGCTCGCCGGCTGCCTGAAGCTGGTCATCGCGCAGCGGCTGGTGCGCAGGCTGTGTCGCCACTGCCGCTACCCGCACAGCCAGCCGACGCATTTTCCTGCCTCGGTCTGGCCGGAGCCGCTGACCGCCTGGCGCGCCGACGGCTGCGAGCATTGCTTCGGCGGCTACTATGGGCGCATCGGCGTGTATGAGCTGTTGGCCATTACGCCGGAAATACAGGCGGCGTTGCTGGCGAACGCCGCGCCCAGCCTGCTGGCGGATGTCGCCCGCGAGCAGGGGCAGCTTTCGCTGCTGCAGGCCGGGCTGGCGCTGGCCAGCGAAGGCACGACCTCGCTGGAAGAACTGTACCGCGTGATCGACGTCGTCCAGCTCGGCGTAACCGCACCATGAAAGCGCGCCGGCTGTTTCTTTGGCAGGCTTTCGACGCCCAGGGCGCCTTGCGCCGCGGCGAACTGATGAGCGATGAAAAGCGGCAGGTGAGCCGGTTGCTGATCGAACAAGGCCTGCAACCTTGGCGGATTGGGCACGGCAAACGCATCACGCCCGGTCAGTGGCGCGGAGAACCGTTAATCCACTTCACCCGCCAGCTCGCCACTCTGTTGCAGGCCGGGCTGCCGCTGGTCAATACGCTGCAGCTGCTGGCGACAGAGCACCCTTCGGCAGCCTGGCGTTGCCTGTTGCGCCAGTTGGCAGAACAGGTGCGTGAAGGGCAGCCGCTCTCCGAAACCCTTGCCGCGCAGCCAGGCGTTTTTCCGCCTATCTATCGCCAACTGATCGCCATCGGCGAACTGACCGGCAACCTCGATCGCTGCTGCCTGCAGCTGGCACAACAGCAGGAAGCCCAGCTGCTGCTGCGCCGCAAAGTAGCGAAAGCGCTGCGCTATCCTCTCTTCATCTGTGCGGTGGCGCTGCTGGTCAGCGTGCTGATGCTGGTGATGGTGCTGCCGGAATTCGCCAAGGTTTATCAGTCGTTCGATGCGCCGCTGCCCTGGTTTACCCAAGGGTTATTGGGGGTGTCCGCGCTGCTGATCGCCGTTGGCCCCTATTTGGCGCTGCTGCTCGGCGCATTACTGTTCGGCTATTGCCGCTGGCTGCATCCGCGCCCGCCGTGGCGCCGACGTGAGCAGGCCGCCTTGCTGCGCCTGCCGCTGATCGCCCGGCTGGTGAGCGGCGGCGCGCTGAGCCAAACCTTTCGTATTCTGACCATGACCCAACGCGCGGGGCTGACGCTGGTGGAAGGCTTGAACGCGGCGGCGCTGGCGGCCGACCATCTGCTGTACCGGCAGGCGCTGGAGCAGGTGCAGCGGCAGCTCGCCGAAGGCGAGGCGTTTCATCACGCCCTCGCCCTGCAACCGCTGTTTCCGCCGCTGTGCCGGCAGCTGGTGCGGGTGGGCGAAGAATCGGGCTCGCTGGACGCCTTACTGGATAAATTGGCGCAGTGGTATGAACGGCAGACGCACGAGCTGGCCGATACGCTGGCGCAAACGCTGGAGCCGCTGCTGATGCTAGTGGTGGGCGGGATTGTCGGCGCTTTGGTGATCGCCATGTACCTGCCTATCTTTCAACTGGGCAGCGTGCTGGGATAAAAAAGAGGATAGCGGGCACCGCAGTACGCGACGCCCGAATGCAAGGTGCGGCTTATTTGCTGCCGAAGACGCGGTTTTCCTGCTCCGCCACGCGGATAAAGGTGGTGCGCTTGGTCAGCTCTTTCAGGCGCTCGGCGCCAACGTAGGTGCAAGCAGAGCGCAGGCCGCCGAGGATATCGCGCACGGTAAACTCCACCTCGCCGCGCAGCGGCAGCTTGACGGTTTTGCCTTCGGCCGCGCGATACTCCGCCACGCCGCCGACGTGGCGCTTCATCGCCGACTCGGAGCTCATGCCGTAGAACAGCATGAACTTTTCGCCGTTCTCTTCCACCACGGTGCCTTCACACTCGTCGTGGCCGGCCAGCATGCCGCCCAACATCACGAAGTCAGCGCCGCCGCCGAAGGCTTTAGCGACGTCGCCCGGCACCGAGCAGCCGCCGTCGCTGACGATTTGGCCGCCCAGCCCGTGGGCCGCATCGGCGCATTCGATCACCGCCGACAGCTGCGGGTAGCCCACGCCGGTCTTCACGCGGGTAGTACAGACTGAGCCCGGGCCGATGCCAACCTTAACGATGTCGGCGCCGGAGAGGATCAGCTCTTCCACCATCTCGCCGGTCACTACGTTGCCGGCGCAGATCACGTGATTCGGGCAGGCTTCGCGCGCTTTCTGCAGGAAGGCGACGAAGTGTTCAGAGTAGCCGTTGGCCACGTCGATGCAGATGAATTTCAGCGCCGGAGACAGGGCCAGGATCTGCTGCATTTTGGCGAAGTCGGCTTCGGAGGTGCCGGTGGACACCATCACGTGGCGCAGCACCGATTCCGGCATGCGCTGCACAAAGTCAGCCCATTGCTCGACGCTGTAATGTTTGTGTACGGCGGTGAGAACGTCGAAAGAAGCCAGGGCCTCGGCCATGCGGAAGGTGCCCACCGTGTCCATGTTGGCGGCGATAATTGGCACGCCGGACCAGCTGCAACCTGAATGCTTGAAGGTAAACTGACGTTCCAGTTCAACCTCGGAACGGCTTTTCAGCGTGGAGCGCTTAGGGCGGATCAACACGTCTTTAAAGCCCAACTTCAAATCTTCTTCAATACGCATGACTTATGATTTCCTGGTTAATGGCGACGGATCGCAAGGAGGATGTTCGAATCTCTGCCCGACGGCTTTCCAGTGGCGCAAAAAGGCGGCGGCGAGATTAATGCCAGTTCCAGTGACGTTATAATACGCGCTAATAATCGCCGAACAAGACTGCGAATTCGCCTTTATTTACGCTACAATCCGACAAATTTACCTGCATAATCGCAGTGTGATTGCCCGCTCATTTTTGCCGTGCCGCTGCGCTTTTTCTCGCCGCCCGAACGGTGCCGACGCGCAAGCGCCGCCTGCCGACTTGCACTTCTGCGCGATCGCTTTATGATTCGACTATTATTTTTTTATGAACATCGGATGCACCTAACACCATGGCCTACATTGTTGCGTTGACCGGGGGCATAGGCAGCGGCAAGACGACCGTCGCGAACGCCTTTGCGCGCCACGGCGCAACCCTTGTCGATGCCGACGTGATCGCCCGTCAGGTCGTCGAGCCGGGCACCCCTGCCTTGGCCGCGATCGCCGAACGATTTGGTAATGAAATGTTGCTGCCGGACGGCGCGTTGAACCGCGCTGCGCTGCGTCAGCGCATCTTTAGCCATCCCGATGACAAAACCTGGCTGAACCAGCTGCTGCATCCGCTGATACACCGTGAAACCCAGCGCCAACTGACGCAGGCCGCCAGCCCGTACGCGCTGTGGGTGGTGCCGCTGCTGGTGGAAAACGGCCTGCAGGATCGCGCCGATCGGGTGCTGGTGATCGACGTCGACGCCGAAACCCAGCTGGCTCGCACCATCGCGCGCGACGGCGTCAGCCGTGAGCAGGCGCAAAGCATTCTCGCCGCCCAAGCCACGCGCCGGCAGCGCCTCGCCGTGGCGGATGACATTATTGACAACAGCGGCGCCGCTCAGGGGATAGAGCCACAGGTCGCCGCACTGCATCGTCGCTACCTTGAACTGGCGGCAACAGCGCCCCAACAGGATTAAACTGCATGAGTGATGTTTCCCCAACCGTTCTCTTTGAACACCCGCTGAACGAAAAAATGCGCACCTGGCTGCGCATCGAATTCCTGCTGCAACAGCTGCACGGCCAACGCGCCCTGAGTGAAACCGCCATCGCCCTCACCTTCTTTCGCACCGTCTCCGACTTGCTGGACGTGCTGGAGCGCGGCGAAGTGCGCACCGAACTGCTCAAAGAGCTGGAGCGCCAGCAGCAAAAACTGCTGGCCTGGGCCGATGTGCCGGGCGTGGACATGGCGCTGATCGATCAGCTGCGCGGCCAGTTGAAGTCGCGCGCATCGGCGCTGATGGCGGCACCGCGCCTCGGTCAGGCGTTGCGCGAAGACCGGCTGATCGGCCTGGTGCGTCAACGGCTGAACATTCCCGGCGGCTGCTGCAGCTTCGATCTGCCGACCCTGCACATGTGGATGCACGCGCCGCAGCAGGATCGCGACGCCGACGTCGCCGCCTGGCTGCAGTCGCTGGATCCGCTGAACCAGGCGCTGACCATGGTGCTGGATCTGATCCGCCAGTCCGGGCCGTTCCGCAATCAAATCAGCCTGAACGGCTTCTTCCAGGATAATGCCGAAGGGGCAGATCTGCTGCGCCTGCGCCTCCATCTGGCGCCGCAGCTTTATCCGCAGATTTCCGGCCACAAGACGCGTTATGCCATTCGTTTCCTGCCGCTGGACAGCGAAAATGGCGTGGTGCCTGAACGCCTGACGTTCGAACTGGCCTGTTGTTGAACTTGTGAAAGAAAGCCTTCTCAGCACTGACAGAAGGCGTAAGGAACCGTTATGACGACCGTAGTAAAATGCCCAACCTGTGGCACCGGCGTGGTTTGGGGTGAAGTCAGCCCGTTCCGGCCGTTTTGCAGCAAGCGCTGCCAGCTGATCGATCTCGGCGAGTGGGCCGATGAAGAGAAGCGCATTCCGAGCAACAGCGATCTGTCGGAAAGCGAAGACTGGAGTGAAATGGACGATCGCTGATCGCCCACGGTTGGCCTGGCGGGCGCCAGGCCACGCTTGTCATTGCGCGGCGTTCGCCTGCGCCACCAGCAGTCGGATGATGCCGACGTTGGCTTCCGGGAATTCGTCTTCACGCAGCTCCGCCTGTTTTACCCAGCGCATCGGTTGCCCTTCACGGCCGAACGGCTCGCCTGCCCAGGCCTCCACCAGATAAAAATTCAGCGTCACGATGCGATCGCTGAAGCGATGCTCCACCACCTCCAGCAGCTCGGCACGTTCGGCTTCGATACCGGTCTCTTCCCGCAGCTCGCGGCTCAGCGCCTGTTCCGGCGTTTCACCCTGTTCGATCTTGCCGCCGGGAAACTCCCAGAACCCGGCCATGTGCGCGTCGGCGGCGCGGCGGGTAATAAAGATCTCCCGTTGCGCATTGCGGATGATGCCCACGGCGATATTCAGATGTTTCATCTCACCCTCCTGATGGGTGTCAAAAAACAGGGGCTCAGCAAGCTGAACCCCTGGTATTATCGGTTAACCGCGGCCGGCATTACTGCAGGCGGCCGTGGCACTGCTTGTATTTCTTGCCGGAGCCGCATGGGCATGGATCGTTGCGGCCCACTTTACGCTCGGCGGTCGCCGGCGCGTTCGGATCTTCGGTCACCAGCGCGTTCTCGTCGTGGTGGCTCAACTGTTGGTGCTGCGCCAGACGCTCAGCCTCTTCACGGCGCTGCTGTTCCAGCGCTTCCACCTCTTCCGGCATCCGCACCTGTACCTTGCTCAGCACGCTGATCACTTCGTATTTCAGCGATTCCAGCATGGTGGCGAACATGTTGAAGGATTCACGCTTGTACTCCTGCTTCGGATCCTTCTGCGCATAGCCGCGCAGGTGGATACCCTGACGCAGGTAGTCCATCGCCGCCAGGTGCTCTTTCCACAGGGAGTCCAGCGTCTGCAGCATCACGCCCTTCTCGAAGTTGCGCATCATTTCGCTGCCGACCACGTCTTCCTTACGCTGGTACTGCTCTTTGGCGTTCTCCAGAATGCGTTCGCGCAGCGTCTCTTCGTGCAGCTCCGGCTCTTTGTCCAGCCATTGTGCGATCGGCATCTCCAGATCGAAGTCGTTCTTCAGGCGCTCTTCCAACCCCTGAATGTCCCACTCTTCTTCCAGCGACTGCGGCGTGATGTAGTTGTCGATGGTGCTCTTGAACACGTCCTCGCGGATGCTGGCGATGGTTTCGCTCACGTCGGACACGTCCAGCAATTCGTTACGCTGGCTGTAGATGGCGCGGCGCTGATCGTTGGCGACGTCGTCGTATTCCAGCAGCTGCTTACGGATGTCGAAGTTGCGGCTCTCTACCTTGCGCTGGGCGTTGGCGATCGCCTTGGTCACCCACGGGTGCTCAATCGCTTCGCCTTCTTTCATACCCAGTTTACGCATCATGCCGGACACGCGATCCGAAGCGAAGATACGCATCAGGGCATCTTCCATCGACAGGTAGAAGCGGGATGAACCGGCATCGCCCTGACGACCGGAACGGCCGCGCAGCTGGTTATCGATACGGCGCGATTCATGGCGCTCGGTGCCGATGATATGCAGGCCGCCCGCCGCCAGCACCGCGTCGTGGCGTTCTTTCCAGGCGGCTTTGATGGCTTCGATCTGCTCTTCGGTCGGCGCTTCCAGCAGCGCCACTTCGGCCTGCCAGCTGCCGCCCAGCACGATATCGGTACCACGGCCCGCCATGTTGGTGGCGATGGTCACCGCGCCGCTCTGGCCGGCCTGGGCGACGATATCCGCTTCCATGGCGTGGAACTTGGCGTTCAGCACCTTGTGCTCGATGCCCGCTTTGGTCAGTTCGCGGGAAACCACTTCGGATTTCTCGATCGAGATGGTGCCCACCAGCACCGGCTGGCCTTTGGCGGTACGCTCGCGGATGTCCTCGATGATGGCGCCGATCTTCTCTTTCTCGGTCATATATACCAGATCCGGCATGTCCTTACGGATCATCGGACGGTTGGTTGGCACCACGATGGTGTCCAGCTTGTAGATCGAGCTGAATTCGAAGGCTTCGGTATCAGCGGTACCGGTCATCCCCGCCAGCTTCTCGTACAGACGGAAGTAGTTCTGGAAGGTGATCGAAGCCAGCGTCTGGTTCTCGTTCTGGATCTCCACGCCTTCTTTGGCTTCCACCGCCTGGTGCAGGCCGTCGGACCAGCGGCGGCCCTGCATGGTACGGCCGGTGTGTTCGTCGACGATGATCACTTCGCCGTCTTTCACGATGTAGTCAACGTCGCGGGTGAACAGCACGTGGGCGCGCAGCGCGGCGGTAACGTGGTGCATCAGCATGATGTTGGTCGGTGAGTACAGCGACTCGCCCTCATCCATGATGCCGGCTTCCACCAGCATCTCTTCGATCAGGATCAGGCCGCGTTCGGTCAGGTGAACCTGGCGCGCCTTCTCATCCACCGAGAAGTGCCCTTCCCCCTTGAAGGTGTCGGAGTCTTCTTTTTCCTGGCGGATCAGTTTAGGGATCAGCTTGTTGACCTTGATGTACATCTCGGAGCTGTCTTCGGCCGGGCCGGAGATGATCAGCGGCGTACGCGCTTCATCGATCAGGATGGAGTCCACCTCATCCACCAGCGCATAGTGCAGTTTGCGCTGCACGCGCTCTTCCGGGCTGAACGCCATGTTGTCGCGCAGGTAGTCGAAGCCGTATTCGTTGTTGGTACCGTAGGTGATGTCGGCGGCGTAAGCTTCACGCTTGGCCGGCGCCGGCATGCCCGGCAGGTTGATACCGATGCTCAGGCCGAGGAACTCGAACAGCGGACGGTTGTTTTCGGCGTCACGCTGCGCCAGATAGTCGTTGACGGTCACGACGTGCACGCCGCGGCCGCTCAGGGCGTTCAGGTAAGCCGGCAGCGTCGCGGTCAGGGTTTTACCTTCACCGGTGCGCATCTCGGCGATGCAGCGATCGTTCAGCACCATGCCGCCCAGCAGCTGCACGTCGAAGTGACGCATGCCGAACACGCGTTTGCTCGCCTCACGCACTACGGCGAAGGCTTCCGGGATCAGGCTTTCCAGCGATTCGCCCTTCTCCAGGCGCGCGCGGAATTCGTTGGTTTTCGCTTTCAGCTCATCATCGGACAGTTTTTCCATGTCCGGTTCCATGCGGTTGATCTGCTCAACCACTTTGCGCATGCGGCGCAGGGTACGATCGTTACGGCTGCCAAAAACTTTGGTTAATAATTTCACTAACATGATGTTTGATATCTCTGTCATGACGGCCTGACACGGCAGTCAACTTGCTATTATTTATGGTTTTTGTGCCCGAAGGGCGGAGTCAGACGAGCGCGGCAGGCCCGGCGCGAATGCCCTGTACCTGCGCCACCCACAGGCCGGTCTGGTGCCGTGCCAGCGTTGGCAGCACCTCAAGGTGGGTGTGGCGAATGATGGTCGGCGGCTTCGGCTCGTGCGTCAGCAGCGCGTTGAGGGTGGACAGCAGCGCCAGTTGCGCCACCTGCAAAGGGGGTTCGGCTTCGGCTTCGCTCTCCTGCACCCGCGCATAAACCGCCTGCGGAGCCAGCGCGAAAGAAAGGTGACGAATGACGGTGCGCAGCGCATGTTGCTGCCAATAATCTACGCTGAAGGTAGGACGGCGGTGCGCGTCCTGCAGCAGGGCCAGGCTGTTGAAGGTGCCATTGGCCGCATTTTGCCGGTTAAGGCTGGACGACGTATTCGGCAGTGCGGCCTGATCGGGGGCGCCGGGCAAATTGGAAGACGCGCCAAGCGTGGCCGCAACCATCCCTAACAGGAGATGGGGCCAGAAATAACGTCTGCCAAATTGTCGCCAACGATTTAGAATACCGATCACGAGTTTATAATCCGCCGGAGCCCATTATGCGCGATAGCCGTCCACAATTATTAGATGTCCTGTTCGACGACGCGTCTGCCGGCAGCAAAGGGCCGCTGCATAACGTCCAGCAACGCGCGGTGGCGCTGCTCAAGCTTAACCGTGCAGTGAAGAGCCTGTTGCCCGCTCCCCTGCATCCCTGGTGCCGCGTCGCGAATTTCCGACAGGGTATTTTAGTGCTCGAAACGGCAAATGCCAGCTGGATGATGCGCTTGCGCTACGAACAACCCGCTCTGCTGTCTGCACTACGAGCGCAAATTCTACCATCATTGTCGTCGATCGACATCAGGATTAATCCGGCCTTGATGGCGAAAGGCAGCCACCAGGTGCAAAACGCAGAGAAAGCGCCGGAAAAACCCGTGCCGATGCGGCATTTGAGTCTGAAAAGTGCGGAAGAGCTGAGAGGGTTGGCGAGCCGTAGCCCGGAGAAACTGCGCAAGATATTGGAACGGCTGGCTGCATTGGCCGGAGAGGGTACCAACACAACCAGTCGTGATAAGTGATCAGCGACACAGCTGCAAAACATCAGACGGCATCACGAGCCTGAATTCTCAGGCTCTCAGAGGATGCGCCTGCCATTATTTGCAGCAGGCGAGGAATTCAGACCTTACGCCAATACGGTGGACGGTGCCTTGAATGCCAACGGCATTTCGGCTTCGTCCTGGAAGGTCACGTATTCCCACGCTTCCTGCTTGGCCAGTACGGCCTGCAGCAGTTTGTTGTTCAGCGCGTGGCCAGACTTGAACGCGGTGAACGCGCCAATGATGTTGTGGCCGCACATGAACAGGTCGCCGATGGCGTCCAGCATTTTGTGACGTACGAATTCGTCTTCGAAACGCAGACCGTCTTCGTTCAGCACGCGGTAGTCATCTACCACGATAGCGCAATCGAAGCTGCCGCCCAGGGCCAGGCCGCGGGACTGCAGGTATTCGATGTCGCGCATAAACCCGAAGGTGCGCGCGCGGCTGATTTGACGCACGAACGACTCAGCCGAGAAATCGAGACGATAGCGCTGAGAGCTGGCGTCGATAGCCGGGTGGTTGAAGTCGATGGTGAAGTCCAGGCGGAACCCGTTATGCGGGGACAGCTCAGCCCATTTGTCGCCATCTTCAACACGCACGGTCTCTTTCAGACGCAGGAATTTCTTCGCCGAGTTCAGTTCTTCGATGCCGGCATCCAGCAGCAAGAACACGAACGGACTGGCGCTGCCGTCCATGATTGGGATTTCAGCGGCGTCGACTTCGATAACGATGTTGTCGATGCCCAACCCAGCCAGCGCGGCGTTGAGGTGCTCAACGGTCGAAATACGCACGTCATGCTCATTCACCAGGCAAGTACAGAGCATGGTATCACGCACGGATTTTGCATCAGCCGGAAAATCAACCGGTGGATTCAAGTCAGTGCGACGATAGATGACCCCGGTATTAGCCGGCGCTGGGCGCATTGTCAGCGTGACTTTCTTGCCGGTATGCAAACCGACGCCAGTCGCCTGAACAATACGTTTTAATGTCCTTTGTTTGATCATCGTTTTATCTCGCAATGTTATCCATCCTACCAGCCAAGCATACAGCATGGCTGGCGGGACAGTTTAGCACAAAGAGCGGAGATTCCAAATTCTCAGGATATTCTTAGTCTGCCTGTTTACGCAGGAAGGCTGGAATATCAAGATAGTCGGGCTCTTTATTCGGTTGCGCAGCTTGGTCGTTGACCACCTTGGCGGCAGGTTTCACTTCCTGCGGCAGAGGCGACATGCCGTGCTGCTGATAACGGTGATCCATCACCGGCTGGCTGGCCTGCTTATTGGTCACCAGGGTGATTTCAGGACGTTTGTCCATACCGATACCGGTTGCAACCACGGTAACGCGCAGTTCGTCGTTCATTTCCGGATCCAGCGAGGTACCGATAACCACGGTCGCGTTGTCGGAAGCGAACGCACGGATGGTGTTACCCACGGTTTCGAACTCATCCAGACGCAGGTCGAAGCCGGCGGTAATGTTGACCAGCACGCCGCGCGCGCCGGACAGGTCGATGTCTTCCAGCAGTGGGCTGGAGATCGCCATTTCGGCCGCTTCTTCGGCACGGTCTTCACCGCAAGCCACGCCGGAACCCATCATCGCGTAGCCCATTTCGGACATCACGGTGCGCACGTCGGCGAAGTCGACGTTCATCAGGCCCGGACGGGTGATCAGCTCGGCGATACCCTGCACCGCGCCTTTCAGCACGTCGTTGGCCGCGCCGAACGCATCCAGCAGAGAGATGCCGCGCCCCAGAACTTTCAGCAATTTGTCGTTCGGGATGGTGATCAGCGAGTCCACGTGTTTGGACAGCTCAGCGATACCCTGCTCCGCGAATGCCATGCGCTTCTTGCCTTCGAAGTTGAAAGGCTTGGTCACCACGGCCACGGTCAGAATACCCAAATCTTTAGCCACTTCAGCCACCACTGGCGCCGCACCGGTACCGGTACCGCCACCCATGCCGGCCGCGATGAAGACCATGTCTGCGCCGTCCAGCGCTGCGCGCAGGGCTTCGCGGTCTTCTTCCGCTGAATTGCGACCCACTTCCGGGTTCGCGCCCGCACCCAGACCTTTGGTAATACCGCTACCGATCTGGATGGTTTGGCCAACCGCCGTTTTGCGGAGCGCCTGGGCGTCCGTGTTCACAGCGAAGAATTCAACACCTTCGATGCGCTCGCGCACCATGTGTTCAACGGCGTTGCCACCGCCGCCGCCGACGCCGATGACTTTAATCACCGCGTCATTGGTTAGTTCCATTGGTTCAAACATAGTTTCTCTCCGTTTTGTGCCTGTCGCTGCGAGATCATAAAAAGATTACTCAGCATGATCTCTTTGTTGAAACATTAAAACTCTTTTCTCAGCCAGCTATTGATGCGTTTAAACCAATTGCCCACCGAGGCGCGTTTTTCTACTTCCGTCTCACCGCTCAGGTGAGACTCTTTTCCATAGTGCAGCAGACCTACCGCCGTCGAGTAGTAAGGCTCCTGCGCATAATCCGTCAGACCCGTGATGTTCAAGGGTTGGCCGATGCGTACCTGAGTGTGGAACACCCGTTGCGCACAGGCTGCCAGGCCATCAATCTGGGCGGCGCCACCGGTCAGCACGATACCTGCCGCCAGATGATGCTTCACCCCTTGCTGACGCAGTTGCTCCTGCAATTGCAAAATTTCATCGTTAACCAGATTCAACAGTTCGGTGTAGCGTGGCTCAATGACTTCAGCCAGCGTCTGTCTTTGCAGACTGCGCGGAGGACGTCCCCCGACGCTAGGCACCTCTACATTCTCATCCTTGCTAACAATCGACCCAAGCGCACAGCCGTGTCGAACTTTAATCGCTTCCGCGTCGGTCGGCGGCGTGCCGAAGGCGTAGGCGATATCGCTGGTGACCACGTTCCCGGCATAAGGGATCACTTTGGTGTGGCGCAGCGCACCGCCGGTGTACACCGCCATATCCATGGTGCCGCCGCCGATATCCACCACGCAAACGCCGAGTTCGCGTTCATCTTCGGTCAGCACCGCGTAGCTCGCGGCCAGACCGGCGAAAATAAGTTGGTCAACTTTCAGGCCGCAACGTTCCACGGCCTTGACGATGTTCTTCGCCATATCGTTATGGCAGGTAATCAGATGCACCTTGGCCTGCATGCGCACGCCGGACAGCCCAACCGGGTTTTTAATGCCTTCCTGATAATCGATGGCGTATTCCTGAGGAATCACGTGCAGGATGCGGTGTTCGTCGCGCACGCGCACCGATTTGGCGGTGTGCACCACGTTCTCCACGTCATCCTGCGTCACTTCCTCTTCCGAAATCGGCACCATGCCGATTTCGTTCTGGCAGCTGATGTGTTTGCCCGACAGCGCCAGATACACCGAGGAGATCTGGCAGTCCGCCATCAGCTCGGCCTGATCGATGGCGCGCTGTACGCACTTCACCACCGACTCCAGGTCGTTTACGCCACCCTTATCCATGCCGCGAGACGGGCAGCTGCCCACCCCGATAATGTTGACCATGCCATCGGGCAGAACTTCCCCTACCAATGCGGAGACTTTTGCAGTACCGATCTCCAGTCCAACTACCAGTTTTCTGTCCGTCGACTTGATCATTGTTGTTTTGCCTGTGCCTGATTCTGTTGCTGATTACTGTTTTGCTGACCGCCAAGCGCCTGCGGATCGACCAACACCGGAGCCCACCCTACCGAAGCGCCGGACTCGTAGCGCAGATCGACATAGCTGACACGCTTGCTCTCCGCCTGGCCCTGCTGCTGCAATACCGGGTAAAGCTCGATAAACCGCTGCAAACGCCCATTGCGGTCATCGCGCCCCAGCTCAAGCCGGACATCGTTGTCCAGCGCCAGCTGCCAGGAATGGCGCGCGGTCATCGCCGCCATTTTCAGCGTATATTTGCTGGCCGCCAACGAAGCGCTCATCGCCCGATAGCCTTCCAGCACATCCTGCTCGCTCCCTTCCGGCCCGTAGAGCAGCGGCAACTTCTGCTTGCCCGCCCGCTCCGCCGGCACGCTGAACGCTTTGCCTTCGGCGTCCACCATGTGCAAATCGTTCCAGCGCGCCACCGGGACGTACTCCACCAGATGGATCTTCAGCTCATCCGGCCATTGTTTGCGCACGCTGGCCTGCTTGATCCACGGCAGACGCTCGATCTGCTGCTGGATAACGTCCACATCCTGCGTCATAAAGGTGCCGGGCGCGCCCAGCGCCAGGATCGCCTGACGAATATCATCGTTGGTGGTGTAGTGGCGTTCGCCGGTCACCACCAGCCTTGAGAGCGGCAGGCGACTGGCGTCTTTCATCCAGCCAAGCACCGCCCAACCGCTCCACACGACCGTTCCCAACACCATCAGCAGGAAAATCATTCCCGCCAACTGGGTTCCATTGCTGCGGCGCGGGCCGTTATCCACCTCGCGATCGCGCGCATTCAGGGCAGCTTGCGACATATCAGTCGGCCAACTCCAAAATTCTCGCCACCAACTGCGAGAAGCTTAATCCAAACTGGCGCGCTGCCATCGGCACCAGGCTATGACTGGTCATGCCCGGAGAGGTATTCACCTCAAGCAGATAGAAGCTGCCATCGCTGTCTTGCATCACGTCGACGCGACCCCAGCCGCTGCAGTCCAGGCCGCGATAGGCGCGCAGCGCCAACGCCGCCATCTCGGCTTCCTGCTCGGCGCTCAAACCGCTCGGGCAGAAGTACTGCGTGTCGTCCGAAATGTACTTGGCCTGATAGTCGTAAAACACGCCGGCCGGCTGGATGCGGATCGACGGCAGCACCTGGTCGCCCAGCATCGCCACGGTGTATTCCGGGCCGCTCAGCCATTTCTCCACCAGCACATCGTCGTCATGACGGAAGGCCTCTTCCAGCGCGGCTTCCAACGCGGCGCTCTCGGTGACCTTGCTCATGCCGACGCTGGAGCCTTCTCGGCTCGGCTTGACGATCAGCGGCAGGCCGAGATCCGCCACGCGCGCCAGCAGCGCTGCTTTTTCAGCGCCGAGATACAGCTGGCGATTCAGCGCCACGTAAGGCGCCACCGGCAAGCCCATCGACTGCCACACCATCTTGGTGCGCCATTTGTCCATGGTCAGCGCCGAGGCCATCACGCCGCTGCCGGTATAAGGCAGCTCGAGGAACTCCAGCAGCCCCTGTAGGGTGCCGTCCTCGCCGCCGCGGCCATGCAGCGCGATAAACACTTTGGTGAACCCCTGCTCTTTCAGCTGGGTCACCGGGAAATCGCGGGTATCGACGCCGTGCGCATCGATACCGGCTTCGCGCAACCCGGCCAGCACCGCGGCGCCGGATTGCAGGGAAACGTCACGTTCAGCGGAGGTGCCGCCCAGCAGAACTGCAACTTTATCAGCCATGGTGCTCCTCCTCTTTCTTCGGCGGCTGCAGCTTCAGCTCGGCCAGTTTACGGGCGATTTTGCCCACGTTGCCGGCGCCTTGCACCAGCACCAGGTCTTCATCCTGCAGCAGCTGCGCCAGGGTTTCCGGCACGGTATCGGCATCGGAAACCAGGATCGGATCCAGCTTACCGCGGCTGCGGATGGTGCGGCACAGCGAACGGCTGTCCGCGCCCGGGATCGGCGCTTCGCCGGCGGCGTACACGTCGAGCATCAGCAGCACATCCACCTGCGACAGCACGTTGGCGAAATCGTCGTACAGATCGCGGGTGCGCGTATAACGGTGCGGCTGGAAGATCATCACCAGACGCTTGTCCGGCCAGCCGGCGCGCGCCGCTTTCAGCGTGGCGTCCACTTCGGTCGGATGGTGGCCGTAGTCGTCCACCAGCATCGCGCTGCCCGCTTTGCCGTTGACCGGCTCCAGCGGGAACTCACCGAGGAAATCGAAGCGGCGCCCGGTGCCCTGGAAGCCCGCCAGCGCGCGCAGGATATCCTCGTCGTCGATGCCTTCTTCGGTCGCTACCGCTACCGCCGCTGCGGCGTTCAACGCATTGTGGCGGCCCGGCGCGTTCAGCGTCACCGTCAGCAACGGCTTGTCCTGACGGCTCAGGGTAAAGTGCCCCTGCGGCCCAATCTGCCGGTAGTCTTCGATGCGCACATCGGCATCGTCACTGAAGCCGTAGGTGGTGATATGGCGACCCACGCGCGGCAACAGCTCGCGCACTACCGGATCGTCGATGCACATCACCGCGCGGCCGTAGAACGGCAGGTTGTGCAAGAAATTGATAAACGTCTGCTTCAGGTTCTCAAAGTCGCCCTGGTAGGTGTCCATGTGGTCGGCTTCGATGTTGGTGACCACGGCCACCATCGGCTGCAGATGCAGGAACGACGCATCGCTCTCATCCGCTTCCGCGATCAGATAACGGCTGGACCCCAGTCGCGCGTGGGTGCCCGCCGCCTTCACCAGCCCGCCGTTGACAAAGGTCGGGTCCAGGCGGGCTTCGGCGTAAATGCTCGAGACCATCGCCGTGGTGGTGGTTTTGCCGTGCGTGCCGGCGATAGCGATGCCGTGGCGAAAACGCATCAGCTCCGCCAGCATCTCTGCGCGGCGGATCACCGGGATGCGCGCTTCACGGGCGGCGACGATCTCCGGGTTGTCGGCGGAGATGGCGGTAGACACCACCACCACGCTCGCATCCAGCACGTTTTCCGGACGGTGATTGAAGTAAATCGTCGCCCCGAGCGCGCTCAACTGTTGGGTGACCGGATTCGGCGCCAGGTCGGAGCCGCTGATCTGATACCCTTCGTTTGCCAACACTTCGGCGATACCACCCATGCCGGCACCACCGATGCCGACAAAGTGAATGTGCCGGACGCGACGCATCTCGGGCACGATAGTACGTAGTTTCGCCAGTTGTTGTGTATTCATCACTCTCTCTAATACGGATCCGGTACCCCGGCCCTACATCACATTGCTTTTATTCAGGTTCAGCGCACCGAACCCCTGCACTCGTTACTTGGCGAGCCGCACCAGCTCCGCCGCCACGCGCTCGGTGGCGTCCGGAATGGCGACCGCGCGCGCTTTCTCGGCCATGGCCAGCAGCGTCTTGCGATCCCAGCTCGCCAGCAGTTCGGCCACCACATCGGCGTTGAACTGCGGCTGTTCGATAATCTTCGCCGCGCCGGCTTCTTCCAGCGGGCGCGCGTTCCAGTACTGCTGACGGTCCTTATGCATGAACGGCACGAAGATCGCCGGCAGCCCCGCCGCCGCGATTTCGCTGACGGTCAACGCGCCGGAGCGGCAGACCACCACGTCGGCCCAGGCGTAGGCGGCGGCCATGTCGTCGATGAACTCGGTCACCTTGTGCTGCGTCTGCCCTACCCTTTCGTAGTCGCGCAGCACCGTTTCCAGCGCGCCCTTGCCAACCTGATGCCAGAGCGTAATTCTATCGCCCAAACGCGCCGCGACTTCAGGAACTGTCTGATTCAGCACGCGCGCGCCCTGACTTCCGCCAATCACCAGCACGCGGATCGGGCCTTCACGCCCTTGCAACCGCTCCGCCGGCAACGGCAGCGCCAACACGTCGGTGCGCACCGGGTTGCCCACCACCTCGGCGTTCGGGAACGCGCCGGGGAAGGCCTGCATCACTTTGGCGGCGATGCGCGCCAGCCAGCGGTTGGTCAAGCCGGCGATGCCGTTCTGCTCGTGCAGCACCACCGGGATGCCGCACTGCCAAGCCGCCAGGCCACCGGGGCCGGAAACGTAACCGCCCATCCCCAGCACCACATCCGGCTGATAGCTGCGCATGATGGCTTTCGCCTGGCGCACCGCCTGCCAGATCCGCAGCGGCGCAGTCAGCTGGGCCTTCAGGCCTTTGCCGCGCAGGCCGGAGATGCGGATAAAATCAATCTCGATCCCATGCTTCGGCACCAGATCGGCTTCCATTCGGTCTGCGGTTCCGAGCCAGCGCACCTGCCAGCCCTGCGCCATCAGATGATGCGCGACCGCCAGCCCCGGGAACACGTGCCCGCCGGTACCGCCTGCCATCACCATTAAACGCTTAGGTTTCCCGCTCATCCCTTACCTCTTCACAAACGCCTGAGCCTTGGTCAGGCGCGTTTCATAATCAATTCGCAGCAACAGCACGATGGCCGTCGACATAATCAGCAAGCTTGAACCGCCGTAACTGATCAGCGGCAGCGTCAGACCTTTGGTCGGCAGCATGCCCGCCGCGGCGCCGACGTTAACCAGCGCCTGGAAGCTGAACCATACGCCGATCGCGCAGGCCAGGAAGCCGGAGAAGCGTTGGTCGATCTCCAGCGCGCGGCGCCCGATGGACATCGCGCGAAAAGCGACGAAGAATACCATTAACAGGGCTAAAACCACACCGATATAGCCCAGTTCTTCACCCAAAATGGAGAAGATGAAGTCGGTGTGCGCTTCCGGCAAATACTCGAGTTTCTGTACCGAGTTGCCGAGCCCCTGCCCCCAGAACTCGCCGCGGCCAAACGCCATCAGCGACTGGGTCAGCTGGTAGCCGCTGCCGAACGGGTCGGCCCACGGGTTCCAGAACGAGGTCACGCGGCGCATACGGTACGGTTCCGCGATGATCAGCAGCACCACGGCGAACACGCCGGAGCCGATGATCGCCAGGAACTGCCACATTTTCGCGCCGGCCAGGAACAGCATCGCCAGCGTGGTGATGAACAGCACCACCACGGTACCGAGGTCCGGCTGCGCCAGCAGCAGCACCGCCAGCACCACCATCACACCCATCGGCTTGCAGAAGCCCCAGAAGTTGCTGCGCACCTCTTCCACCTTGCGCACCAGATAGCTCGCCAGGTAGCAGAACAGCGACAGCTTGGACAGCTCCGCCGGCTGAATACGCAGCGGGCCGAGCGCGATCCAGCGCGAGGCCCCGTTTACCGAGCTCCCCACCACCAGCACGATCAGCAGCATCACGATCGACATCAGCAGCATCACGTTGCTGTAGCGCTGCCAAACTTCCATCGGGATACGCAGCGTCACCAGCGACAGACCGAACGCCAGGCCGAGGTACAGCGCGTCACGTTTGGCGAACAGGAACGGATCGTCTGCCAGGCGTTGGCCGATCGGCATCGACGCCGAGGTCACCATCACGAAGCCGATGAATGCCAACCCGAAGGTCAGCCACAGCAGGGTGCGATCGTACAGCACCATGTTGACCGCATCGTTGTCGCGCGCGCCGGTCACCCAGTCTTTCATCCGTTCTGTCAGCCCGAAGTTCGGCAAGCGTAGTTTCATCCGCCAAGCTCCTGCGCCAAGCGGGCGAACTCATCGCCGCGCACTTCAAAATTACGGAACTGATCGAGGCTGGCGCAGGCCGGCGACAGCAATACCATGTCGCCGGGCTGTACGCGGCCGGCGATGGTGCGCATCGCCTGCTCCATGGTCTCGGTCAACGTCGCCACTTCCGGCCGCAGCTGTGCCAGCTGGGCGCCGTCGCGGCCAAAGCAGTACAGACGCACGTTGTCGCCCTGCAGATAGCGCGCCAGCGGCGAGAAATCGGCGGACTTGCCGTCACCGCCCAGCAGCAGATGCAACGTGCCGTCTACCTGCAGGCCGTTCAGCGCCGCTTCGGTGCTGCCGACGTTGGTGGCTTTGGAATCGTTGATCCAACGCACGCCGTTGTTCTCCCAAGCCAACTGGAAGCGGTGCGCCAGGCCGGTGAAGGTGGTCAGCGCCTTCAGGCTGGACGCGCGCGGAATATTGACCGCATCCGCCAACGCCAGCGCCGCCAGGGCGTTGGTGTAATTGTGGCGGCCGGTCAGTTTCATCTCGCGCGTATTCAGCACTTTCTCACCGCGCACCCGCAGCCAGGTTTCCCCCTGCTGACGGTTCAGGTGATAGTCGCCCACGTCGGCGCCGAAGCTGACGCAGCGCTCGTCGGCGCCGCGCACCGGCATGGTCAGCGCGTCGTCGGCGTTCACCACGCACACCGCGGCGTTTTCATACACGCGCAGCTTGGCGCCGCGATACTGCTGCAGGCCGAACGGATAGCGATCCATATGATCTTCGGTCACGTTCAGGATGGTCGCCGCCGCCGCTCGCAGGCTATACGTCGTTTCCAACTGGAAGCTGGACAACTCCAGCACGTAAAGCTGGCATTCCTGACGCAGCAGGCTCAGCGCCGGCAGGCCGATATTGCCGCCCACGCCCACCGCCCAACCGGCGGCTTTCGCCATCTCGCCCACCAGGGTGGTGACGGTGCTTTTACCGTTGGAGCCGGTGATCGCCACGATCGGCGCCTGCGCTTCACGGCAGAACAGTTCGACGTCGCCGACGATTTCCACGCCGGCGTCCGCCGCGGCGCTCAATGCCGGGGTCGCCAGCGCGACGCCCGGGCTGGCGACGATCAGATCCGCCGCCAGCAGCCAGTCCTGATTCAGATCGCCCAGATGGCGCTCCACGCTTTCAGGCAGTTTGTCCAACCCTGGCGGCGCGATACGGGTATCCATCACGCGCGGCGTCACGCCGCGCGCCATGAAGAAATCGACACAGGACAGGCCGGTGAGGCCCAACCCGATGATGACGACTTTTCTACCCTGATAGTCTGCCATGATTAACGCACCTTCAGCGTTGCCAGGCCAATCAGCACCAGCATCAGCGAAATGATCCAGAAGCGCACGATAACGCGCGGCTCCGGCCAGCCTTTCAATTCATAGTGGTGGTGAATCGGCGCCATGCGGAAAATGCGTTGCCCGCGCAGCTTGAAAGATCCCACCTGCAGGATCACCGACAGCGTCTCCACCACGAACACGCCGCCCATGATCACCAGCAAGAACTCCTGACGCAGCAGCACCGCGATGGTGCCCAGCGCGCCGCCCAGCGCCAACGAACCGACGTCGCCCATAAACACCTGGGCCGGGTAAGTGTTGAACCACAGGAACCCGAGGCCGGCGCCGACGATGGCGGTACACACGATCACCAGCTCACCGGCATGACGCAGATACGGAATATGCAGGTAGTTGGCGAAGTTCATGTTACCGGTCGCCCAGGCCACCAGCGCGAAGCCGGCCGCCACGAATACCGTCGGCATGATCGCCAGGCCGTCCAGGCCATCGGTCAGGTTGACCGCGTTGCTGGTGCCGACGATGACGAAATAGGCCAGCAGGATATACAGCAGGCCCAGCTGCGGCATCACGTCCTTAAAGAACGGCACAACCAGCTCGGTGGCTGGCGTGTCTTTTCCTACGGCGTACATGGCGAATGCGACAATCAGCGCAATCACCGACTGCCAGAAATACTTCCAGCGGGCGATCAGCCCTTTGGTGTCCTTACGCACCACCTTGCGGTAGTCGTCGACGAAGCCGACGATGCCATACCCCACCAGCACGAACAGCACGCACCAGACATACGGGTTGGACGGGTAAGCCCACATCAGCACCGAAATGGTGATGGAGGTCAGGATCATGATGCCGCCCATGGTCGGCGTGCCACGCTTGCTGAAGTGCGACTCGGGGCCGTCGTTACGCACCACCTGGCCGAAGGACATTTCTTGCAGGCGCTTGATCACCCGCGGGCCCATCCACAGCGACAGGAACAGCGCGGTCAGCAGGCTGACAATGGCTCGGAACGTCAGATAAGAAAAGACGTTGAAGCCTGAGTAATACTTGACCAAATGCTCGGCCAGCCAAACTAACATGGTGCTTTCTCCTGTAACGCGCGTACTACCTGCTCCATTGCGGCACTACGTGAACCTTTGATTAACACGGTAATGACCGCATGTTCCGACAGTAATTCCGCCACGCGCGCGATCACTGCAGTCTTGTCCTGATAATGTTCGCCGTTGCCGGAGGCTTCGCTCAGCACGCGGCTCAAACCGCCGACGCTGATCACTTTGTCGACCCCGGCCAGACGGGCGGCTTCGCCCACCTGACGGTGACACTCTTCCGCTTCCGCACCCAGCTCGGCCATATCGCCGACCACCATCACGCGGTAGCCCGGCATCTCTGCCAGCACCTGCGCCGCCGCGGTCATCGACCCGACGTTGGCGTTATAGCTGTCGTCCAGCAGCAGCTTGCCTTCGGCCAGCGCCACCGGGAACAGACGCCCCGGCACCGCCTGCAGCTGTTTCAGCCCCTGACGCACCGCTTCGAGGGTGGCGCCCACCGACATCGCCAGCGCCGTCGCCGCCAGCGCATTGGCCACGTTGTGGCGCCCCGGCAGCGGCAGCGCGATCTCGGCGGTGCCGAACGGGCTGTGCAGCGTGAACTGCGTGCCCGCGCCGTTTACCCGCACGTCGTCCGCGAAGAAGTCCACGCCTGCGGCGGCCTGCGGCGAGAAGCGCCAGACGGTTTTGCCGCCCAGCATGTTCTGCCAGTGCGGCCAGTCGTTGTTATCGGCGTTGATGATCGCCACGCCGTCGGCCGGCAGGCCGGTAAAGATTTCACCTTTCGCCTGGGCGACGCCGGCCAGCGAGCCAAAGCCTTCCAGGTGAGCCGCCGCCAGGTTGTTCACCAAAGCGGTCTGCGGCCGCGTCAATGCGGTGGTGTAAGCAATTTCGCCAATGTGGTTAGCGCCCAGCTCAATCACGGCAAAATCATGCTGCGGTTCCAGACGCAGCAACGTCAGCGGCACGCCGATGTCGTTATTGAAGTTGCCGGCGGTATACAGCACTTCGCCGCATTCGCGCAGAATGGCGGCGGTCATTTCTTTCACCGATGTCTTGCCCGAGGAGCCGGTCAGCGCCACCACGCGCGCCGGCACCTGCTGACGCACCCAGGCGCCAAACTGCCCCAGCGCCAGACGGGTGTCTTGCACCACCAGCTGCGGCACGTCCACCAATAAGCGCTTACTGACCAGCAGCGCCCCGGCGCCTGCGGCTACGGCATCCGCCGCGAAGTCGTGAGCGTCGAAACGCTCGCCTTTCAGCGCCACAAACAGGCAACCGGCGGTCACCTTGCGGGTGTCTGTCGTCACCTCGACAATTTGGCAATCGGCGCCAATCAGCTCAGCGCTCAATACCTCAGCCAGTGTCTGAAGAGAGACAGGGATCATGCCAGCACCCCCAGCAGTCGGGCGACCGTCGTGCGGTCGGAGTAATCCAGGCGGCGGTTGCCCACCAGCTGATAATCTTCGTGGCCTTTGCCCGCCACCAACACCACATCCTGTTCCTGCGCCTGCATGATGGCGCTGGTTACCGCTTCGGCGCGGCCGTGGATCACCAGCGCCTGCCCGGCGTCCAGCAATCCGGTCAGGATGTCGTTGATAATCGCGCGCGGCTCTTCGGTACGCGGGTTGTCATCGGTGATCACCACGCGATCGGCGAACTGTTCAGCGATGCCGCCCATCAGCGGACGCTTGCCCTTGTCGCGATCGCCGCCGCAGCCGAACACGCACCACAGCTGCCCCTGGCAGTGCAGGCGCGCGGCTTCCAGCGCTTTCTCCAGCGCATCCGGCGTGTGGGCGTAATCCACTACCACCGTCGGTTTGCCCGGCGCGTTAAACACTTCCATGCGGCCGCAGACCGGCTGCAGACGGCTGCCGGTTTCCACCAGCGCCTCCAGCGGATAGCCCAGCGACAGCAGCGTCGCCAAGGCCAACAGCAGGTTGCTGACGTTGAACGCGCCCATCAGGCGGCTTTCGATCTCGCCGTCACCCCAGCTGGAGCTGAAGCGAACGGTGGCGCCGTTGTCGTGATAGTCGACCGCCGTGGTTTTCAGCCAGCGGCCGTGGCAGCCCGGCTGCAGGTTGCCCTGCATCGTCACCACCACCGCATCCGGCAGCTTGCTCAGCCAGCGCTGACCGACTTCATCGTCGGCGTTGATGATCGCCTGCCCCACGCTGTGGGCGGCGAACAGCGACCATTTGGCCGCCTCGTAATTGGCCATATCACCGTGGTAATCCAGGTGATCGCGGCTCAGGTTGGTGAAGACCGCCGCGGCGAACGGCAGCGCCGCCACCCGGTGTTGCACCAGACCGTGGGAAGAAACTTCCATGGCGGCGAAGGTCGCGCCCTGTTCCGCCAGCTCGTTTAATACGTGTTGAACATCCACCGCAGAACCGGTGGTATTCTCGGTCGGGCACACCTGGCCCAGCAGGCCGTTGCCGACGGTGCCCATCACCGCGCTGGTTTCGCCCAGCAGTTGGCTCCACTGCGCCAGCAGCTGCGTAGTGGTGGTTTTGCCGTTGGTGCCGGTCACGCCGACCAGACGCAGACGCTCGCCCGGCTGGTGGTAAAAACGCCCGGCCAGCGCGGAAAGGCGCTGGTTCAGTTGGCTCAGGTAGATCACCGGCACGCCGTGCATTTCAACGATGGCGCCGTCTTCGGCCTGACCGTCAGCTTCGGCGATCACGGCGGCGACGCCCTGCGCGATGGCCTGCGGAATATAGCGGCGTCCATCCGTTTGATGGCCGACAACGGCGACAAACAGATCCCCGGCAGCCGCCACACGGCTGTCTAATGTCATTTCCCGCAGCGCGCGCCCGGGTGCCGTCGGCACCCACGGGGCGAGTAAGTCGCGCAAATTACGATCTGCCACCTGAACCCTCTTTCTTGTTAATCACTAATTCGCTTTTGTCACCGGTAGGCAACGCGTCAGGCTCGACGTTCATGGTGCGCAATACGCCGCCCATGATGGCGCCGAACACCGGCGCGGAGATTGCGCCACCATAGTATTTCCCACCCTGCGGGTCATTGATGACGACCACCAGGGCAAAACGGGGGTTACTTGCCGGCGCGACGCCGGCGGTATAAGCGATGTATCGGTTGACGTATTTGCCGTCCGGGCCCACTTTTTTCGCGGTACCGGTTTTGATGGCGATACGGTATCCCTTGATGGCGGCTTTCACGCCGCCGCCGCCCGGCAGGGCCACGCTTTCCATCATGTGCACCACGGTGCGCACCAGAGGCTCAGGGAAAACGCGCTCGCCGGCGACCGGAGGGTCAACCTTGGTGATCGACAATGGGCGATATACGCCCAGGCTGCCGATCGTTGCATAGACTCGCGCCAACTGTAACGGAGTTACCATCAGCCCGTAGCCGAAAGAGAAGGTGGCCCTCTCTATGTCAGACCACCGTTGTTTTTTTGGGTATATGCCACTGCTTTCTCCGACCAGCCCCAAATTGGTCGCTTTTCCCAGCCCAAAACGAGAGTAAGTATCTACTAACGCTGAGGACGGCATCGCTAACGCCAGCTTTGAAACACCGACGTTACTCGACTTCTGCAAGATCCCGGTCAATGACAGCTCCGAGTACCGCGCCACGTCTTTGATCTCGTGGCCCTGAATGCGGTACGGGATGGTGTTCAGCACGCTGTTTTCTCTCACCACGCCGTTTTGCAGCGCGGTCATCACCACCATCGGCTTCACGGTTGAACCGGGTTCAAAAATATCGGTGATAGCGCGGTTACGCATGGTCTCTTTCGGCGTACCGGCCATGTTGTTCGGGTTGTAAGACGGGCTGTTGGCCATCGCCAGCACTTCGCCGGTGTTCACGTCGATCAGCACCGCAGTGCCCGACTCGGCCTTGTTGAACGCCACCGCGTTGTTCAGCTCGCGATACACCAGCGCCTGCAGGCGTTCATCGACGCTCAGCACCAGGTTGTGCGCCGCCTGGCTGTCGACGGAGGAAATATCTTCGATTACCCGGCCGAAGCGGTCCTTACGCACCGTTCTCTCGCCCGGTTGCCCGGTCAGCCAGCGGTCGAAGCTCTTCTCGACGCCTTCGATGCCTTGCCCGTCGATATTGGTCACGCCGATGATATGCGACGTCACCTGCCCCGCCGGATAGTAACGGCGCGACTCCTGCCGCAGGTAGATCCCCGGCAGCTTGAGTTTGTGGATGTAGTCGCCGATCGCCGGGTTCACCTGGCGCGCCAGATACACGAAGCGCCCTTTCGGGTTAGCGTTGATGCGGTTTGAGAGTTGATCCAGCGGGATGTTCAGCGCATCGGAAAGCGCTTTCCAACGGCTGTCCAGCGTGATGCCGCCGCGCTCGTTCAGCTCTTTCGGATCCGCCCACACCGCATTGACCGGCACGCTGACCGCCAACGGCCGGCCGGCGCGATCGCTGATCATGCCGCGCGCGGTCGGCACTTCCTGCACGCGTAGCGAACGCATGTCGCCTTCTTTCACCAGACGATCGGGGTTGATGACCTGCAGGTACGCGACGCGCAGCATCAGGCCGACCATCGCCAGCAAAATGCAGCCGCACAGCAACGCAAAACGCCAGCTGACAAAGCTGGCCTGATCTTCCTGGCGTCTCAACTTACCGGGGCGCGCTGCTTTCATGCGTTTCCTTTCTACTCCGTGTCATTATTCCGGTTAAACCATTCATTGTTTAACGATGATATTTTCCTGCGATGGATCAACGTGTTGCATCTGCAGTTTTTCTGTCGCGATACGTTCAACCCGGCTGTGATCGCCGAGGGCGTTCTCTTCTAAAATCAGGTTGCGCCACTCGATATCCAGCGCATCGCGCTCCAGCACCAGCTGTTCGCGCTCGGCGGTCAGCAGGCGGGTGCGGTGCGCGGTGGTCACCACGAAAACCGCGGAGACCAGTGACGCAATCAGTAAAATCAGGGGGATCTTGGCATTGCGCAGCAGATCGCCGCCAATCACCCCGACCAGGCCGTGACGTTCGTTGCCGATCACGCGGGCATCCTCTCAGCAATACGCAGCACCGAGCTGCGCGCACGCGGGTTGCCCGCCACTTCCGCTTCCGACGGCATCATTTTGCCCAGCGCTTTCAGCGTTCGCCCGCCCATGCCGCGCAGTTGCTCTTCGGTCAACGGAATGCCCGCCGGCACCTGAGCGCCGCGGCTGTGGTGACGCATAAAGCGTTTGACGATGCGGTCTTCCAGCGAGTGGAAGCTGATGATCGACAAACGGCCCCTTGGGGCCAGCACTTCCAGCGCGCCGTCGAGCGCACGCTCGATCTCTTCCAGCTCGCTGTTGATATAGATGCGGATCGCCTGGAAGCTGCGCGTCGCCGGATGCTTGTGCTTTTCACGGAACGGGCTGGCATCGGCAATCAGATCCGCCAACGCTTTGGTGCGCGTCATCGGCTCCACGCGGTTTCTTTCCACGATGGCGCGCGCGATGCGCTTGGCGAAACGCTCTTCGCCAAAGGTTTTCAGCACCCAGGCGATGTCGTCCGCTTCGGCCTTCATCAGCCACTCTGCGGCGGACAGGCCGGTGGAGGGATCCATGCGCATGTCCAGCGGGCCATCGCGCATAAAGGAAAACCCGCGCTCTGCGTCGTCAAGCTGCGGCGAAGAAACGCCCAGATCGAGCAGAACGCCGTCGATCTTGCCCACCAATTCACGTTCCCGCACGTAGTGCGACAACTCGGAGAATGGGCCGTGTACGATGGTAAAACGAGGATCTTCAATAGATTTGGCGGCTGCAATCGCCTGAGGGTCACGGTCAATCGCCAGCAAGCGTCCTTCCGGCCCCAGTTGGGACAGAATCAGACGAGAATGGCCACCGCGACCAAAAGTACCGTCGATATATATGCCGTTGCTGCGGATGTTGAGGCCGTTGACGGCTTCGTCCAGCAGGACGGTGGTGTGTTTATAGTTTTCCAACATGCTTATAGCGACAAGTCCTGTAGCCGCTCAGACAACGGTTCCTGAGTCGACTGTTCAGCGTCAATATCATCCTTGACTTGTTGATACCAGGTCTGTTCATCCCACAGTTCAAACTTGTTGAACTGACCGACCAGCATCACTTCTTTCGTGAGCCCGGCGTGTTGCCGCAGCGTATTGGCGAGCAGCAAACGACCGGCACTATCCATCTGACACTCACTGGCATGCCCCAGCAACAGGCGCTGAACGCGGCGCTCGGCGGGATTCATGCTCGACAGACGTGATAATTTTTGTTCAATAATTTCCCATTCGGGCAAAGGATAAAGCAGCAGGCAGGGCTGATGGAGGTCAATGGTACAGACCATTTGGCCTTGCGATTCCTCGTTGAGCAATTCCCGATATCGGGTAGGTACGGCGAGCCGCCCTTTGCTGTCGAGGTTGACCATCGTCGCTCCACGGAACATTCCTGAGCTACCCCTTAGTGACCGTTTTCACCACTTTACCCCACAAATTCCCACACAATGGAGTTTACGGAGGGTATGAAAACCTTGTCAAGCCAGAGCGCCAGCGCTTTGGCAATATTTCTCTGGTCATTTTGGGAGCTGACTCGCGAAAGAAACTCTGATTATTCGACGATTAAAAATTAACACCATGATAAACGGAGAGAATTTTCTAAGCGGAAAGAATCTGATTAAAAACCTGACGAACTGGCGATTAATTAACTCATTACTTCCTTCTGCAAGCCATGTCTCATTTTTCAGCTCGGCAATCTCAGTGCGGTAACCGCTGGCGAGCCGCGCCCGCCAAGGCTCGGCGCCTGGCGAATCGATCGCGGAATAAGGCCATAACTCCTTGAGTTAATAACGCTCAATCGTTATTCACCGTAAAACCGGTCGCTATTTTACTTCAATTTGCACTGCCGTGATGAGGCCGCGAAAAAAATAAATGCTCGGATATTACGAGCAGAAGTAATTTCGATTTAAATCAATTTGGTAAGATTATTCCCAAAATACCTGTTTACAATTATGGTTTCATTTTCTTACACCTTTATTTCCACAATTTCTGCCGGAAAAAATCTCCACTTGAAGCAAAAAATCGCAACCACATGTTTTTAATGAATTTATTTTAAAATGCCGATTTTAATCCCTCCGCCCTCACCTCTTCCCCGGTTCCGCGGGACAAAAACCGAACAAATGTTAAAAATAAAAATATAAACCTAGTTAAAAAACACAATACAGATTAGTACACTATAAAAAACGCAAAAACCCAGACTTAACATCCAAGCATTAATAATTTAACAGCAGGTTAACCAAGGGGGATGACACATGCTTTCGCCCGCCGCTCACTGGCGTAGCGCCGCTGCCGATACGTTCGCACTGGTGGTGTACTGCTTTATCGCCGGCATGGCGATAGAAGTGTTGATCTCCGGCATGAGCTTTCAGCAATCCCTCTCTTCGCGCCTGCTGTCGATTCCGGTCAACATCCTGATCGCCTGGCCCTACGGCCGCTATCGCGATCTGTTTATCCGCACGGCGCGCCGCTGCCCGCGCGGCCAGTTCGTGCTGCGCAACCTCGCCGACCTGCTGGCCTACGTCAGCTTCCAGTCGCCGGTTTATGCCGCCATTCTGTGGAGCGTAGGCGCCGACGGCCCACAAATGCTGGCGGCGGTGACCAGCAATGCGCTGGTCTCCATGGCGATGGGCATGGTGTATGGCTATTTCCTGGAATATTGCCGGCGGCTGTTCCGGGTGGCGGGCTACGTCTAAACCAGGAGCCCGCCAAAGCGAGCTCCCGTAGAGCGAACTATTTGCGGCTCAGGCTGCCGCGGCGGAACAGATTGCGGCGAATACGCGTCAAACCCGGCTTGGGTTTACGCGGTTCGTCCAGGCTGGCCAACACCAGCTCGAGCACGCGTTCGGCCACGTCGCGATGGCGCTGCGCCACCGCGAGCACCGGGCACTCGAGGAAATCCAACAGTTCATGGTCGCCGAAGGTGGCAATCGCCAGATCGGTAGGCAAACGGCCGCGTTGCTTCAGCGTCACGTCCATCACGCCCTGCAACAGCGAGAATGAGGTGGTGAACAGCGCCTGCGGCATCGGGTGCGTTTTCAACCATTCGGCGAACAGCGCGCCGGCGGCTTCACGTTCATAGCTGTTGGCGTACAGGTAATCGACATGGCGGGGATCCTCTTGCCAGGCCTGACGGAAGCCCTGCTCGCGCAGGAAGCTCACCGAAAGCTCCGGCAAGGCGCCCAGATACAGCACCGATTCCGCCGGGAAGGTGCGCAGCTCCTGCGCCAGCGCAAAGGCATCTTCCTGATCGGCCCCGACGACGCTGATGAAATGCTCGCGATCCAGCGCGCGGTCCAGCGCGATAATCGGCAGCGGATCGTTGGCCCAGCGTTGATAGAAAGGATGTTCCGGCGGCAAGGCGGTGGAAACGATGATGGCGTCCACCTGGCGCTGCAGCAGGTGCTCGATACAGCGCATTTCGTTGTCCGGCTGATCTTCGGAACAGGCGATCAGCAATTGGTAACCACGCTGGCGCGCCTGGCGCTCCAGGTAGTTGGCGATGCGGGTATAGCTGGTATTTTCCAGATCCGGGATCACCAGACCGATAGAACGGGTACGCCCGGCGCGCAGCCCCGCCGCGACGGCATTCGGGTGATAGTTATGCTCCCTGACCACGGCCATCACTTTCTCGACGGTTTTATCGCTGACACGATACTGCTTCGCCTTGCCGTTGATGACGTAACTGGCCGTCGTGCGCGAAACGCCCGCGAGACGCGCGATTTCATCCAGTTTCACATGAACCCCTTAATGACGCTGAAAATAGAAGTGAAGGCTGTGCTCGGATTAACCATGACATCCCGTGCGGTTATTCAATCCAGCCTCTGCGATCTAACAGCAGAAAACACTGCCTAGCAACCGCTTTTGCCGAAAGGTGCCAGCAATCGGGCAAAAAATACCGAAAAACAAAGGGCGCAGCCACGCCGCGCCCCCGATTATTCGCCGCCAGACCGCGCTCAGCGCATGATTTTGTCGCCGCGCGACACGCCGACCACCCCGGAACGGGCCACTTCCACGATCTCCGCCACTTCACGCACCGCGCTCAGGAAAGCGTCGAGCTTGTCGCTGGTGCCGGCCAGCTGTACCGTGTACAGCGTCGCCGTCACATCCACGATCTGGCCGCGGAAAATGTCGGCGCAGCGCTTCACCTCTTCACGGCCGTAGCCGCTGGCCTGCAGCTTCACCAGCATGATCTCGCGCTCGACGTGGGCGCCCTGCACCAGCTCGCTGACGCGCAGCACGTCCACCAGCTTGTGCAGCTGTTTCTCAATCTGCTCCAACACTTTCTCGTCGCCGACGGTCTGGATAGTCATGCGCGACAGCGTCGGATCGTCGGTCGGCGCTACCGTCAGGCTCTCGATGTTATAACCGCGCTGGGAGAACAGCCCGACCACGCGCGACAAAGCGCCGGATTCGTTTTCCAGCAAGACAGATAAAATACGGCGCATGATCAGGTCCTCTCAGTTTTGCTAAGCCACATTTCGTCCATGCTTCCGCCGCGGATCTGCATCGGGTAAACATGTTCGGTTTCATCGACGGTCACGTCGACGAACACCAGCCGCTCTTTTTCCGCCAGCGCCAGCGCCAGCTTGCTCTCCAGCTCATCCGGCGTGCGGATGGCGATGCCGACATGGCCGTAAGCCTCGGCCAGCTTGACGAAGTCCGGCAGCGAATCCATGTAGGACTGCGAGTGACGGCCGGAATAAATCATGTCCTGCCACTGCTTTACCATGCCCAGATAGCGGTTGTTGAGGTTCACCACCACCACCGGCAGGTTATATTGCAGCGCGGTGGACAGCTCCTGAATATTCATCTGAATGCTGCCGTCGCCGGTCACGCACACCACGGTTTCCTCCGGCAGCGCCAGCTTGACGCCCAGTGCCGCCGGCAGGCCGAAGCCCATGGTGCCGAGGCCGCCGGAGTTGATCCAGCGGCGCGGTTTATCGAACGGATAATAGAGCGCGGCGAACATTTGGTGCTGGCCGACGTCCGAGGTGACATACGCATCGCCTTTGGTCAGGCGGTGCAAGGTTTCGATCACCGCCTGCGGTTTGATGGTGCCGCTGTGCTTGTCGTAACCCAGGCAGTCGCGGGCACGCCACTGCTCGATAGACTGCCACCAGTCGCGCAGCGCGTCGTGATCCTGCGCTTTCTCGTCCTGTGCCAACAGCTCCAGCATCTGCACCAACACCTGTTTGGCATCGCCGACGATCGGAATATCGGCGTCCACCGTTTTGGAGATCGAGGTCGGATCGATATCGATATGCAGCACGGTGGCGTCCGGGCAGTATTTGGCCAGATTGTTGGTGGTGCGATCGTCGAAACGCACGCCGACGGCGAAGATCACGTCGGCGTGATGCATGGTTTTGTTGGCTTCATAGGTGCCGTGCATGCCGAGCATGCCGACGCTCTGCCGGTGGGTGCCAGGGAAAGCGCCCAACCCCATCAGGCTGCTGGTCACCGGCAGATTCAGCTGCTCCGCCAAGGCCAACAGTTCGGCTTCGCAACTGGCGTTGATCGCGCCGCCGCCGACGTACATCACCGGCTTTTTGGCCGCCAGAATGGTTTGCAGCGCGCGTTTTATCTGCCCGCGGTGCCCCTGCACCGTCGGGTTGTAAGAACGCATGCTCACGTCCTGCGGGTAGGCATAAGGCATCCGCACCGCCGGGCCGACGATATCTTTCGGCAGATCGATCACCACCGGGCCGGGCCGGCCGCTGGAAGCCAGGAAGAACGCCTTCTTCAACACCGCCGGGATGTCTTCGGTGCGTTTTACCAGGAAGCTGTGCTTCACCACCGGGCGCGAAATCCCCACCATATCGCACTCTTGGAAGGCGTCGTAGCCGATCAGCGAGCTGGGCACCTGCCCCGACAGCACCACCATCGGGATCGAGTCCATATAGGCGGTGGCGATACCGGTAATGGCGTTGGTGGCGCCGGGGCCGGAGGTCACCAGCACCACGCCCACTTCACCGGTGGCGCGCGCGTAGCCGTCGGCCATGTGCACCGCCCCCTGCTCGTGGCGCACCAGAATATGATCGATCCCTCCAACCGTATGCAGGGCGTCGTAGATATCGAGCACCGCCCCGCCGGGGTAGCCGAATACATGCTTAACGCCCTGATCGATCAACGATCGGACGACCATCTCGGCTCCTGACAACATCTCCATGGGTTTGCCTCCAGGCTTGCTTATTCTTCTCTGGCGCCGGAACGTGGCGCCTGCTGCGGGGCAATGCCCCAAAGTTTTTATGGGTTGTCGCTATCGAATTAACATAACGTCAGAATTTGGGGCAGGCAAACGACAAAATGGCTTAGCGGAGGCATGGTTATTGCCAAGCGGCTGGATATCACGGCTTTATAAAAACAATGCGCTAGCCGCAGGGTTGTCAGGCTAGGCATTGTTTCGAACAGAGGGAAAATTACAGAACTAAATCAGGTGAAGGATATGCCGCTTTTTTCGCCGGGCACATGGCCCGGCGGCGGCGTCAGGCCTGTTCCTGGTACATTGAATCGATTTCGCGCTGATAGCGCTGCAGGATCACTTTGCGGCGCAGCTTCAGCGTTGGCGTGAGCTCTCCCAACTCCATGGAAAAGGCTGCCGGCAGCAGGGTGAACTTCTTCACCTGTTCGAAGCGCGCCAGCTCCTTTTGCATCTCGCGCAGGCGCTTTTCGAACATCTCGAGGATTTCGCCGTTGCGCAGCAGTTCCAGGCGATCCTGGTATTTCAGGTTGACTGACTTCGCATACTCTTCCAGCGACTCAAAGCACGGCACGATCAGCGCAGAAACGAATTTACGCGCATCGGCGATGATCGCCACCTGCTCGATAAAGCGATCCTGCGCCAGCGTGCCTTCCAGCATCTGCGGCGCGATGTATTTGCCGCCGGAGGTTTTCATCAAATCCTTCAGCCGTTCGGTGATGAACAGGTTGCCCTCTTCATCGATCGCACCGGCGTCGCCGGTTTTCAGCCAGCCGTCCTCGGTAAAGGTCGCGGCGGTTTCCAACGGTTTGTTGAAATAGCCGCGCATCACGATCGGCCCGCGCACCTGGATTTCATTTTCCTCGCCAATGCGCACCTCGACCTCCGGCAGCGGTTTGCCGATAGAGCCGAAGCGGAAATGCCCCTCTTCCCAGCAGGAGACGGTGGCGCAGGTTTCGGTCATGCCGTAACCGTACTTGATGTTGACGCCCATCGCCTGGAAAAACAGGATCACATTGTCGTCCAGCTTGGCGCCCGCCGCCGGCAAAAAGCGCACCCGGCCGCCGAGGATACCGCGCAGCTTGCTCAACACCAGCTTGTCGGCCCAGCGGTGGGTGAAGTCGAACACTTTGCCCAACGGTTTGCCGGCCCGCTCCTGCAGGAACTTGCGCTCGCCGCAGACGATCGCCCAGTGGAACAACGCACGGCGCAGCCAAGGGGCGCGCGCCACTTTTTCATGCACCGCGCTGAAAATCTTCTCGTAGAAACGCGGCACCGCACACATCAGCGTCGGGCGGACCTGCCCCATCGCTTCCCGCACCCAATCGGTATTCGGCAGGAAGACGTTCTGCGCGCCGGAATGCATCACAAAGAAGCTCCAGGCCCGCTCGAACACGTGCGACAGCGGCAGGAAGCTGAGCGACACATCCTCTTCGCCGACCGTCAGCCTTTCATCATGCAGGTAGAGCTGCGCCGCCAGGTTGCGGTAGTCCAGCATCACCCCTTTCGGCTCGCCGGTAGTACCCGAGGTATAAATCAGGGTGAAGAGATCCTGCAGGTCGCACTCTTCAATACGCTGCCGACGTTGAGCGGCAAAAGCCGCCGGATCGGCAGCGCGCTCGAAGGCGCTCAGATGCTGTGCGATCTCGCAGCCGCGCAGATCGGCCCCCTCGTCGAAGACGATAATGTGCCGCAGCTGTGGGCAGACGCCGCGCAGCGCGATGGCGGCGTCAAGCTGCGCCTGCTCACCGACGAACAGTATGCGGATGTCGGCGTCGTTGGTGACAAACGCCGCCTGCGCCGGCGTATTGGTGGAATAGAGCGGTACGCTGACGCCACGCAGGTGCAGGATCGCGAGATCGGTCAACGACCAGGCCATCGTGTTATTGGCGAAAATACCGATGCGTTCTTGCACTTCGACGCCCAGCCCCAGCAGCCCGGCGGCGATGCGATCGATGCGGGCGGCGGCCGCTCCCCAGGTCAGTTGCAACTCGCCGTTGGGCGACCATTGGCGAAAAGCTGTGCGATCGGCTCGGTGGGTGATTTGATGCTGTATACGATGGATCAGATGGTATTGCAGCAGATTAGTGATCATAGTGCTCTAAGCCTGAAATGAATCATACAGTTAAGCCTGAACGACGCCTTGCGGCCCTCATCTCAGCTTACACGTGTTTACTTTTTTCCGCGCAGTCTACCTACTCTCAGGCAGGGGGAAAAGCGATTTCAGCGTAGAAGTGTGAGCCAAAACTCAGGCCGGCTTTCGCGCTTTCATCAGTTGGACAGAACGGGAAGGAAAAGGTTTGCCGGCGGCAATAAAACGCGGCCCATCCGGGCCGCCGCATCGAGTTAGTTTAAAATACTAGCCGGAAAGTAAAAATCAGAATATTAATTTATATTAATTATTTTTGCTGAACGAACAAAACCACTATGAAAATAAGTTATTTTATCGCCGTAAAACCAAGAAACATCTTAATAAAAACACAGATAGTTCTTAGTTTTTATCATGAGAAAAAAACGCTCAGTTGAATATTATCTTTATATGGCTCCCATTTTTTATCAATTTACTTTGGGTTACCTGCCTCAATCAGGACGGATTTCATCCACTGGTGCCCTTTATCCCGCTCGGAGGATTCATGCCAAGAAAGATAGCAGGTTGCTTTATTGTGATTGGCGCACAAAGGAACCGCCTTTATTTTCAACGCCTCCGTCTGTTGTCTCACCAGCCAGGCGGGTGCAATCGCCACCATCTCCGTTTGCGACACCATATTCAACACGCTGTAGAGATCCGTGCACTGCTGCGTCACGGCGCGCAGCATCGGTTCCTCTAAATAAAAAGGCTTACTGAACGATCCAAAACTTTCCAGGGATACCGCCGCGTGCTGTTCGGCCAGCATTTGCTCCGGCGTCGCCTCCTCGCCCATTCTCGGGTGCGCCTGCGCGGCCGCCAGCACTAATTCGTCGTCGAACATCGCCAAACTGCGAAACTCTGCCGATTCGAAACGGCTGTAGCCGATGACAAACTCGACGTCCTGATAACGCAATTGATGTTCGATATTATTGTTGATGTATGACTTTATTTGCAGATTAAGCTGCGGCGCGATCTGTTTGACGTGATTGATTATCCCGGCGCCCAGGCGCAAGTCGAGCGGACTGCACAGCGACAAGGAAAACGCTCGCGTGCTGGTCAGCGGCTCGAACTCGGCGCCCGGCAATTCATTCTGCACCAGCTGCAACGCTTGCCGCACCGGGCCAAACAGCTGCCTGGCCCGCATGGTGGGCTGGATCCCGCGCCCGCAGCGCACGAACAGTTCGTCGTTGAACATCACCTTCAGGCGCGCTACCGCGTTGCTCACCGCCGGCTGCGACATCCCTAGCGAATTAGCGGCTCGCGTAATATTTTGCATTTGCATCACGGCGTCAAACACCGTCAGCAAATTAAGATCGACGCTGCGCAAATGAATGTCCGCCGGCTCTTTGACCATAGTGATTTCTGAATCATATTCAGCCATATTTCACTCCACTAAATCCTGTGTAGATAATCTAATCCTTATGCACGACAAACAATGAAACGCCGCATTGTCATATCTTTGCACGACAAATCCTGCCATTACCGTCATCAACCGATAAAAAACCTCGTGTTATCGACACGATATAAGTCGCATATGGAATACATGTCAGTAGTTTCTCCCGTCAGCGGGAAGAATGCCACCTGGGTAGTACTAATAATTAGGTATCAACAATGATTAATACAACTAAACAACATAGCTGCACTGTATGAGACAAACTATAAAAACACATCATAAGCAATCAAACCATCTAAAAACACCGCTCACTTTGTGTAAAATTACATTATTTTGTTATATTATGACTAAAATAATCAATTAATCATATGAATTCAATTTAAATCATTTGTATAAAAAATGTTATTTTGTTGCCCCCCGTGATTAATCCCTCTTATTTTTTCATCGCAAATCTTAACGCAACGAAATCCAGAAGCAATTAGCGCAGTATATATTCGATTCGTTTATGCTAAGCAGCGCGCAAACTGGCCCCATTTTTTCTCTAAGGCGTCGCTTTTTTGCCGAATGATCCTCTGTTTGGCCAATGGGCTGGTGCATTGTCCCCGCATTCAATCAGGTGTTGACATCGCCAGGCCAATCACGTATCAAATTAGGCAGACACCCAATTTAAGAGAAGCTGAACCCTTATGATCCGTACTCATCGTCTACTAGGCCTACTACTCAACGCATCTTGTTTGCGCGGTATGCCTGTGGACGAAGTTCGGAGCTGACTCAGCCGATCACCCATAAGAAACCCGCGCTACTGCGCGGGTTTTTTTTTTGCCCGCTTAGCGTGAAATCAACACGATAAGGAATGCACCGATGAGCCAACAAGTCATTATTTTCGATACCACGCTGCGTGATGGCGAACAGGCGTTGCAGGCCAGCCTGAGCGTAAAAGAGAAGATTCAGATTGCGCTGGCGCTGGAAAGAATGGGCGTCGACGTGATGGAGGTCGGTTTCCCGGTCTCTTCGCCGGGCGACTTCGAGTCGGTGCAAACCATCGCGCGCCAGATCAAGAACAGCCGCGTCTGCGGCCTGGCCCGCTGTGTGGACAAAGACATCGACGTGGCCGCCGAAGCGTTGCGCGTCGCCGAAGCATTCCGCATCCACGTATTCCTGGCCACCTCAACCCTGCACATCGAATCGAAACTGAAGCGCTCGTTCGACGAAGTGTTGGAGATGGCGGTGCGCTCGGTCAAACGCGCCCGCAACTACACCGACGACGTAGAATTCTCCTGTGAAGACGCCGGCCGCACGCCGATCGACAATCTGTGCCGCGTGGTCGAAGCCGCCATCAACGCCGGCGCCACCACCATCAATATTCCGGACACCGTCGGTTACACCACGCCGAACCAGTTCGGCGGCATCATCACCACCTTGTATGACCGCGTGCCGAACATCGACAAAGCCATCATTTCCGTGCACTGCCACGACGATTTGGGCATGGCGGTCGGCAACTCCATCGCCGCGGTTCAGGCCGGCGCCCGTCAGGTGGAAGGCACCCTGAACGGCATCGGTGAGCGCGCCGGCAACTGTTCGCTGGAAGAGGTGATCATGGCGATTAAGGTGCGCCAGGACATCATGAACGTGCACACCAACATCAATCATCAGGAAATCTTCCGCACCAGCCAGATCGTCAGCCAGCTGTGCAACATGCCGATCCCGGCCAACAAGGCGATCGTCGGCTCCAACGCCTTCGCCCACTCCTCCGGCATTCACCAGGACGGCGTGCTGAAGAACCGCGAAAACTACGAAATCATGACCCCGCAGTCGATCGGCCTGAAGGACGTGCAGTTGAACCTGACCTCCCGTTCCGGCCGGGCGGCGGTGAAACACCGCATGGAAGAGATGGGCTACCAGGAGCAGGACTATAACCTGGATACCCTGTACGCCGCCTTCCTGAAGCTGGCCGACAAAAAGGGCCAGGTGTTCGACTATGACCTGGAGGCGCTGGCCTTCATCAACAAACAGCAGGAAGAGCCGGAGCACTTCAGCCTGGGCTACTTCAGCGTGCAGTCCGGCAGCAGCATCATGGCCACCGCCTCGGTGAAACTGATCTGCGGCGGCGAAGAGAAAGCCGAGGCCGCCACCGGCAATGGCCCGGTCGATGCGGTTTATCAGGCGATCAATCGCATCACCGACTACCCGATCGAGCTGGTGAAGTACCAGTTGACCGCCAAGGGCCATGGCCGCGACGCGCTGGGTCAGGTGGATATCGTGGTCTCATACAACGGCCGCCGCTTCCACGGCGTGGGTCTGGCGACCGACATCGTCGAATCCTCCGCCAAGGCGATGGTGCACGTGTTGAACAATATTTGGCGCTCACAGCAGGTAGAAAAAGAAAAGCAGCGCCTGCAGCAAAACAAACATCAAAATAATCAGGAAACGGTGTGAACATGACGAAGACTTATCACATTGCCGTCTTGCCCGGAGACGGCATCGGCCCGGAAGTAATGGCTCAGGCGCGCAAAGTGTTGGACGCGGTGCGTCAACGCTTTGACATTCGCATCACCACTGCCGAATACGACGTCGGCGGCATCGCCATCGATCGCCACGGCAGCCCGCTGCCGCCGGCGACCGTCGCCGGCTGCGAGCAGGCCGACGCCATCCTGTTCGGTTCGGTAGGTGGCCCGAAATGGGAACACCTGCCGCCGGCCGAGCAGCCGGAACGCGGCGCGCTGTTGCCGCTGCGCAAGCACTTCAAGCTGTTCAGCAACCTGCGCCCGGCACGCCTGTATCAAGGGCTGGAGGCATTCTGCCCGCTGCGCGCCGACATCGCCGCCCGCGGCTTCGACATTCTGTGCGTGCGCGAACTGACCGGCGGCATCTACTTCGGCCAGCCGAAGGGCCGCGAAGGCCAGGGCATGCAGGAGCGCGCTTTCGATACCGAGGTGTATCACCGTTTCGAGATTGAACGCATCGCGCGCATCGCCTTCGAATCCGCCCGCAAGCGCCGCCACAAGGTGACGTCGATCGACAAGGCCAACGTGCTGCAAAGCTCCATCCTGTGGCGTGAAGTGGTCAATCAGGTCGCCAAGGATTACCCGGACGTGTCGCTGTCGCACATGTATATCGACAACGCTACCATGCAGCTGATCAAGGATCCGTCCCAGTTCGACGTGCTGCTGTGCTCCAACCTGTTCGGCGACATTCTGTCCGACGAATGCGCGATGATCACCGGCTCGATGGGCATGTTGCCGTCCGCCAGCCTGAACGAGCAAGGCTTCGGCCTGTACGAACCGGCGGGCGGTTCCGCGCCGGATATTGCCGGCAAAGGCATTGCCAACCCGATTGCGCAGATCCTGTCCGCCACCCTGCTGCTGCGTTACAGCCTGGGCGCCGATGAAGCGGCCGACGCCGTGGAGCGCGCCATCAACCAGGCGTTGGAACAGGGCTACCGCACCGCCGATCTGGCCGGTGACGGCAAAGCCGTCAGCACCGATGAAATGGGCGACATCATCGCTCGCTTTGTAGCTCAGGGGGCATAACATGGCCAAGACCTTATACCAGAAGCTGTACGACGCCCACGTGGTGCATGAAGCGCCGAACGAAACGCCGTTGCTGTATATCGACCGTCACCTGGTGCACGAAGTCACTTCGCCGCAGGCGTTCGACGGCCTGCGTGCCATGGGCCGCAGGGTGCGCCAGCCCGGCAAAACCTTCGCCACCATGGATCACAACGTGTCGACCCAGACCAAAGACATCAACGCCAGCGGCGAGATGGCGCGCATCCAGATGCAGGAGCTGATCAAGAACTGCGCGGAATTCGGCGTTTCGCTGTATGATCTGAACCACCCGTTCCAGGGCATCGTGCACGTGATCGGGCCTGAGCAAGGCATGACGCTGCCGGGCATGACCATCGTTTGCGGCGACTCGCACACCGCCACCCACGGCGCTTTCGGCTCGCTGGCGTTCGGCATCGGCACCTCCGAAGTGGAACACGTGCTGGCGACCCAGACCCTGAAGCAGGGCCGCGCCAAGACCATGAAGATTGAAGTCACCGGCGACGCCGCCGAGGGTATTACCGCCAAAGACATCGTGCTGGCGGTGATCGGCAAAACCGGCAGCGCCGGCGGCACCGGCCACGTGGTGGAGTTCTGCGGCAAGGCGATCGAAGCGTTGAGCATGGAAGGCCGCATGACCCTGTGCAACATGGCGATCGAAATGGGCGCCAAGGCCGGGTTGGTCGCGCCGGACGACACCACCTTCGCCTACCTGAAGGGGCGTCAGTTCGCGCCAACCGGAGAAAACTGGGAGCAGGCGGTCGCCTATTGGCGCACGCTGAAGTCCGATGCCGACGCCCAATTCGATACCGTGGTGACGCTGCGCGCCGAAGAGATCGCGCCGCAGGTCACCTGGGGCACCAACCCCGGCCAGGTGATCGCCGTCAATCAGGCGATCCCGGCGCCGGAATCGTTCAGCGATCCGGTCGAGCGCGCCTCCGCGGAAAAAGCCTTGGCCTACATGGACTTGAAACCGGGCATCAAATTGACCGACGTGCCGATCGACAAAGTGTTCATCGGCTCCTGCACCAACTCGCGTATCGAAGATCTGCGCGCGGCGGCGGCGATCGCCAAGGGGCGCAAGGTCGCCAGCGGCGTGCAGGCCATCGTGGTGCCGGGCTCCGGCCCGGTGAAGGCCCAGGCGGAAGCCGAAGGGTTGGACAAAATCTTTATCGAAGCCGGTTTCGAATGGCGTTTGCCGGGCTGCTCGATGTGTCTGGCGATGAACAACGATCGCCTGAATCCGGGCGAGCGCTGCGCGTCCACCAGCAACCGTAACTTCGAAGGGCGTCAGGGCCGCGGTGGGCGCACCCACCTGGTCAGCCCGGCGATGGCCGCCGCGGCCGCCGTTGCCGGTCACTTCGCCGACATCCGTGATATTCACTAAGGGGCTAACGTGGCTAAATTTACTCAACATACCGGCTTAGTGGTGCCTTTGGATGCGGCCAACGTCGACACCGACGCCATTATTCCCAAACAGTTTTTACAGAAGGTCACCCGCACCGGCTTCGGCCAGCACCTGTTCAACGACTGGCGTTTCCTCGACGACGCCGGCCAGCAGCCGAACCCGGAATTCGTGCTGAACAAACCGCGCTATAAAGGCGCCAGCATCCTGTTGGCGCGCGAGAACTTCGGCTGCGGCTCCTCGCGCGAACACGCGCCCTGGGCGCTGACCGATTACGGATTCAAAGTGGTGATCGCGCCGAGCTTCGCCGATATCTTTTACGGCAACTCGTTCAACAACCAGCTGTTGCCGGTGACGCTGAGCGAACAGCAGGTGGATGAGCTGTTCAAGCTGGTGGACGCCAACGAGGGAACGGAGTTCGTGGTGGATCTGGAGAACCAGACGGTCAACGCCGGCGGCAAAAGCTATCCGTTCGAAATCGACAGCTTCCGCCGCCACTGCATGATCAACGGGCTGGACAGCATCGGCCTGACGCTGCAGCACGAAGCGGACATCTCCCGCTACGAAGCGCAGCAGCCGGCGTTTTTGAATTAATCCCCTTCACCCGCCGCCCGGCGGGTGAGTTTTTTTCCTCACCAGTAGCCCAGCAGCTTCCACCATGCTCCGCCGATCACTATCCAGATCAGCAAGTTAACCACGCTCATCACCCATCCCGCTTTCCACCATTCCCCCAGCGTCACGTAGCCGGAGCCGAAGACGATCGGCGCGGTGCCGGTGCCGTAATGCGTCAGCGACATCATCAGCGAGGAAGAGAACGCCAGGATCAGGCCCAGCAGCGCCGGTGGCGCGCCGAGCGCGATGCCGGCGGCGAAGAAAGCGGCGAACATCGCCGTCACGTGCGCGGTGGTGCTGGCGAAGAAATAGTGCGAATACAAATAGATGAGGGTCAGCAAGATCGTGCCGCCCACCCAGCTCATGCCCATATGGTCGATGCCGTTGCCCACGGTTTGCGACAGCCAGCCGATCAGCCCCAGCTTGCCGAGGAAGCTGGCCATCATCACCAGCGCCGAGAACCACACCACGGTGTCCCAGGCACCTTTATGCTTGAGCACATCCTCCCAGCTCAGCACCCCGGTGGCCAGCAGCACCGCCAGGCCGATCAGCGCCGCGGTGGTGGGATTGACCGCCAGCGCCGGGCCGAAGATCATCGCCGGAATGCCGGCCCACAGCACCAGCAACAGCGCGAACACCCCGAGGGTGATTTTCTCCGGCAGCGTTACCGGCCCCAGCGCCTGCAGTTTTTCGCGCGCGAAGCGCGGCGCGTCCGGGGTACTTTTCACCTCCGGCGGATACAGCAGATAGATGACCAGCGGCATCACGATCAGCGAGCACAGCCCCGGCACCAGAGCGGCGACTGCCCACATCGACCAGGACAGCTCGAAGCTGCCGTGTGTGCCTTTGGCGATCAGGCTGACAATCAGCGGGTTAGGCGCGGTAGCGGTGATAAACATCGCCGAAGTGACCGGGTTGATGTTGTAGTTCACCAGCGACAGGTAGCGGCCGATTTTGCCGGAGGTATTGAGCTCGGGTTTGGAGCCGAAGCTGTCGGCGATCGACTTCATGATCGGGTGAATGATACCCCCGCCGCGCGCGGTGTTGCTCGGCGTCACCGGCGCCAGCGTGGTTTCCGCCAGCGTCAGCGCATAGGCGATGCCCAGCGTTTTTTTGCCGAACAGCGAAATAAAGTAATAGCCGATGCGCGCGCCCAGCCCGGTTTTATTCAGGCTGAGGGAGATCATGATCGAAAAGCCGATCAGCCAGATCAGCTGGTTGGAAAAGCCGCTGAGCGCGTCGTCCAGCGCGGCGCCCGGCTTGCCGGGATTGGTGACGCCGGTCACCGCCACCAGGGCGATGGCGATCACCGAGACTGCGCCGATCGGCATCGCCTTGCCGATGATGGCGATGATGGTGCCGATAAACAGCGCCAGCAGCTGCCAAGCATTAGGCGCGACGCCCTCCGGCACGGGAATGAGGAACCAGATAATCAGCGTGGCGGCAAGGGCGCACAGGGAAGGAAGCGGTTTGAGCGGTGTGAGTTTATCCATAACGTTCCCACTGTTCTAAACGACAAGGCGGCATCTCAATAGCGAGATGGGCGTGGGCGCAACGATCGCGCGCCATATGTCTTCAGCTTGGGCGTCCGGTTCAGCCTTCTCAATGACTTGCATCAAGAATGCCGTCGTTTGACCTCACACTTCACGCACTTTGGCGCTCATCCCGAGCGCCGCCAGCGCCAACAGCGCCGCCATCCAATACACCGAGCCATGACCGAAATTCTCCACCAGCGCGCCCTGCAGCACCCCGGCCAGGATCACCCCGGTAGAGATGCTGTTGGTGAACAGCGTGGTGGCGGCGCCCGGCCGGCCCGGCATCAAATCCTGAAAATAGAGCATGCCGATACCGGCGACGATGCCGATAAACACCGCGTTGAGCAACTGCAGCGCGATCAGGGCCGGCTTGCTCTCCAACACCGTCAGCCCGAGATAAAACAGCAGGCCCGCCGCCACCGCCAGCAGCATCATGTTGTGTTTGCCGAAGCGTTGGACGTAATAACCGGCCAACAGCATCGCCGGGATCTCCAACCCGGCGGCGGTGCCCATCAGCACCCCGGCCAGCCCTTCCGGCAGGCCGAGATCGGCGGTGATATACAGCGGCATATCGATGATGTACAAGGTATTGCAGGTCCACATCAGCATCGAGGCGATGAACAGCAGCCGCACATCGCGATTGCGCCAGGCGCTGGCGGGCGCAATCGGCGCGGAAGCGCCTTCCCGCAACCCTTCGCCATCCGCCGCGCGCGGTACCGAAGGCAGCATGAATCCTACCAGCAGCACGCAGACCGCGAAGGTGGCGGCGGCGATCAGGAACATCACGGTGAACCCGTAGCTGAGCGCCAGCGCAAACGACAGCGGCGGGCCGATCACCCACGCCAGCGAAAGCTGGGCGCGCATCACCGAGCTGAACATCACCACTTCACGCGCCTCGCTGTCGGCGTATTCCCGCGCCAGCGCGAAAATCTGCGGCATGGCGGTGTTGGCAACGGCGGACATCAGCACCCCGGCGGTGATCAGCGTCAGGTAGTCGCGGTTAAAGGCAAACAGCAGACAGTTGCCGACCGCCATCAGGCAGCACAGCAGGATCAGCCTGCGCCGATCGCCGCGGGTATCGGAGCGTTTGGCCAGCAGAAAACTGACGACGATGCCGGCCACCGCGTTGGCGGTGTAAAACAGCCCGACCCACAGCGGCCGCACCTTGACCTCGGTGGTCAGAAACAGGCTGAGCGTCGGCGTCAGCAACGCGCCGGCGATGCCAGAAAGAAAAGCAATCAGCAGGAATGCGGCAAAGATGGGATTGATGCGCTGTGACAACCGGCTCAGGCGTTGCATATCGTCTTCCCTGACCTCAAAGCAGAAAAAAGAACCTTAGGCCACGGCGAGAAAAATGCAAGCGCATTGCCATGACCACGCATAAAAAAACCAGTGGGTCGCCCCACTGGCTGGTGAAACAGCACCATTACTCAGAAATTGGTTGCCGGAGCCCCTACAGGTGCTCGCGATACTGCTTATCGGTCATCTCTTTGATGTCCCATTGCGTCAGGTGCGCCAGCATCGCCAACCGCGCCTGCTCGGGCACCACGCTCAGCCAGTCTGCGCGCTGGCGGCGCACCGCGCTGAAATAGCGCTGGTAGAACTGTCTGGATAAGAAAGCTTTCATCATTACGCCCTCCCCCTTTCATTGATGAAAATTATCGGCGTAATATAGGGAAAGAAAAATTGACGAGTTGAGGCAGGAGCGTTCCTCTTTTATGTCCACGTCCCGATTGCAGCAGCAGTTCATCCGCCTGTGGCAGCGCTGCCACGGTGAAACCACCGACACCACGCTGCAGGATCTGGCGGAGGTGCTGAGCTGCTCGCGGCGCCACGTGCGCTCCCTGCTGAGCGCCATGCAGCGAGAGGGCTGGCTCACCTGGCAGGCGGAGTCGGGGCGCGGCAAACGTTCGCGGCTAACCTTCCACTACACCGGCCTGGCGCTGCAGCAACAGCGGGCCGAGGAGCTGTTGGAACAGGACCGCATCGATCAGCTGGTGCAGCTGGTAGGCGACAAAAACGTGGTGCGCCAGATGCTGCTGTCGCAGCTGGGGCGCAGCTTCCGCCAGGGGAAACATATCCTGCGGGTACTCTACTACCGGCAGCTGTACAACCTGCTGCCCGGCTCGGCGCTGCGGCGTTCGGAAACCCATTTGGCGCGCCAGATCTTCAACGGCCTGACGCGCATAAATGAGGAAAACGGGGAACTCGAGTCCGATCTGTCCCACCATTGGCAGGCGCTGACGCCGCTGCACTGGCGGTTTTACCTGCGCCCGGCGATCCATTTTCATCACGGCCGCGAGCTGGAGATGGCGGACGTCATCACTTCCCTCTCACGTCTGACCTCGCAACCGCTGTTCTCGCATATCGAGAGCGTCACCTCGCCGACGCCGTTCGTGATCGACGTGCAGCTGCGCAGCCCCGACCACTGGCTGCCCTGGCTGCTGGGCAGCGTGCAGGCCATGATCCTGCCGCGCGAATGGCGCGAACTGCCTGATTTCGCCCGCCATCCGGTCGGCACCGGCCCCTACCGCATGGTGCGCAACCATCCCAGCCAGATGAAGATCCACGCCTTCGACGACTATTTCGGCTACCGGGCGCTGATCGACGAGGTGAACATCTGGGTGCTGCCGGAGTTTTCCGAAGAGCTGGTGCACTCCGGCGTACAGCTGCAGGGCGATGAAACCGGCAACAGCGAGCTGGAAAGCCGGCTGGAAGAGGGCTGCTATTTCCTGCTGTTCGATCAGCGCTCCCCGCTGGCCGCCGATCCCGCCATTCGCAGTTGGCTGTGCGAATTGATCAACCCCATTTCGCTGCTGAGCCACGCCGGGCCGCTCTACCAGCGCTATTGGTCGCCGGCGTACGGCCTGCTGCCGCGCTGGCACCATAACCGCACGCTGGCGCAGCAGCCCAAGCCCGCGGGCCTGACTGAACTGACGATGACCCACTTCAATGAGCATTCGGAGTTTCACGCCATTCGCCAGGCGATCGAACCGCTGCTGGCGCAGCACGGCATCCGCCTGATTGTGCAAAGCGTGGATTACGCCACCTGGCACCAGGGCGACGCGCGCAGCGATCTGTGGCTCGGCAGCGCCAACTTCTATCTGCCGCTGGAGTTTTCGCTGTTCGCCACGCTGTACGAACTGCCGCTGATGCAGCACTGCATGAACGAAGATCTGGCGCAGGACGCGGCGCTGTGGCGCGCCAACCGCTTGCCGCTGGCCGATTTCTGCCAGCGTCTGGTCAGCAACCACCAGCTGCATCCGCTGTTCCACCACTGGCTACAGCTGCACGGCCAGCGCAGCATGCGCGGCGTGCGGATGAACACCCTCGGCTGGTTCGACTTCAAGTCCGCCTGGTTTGCCCCGCCGGAGGCATAAGCGCCTTTCGCCCGGGTCGGTTAATCTTTACAATAGCGCCGTCTCAACGGGGTGCGGTAAGTCGGGCCGCGTGATAAGCCCGATTTTCCGCTGAGAGCACACCCGTCGAACCTGATCCGGTCAATACCGGCGGAGGGATTTGAGCCCAGCGAACCGGCGACGCCGCCTCGCCCCCTCAGATGCCCTTGCCCCCTTATTTTTCAGGAGTGCAACGTGGTCAAAACATATCTGCCCTGCTTATTGCTGCTGTGCGCCGCGCCGGTGTTCGCCAAGCCGATGCTGACGGTTTACACCTACGATTCCTTCGCCGCCGACTGGGGCCCCGGCCCGGCGGTGAAAAAAGCCTTCGAAGCCGAGTGCGACTGTGAATTGAAGTTCGTCGCGCTGGAAGACGGCGTCTCGCTGCTGAACCGCCTGCGCATGGAAGGCAAGAACAGCGCCGCCGACGTGGTGCTGGGGCTGGACAACAACCTGTTGCAGGCGGCGCAGCAAACCGGCCTGTTCGCGCCGAGCGGCGTCGACACCGCCAAACTGACGGTGCCGGGCGGCTGGCAGGACGCGACCTTCGTGCCTTACGACTACGGTTACTTCGCCTTCGTCTATAACAAAGAAAAACTGAAGAACCCGCCGAAAAGCCTGCAGGAGCTGGTCAGCAGCGATCGCAACTGGAAAGTGATCTACGAAGATCCGCGCACCAGCACGCCGGGCCTCGGCCTGCTGCTGTGGATGCAAAAAGTGTATGGCGACAAGGTGCCGGCCGCCTGGCAGCAGTTGGCGAAGAAGACCGTCACCGTCACCAAAGGCTGGAGCGAAGCCTACGGCCTGTTCCTGAAAGGCGAAGGCGATCTGGTGCTCAGCTACACCACCTCTCCCGCCTATCACCTGATCGAAGAGAAAAAAGATCTCTACGCCGCCGCCACGTTCAGCGAAGGGCACTACCTGCAGGTGGAAGTGGCGGGCAAGCTGAAGGCCGCCAAACAGCCTGAGCTGGCGGAGCGCTTCATGCAGTTCATGGTGACACCGGCGTTCCAGAACACCATCCCGACCGGCAACTGGATGTACCCGGTGATCAACACCCCACTGCCCGTCGGCTTTGAGCAGATGAACGTGCCGCAGACCGCGCTGCAATACAGCGCCGAAGAGGTGGCCAAACAACGCGGCGGCTGGATCCGGGCATGGCAAACCGCCGTCAGCCGCTGATCCCCCGCTGGCTCTGGCCGGGGCTGCTGGCCGCCGGCGTGATCCTGCTGGTCGCCGCGCTGGCGATGGGCTCGCTGTGGCGTCACGCGCCGGGCAGCGACTGGCGCGGCCTGTGGCAGGACAGCTACCTGTGGCACGTGGTGCAATTCACCTTCTGGCAGGCGCTGCTGTCGGCGCTGATTTCGGTGCTGCCCGCCGTTCTGCTGGCGCGCGCGCTCTATCGCCGCCGTTTCCCCGGCCGGCAACTGCTGCTGCGGCTGTGCGCCATGACGCTGGTGCTGCCGGTGCTGGTGGCGGTGTTCGGCCTGCTCAGCGTCTATGGGCGCCAGGGCTGGCTGGCAGCGCTGTGCGGCTGGCTGGGCGTCGAGTATGGCTTTTCGCCCTACGGCCTGCAGGGCATTCTGCTGGCGCACCTGTTCTTTAACCTGCCGCTGGCCACCCGCCTGTTGCTGCAGGCGCTGGAGAACATTCCGGTGGAGCAGCGCCAGCTGGCCGCCCAGCTGGGCATGAACGGCTGGCAGCAGTTCCGCTTCGTCGAATGGCCGGCGCTGCGCCGCCAGATCCTGCCGAGCGGCGCGTTGATCTTCATGCTGTGCTTCGCCAGCTTCGCCACCGTGCTGTCGCTGGGCGGCGGGCCGCAGGCCACCACCATCGAACTGGCGATCTACCAGGCGCTGAGTTACGACTACGATCTGGGTCGCGCCGCCATGCTGGCGCTGATCCAGTTAAGCTGTTGTCTGGGGCTGATGTTGCTCAGCCAGCGGCTGAGCCAGGCGCTGCCGGTGGGCCATACCCACGCCCAGCGCTGGCGCAACCCGGAAGACAGCCTGTGGCGGCGCGTCGGCGATTTTCTGCTGATCGCCGCCGCGCTGTTGCTGTTATTGCCGCCTCTGCTGGCGGTGATCGCCGACGGCGCCAATCAGGCTATCGTCAGCGTGCTGCGCCAGCCGGTGCTGTGGCAGGCGCTGTTCACGTCGCTGCGCATCGCCCTCGGCGCCGGGCTGCTGTGCGTGACGCTCACGATGATGCTGCTGTGGAGCAGCCGCGAGCTGAAGCTGCGGCAGCATCTGCGCGGCGGCCAGGCGCTGGAGCTGAGCGGCATGGTGATCCTGGCGATGCCGGGTATCGTGCTGGCCACCGGCTTCTTCCTGCTGCTGAGCGATACTATCGGGCTGCCGCAGTCACCCTATGCGCTGGTGATCCTCACCAATGCGCTGATGGCGGTGCCCTATGCGCTGAAGGTGTTGGAGAACCCGATGCGCGACCTCGCCGAACGTTACAACCCACTGTGCCTGTCGCTGGATATCCACGGCTGGCAACGGCTGCGGCTGATCGAACTGCGCGCGCTGCGCCGCCCGCTGGCGCAGGCGCTGGCCTTCGCCTGCGTGCTGTCGATCGGCGATTTCGGCGTAGTCGCCTTGTTTGGCAACGAGCATTTCCGTACCCTGCCTTTTTACCTGTATCAGCAGATTGGCGCCTACCGCAGCAACGACGGGGCGGTGACCGCGCTGCTGTTGCTGCTGTTGTGCTTCCTGTTGTTTACCCTGATCGAACGCTTACCGGGGCGCCATGCTGACGCTTGAAAAACTGACCTACCTGTATGAACACCTGCCGATGCGCTTTGATCTGCGCATCCAGCCGGGCGAGCGCGTCGCGGTGCTCGGCCCCAGCGGCGCCGGTAAAAGCACCCTGCTGAGCCTGATCGCCGGTTTTCTGCCGGCGGCCAGCGGCCGGCTGCTGCTGAACGGCGAAGACCACACCGCCACGCCGCCGGCCAAACGGCCGGTGTCGATGCTGTTTCAGGAAAACAACCTGTTCGCGCACCTGACGGTAGCGCAGAACATCGGGCTGGGGTTGGATCCCGGTCTGCGCTTGACTGAACAGCAGCGCCAACAGCGGGCGCATATCGCCCGTCAGGTCGGCCTGGAGGAGCACCTGGAGCGCTTGCCGTCGCAGCTTTCCGGCGGCCAGCGTCAGCGCGCCGCGCTGGCGCGCTGTTTGATTCGCCAACGGCCGATCCTGCTGCTCGACGAGCCCTTCTCGGCGCTCGATCCGGCGCTGCGCAACGAGATGCTGCAGCTGCTGCAGACGGTGTGCGAACAGCGCAACCTGACGCTGCTGATGGTGTCGCACAACCTCGACGACGCCGCGCGCATCGCCCCGCGCACGCTGCTGGTGGTCGATGGCCGTATTTACTACGACGGCCCGACGCAGGCGCTGCTGGACGGCAGCGCGCCCGAAGCGCGCGTGCTGGGCATTTCGGGTAAAGCGTGATCTGACGCGCGTTTTTTATGCTGCGGCAATAAACCTGTTGTGCGAATTTTGCGCCTGTGTTTTTATAAAAACCTGACTTTTTTACTGATGATAAGGTTCCCTGTGATCGCATCCTCGCTGACTTCGACCCTACTAGTTACCGCGCTACCAGCCGCGGTGGTCGTCGTGCGTGTGGTGGTGGTCGTCGGCAATGCGCCGTAGGGTCCGAATCAACGCATCGATTCCCAAACCCCGCCGGCGCAAACCGGGCGGGGTTTCTTGTTTTAGCACCCTGCCCAGCAAAGCTCACCGGCCTTGAGAAAGGACAGGAACATGGCAACTTCGGGCACGCCTCAGCCGGGCACCAGCTTTACCGGCGCACAATTGATCGTTCATCTGCTGGAGCGGCAGGGCATCACTACCGTCGCCGGCATCCCCGGCGGCGCCGCGCTGCCGCTGTATGACGCGCTGAGCCAAAGCACCCGCATTCACCACGTGCTGGCGCGCCACGAACAGGGCGCGGGCTTTATGGCGCAGGGCATGGCGCGCGCCAACGGCAAAGCGGCGGTGTGCATCGCCTCCAGCGGGCCGGGCGCCACCAACCTGGTCACCGCCATCGCCGACGCCAAGCTCGACTCCATTCCGCTGGTGTGCATCACCGGTCAGGTGCCCTCCTCAATGATCGGCACCGACGCCTTCCAGGAGGTGGACACCTACGGCATTTCCATTCCGATCACCAAGCACAACCATCTGGTACGCGATATCCGCGAACTGCCGCAGGTGATCGGCGACGCGTTCCGCATCGCCGAATCCGGCCGCCCCGGCCCGGTCTGGATCGATGTGCCGAAAGACGTGCAGACCGCCACCATCACCCTGGAAGAGCTGCCGCCGATCGCTGTGCCGGACGCCGCACCGAGCTTCGATCCGGCGCTGGTTGCGCAGGCCGCCGCGATGATCAACCAGGCGAAACGCCCGATCCTCTACCTGGGCGGCGGCATCATCTGCGCCGAGGCTCACCGGCAGGCGCTGGAACTGGCCGAACGCGCCGGTCTGCCTACCACCATGACGCTGATGGCGCTGGGGGCGATGCCGGTGGAACACCCGCTTTCGCTGGGCATGTTGGGCATGCACGCGGCGCGCAGCACCAACTTCATTCTGCAGGAGGCCGATCTGCTGATCGTGCTGGGCGCGCGCTTCGACGATCGGGCAATCGGCAAAACCGAGCAGTTCTGCCCTAACGCCGCCATCATTCACGTGGATATCGATCGCGCCGAGCTGGGCAAGGTCAAACAGGCCAACGTGGCGATCCATGCCGACGTCGGCCAGGTGCTGCAACAGCTGCTGCCGCAGATCGACACGCAGCCGCGCAGCGAATGGCTGAGCACCGTCAACGACCTGAAGCGCGAGTTCCCGTTCAACATGCCGAACGCCGACGATCCGCTGAGCCATTACGGCCTGGTGCTGGCCGCCGCGCGCTGCGTGGACGACAGCGCCATTATCACCACCGACGTGGGCCAGCATCAGATGTGGGTGGCGCAGGCCTATCCGCTGAGCCGGCCGCGCCAGTGGCTGACGTCGGGCGGCCTGGGCACCATGGGCTTCGGTCTGCCGGCGGCGATCGGCGCGGCGCTGGCGGAGCCCGAGCGTAAAGTGCTGTGCTTCTCCGGCGACGGCAGCCTGATGATGAACATTCAGGAAATGGCCACCGCGGTCGAGCACGATTTGGACGTGAAAATCATTTTGATGAACAACCAGGCGCTGGGGCTGGTGCACCAGCAGCAAACCCTGTTCTACCAGCAGCGTATCTTCGCCGCCGCCTATCCGAAGCGCACCGACTTCCTGAAGATCGCCGCCGGATTCGGGCTGGATACCTGCGATTTGAACGCCGCGGAAGATCCGCAGGCGGCGCTGGCCGAAGCGATCCAACGCCCGGGGCCCTGCCTGATCCACGCGCTGATCGATATCAACGAAAAAGTGTTCCCGATGGTGCCGCCGGGCGCCGCCAACATCGACATGATTGGAGAATAAGCCATGCTGCAACCACAAGATAAACCCCAGGTGATCCTGGAGCTGGCCGTGCGCAACCATCCCGGTGTCATGTCGCACGTTTGCGGGCTGTTCGCTCGCCGCGCGTTCAACGTCGAAGGCATTCTGTGTCTGCCGCTGAAGGACGGCCAGCAGAGCCGCATTTGGCTACTGGTCGCCGACGATCAGCGGCTGGAGCAAATGATCAGCCAGGTGGAAAAGCTGGAAGACGTGCTGCAGGTGAAGCGCCACAGCGAAGACGTGCGGGTATTTGAACAGCTGGAAGCGTTCTTTCAGTAATACGAAGGGGGCTTACGCCCCCGCAATCATTGCCCGGACAGCACCTGCCACAGCAGGTGCCGATACACCGGCATCAAGGGCTGCTGGCTCAGCAGATAACCGACCGCCAGCGCCGCCAGCCAGCTCAATCCGCAAACCACGCGCAGCCGCAGCGGCGTCAGCCAACGGCTCAGCCGATCGGCGCTGCGCTTATCCTCACGCCACCAGCGCCAGCTCAGCCACACAGCCAGCCAGATCGTGAGCGCCGCGGCGAGCAGCAGCCACTTGAACATCGCGCTGTTGGCGCCGGCGGGAATGTCGATCGCCACGCCCGCCAGGATACCGGGGAAGAAATAGACCGGCGGCCAGGTCAGGCAACCGATGATGTTCGGCAAGGCAAACTTGTACGGCGGCAGATCGAGCATGCCGGCCACCATCGGCACCAGCGGGCGCGTCGGGCCAACGAAGCGGCCGATCAGAATGGTCGCCATGCTGTGCTGGTGCAAGGCGTGTTCGGTTTTGTCGAGCAGCGCTTTGTTCTTCTTCAGGAACGACCAGCGGTGCAAGGGCCCCTTGAAGGCGCGGCCGACGAAATAAGAGATCCAGTCGCCGAGCAGGCAGCCGACGATCCCCGCCGCCCAGGCGTAGTAGAAGTCCACCTTGCCGCTGCCGATCAGGGCGCCGATGCTGGCCATCATCACCGTGCCGGGCAGCAGCAGCCCCACCAGCGCCAGCGACTCGAGAAAAGCGACCAGCAGGACGACCATCAGGGTGAAAGCCAGCGACTGGGTGATCAAATCTTGTAAATAGGCTTCCATTACACCTCTGCGGATTATTCGGCCAAACGGGGCCGAGGATTTTCCAGCGCCGCCGCTGGCGAGTCAATCGATGAATTGTATGCGTATTTGGCAGCGCCGAACGCCGATGGACAATGACTGTATAAAAACACATACTATAATTTATCTATATTAGCGCCAAAACCGACATCTCGCTGAATGTCGCGCACGCCGCCCGGCGGAAGACGAAGGGGTTATGACAGCACTGCAACAGGGTTTCCTGCTCACTCGCCACTGGCGCGACACGCCCGCCGGCACCGAGGTCGAATTTTGGCTGGCGACCGACGCGGGCCCGCGTCAGCTGCGCTTGCCGCCGCAAACCTCGGTGGCGTTTATCCCCGCCGAACAAAAGCAGCGCGCGGAACTGCTGCTGCGCGAAGAACGGCAGGTGGAACTAAAACCGCTGGCACTGACGGATTTTCATCACCGCCCGATGCTGGGGCTGTACTGCCGCCAGCACCGTCAGCTCATCAAGCTGGAAAAACTGCTGCGGGAAGGCGGCGTTACGGTCTACGAGGCCGACATTCGCCCGCCCGAGCGCTATCTGATGGAGCGCTTCATCACCGCGCCGGTGTGGTTCAACGGCCAGGCCAACGGCGGCGGGCCGTTGCTCAATGGCCAGATGAAGCCGGCGCCGGACTACCGCCCGACGCTCAGGCTGGTGTCGCTGGATATCGAAACCACCGCCCACGGCGAGCTTTACTCCATCGCGCTGGAAGGCTGCGGCCAGCGGCAGGTCTACATGCTGGGGCCGGCCAACGGCGGCGATGCGCCGCTGGATTTCGATCTGGAATACTGCGCCAGCCGCCCCCAACTGCTGGAACGACTCAACGCGTGGCTGGAGCGCCACGATCCCGACGCCATCATCGGCTGGAACCTGGTGCAGTTCGATCTGCGGGTGCTGCAAAAGCACGCCGAACGCTACCAGATCCCGCTGCGGCTGGGGCGCGGCGGCAACCTACTGGAGTGGCGCGAGCACGGCTTCAAGCAGAACCACTTTTTCGCCGCCGCCGCCGGCCGCCTGATCATCGACGGCATCGAAGCGCTGAAGTCCGCCACCTGGAACTTTCCCTCCTTCAGCCTGGAGTACGTTTCGCAGGAACTGCTGGGTGAAGGCAAGGCGATCGACAACCCTTATCAACGCATGGCGGAGATCGACCGGCGCTTCGCCGAAGACAAGCCGGCGCTGGCCCGCTACAACCTGAAGGACTGCGAGCTGGTGACGCGCATCTTCGCCAAGGCCGATCTGCTCAACTTTCTGCTGGAACGCGCCACCGTCACCGGGCTGGCGGCCGATCGCAGCGGCGGATCGGTGGCGGCCTTCAGCCACCTTTATATGCCGCGCATGCACCGCCTGGGCTTTGTCGCCCCCAACCTCGGCGAACAGCCGGAGGAACACAGCCCCGGCGGCTTCGTGATGGACTCCCGGCCCGGCCTGTACGATTCGGTGCTGGTGCTGGACTATAAAAGCCTGTACCCGTCGATCATCCGCACCTTCCTGATCGATCCGGTCGGGCTGGTGGAAGGCATGCGCCACCCAAACGACGCCGATTCGGTGCCCGGCTTTCGCAACGCCCGCTTCTCGCGCAGCAAACACTGCCTGCCGGCAATCGTCGAGCAGATCTGGCAAGGGCGCGAGGCCGCCAAGCGCCAGCACAACAAGCCCCTGTCGCAGGCGCTGAAGATCATCATGAACGCGCTGTACGGCGTGCTGGGATCGAGCGGCTGCCGCTTCTTCGATCCGCGGCTGGCGTCGTCGATCACCCTGCGCGGCCACGAGATCATGCGCCAAACCCGCGAACTGATCGAAGCCGAAGGCTATCAGGTGATTTACGGCGACACAGACTCCACCTTCGTGTGGCTGAAACAGCCGCATGATGAGCAGCAGGCGGCGCAGATCGGTCGGGCGCTGGTGCAGCGGGTCAACGCCTGGTGGCAGCAGCATCTGCAGCAGCAGTTCGGGCTGGAGAACGCGCTGGAGCTGGAGTTCGAAACCCACTATTCGCGCTTCCTGATGCCGACCATTCGCGGCGCCGAACAGGGCAGCAAGAAGCGCTACGCCGGCCTGATCGCGCGCGGCGGCGGCGAGGAAGAGATGGTGTACAAAGGCCTGGAAACAGTACGCACCGACTGGACGCCGCTGGCGCAGCAGTTCCAGCAGCAGCTCTATCAGCGCATCTTCAAACGGCAACCCTACCAGGACTATGTGCGCGACTACGTCGGCAAAACACTGAACGGCGACTTCGACGATCAGCTGGTGTACCGCAAGCGCCTGCGCAGGAAACTCGACGACTATCAGCGCAACGTGCCGCCGCACGCCCGCGCCGCGCGCATCGCCGACGATTACAACCGCAGCCAGGGGCGGCCGCTGCAGTATCAGAACGGCGGCTGGATCAGCTACGTGATGACCGTCGCCGGGCCGGAACCGCTGGAAACGCGCCATTCGCCCATCGACTATCAGCATTACCTCGAACGCCAGCTGCAACCGGTGGCAGACGCTATACTCCCTTTCTTGCACGACGATTTCACCACGCTGGTCACCGGGCAGATGGGGCTGTTTTGAGATTGCGCCAGGTTAAGAAAAATCATCCGGTTTTGCAGGTGACGAACGCACCGCCTTCCATTACCATAGCGCCCTTCCCAAAACTGAACCACGCTTAGCCCTGCCGTCTCGCGACGTCTGCATGGCGTGAACGGCTATTGCCCGTCAAATTTAAAACAAACCGGGATAGCAGACGTTCAGTACAGGTGCCGCGGCCCTTCCCGCCCGGTAACAAGACTTACTTACAAAGAATCGAGCCGACAATATATGCCTTTTACTCTTGGTCAACGCTGGATCAGCGACACGGAAAGCGAATTAGGACTGGGCACCGTCGTGGCGCTGGACGCGCGCATGATTACCCTGCTTTTCCCCGCCACCGGTGAAAACCGCCTCTATGCCAGAAACGATTCGCCGATCACCCGCGTGATGTTCAACCCGGGCGATACCGTCAGCAGCCACGAAGGATGGCAGCTGCAGGTGGAAGAGGTGAAAGAGGAAAACGGTCTGTTGACCTATATCGGCACCCGCCAGGACACCCAGGAGAGCGGTGTGGCGATGCGCGAAGTCCTACTGGACAGCAAGCTGACCTTCAGCAAGCCGCAGGATCGCCTGTTCGCCGGCCAAATTGACCGCATGGACCGTTTCGCGCTGCGTTTTCGCGCGCGCAAGTACCAGAGCGAGCAGTATCGCCTGCCGTTCGCCGGCCTGCGCGGCATGCGCGCCAGCCTGATCCCGCACCAGCTGCACATCGCCCATGAAGTCGGCCAGCGCCATGCGCCGCGCGTGCTGCTGGCGGACGAAGTCGGCCTCGGCAAAACCATCGAAGCCGGCATGATCATCCACCAGCAGCTGCTGGCGGGCCGCGCCGAGCGCGTGCTGATCGTGGTGCCGGAAACGTTGCAGCACCAGTGGCTGGTGGAGATGATGCGCCGCTTCAACCTCTACTTCTCGCTGTTCGACGACAGCCGCTACGCCGAAGCCAAGCTCGACAGCAGCAACCCGTTCGAAACCGAACAGCTGGTGATCTGCTCGCTGGACTTCGTACGCCGTAACAAGCAGCGCCTGGAAGAGCTGGCGGACGCCCAGTGGGATCTGCTGGTGGTCGACGAAGCGCACCACCTGGCCTGGAGCGAAGAAGCGCCGAGCCGCGAATATCAGGTGATCGAGCAGTTGGCCGAGCATATCCCCGGCGTGCTGCTGCTGACCGCCACCCCGGAACAGCTGGGCCAACAGAGCCACTTCGCGCGCCTGCGCCTGCTCGATCCAAACCGTTTCCACGACTACGGCGAGTTCGTCGCCGAGCAGCAGAAATACCGCCCGGTGGCCGACGCCGTCACCCTGCTGCTGAGCGGTAAACGCCTGGCCGACGACAAATTGAACCTGTTGGGCGAGCTGATCGACGAGCAGGACATAGAACCGCTGCTCAAAGCCGCCAACAGCGAAGGCGACAACGCCGAGCAGGCGCGCCAGGAGCTGGTTTCCATGCTGATGGATCGCCACGGCACCAGCCGCGTGCTGTTCCGTAACACCCGCAACGGCGTGAAGGGCTTCCCGCACCGCAACCTGCACCAGATCAAGCTGCCGTTGCCGACCCAGTATCAGACTGCGATCAAAGTGTCCGGCATCATGGGCGCCAAGAAGTCCGTCGAAGCGCGCGCGCGCGACATGCTGTATCCGGAGCAGATCTACCAGGAATTCGAGGGCGAAAACGCCACCTGGTGGAACTTCGACCCGCGCGTCGAGTGGCTGCTGGACTACCTGCTGGCCAACCGCAACGAAAAAGTGCTGGTGATCTGCGCCAAGGCCGACACCGCGCTGCAGCTGGAGCAGGTGCTGCGCGAGCGTGAAGCGATCCGCGCCGCGGTGTTCCACGAAGGGCTGTCGATTATCGAGCGCGACCGCGCCGCCGCCTACTTCGCCTCCGAAGAGGAAGGCGCGCAGGTGCTGCTGTGTTCCGAGATCGGCTCCGAAGGCCGCAACTTCCAGTTCGCCAGCCAGCTGGTGATGTTCGATCTGCCGTTCAACCCGGACCTGCTGGAACAGCGTATCGGCCGTCTGGACCGTATCGGCCAGATGCACGATATCCAAATCATGGTGCCTTACCTGGAGCACACCGCGCAGGCGGTGCTGGGCCGCTGGTTCCACGAGGGGCTGGATGCCTTCGAACACACCTGCCCGACCGGCCGCACCATCTACGACAGCTGCTACGAGCAGTTGATCGGTTATCTGGCCGCGCCGACCGAACAGGAAGGTTTTGACGAATTCATCCACGCCTGCCGCCAGCAGCACGATCAGTTGAAAGCGCAGCTGGAACAGGGCCGCGACCGCCTGCTGGAGATGCACTCCAACGGCGGCGACAAAGCCCAGGCGCTGGCTGCCGCCATCGCCGAGCAGGATAACGACGTCAATCTGGTGGGCTTCGCGCTCAACCTGTTCGACATCGTCGGCATCAACCAGGAAGACCGCAGCGACAACCTTATCGTGCTGACGCCGTCCGACCATATGCTGGTGCCGGACTTCCCGGGCCTGCCGCAGGACGGCTGCACCGTCACCTTCGATCGCGATCGGGCGCTGTCGCGCGAAGACGCGCAGTTCGTCAGTTGGGAGCACCCGATCATCCGCAACGGCCTGGATCTGATCCTGTCCGGCGATACCGGCAGCTGCGCGGTGTCCCTGTTGAAAAACAAAGCGTTGCCGGTCGGCACCCTGTTGGTTGAGCTGGTGTACGTGGTGGAGGCTCAGGCGCCGAAGCACCTGCAGCTGACCCGCTTCCTGCCGCCGACGCCGATCCGCATGCTGATGGATCGCAAGGGCACCAATCTGGCGGCGCAGGTCGAGTTCGAAAGCTTCAACCGCCAGCTGAACGCGGTCAACCGCCACACCTCCAGCAAGCTGGTCAACGCCGTGCAGCAAGACGTGCACGCCATGCTGCAGCAGGCGGAAAGCCTGGTGGAAGCGCAGGCGCGCACGCTTATCGAACAGGCGAAGCAAGAAGCGGACGACAAGCTGAGCGCCGAGCTGGCGCGTCTGGAAGCGCTGAAGGCGGTCAACCCGAACATCCGCGACGACGAAGTCGAAGCGCTGGAGTTCAACCGCCGTCAGGTGCTGGCCAACCTTAATGAAGCCGGCTGGCGTCTCGACGCCATTCGTCTGGTGGTGGTCACCCACCAGTAACCGGCGCGACGCGGGGCGGCAACCGCCTCCCCGTTCGGCCCTTTTCGCGGAGCCAAGATGGAACCCTACAATCCCCCGCAGGACCCGCTGCACATCCTGTATCAGGATGAACACATCATGGTGGTCAACAAGCCCAGCGGCTTGCTGTCGGTGCCCGGCCGCGCGCCGGAAAACAAAGACAGCCTGATGACCCGCATTCAGGCCGATCATCCGGCCGCCGAATCGGTGCACCGGCTGGACATGGCCACCAGCGGGGTGATCGTGGTGGCGCTCAACAAGGCCGCCGAGCGCGAGCTGAAGCGTCAGTTCCGCGAACGCGAACCGAAGAAATCCTATATCGCCCGCGTTTGGGGGCATATGGCGCATGACGAAGGGTTGGTGGACTTGCCGCTGATCTGCGACTGGCCGAACCGGCCGCTGCAAAAGGTGTGTTTTGACACCGGCAAAGCGGCGCAGACGGAGTATCAGGTGCTGTCGCGCGACGCCGACGGCAGCACGCGCGTAAAGCTGACGCCGATCACCGGCCGCTCGCACCAGCTGCGGGTTCACATGCTGGCGCTGGGGCATCCGATCCTCGGCGACGGTTTCTACGCCCCGCCGGAGGCCAAGGCGATGGCGCCGCGGCTGCAGCTGCATGCGCAAGAGTTGCGCATCACCCACCCCGCCTTCCAGACGCCGATGCACTTTCGCGCCGAACCGGATTTCTGAGGCTAATCTCAGGGATACCCTAAATAATTCGAGTTGCAGGAAGGCGGCAACTAAGCGCAGCCCCGGGAGCGTACAAAAAGTACGTGACCGGGGTAAGCGCAGGCAGCCAACACACCTGCAGCTCGAAGTATGACGGGTATCGTTATTTGAAGCCTTTCTCGCGTTTGATCAGATCGTACGCCGCCTGAATTTCCTGCGCTTTCTGCTTGGCCATTTCCATCATCTGCGGCGGCAAGCCCTTCGCCACCAGCTTATCCGGATGGTGTTCGCTCATCAATTTGCGGTAGGCGCGTTTGATGGTGGCGGCATCGTCGCTGCTGCGCACGCCGAGCACCTTGCACGCATCGTCGAGCGTCGGGCCGCGCTGAGCCTGCTGATAGCCGCCCTGCGAATACCCGCCCTGCTGACCGCCGCCGAACTGACGCCCGCCCTCCATCATGCTGAGAAACTGATCGAACTGCGCATGCGAAATGCCCAGCTCTTCGGCGATGACATACAGCACCTGGCGTTCATTCGGGTGCAGCGAGCCGTCGGCGAACGCCGCCTGAATCTGAATTTCCAGAAACATCCGAATCAAATCGAAGCGGCCAAAACAAATGCTGCGGAACTGCTGCAGCGTCTCACGCAGCGGGAACTGGCTCTGTTTCCCCTCGCGGAACGCCTGCTGCGCCGCGGTGCGCGCTTCGCCGTGCAGCTGCAGGCGATCCATGAACAGGCTGGCGATCTGGATATCTGCCTCGGTAACGCGTCCTTTGGATTTGGTCAGGTGGCCCATCACCTGAAAAGTGGTGCGGAAAAACAGCGTTTGCCGCGTTTGCTGGTCGGTGAAGAAACCCCGGCTGCGCTTATTGCTGCGCGCCGTATCGATCATATGACCGATAATCAGCCCCAGAACTACACCCCAGAATCCCGCGCCAGACCAAATGGCGACGATGACGCCGAGCAGTTTTCCCCAATACTGCATATACTCCTCAATTATCATGCCGAAAGCCGCCCGCCCCCTTCGCTTCAGGAAAGGGCGCAGGCGATTTTTCCCAGAATTTGGATTATCATACCTGTCATTTATCTTTGCGCCTAACGACGACGCAAGTAAACGGCTGGATTTAGCACTAGCGCAACGCAGATGAGTAATATAGTCTCTGACCGTTTGCCGGACATGACGCCTCTGATGACGGAACACCAAAACCGCGTATGAAAAAAAGTTTCCCAACACTGCTGGCCACGATGATTTGGACGGCACTCTACAGTCAGCACGCGCTGGCTGATCTGGCCGAGCAATGCATGCTTGGCGTTCCCGTTTACGACAAACCTTTGGTCAGCGGCGATCCGAACAGCCTGCCGGTCACCATCAATGCCGATGACTCGCGCGCCGACTATCCGAAAAGCGCCCTGTTCAGCGGTAACGTGCATATCGAGCAGGGCAACAGCACCCTGACCGCCAAAGAAGTCGAGCTGAACCAGACGCAAAATCCTGGCCAGGCGGAGCCGGTGCGCACCGTCACCGCCACCGGCGACGTGCACTACAGCGACAATCAGATCAAACTGAAAGGCCCGAAGGCCTGGTCGAACCTGAACACCAAAGATACCGACGTCTATGAAGGCGACTACCAAATGGTAGGCCGTCAGGGGCGTGGCGACGCCGACAAGATGAAAATGCGCGGCGCCAACCGTTACACCATTCTGGAAAACGGCACCTTTACCTCCTGTCTGCCGGGCGACGACAGCTGGAGCGTGGTCGGCTCCGAAGTGATCCACGATCGCGAAGAGCAGGTGGCGGAAGTGTGGAACGCCCGCTTCCGCATCGGCGGCGTGCCGGTGTTCTACAGCCCGTACCTGCAATTGCCGGTCGGCGACAAGCGCCGTTCCGGCTTCCTGATCCCGAACGCCAAGTACGGCAGCAACAACGGCTTCGAGTTCATGTTGCCGTACTACTGGAACATCGCGCCGAACTACGACGCCACCATCACGCCGCATTATATGTCCAAGCGCGGCCTGCAGTGGCAGACCGAGTTCCGTTATCTGGTGCAGCCGGGCCTCGGCCTGATGGAGTTCGACTGGTTGCCGGACGACAAGGAATACGGCAAAGATCATGACGACAGCAAGCGCTGGCTGTTCTACTGGAACCACAACGGCGTCATGGATCAGGTGTGGCGCTTCAACGTCGACTACACCAAGGTCAGCGATTCCAAATACTTCACCGATCTGGACTCCAAGTACGGTTCCACCACCGACGGCTACGCCACGCAGAAATTCAGCCTCGGCTACGCCAACGAGAACTGGAACGCCACGCTGAGTTCCAAGCAGTTCCAGATTTACGACGATACCGATCGCTCGCAGTCGGAATCGTATAAAGTTCAGCCGCAGCTGGATCTGAACTACTACAAAAACGACATCGGCCCGTTCGACTTCCATATTTACGGCCAGGCGGCCAAGTTCACCAGCGTCAACCCGTACAGCCCGGACGCCACCCGTCTGCATATGGAGCCGACGCTCAACCTGCCGCTCACCAACGGCTGGGCCAGCCTGAACACCGAAGCCAAGGTGATGGCGACCCACTACCAGCAGGATATTCCTGACGGTTTCGCCGCCAACTACCAGAGCCGCAAAGGCGCCGTTGCACCGGAGCTTGATGATTCGGTCAACCGCGTATTGCCGCAGTTCAAGGTCGACGGCAAGCTGGTGTTCGAACGCCCGATGATCTGGGCCGAAGGCGCCACCCAGACGCTGGAGCCGCGCGTACAGTACCTGTACGTGCCGTACCGCGACCAGAGTAACATCTACACCTACGACACCACGCTGCTGCAGACCGACTACTCCGGCCTGTTCCGCGACCGCACCTACAGCGGCCTGGATCGCATCGCTTCGCAGAACCGCGTCTCCACCGGTTTGACCACCCGCATTTATGATGACGCGCTGGTTGAACGTTTTAACGCTTCCGTGGGTCAAATCTACTACTTCAGCCGTTCGCGCACCGGCGATCAGGTAACCGGGTACGACAACAACGACGATACCGGCAGCGTGGCCTGGGCCGGCGATACCTATTGGAAAATCGACGATCGTTGGGGCCTGCGCGGCGGCCTGCAGTACGACACCCGCCTGAACAGCGTCTCGCTGGGCAACGGCGTGGTGGAATACCGCCAGGACGCCGAGCGCGTGGTGCAGTTGAACTACCGTTACGCCACGCCGGAATACATCCAGACGGCGTTGAACACCAAAACGGTTCCGGCCTTCCAGGACGGCATCTCGCAGGTGGGCATCACCGGCAGCTGGCCGATCGCCGATCGTTGGGCGGTGGTCGGGGCGTATTACTACGACACCCGCGCCAAGCAATCCGCCGATCAGCTGGTGGGGCTGAAGTACAACACCTGCTGCTGGGCGGTGACCCTGGGCTATGAGCGCAAGATCACCGATTGGAACAACAGCAACAATACCAGCGTTTACGACAACAGAGTTTCGTTCAACGTCGAACTGCGCGGCCTGAGCAGCGATCATAGTCTCGGCTCCGCAGAAATGCTGCGCTCCGGCATTCTGCCGTATCAGCGCGCATTCTGACGCTTTGCAACACTTTGAAAACGAGAACTTTCACCCGCATTTGCGGATTACATAATGGGAAATGTATGAAGAACTGGAGAACGCTTATTCTCGGATTGGTGGTTTGCGCCAATGCCGCGTTCGCAGCACCCCAAGAAGTGGATAAAGTCGCCGCCGTCGTGGATAACGGCGTGGTACTCGAAAGCGACGTCAACGGTCTGTTGCAGTCAGTGAAGCTCAACGCCCAGCAGGCCGGCCAGCAATTGCCGGACGACAAGACGCTGCGCCATCAGATCATCGAACGCCTGATCATGGATAACATCCAGCTGCAGATGGCCAAGAAAATGGGCATCACCGTGTCCGACGCCGATCTGGACAAGGCGATCGCCAACATCGCCGCGCAAAACAAGATGAGCGTCGATCAGCTGCGCAGCCGCCTGTCTTACGAAGGGTTGAACTACAACACCTACCGTTCGCAGATCCGCAAAGAGATGCTGATCTCCGAAGTGCGTAACAACGAAGTGCGCCGTCGCGTCACCATCCTGCCGCAGGAAGTGGACGCGCTGGCCAAGCAGGTGGGCGCGCAGAACGGCAGCGACACCGAAATGAACATCAGCCACATCCTGATCCCGCTGCCGGAGAATCCGTCGCAGCAGCAGGTCGACAAAGCCGAAGAGCTGGCCAAACGCCTGGTGGGTGAGATCAACAGCGGCGCCGACTTCGGCAAGCTGGCGATCACCTACTCCGCCGATTCTCAGGCGCTGAAAGGCGGCAACATGGGCTGGGGCAAGCTGCAAGAGATCCCGACCCTGTTCGCGGAACGTCTGGTGAGCGCCAAGAAAGGCGACGTCGTCGGCCCAATCCGTTCCGGCGTCGGCTTCCACATCCTGAAAGTAAACGACATCCGCGGCGCGAGCCAGTCGGTGTCGGTTACCGAAGTGCACGCCCGTCACATCCTGCTGAAACCTTCGGTGGTGCTGACCGACGATCAGGCGCGTGCCAAGCTGCAATCCGTGGCGGAAGCGATCAAGAGCGGCCGCGCCAAGTTTGCCGACGAAGCCAAACAGCTGTCGCAGGATCCGGGTTCTGCCATGCAGGGCGGCGATCTGGGCTGGGCTTCCCCGGACATCTACGATCCGGCCTTCCGCGATGCGTTGCTGAAGCTGAGCAAGGGTGAAATCAGCGCGCCGGTCCACTCTTCCTTCGGCTGGCACCTGATTCAGTTGCTGGACACTCGTCAGGTGGATAAGACCGACGCCGCGCAGAAAGATCGCGCTTACCGCATGCTGTTCAACCGTAAATTCGCCGAAGAAGCGCAGACCTGGATGCAGGAACAGCGCGCCCAGGCTTACGTGAAGATCCTCGATGGCAGCGATGCACAGCAATAAACGCGTCGTCATTACCCCCGGCGAACCCGCCGGGGTAGGGCCGGATTTGGTGGCAGCGCTGGCGCAACAGGATTGGCCTGTTGAGCTGGTGGTGTGCGCCGATCCGGCCCTGCTGCTTGAACGCGCCAAACGTTTGGGCCTGCCGCTGACGCTGCGCGACTACCAGCCGCAGCAACCGGCCGAAGCGCAACGCGCCGGCACGCTGACCGTGCTGCCGGTGCCGCTCGCTCACCCGGTCACCGCAGGGGAGCTGAACGTCGGCAACAGCGCCTACGTGGTGGAAACCCTGGCGCGCGCCTGCGACGGCTGCCTCAACGGCGAATTCGCCGCGCTGATCACCGGCCCGGTGAACAAGGGCGTGATCAACGACGCCGGCGTGCCGTTTATCGGCCATACCGAATTCTTTGCCGATCGCAGCCGCTGCGATCGCGTGGTGATGATGCTCGCGACCGAAGAGTTGCGCGTGGCGCTGGCGACCACCCACCTGCCGCTGCTGGCGGTGCCGGGCGCCATCACGCAACAGAGCCTGTTCGAAGTCATCCGCATCCTCGACCACGATCTGAAAACCAAATTTGGCATCGCCCGGCCGCACATTTACGTCTGCGGCCTGAACCCCCACGCCGGGGAAGGCGGCCATATGGGGCACGAAGAGATAGACACCATCATCCCGGCGCTCGACGCGCTGCGCGCTGAGGGCATCCATCTTGTCGGCCCGCTGCCGGCGGACACCCTGTTCCAGCCCAAATATCTGCAAGATGCCGATGCGGTGCTGGCGATGTATCACGATCAGGGGCTGCCGGTGCTAAAATACCAAGGGTTCGGCCGCGCGGTGAATATCACCCTCGGTTTGCCTTTCATACGCACCTCGGTCGACCACGGTACCGCTCTGGAACTGGCCGGCACCGGCACCGCCGATGTCGGCAGTTTCCAAACGGCCCTGAATCTCGCCATTAAAATGATAATTAATTGTAATGAATAACAGAGTCCACCAAGGGCACTTTGCCCGCAAACGCTTTGGACAAAACTTTTTAACCGATCAGTTTGTCATCGATAGCATTGTCTCCGCCATTCACCCGCAGCCGGGCGAAGCGGTGGTCGAGATCGGCCCCGGCCTCGGCGCCCTGACCGAGCCGGTCGGCGCGCGCATGGACCGCATGACGGTGATCGAACTGGACCGCGATCTGGCCACCCGGCTTGAGAACCACCCGCGGCTGAAAGACAAGCTGACCATCCACCAGCAGGACGCCATGACGGTGAATTTCGCCGAACTGGCCGAGGAAGCTGGCCAACCGCTGCGCGTATTTGGTAACCTGCCGTACAATATTTCGACGCCGCTGATGTTCCACCTTTTCAGCTATACTCAGGCAATCCGCGACATGCACTTTATGTTGCAAAAAGAGGTGGTCAACCGTCTGGTGGCCGGCCCGAACAGCAAGGCCTACGGGCGTTTGACCGTGATGGCGCAGTACTACTGCAACGTCATTCCGGTGCTGGAAGTGCCGCCGACCGCGTTCGCGCCGCCGCCGAAGGTCGATTCCGCCGTGGTGCGCCTGGTGCCGCACAGCGTGCTGCCGAATCCGGTGGGCGACGTGCGCATGCTGAGCCGCATCACCACGCAGGCGTTCAACCAGCGGCGGAAAACCATCCGCAACAGCCTGGGCGACCTGTTCACGCCGGAGCAGCTGACGGAGCTGGGCGTCGATCCTTCGCTCAGAGCAGAAAATATTTCTGTGGCGCAGTACTGCAAGCTGGCGAACTGGCTGTCAGCCAATCCGGCGCCGCAGCAATAAGGAGTTGTTGTCATGATTGATTCGCCCCGCGTGTGTATTCAGGTTCAGAGCATCTATGTGGAATCACAGTCGATCCCTGAAGAAGAGCGTTACGTCTTCGCCTATACCATCACCATCCGCAATCTGGGGCGGACCGACGTGCAACTGCTGGGCCGTTACTGGCTGATCACCAACAGCAACGGCCGCCAAACCGAAGTTCAGGGCGAAGGCGTGATCGGCGAACAGCCCGTCATTCCGCCCGGCGGAGAGTTTCAGTACACCAGCGGCGCCATTCTGGAAACGCCGCTGGGCACCATGGAAGGCCATTACGAAATGGTTGACCACCAGGGTCAGCCGTTCCGCACCGCTATTCCCGTGTTTCGCTTAGCCATTCCAACGCTGATCCATTAATTATGTCGACATACCTTATCGGCGACGTTCACGGCTGTTTCGATGAACTGAAGTCGCTGCTGGCTCAGGTTGCGTTCGATCCCGAGCGCGATCAACTGTGGCTGACCGGCGATCTGGTGGCGCGCGGCCCCGCCTCGCTGGACGTGCTGCGCTTCGTGCGCTCGCTCGGCCCGGCGGTGCGCATGGTGCTGGGCAACCACGATCTGCACCTGCTGGCGGTTTACGCCGGCATCAGCCGCAACAAACCCAAAGATCGCATCACCCCGCTGCTGGAGGCCCCGGACGCCGACGAGCTGATCAACTGGCTGCGCCGCCAACCGGTGCTGCAGGTGGACGATGAGCAAAAGCTGGTGATGGCGCACGCCGGCATCACCCCGCAGTGGGATATCGACACCGCGAAAATGTGCGCGCGCGAAGTGGAAGCGGTATTAAGCAGCGACAGCTACCCGCTGTTCCTCGACGCCATGTACGGCGATATGCCGAACAACTGGACGCCGGAGTTGAGCGGCCTGGCGCGCCTGCGTTTCAGCACCAATGCGCTGACGCGCATGCGTTATTGCTTCCCCAACGGCCAGCTCGACATGATCTGCAAAGATGCGCCGGGCACCGCACCCGCGCCGCTGAAACCGTGGTTCGAGCTGCCGCGCCTGGTGGATCTGGAATACACCATCGTCTTCGGCCACTGGGCCTCGCTGGAAGGCAAGGGTACGCCGGAAGGCGTGATCGGGCTGGACACAGGCTGCTGCTGGGGCGGCGATCTGACGATGCTGCGCTGGGAAGACCGCCGTTACTTCACGCAGCCCGCTAATCGCGGCGAGGCGCCTGACCACGCCGGCAGGCTGGCCGCGTTCTGAAAACATCAAGGCGGCCCCAGGCCGCCTTTGCTCTCTTTAGCGCCTTACGCCCCAATCACCCCGCCATCTTCACGCGTGATCATCAACACCGATGAACGCGGGCGCGGGCTGTTGTTTGGGAAGTGCGAATCGCCCTCTTCTCCCGGATGCTGCACGTTGACGAATATCGTCTTGTAGTCCGGGGTGAAGGTGATGCCGGTCAGTTCGCAGGACTTCGGCCCCACCATGAAACGGCGAATTTCGCCGCTGATCGGATCGCCCACCAGCATCTGGTTGTTGCCCTGCCCGGCGTAATCGCCCTTGTTGCTGTACTTGCCGTCGGTGAGGATCCACAGACGGCCGGCGCGATCGAAGCCCAGCCCATCCGGGCTGTTGAAGGTATTTTCCGCCGTGATGTTCGGCGTGCCGCGGTTGACACCTTCCGGATGGGCGATCGGATTGCCGCACAGCGCATAGATGTCCCAGGCGAAGGTGCCGGCGGTGGCGTCGCCGCCCTCGTCCCAGCGAATGATCTGGCCATAGATATTGTTCGGCCGCGGGTTGGCGGCGTTCAGCGGCATCCCTTCCTCGCCGCGCTTGCTGTTGTTGGTCAACGTGCAGTACGCGCGGCCGTCATGCGGGTTCACCGCGATCCACTCCGGGCGATCCATTTTGGTGGCGCCGACCTGCTGCGCCGCCTTGCGGGCGAAGATCAGCACTTCGGCCTCGTCGCGGAAGCCGTTCTCCGGCGTCAGGCCGTTCTTGCCGAACTCGAGCGCAATCCAGCGCCCTTTGCCCTTCAGCGGCGTGCCGGCCTCATCGCCGTCGAACTGCGCCACGTACAGCGTCCCTTCGTCCAGCAGCGTGCGGTTGTTGGCCGGATTGGCGGCGTCGACCACGCCTTTGGAAACGTACTTATAGATATGTTCGCCGCGTTCGTCGTCACCCATGTACACCACCAAACGGCCATCTTTGGCCACGGTCACCGCCGCGTTCTCGTGCTTGAAGCGGCCCAGCGCGGTGTGCTTGATCGGCGTCGAGGTCGGATTCAGCGGGTCAATCTCGACGATCCAGCCGTGGCGGTTGAATTCGTTGGGGTTCTTCGCCACGTCGAAGCGCTCGTCATAGTCCGGCCAGTTGCGCTCCGGTTCGCTGGCCTTCAGCGTGTAGCGCTTCTGTTCCGGCGTGGTTTTGTAATCAGCCTGATGAGTGCCAAAGTAGGTATCGAAGTTTTCTTCGCAGGTCAGGTAGGTGCCCCACGGCGTCTTGCCGTTGGCGCAGTTGCCAAAAGTGCCCAGCACCTTGCGCCCGCTCGGATCGGCGGCGGTCTGCAGCAACGGGTGCCCGGCGGCCGGGCCGCTGAACTGCATTTCGGTATTGGCGGTGATGCGGCGGTTATAGCGCGACGGGCGCTCCACCTCCCAGCGCTGGCCGTCGCCGACGCGCTTTACCGCCACGATGGAGACGCCGTGCGCCGCCTGCGATTTACGCACCTCTTCCAGGCTGGTGGCCTTGGCGCCACCGTGAGCGAACAGGTACTGCTCGTTAACGTATTCGTTATTGATGGCCATCACGCCGTGATTGTCATCGATCGGGAAGAAGCTCATGCCGTCGTTATTGTCGCCGAACTGTTTTTCCTGATCGGCGGCGCTGTTGTTGCCCTGCGGATCGAAGGCCGGCGCGCCGTCCACCAGCGGCTCGCCCCAGGAGATCAGCACCTCGGCGCGGTAGCCCGGCGCGATGGTCACCTCATCGGCGGTAGACGCGGCGATACCCTGAAAGCCCAACAGCTTGTTCGGCGGCAGATCCTCGGCCAACGCCTCACTGGAGACCGACCAGATGCCGCCGCCGAGAAAACCGGCCAGGCCGACGGCGCCGGCGCTGCCGAGCAGCAGTTTGCGGCGAGTGGGATCGATCAGGCGGTCGGCGTCTAATTGCTCAATTTGCTTGGTCATAGCGTGGTTACCTTTTTAGTTATGGCGCCGCAGTCAAGATTCACCAGAGTTGCCGTGGCGCTCGGAGTTGGGCTTCATACTAATCAGGTAATGTGACGGAAAGGTTACAAACGACGGGCGCAAAAAGGCCGGGGGCGCAATTGCTTGCGCCCCCGGGGAGAGTTGGCTAACGCGCTTAAATCAGCGGCGCTGCAGGATTTCGAAGCAGTAGCTGTGCGAGTTCAGATCGTCGGCGTCGTGGAATTCGCTGAACGTGGTTTCCCACTCGTCCGGCTCGTAATCCGGGAAGTGGGTATCGCCGCCGACTTCGGCGTCGATGTGCGTCAGGTACAGGCGATCGGCGCGCAGCAGCAGCTGGGTATAGATGCGCCCACCGCCGATCACCATCACTTCTTCCACCTCGCCCGCGGCGGCCAGCGCTTCATCCAGCGAGGTCACCCAGGTCACCCCGGCGGCATTGCCCGGGCGGCTGCTCAAAACGATATTGTGGCGGCCCGGCAGCGGGCGGCCGATGGACTCGAAGGTCTTGCGGCCCATAATAACCGGCTTATTCAACGTGTTGCGTTTAAACCACGCAAGGTCCGCCGGCAGGTGCCACGGCATGGCGTTTTCCATGCCAATAACGCGATCCGCCGCCAAGGCAGCGATCAGGCTGATAATCATTGTTTAACCCTGTGTAGGCAGCAAAATTGGTGACACTATACGTAAAGGCCTGAGTGCCGTCGATAGGCTAATCAAGCAAGATGAATATATAAGATAGCTCTTATCAGTATATCTAATAACCAACGATCTCCCGCCAGGTCATTTCACACGCCGGGGCGTTTGCGGTACAGCCACAGGCCCGGCAACGACAGGCCGATCGACAATGCGCCAACGATAAAACTGGCCTTGAGGAAGTTGGTGATCATGGTCTCCATCAGGGCTTCGCTGTAGCCCAGATGCGAGATCTCTACCACCGTTATCATCGCGGTATAGGCGGAAATGCCGGGGAACATCGGGATCACCGCCGCCACGGTGAACACCTTCGGATGCGCCAGCAGCCAGCGCGACCAGTAGATGCCGATGATACCGATCAGGATCGCCGCCAGCAGCGAGGCCCACTCGATGTTCATGCCGCCATGCATCATCAGCATGCGCGAGCCGCGCCCGATAGCCCCGAGCAACGCGCAATAGCGCAGCGCGCGCAGCGGCACGTTGAACACCATGGCGAAGCCCAGCGCCGGCACCGCCGCCAACAGCATCTCCTGCAACAAGGCCCACAGCAGACTCATGACCACCCCCGCAGATCCCACAGCGACATCGCCATCACCACCCCGATGCAGGTCGCCAGCGTCAGCAGGCTGGCCATCGCCCAACGCGCCAGCCCGGTATTGACGTGCCCCTTGAACATGTCTGCCACCGCGTTGATCAGCGGGAAGCCCGGCACCAGCAACAGCACGCTGGCGGCCATCGCCACGCTCGAGGTGTCTTTAAACGCCGGCAGGCGCAGCAGCAGTCCGGAGATCGACGTAGCGACAAACGCCGTCAGGCAAAAATTGATCAGCGGATTCATATGGCGGGCGGTGAGGATTTGGCGCACCAGCATCGCCGCGCCGCTGGCGATAAAGGTCACCAGGAAAGCATCGCCGCCGCCGCCGTTGAGCATACTGAAACACCCGCAGGACAACCCCACCATCAGCACCACCAGCCAGCGCGGGTAACGCAGCGGCCGGATCCTGTCAAAGCGGCGCGCCACGTCGTGCGCATCCGCCAGGCGATGCTCGGCGAGGATCACGATATGCTGCACTTCGGTCACCACCTGCATATTGATGCCGCGATCGACGTTCTTGCGGGTAGTGGTCAGACAGGCACCGTGGCTGAGGGTGGTCAACACCACCGCATTGGCGGAGATCGAGCTTTCCACGCTGTCCATCCCCAGCGCCAGCCCCAGGCGGGTCGACAGCTGTTCCACCACCGTGCTCTCGGCGCCGTGCTGCAACAGCAGCAGCGCGCATTGAATGCACAGGCGGGTAATTTCACGCTGTTGCCGGTGCGGCTCCGGCCGGTCTGTGGCGTTAGTCTGCTGCATGGTGCTCCGTTGCTGGCGGTAGATGAATTATTATCATAGAGCCTAACAATACCTCATTGGGTTGATGCGCATCAGAGGAAGCGGCGTTATTATCGCCAGAACTCTGTCTTTTGCGCGAGACGCTCCCATGCTTGAAACTTCGCTGTTCGTCGCCGGCATTGCCGCCCTCGGCATGCTCTCCCCCGGCCCGGATTTTTTCCTGGTGATCAAAAACGCCGCCCGCTATCCACGGCTGGCCGCCATGATGACCGCCTTCGGCGTGATCTGCGGCGTCGCCACCCACATGTCCTACTGCGTCGCCGGGCTGGCGGTGGTGATCACCACCACGCCGTGGCTGTTTAACCTGCTGAAATACGCCGGGGCGGTCTATCTGGTGTGGATCGGCATCCAGGCGCTGCTTTCGCGCGGCGGCGGCAAGATGAACGTCAGCAATCTGCCGCAGCAGCAGGTCAGCCTGAAGAGCGCCTTTGCGCAAGGCTACCTGTGCAACCTGCTGAACCCGAAGGCCACCCTGTTCTTCCTGGCGGTGTTCACCCAGGTGCTGCAGATCGATTCTGGTCTGGGCGACAAGCTGTGGTACGCGGGGATTATTCTCGGCCTGTCGGTTATCTGGTGGCCGCTGCTGGTGTTCCTGATCCAGAGCGGGCCGGTGCGCCGCGGGTTGGAAAAGACCCAGAAGATCGTCGACAAGCTGCTGGGCGGCATGCTGATCGCCTTGGGCATCAAGGTCGCGCTGAGCTAAGCAAAAGAAGGGGCGCCGATCTGGCGCCCCTACTCTTATCCTTTGGCTTCCACCACCTCGTCCTCCGGCGCCTTGCCATCGATACTGCCGCGCCAGCCGGTCTGCTGCACCCGCGCCAGCCGATTCTGATCCTGCTCGATGGCCGCGCTGAGCATCTCCTTGGCCCGCTGCAGGCTGGCGATGCGGAACTCGGTGTCCTGATAATTCTCCAGCGTGTCTTCCAGCATCTTCAGGTTATAGCGGCGGAACGTGTCCGCCTTCTCGCGCGCCTCATAGGCGTCCAGCCCCAGCAGCTCCAGCGTTTCACGGCCGACGCGCAGCGAGCTTTCGAAGGTTTCGCGCTCCGGTTTTTCCACCCCCAGCTGCCGCAGCTGATACCAGTGATCGACGTCGCGCGCCCGTGCCACCACCTTCAGATGCGGGAAGTGCTGCCTGGCCAGCTCGGTTAGCGCCAGGCTGTCTTCCACGTCATCGATGGCGTTGATCAGCACCTTGGCGTGGGCGGCGCCAGCGGCCTCCAGCAGATCGGCGCGCGTGGCGTCGCCGTAGAACACCTTGGTGTCGAATTTGCGCAGCGTTTCGATATGGTCCGGATCGTGATCCAGCACCACGGTGTGTACGCCGTTGGCCAGCAGCAAGCGGCCGGCGATCTGGCCGAAACGGCCGAAGCCGGCGATGATCACGCTGGCATTTTCGTCGTCGATGACGTCCGCCGGGCGCTCCTCTTTCGGCGCATTTTTCTCCAGCTGCGCGGCGATCACCAACAGCAGCGGCGTGGCCGCCATCGACAGCGCCACCGCCAGCGTCAGCGACTTGGCCCATTCGACCGGCAGTACGCCGGCCAGCTGCGCGGCGCTGAAGATCACGAAGGCGAATTCACTGCCCTGCCCCAGCAGAATGGCAAACAGGCCGCGCTGGCGCTTCGGCACGCCGAGCAGCGGCCCAATCAGCCACAGCAGCGCTGCCTTGATCAGCATAAAGCCCAGCAACAGCGAGGCGATCAGCAGCGGGTGATGGAACAGCGTGCCGAAGTCGATCGACATGCCGACGCCGATAAAGAACAGCCCCAGCAGCAGCCCTTTGAACGGCTGAATATCGCTCTCCAGCGCGTGGCGGTATTCCGAGCTCGCCAGCAGCACCCCGGCGAGGAACGCCCCCATCGCCATCGACAGCCCGGCCATCTCCAGCAGGATGCCGAAGCCGAACACCAGGAACAGCGCCACGGCGCTGAACACCTCGCGCATGCCCGAACGGGCGACGAAGTGCAGCAGCGGGCGGGTGACGTAGCGGCCGAGCAGCACCACCATCGTCAACGCGCCCACCACCTTGGCCGCCGACAGCACGAAAGCGCCCAGCGTGGTGGTGGCGCCGCTGCTGGCCAGCAGCGGGATCATCGCCACCAGCGGGATCGCCGCGATATCCTGGAACAGCAGCACCGCAAACGCGCTGCGGCCGATCGGCGACGGCGTCAAATTGCGTTCGCTCATCGCCTGCATGGCAATGGCGGTGGATGAGAGGGCCAGCGTCAGGCCGATCAGCAGCGCCACCTTCCAGTTGAGGCCGAGGAAGTAACAGAAGGCGCTCAACGCCAGGCCGCAGCCCACCATCTGAATGCTGCCGCCGCCGAACACCGAGGCGCGCAGCGTCCACAGCCGCTTGGGATCCAGCTCCAGGCCGATGATAAACAGCATCAGCACCACGCCGATCTCGGCGAAGGTCAGGATCGACTCGGCGTCCGACACCAGCTTCAGCCCCCAGGGGCCAATGATGCAGCCGGCGATCAGGTAGCCGAGCACCGAGCCCAGCCCCAGACGCACCGCGATCGGCACGAACAGCGCGGCGGAGCCGAGGTAGATCAGCCCCTCGATCATCATGTGGTGATTATCCATGGCTGGCCTCCCGAGTTTCCGCTTCGGCATGTTCCATCAGATAGTCGACCAACCGCTGCCGGTAGGCTTCGCCGGCGGCGAGCAGCGCCGGTTCGTTGCAGGTAAAAGTATTATGTACGGCAAAATAGGGTTGCCAGTTCATGCCGCAGTAGATCGCCGTGGCCTGCAGCGGCTGCGCCAGCGCAGCGAAGTTGGGAAAGTCGCCCAGCTCGAAGTGGTGCTCGTCGCCGCCGCTGGTCACCGCCCACAGGCAGTCTTTACCCACCAGCGCGTTGCCGTCGTGGCCGTAGGCCCAGCCGTGCTCCAGCACTTTGTCGATCCACAGCTTCAACAGCGGCGGGAAGCTGTACCACTGCATCGGATGCTGCAGCACCACCAGGTCGGCGCGCTCCAGCGCCCGCTGCTCGGCGTTGATATCGATATTGAAATCGGGGTACAGCTCATACAGCGAGCGCACCTCTACCTCGGGGAGATCCCTCACCGCCTGCAGCAGGCGCTGATTGGCATGCGAATGCCGGGGATACGGGTGAGCGTAAATTATCAGAATCATTGTTATCGTCGTTCCTTCGTTCCTTGCCAATACACCAAGCATATACCAATCACACAGGGTGACAGTTTGCCCACTGATTGATAGCGGAAATTTTTAACGCCTGCCGACAAATTCGCTGAATAAAAAAGGGCGCTGCATTGAACTGCAGCGCCCCTGGCGTAGCGTTATCGCGCGGTTACTTGCCGATGCGCGCGTGCATTTCCTGCACCGACGTCACCTGCTCGGTCGGATCTGCTTTCAGCGCCATCGCGGTGGCGAAGCCGCCGTTCAACGTGGTGTCGTAGTGCACCTTGTACTGCAGGGCGCTGCGGCGAATCAGCTTGGAGTCCTCAATCGCCTGACGACCGGCCGTGGTGTTGACGATGTAGGTGTACTCACCGTTCTTGATACGATCCTGAATGTGCGGACGCCCTTCGTGCACCTTGTTGACCAGGCGCGGGTTGATGCCCGCTTCGCCCAGCACCACCGCGGTGCCGTGGGTGGCGTCCAGCTCGAAGCCTTGCTTCAGCAGGCTGGCGGCCAAATCGACCACGCGAGCCTTGTCGCCTTCACGCACCGACAGCAGCGCGCGGCCCTGTTTCTTCATGCCCGAGTTGCTGCCCAGCATCGCTTTGGAGAAGGCTTCCGCAAAGGTGCGGCCCACGCCCATCACTTCCCCGGTAGAGCGCATTTCCGGCCCCAGAATCGGGTCGACGCCCGGGAATTTGTTGAACGGCAGCACCACTTCTTTCACCGAGTAGTACGGCGGGATAATTTCTTCGGTCACGCCCTGCTCGACCAGCGTTTTGCCCGCCATTACGCGCGCGGCCACCTTGGCCAACGGCACGCCGGTCGCTTTGGAGACGAACGGCACGGTGCGCGCGGCGCGCGGGTTGACTTCAATCAGGTAGACTTCGTTGTCTTTCACCGCGAACTGCACGTTCATCAGGCCGCGTACCTGCAGCTCGAACGCCAGTTTTTCCACCTGGCGACGCATCACGTCCTGAATTTCCTGGCTCAGGGTGTACGCCGGCAGCGAACACGCGGAGTCGCCGGAGTGCACGCCCGCCTGCTCGATGTGCTCCATGATGCCGCCAATCAGCACGCGCTCGCCGTCGCAGATGGCGTCGACGTCCACTTCCACCGCGTCGTCCAGGAAGCGGTCCAGCAGCACCGGCGCATCGTTGGACACGCTGACCGCAGTCTGGAAGTAACGGCGCAGGTCGGTTTCGTCATAGACGATTTCCATCGCCCGGCCGCCCAGCACGTAGGAAGGGCGCACCACCAGCGGATAGCCGATGCCCGCCGCCTTCTCCACCGCCTGCTCAATGGCAGTGACGGTGGCGTTGGCCGGCTGCTTCAGGCCCAGACGGTTAACCGCCTGCTGGAAGCGCTCGCGGTCTTCGGCGCGGTCGATGGCGTCCGGGCTGGTGCCGATGATCGGCACGCCCGCGGCTTCCAGCTCACGCGCCAGCTTCAGCGGGGTCTGGCCGCCGTACTGCACGATCACGCCCTTCGGCTTCTCGATGCGCACGATTTCCAGCACGTCTTCCAGCGTTACCGGCTCGAAATACAGACGGTCGGAGGTGTCGTAGTCGGTGGAGACGGTTTCCGGGTTGCAGTTGACCATAATGGTCTCGTAGCCGTCTTCGCGCAGCGCCAGCGAGGCGTGCACGCAGCAGTAGTCGAACTCGATGCCCTGGCCGATACGGTTCGGCCCGCCGCCCAGCACCATCACTTTCGGCCGGTCGTTGGTCGGGTTGGACTCGCACTCTTCTTCATAGGTGGAGTACATATAGGCGGTGTCGGTGGCGAATTCCGCCGCGCAGGTATCCACGCGCTTGTACACCGGATGCAGGCCGTGGCTGTGGCGCAGCTTGCGAATTTCGCTCTCGGCGACGCCGGCCAGCTTGGCCAGACGCGCATCGGCGAAGCCCTTGCGCTTCAGGGTGCGCAGGAACGCTTTGTTCAGGCCGTTGATGCCCGCTTCGGCCACCTGCTCTTCCAGGCGCACCAGCTCTTCAATCTGCACCAGGAACCAGCGGTCGACGTTGGTCAGGTTGAAGACGCCGTCAACCGACAGACCGGCGCGGAAGGCGTCGGCGATGTACCAGATGCGGTCGGAACCGGCGTCTTTCAGCTCGCGGCGGATTTTAGTCAGCGCTTCCGGATCGTCCAGGCTCACTTTCGGGTCGAAGCCGGTGGCGCCCACTTCCAGGCCGCGCAGCGCTTTTTGCAGCGACTCCTGCTGGGTGCGGCCGATGGCCATCACTTCGCCGACCGATTTCATCTGGGTGGTCAGGCGGTCGTTGGCGCCGGCGAATTTCTCGAAGTTGAAGCGCGGGATCTTGGTCACGACGTAGTCGATGGACGGTTCGAACGATGCCGGGGTGCGGCCGCCGGTGATGTCGTTCATCAGCTCATCGAGGGTGTAGCCCACCGCCAGCTTGGCGGCGATCTTGGCGATAGGGAAGCCGGTGGCTTTCGACGCCAGCGCCGAAGAGCGCGACACGCGCGGGTTCATTTCGATAACGATCAGGCGGCCGGTTTTCGGGTTGACCGAGAACTGCACGTTGGAGCCGCCGGTTTCCACGCCGATCTCACGCAGCACCGCCATCGAGGCGTTGCGCATGATTTGGTATTCCTTGTCGGTCAGGGTCTGGGCCGGTGCGACGGTGATCGAGTCGCCGGTGTGGATGCCCATGGCGTCGAAGTTTTCGATGGAGCAGACGATGATGCAGTTGTCGTTCTTATCGCGCACCACCTCCATCTCGTACTCTTTCCAACCGATCAGCGATTCATCGATCAGCAGCTCGTTGGTCGGCGACAGATCCAGGCCGCGTTCGCAGATCTCTTCGAACTCTTCGCGGTTGTAGGCGATGCCGCCGCCGGTGCCGCCCATGGTAAAGGAAGGGCGGATGATGCACGGGAAGCCGACGTCAGCGGCGACCGCCAGCGCTTCTTCCATGGTGTGCGCAATGCCGGAACGCGCGGTATCCAGACCGATTTTCTTCATCGCCACGTCGAAACGGCGACGGTCTTCGGCCTTGTCGATCGCATCGGCGGTGGCGCCGATCATGGTCACGCCGAATTCGGCCAGCACGCCCTGACGCTCCAGCTCCAGCGCGCAGTTCAGCGCCGTCTGGCCGCCCATGGTCGGCAGCACCGCATCCGGGCGCTCTTTTTCGATGATCTTGCGCACCACTTCCCAGTGGATCGGCTCGATGTAGGTCGCGTCGGCCATTTCCGGGTCGGTCATGATGGTCGCCGGGTTGGAGTTGACCAGAATGACGCGGTAACCCTCTTCGCGCAGCGCTTTACACGCCTGGGCACCCGAGTAGTCGAACTCACACGCCTGGCCGATAACGATCGGGCCAGCGCCGAGGATCAGGATGCTTTTTATGTCTGTACGTTTTGGCATTTTTTACTGCTCCTGATTATTTGGCGTTAGAACGGTAAGTCTCAATCAGTTCGATAAAGTGATCGAACAGCGGCGCGGCATCGTGCGGGCCAGGGCTGGCTTCCGGGTGACCCTGGAAACTGAACGCCGCCTTGTCGGTGCGGTGAATGCCCTGCACCGTGTGGTCGAACAGCGATTTGTGCGTGACGCGCAGGTTCGCCGGCAGGTTGTTTTCATCGACGGCGAAGCCGTGGTTCTGCGCGGTGATCATCACGGTGTTGTTGTCCAGATCCTTAACCGGGTGGTTGCCGCCGTGGTGGCCGAGCTTCATCTTCATGGTTTTCGCCCCGCTGGCCAGCGCCAGCAGCTGGTGGCCCAGGCAGATGCCGAACACCGGGATGTCGGTTTCCAGGAACTGTTTGATGGCGGCGATGGCGTAGTCGCACGGCTCCGGGTCGCCCGGGCCGTTGGACAGGAAGATGCCGTCCGGATTCATTTTCAGCACCTCGTCGGCCGGGGTCTGCGCCGGCACCACGGTCAGGCGGCAGCCGCGATCCACCAGCATGCGCAGGATGTTGCGCTTGGCGCCGTAGTCGAAAGCCACCACGTGGAACGGCAGCTCCGCGGCGGTTTTGGCTTCGGGCAGGTCGCCTTCAAGCGCCCAGCTGCCTTGCTGCCAGCTGTAAGCCTCTTGGGTGGTGACCTCTTTCGCCAGATCCATGCCCTTCAACCCCGGGAAACCTTGCGCCTTGGCCAGGGCCAGCGCGGCGTCCGGCGAATCGGCGGCGATGATGCAGCCGTTCTGGGCGCCCTTCTCGCGCAGCAGGCGGGTTAATTTACGGGTATCGATATCGGCGATCGCCACGATGTTGTGACGCTTGAGGTAGTCGGACAGGCTTTCTTCGTTGCGGTAGTTGCTGGCGATCAGCGGGAGGTCACGAATGACGAGGCCTTGGGCGTGTACTGCGGAGGATTCTTCGTCGGAAGCATTGGTGCCGACATTGCCGATATGAGGATAAGTAAGAGTAACGATCTGGCGGGAATAGGAAGGATCAGTGAGGATTTCTTGATAACCGGTCATCGACGTATTGAAGACCACTTCCCCCACTGCCGTTCCCTCTGCCCCGATGGCCCGACCGTGGAATTGGGTTCCGTCTTCCAGAACCAATAGCGCTGACTTTATCAAAACATCCTCCGAGGAATAATCAATCACAATATTTGCATATTAATTCAGATATCGCGATCTAAATCAATGCAAAAACCGTCCGCGAGGCCAATTTTTGGCAAATTGGGCGCATTTTAATGATGAGTGCCCGGCTTGTCTACCCAAACTGCCGTTTTTTGTTTTATTTTTGCAGTTCTCGGCGCTCATGTGGCTTGAGCGTCGATAAAAACACAGAAAACAGGGGCTGGAAAACGGTTGCGAAGCTGAATGACGGAAAATGGCGCCAGAATGGGCTTAAAAAGACGCTGAAATGGGATCTGGTGGATGAAAACGGGGTGATTAGCGAGATAATCATCGATAAATAACAATAACGACAACAAAATCAAACCAACACTTCATTTTTCATGTTAAAAAAAAGGACAATAAATTTATTGTCCGATTATCATAGCATTATGATCAATACAACCACATCACGATGGTATGCAAATCAATTATAATTGGTCCAAATTCAACACGTCGCGCATATCAAACAGACCTTTATCACGGTTATGTAACCAGGAAGCCGCTCGCACCGCGCCGCTGGCAAAAGTCATACGGCTGGAGGCTTTATGGGTGATTTCCACCCGTTCACCGATGTCGGCGAACATCGCGGTGTGCTCGCCGACGATGTCGCCGGCGCGAATGGTGGCAAAGCCGATGCTTTTCGGATCGCGCTCGCCGGTATGGCCTTCGCGCGCATAGACCGCGCAGCTTTTCAGATCGCGCCCCAGCGCGCCGGCGATCGCTTCGCCCATGGCCAACGCCGTGCCCGACGGCGCATCCACTTTGTGGCGGTGGTGCGCCTCAACGATTTCGATATCGGTATAGTCGCCCATCACCTGCGCGGCCTTCTCCAGCAGTTTCAGCACCAGGTTGACGCCGACGCTGAAGTTGGCGGCGAACACGATGCCGATATGCTGCGCCGCATCGCGGATCGCCTGCTTGCCGGCGTCATCGAAGCCGGTAGTGCCAATCACCATCGCCTTGTGGTGCGCCACGCAAAAATCCAGGTAGCCCCGGGTGCTTTCCGGGCGGGTGAAGTCGATCAAAATATCGAACTCGTTCGCCACCTTCTCCAGACTGTCGCTCACCTTGACGCCCAGCGCGCCAATGCCCGCCAGCTCACCGGCGTCGACGCCGATCAGGCTGGAACCCGGGCGCGACAGCGCCGCCCCCAATACCACGCCTTCCGCCTGCTGCACCGCCTGGATCAACTGACGGCCCATCCGGCCGCCGGCGCCCGCAATCGCAATGCGGATTTGTGTATCACTCATGCTTGCTCTCTTCTTGATTTGACGCCTATCCCATTAGGCTATCGATTCAGGGTAACCGCCCCGCTTCAGCGTCGCCAGAGGATTCATTTCATAATTAGAAAATTATGATATTCCCCCGCTTTCATCAGCGGCGCTGTCGTGAGATTAACATTCAACCGATTTGGCGGCCTGCGACGATTGTACATAATCATGCAGTTTCCATGGCAAAAAAATGCGGGATAAAGGCGCCGAAAACGGCGCCTGCGGAAGGGAGAACGGCGAGGTCAGGCGGTGATAGCGGCCACTTCGTTGGCGATCGCCGTCAGCGCGTCGTGGCGGGCATAGTCCTCACGCACCAGCACCGCACGTTGCCGATAGATCGGCTGCTGTAGAATGCGCGTCGCCGCCGCCAGGATCTGTTCGGCGCTCGGCGTGCTGGTGTGCAGGCTGATGCCGCAGCCGGCGGCCACCACGCGCGCGGCCGCCTCCAGCTTGTCCTCGCCGGTGCCGGCGACGATCAGCGGCACGCCGCTGTCCAGCGCATAGTTGATCGAGCCGTAACCGCCGTTGGTGATCAGCAGCGCCGTCTCCGGCAGCCAGCGTTCGAAGGAGATAAACTCCCGCACTCTGGCATTGCCCGGCAGCGCGTCCATCAGCCCTTCCGTCGTCCGTCCGCCGGCGGTGGCCAGCACCCGCACCGGCAGATGCGCCAGCGCTTGCAGCGTCGGCACGATCAGCTGATGCAGATCGACATTGGCCAGCGTGCCCTGAGACACGATCACCAGCGGCCGACGATCGTCCGCCTCCCACAGCGTCTCTTCCGCCGCCGGCTGGCCGCCGCTGCGCAGCGGGCCGACGAATCGCACGCCGCTCGGCAGATCGTCACGCTCATATTCCAGCGCCGTGGTAGCCAGCTGCAGGAAACGCTCGCAGCCGCCGATCAGCGCGTCGGTGAACGGGCGATCCAGCGCCCGCCCGCCCGCCTGCAGCAGCGCCGCATCGAAGCTCTGCTGCACGTCATCGATCAGCACGCGCGTTTCCTCATCCACCAGTTGCTCACGGGTCAACGCCTGCGGCAGCAGCGCCGGCGGGATACGCGGGCCATAAAAAATAGCATCGCGCGAAGAATACGACAGCGGCGTAACGCCGATACCGAAGACCGGCGGCCGCTCGGCGGACTGCAGCAGCGGCAGCACGCCGTAGAAGCAGTTCTCCACCATCAGCAGATCGGTCTTTTCGGCGGCGATGGCCGCACGCAGTTGCCGATCCAGCAACGGGATCGGCGCGGCGAAGAAATCCTTCAGCGCCAGCGCCATCTGCGCATTGCCCGGCGGCAGCGCGGCGCGCTCGGGGAAGTGCTCTTCCAGATGGCGGTAATCGAAATCCACCTGCGCGTCGAACGGCACGAAGCTCGCGCCCGCCGCCTCGGCGCGTTCGCGAAACAGCGCGCCGGTCATCACCCGCACCTGATGCCCTTGGGCAATCAGGTGGCGAGCGATGGCTAACATTGGGTAGACGTGCCCCGGAGTGGCGACCGCCGCCATCAGTATCCTTGCCATAATGCTCCTTTACGCTTCTGCGTTGGCCGGCTTCAGCGCCAGATTGGCGCACACCGGGTTGCTCTGAATATGCACGCGCTGCAAATGACGCGCGGAACGGGCGGTAAAGCCCTCACGGCCGTGCAGCAGCGAGAAGTTGTCCGCCACCACCACGTCGCCCTGCTGCCATTGGTGGGCATAATAGTGACGCGGATCGTACAGGTGCTGCTGCAGAGTGTGGTGGAACTGTTCTTGCTGGTGTTCCGGCACGCCGTGGTATTCCAGCGCATGTTGATTGAGGAATTTTTTTCCTTCCGTCGGCGGTTCATTGTAGCGCATGATTAAGCCCCTGCCGTTCGGGTGCTGCACCACCAGCGGCGAACAGACTTCGCCGCCGTAATGCACCACCTGCTTGATGCGGTAGGTGATCGAGACCGACAGCCACTGATCCAGCAGCGCTTCGTCCGCATTGGCCAACAGCCGCGTGGTGTCGACGAAGGTGGTGCATCCGCCTTCGTCCGGCGACGGCGCCGCCACGCAGTGGAACAGCTGGAACTCGGGGATGGTCGGCTTATACATGCCATCCCAGTGCAGCGGGACGTAGCTGCTGTCGAAGATATGATCCTTGGCGTCCGGATGCTCCTTCACGTCCAGCACCGCGCCGAACGGCCACATCATGATCTCGCCCCACAGCTCAGCGTAGCGAGTCAGAACTTCCGCCTCGCTGAAACCCGAGTCGAATCCGCGCAGCACCAGCAAGTGGTGTTCCTGCGCCAGCGCCCGCAGCGCCGCCACCGGCAGCTCGCCGATCTTTTGCCCCGGATGCTGCGGCGTCAGGATCGCGCCAAACGGGGTATTCGGTTGAATATGGCAATTAAGCGGTTGGTTGTTCATCGGTGATTCTCCTTGCATCGAATGTGCTGCTCACACGGCAACGTGCCGTCAAAAACGCGCCCGCCAGGATTTCGGGCGCAAAAGCCCGCCACGGCCTCAGACCATCTGCGGTTGTTCGATCAGGTAATGGCTCGGCGTGCCGCGGATCTCCACCAGTTCGCCGTCCAGGCTCTGCGCGTCTTTACGCTTCATCAGCACGAACTGGCCGTTCACGTTGGCCGCCACGCCGTGCCACGGCGTCAGCCAGTCGTCTTTGGTCGGCATCATGTGGATGCCCATTTTCAGGCTGTCGGCCGGTTGCGGGTGAATCGACAGGCGGATCGCCGCCGGGAAATGCTGCGCCAGCAGGTTGCCCCAGGCCCAGCTGCGCTGGATCACGCCGCAGGCGCGTTGTTTGGCGTCTTTCTGCAGCGCGGCGTTGGAACCGCTGTAGCCCGGCAGTTGGCTGTCTTCATACAGGAAGCGCGTGATGGCGCGGTACAGCAAGAGGCCCTGTTCGTCCTGCATCAGCTGTTGCTTGATCGCCTCTTCCGATTCGGCATAGCCCTCCACCAACAGCCGGCGCAGCAGATCGTAATCATCGGTATGTTCCGCCAGGCCTTTGACGTCGCCGAGGTTGAACACGCTCAGGTGCGTCGCGCCCACTTCATGCAGCAGGCTTTCAATCTCACGCTGATAGTGGTTGATCGCTTCATCGCTGACGCGGATCAGATCGCCGAACACGTGGCCGTCGGAGCAGATAACGATATGCGCCCCCGGCGGGTAATAGAGTTGAATGCGCTGGCACAGCGAGTTGAGGAAGATCAGCGACAGCCGCTCCGCCATGTCCGGCACCGCGCCGATCACCTTGTTGGTGTTGGGCGACTTGGTGGGAAAGGCCGGCAGCACGAATTCGATACGTTGCTCGTTTTCAATGAATGCCCGAATGCGCGGCAATTGCACCTGAGTGACCCGCCGTTCTTCTTCGGCAATCGAGGTATCGTCACCGGGGAAGCGGCGGCGGTATTGCAATAATTCACGTAGAATTTTTAACGATATTTCTTCTTTCTGAGCGCTGTCCACAATGAGCTCCTGTTGCGATGTGGCGCGGGTGAATTATTGATAAGCGCAATAAGATTTATCAAAAAGAGAAAAAACCCTGCGAAATAATAATCAGCCCGGCGTTTATATGCTTCGGGCAATATAGAAGAGATAGTGCTATATTATTAGCCCGTATAATTCACAATCTTGGTTAAGTTGTGCTTAACAAACTATGAGCAATATTTTAAAACGCATGGCCATTTTCTCAAAAGTGGTCGATTGCGGCGCATTCAGCATGGCGGCAAAAGAATTGGGCATGACGACTTCCGCCGTCAGCCAGCATATTCGCCAGTTGGAGGAACATCTGGGCATTCAATTACTGCTGCGATCGACGCGTTCATTGAGTCTGACCGAAGCCGGATTGTGCTTTTATGAAGATTGCCTGCTGATGATCCACGCCGCCGAACGTGGCCAACAACGGATCGCCGCGCTGCGCGGCGAACTGGTCGGTGAGCTGCGCGTCGCCACCTCCACCGAATTCGCCACTCACTACCTGGTGCCTGCGCTGCAAAGTTTTCTCGACGAACATCCCCGTCTCACGCTGCGGCTGGAAATCCACGATGAGAAGATAGATCTCATCACGCAGCGCATCGATCTGGCGATACGCGGCGGCGTGCTGGCCGACTCCAGCTACGTTTCCACGCGGCTGGCGTGCTGCCGCGAAGTGCTGTGCGCCTCGCCGGCTTACCTGGCGCATCACGGCGTGCCGGATTCGCCACAGGCGCTGACGCACCACCAATGGGTCACCTTTACGCCGCTCGGCAACCCGCAGTTTGTCCGTCTGATCCATCGTAACGGCGGTGAACACCGCATGCGTATGACCGGGCGCTTGTTCACCAACAGCGGTATGGCGATGAAGGAGTTGGCGCTGACCGGTAAGGGTATCATTCGCAATTTCTTCGCCAACGTTGAACGTGAATTGCGCAGCGGCGAGCTGATTGAAATATTGCCCGATTGGCGGTTACCGGAAATTAATTGCTATGCCATTATGCCGCGCAGGGAGATCCAGCCATTAAAAGTCAGACGATTGCTTGAACATATGAAACTCTATTTGCAGGAGAAGGGATTAAGCCCCGTAGAACATATTCGGCAGGAATAAAATAAGAAACATCTGCAACATCTATTATTGTAATTATTGTAATCACCTTGCCAACACCGGGCCCCATTTAGATTGCAGCCTAATGATATTTTTATTAATGACTTTTCGCCAGCCTATATAATTAATCACATCGACGTTATTTCAAATACTCAGAATAAATTTGACTTTAGTTAGCAGAAAATTTGAATATGCATGGAATATTATTTTTTTACGCGGCGCGCTTTCCAAAAAAAACGGGAAGCCTAAGCTCCCCGTTGTCATCCGCCGGCGCATGTCAGTCGATCTGACGAACGTCCACGCGCAGCTCTTTAGGCACTTCAAACACGATGTTCTCTTCACGCCCGCTGATTTCATGCACGTCCAGGCCACCCAGCGCTTTCAGGCGAGAGATCACCTCCTGCACCAGCACGTCCGGTGCCGAGGCGCCGGCGGTAACGCCGATATTGCGCGCTTCGCTCAGCCAGCTTTCCTGAATATCCGCCGCCGAGTCGATCAGATAAGCCGGTTTGCCGACGCGCTGCGCCAGTTCCGCCAGACGGTTGGAGTTGGAGGAGTTCTTCGACCCCACCACCAGCACCACGTCCGCATCGCCGGCCAGGTTTCGCACCGCTTCCTGACGGTTGGTAGTGGCGTAGCAGATATCATCCTTACGTGGCCCGATAATTTTCGGGAAACGCTGACGCAAGGCGTCGATCACGTCCGAGGTATCATCCACCGACAGCGTGGTCTGCGTCATGAAGCACAGGTTGTTTTCGTCTTTCACCTGCAGCTTCCACACGTCTTCCGGCGATTCGACCAGGTACATGCCACCCTGCGGGTTGCTGTACTGGCCCATGGTACCTTCCACCTCCGGGTGCCCGGCGTGGCCGATCAGGATCGCTTCGGTGCCGCGGCGGCTGGCGCGCGCTACTTCCATATGCACCTTGGTCACCAGCGGGCAAGTGGCGTCGAACAACATGGTCAGATCGCGCGCCTTGGCTTCGGCGCGCACCGCCTGAGAAACGCCGTGCGCCGAGAAGATCAGGATAGAGCCGTCTGGCACTTCGGCTATCTCTTCGATAAACACCGCGCCGCGCTCACGCAGGCTGTCGACCACGTAGCGGTTGTGCACCACTTCATGCCGCACGTAGATCGGCGCGCCATACAGCTCCAGCGCGCGTTCCACGATGCTGATCGCACGATCAACCCCGGCGCAGAAGCCGCGCGGGTTAGCCAGCAATATTTGCATGCATCTCCTCCTGCTGCGGATCGATCTCCAGCACTTCGATATCGAAGGTCACCGGATGGCCCGCCAGCGGATGGTTGAAATCGACGGTGATCGAATCTTCCGCCACCGCGCGCACCACGCCCGGCATTTCACTGCCGTCGATGGCGGTAAACAGCATGATGGTGCCCACGTCCGGCACGCCGGTTTCCGCGAAGTCGCGGCGCGAGAAGAACTGGACCAGATCCGGGTTCTCCGCGCCGAACGCCGCTTCCGGCTGCAGGGTAAAGGCGCATTTGTCGCCCGCGCGCAGGCCAAGCAGCTGCGCTTCCAGCGGTGCCGACAGGCTGCCGTCCCCGAGGCGGAACAGCGCCGGCTTGCCGCTGCTGCGGGTGGATTCGGCGGTCGAACCGTCTTCCAGTTTCAGCGTAAAGTGAACCAGCACCGCGCTGTCACTGATAACCTGAGCCGTCATATTACTCACCTTTACTCTTTGCGCTTTTGTTCGCCGGCGACAGGAAACCTTCCAGCACGATCATCGCCGCGCCCACGCAGATAAAGCTGTCCGCCAGATTGAAGGTCGGGTAGTGCCAGTCACCGACGTAGAAGTCGATGAAATCGACCACGAAACCGTGCCACAGGCGATCGAACAGATTGCCCAACGCCCCGCCGATAATAAAGGCGTAGGCGATGTTGTTCAGCTTCTGCTGCGCCGCACTGCGGTACATCATCACCAGCAGCACCGCAACGATGGCGATGGCGATGCCGGCGAAGAACCAGCGCTGCCAGCCGCCATGGTCGGCCAGGAAGCTAAATGCAGCGCCGTAGTTGCGCGCGTAAAACAGGTTGAACGACGGGATCAACGGCTGGGACTGCCCCAGCGTAAAGTTAGCGAGGATCCACTGCTTGCTGCCGAAATCCAGCGCCAGCACCGCCACCACAACCCACAGCCAACGCAGGCCGGTCGAACAAATTGATTTACTCATCAGGCGCGAGTTCTCAGGCAAAGTTACGCTTCTCGCCGTCACCGGCGACGTTGCTTACACAGCGGCCGCAGATGTCTGCATGCTCCGCCACCAGGCCGATATCGGTGGTGTAATGCCAGCAGCGCGGGCACTTCTCACCCGGCGCCGTACTGAAGGCGATCTTCAGCCCTTTCAGCAGCTCGGAAGCCTGCGCGTCGGCCGGCGCCTCCGCCAATGGCGCAACGCTTGCCGCAGAGGTCAGCAGCACGAAGCGCAGCTCATCCTGCAGGCTGTTCAGGCGCGCCGCCAGCTCGCTGTCGGCATACAGCGTTACCGCCGCTTCCAGCGAACCGCCGAGGCGTTTGTCGGCACGCGCCTGCTCCAGCACCTTGTTCACTTCGCCGCGCACTTTCAGCAGCTCGGCCCAGAAAGCGTCGTTCATCGGCTCGCCTTCCGCCAGCCCGAACAGGCCGTCGTACCACTCTTCGGTGAACACGTACTGCGCGCGTTTGCCCGGCATGAAGCCCCAGATCTCGTCCGCAGTGAACGACATGATCGGCGCCATCCAGCGCACCAGCGCTTCCACGATGTGATACAGCGCGGTCTGGCAGCTGCGGCGGGCGACGCTGTCGCTCTTCGCGGTGTACTGACGATCCTTGATGATATCCAGGTAGAAGGAGCCCATCTCGACCGAGCAGAACTGCATCAGACGCTGCACGACTTCGTGGAAATCGTAGTTGGCGTAAGCCTGCTCGATATCCTGCTGCGCCGCCAGCGCACGGCCGACCGCCCAGCGATCCAGCACCACCATGTCTTCCGGCGCCACGCAATCGGTGCTCGGCTCGAACCCGTTCAGGTTGGCCAGCAGGAAGCGCGCGGTGTTGCGGATGCGGCGATAAGAGTCGGCGGAACGCTTGAGGATCTCGTCGGACACCGCAATCTCGCCGGTGTAATCGGTCGACGCCACCCACAGACGCAGAATGTCGCCGCCCAGCTTGTTCATCACGTCCTGCGGGCTGACGGTGTTGCCGATCGACTTGGACATCTTGCGGCCCTGGCCGTCAACGGTGAAGCCGTGGGTCAGCACTTCTTTATAAGGCGCCTTGCCTTTCATCGCGGTGGAGATCATCAGCGATGACATGAACCAGCCGCGGTGTTGGTCGGAGCCTTCCAGATACATGTCGGCGCTGTGGCCGTGGAACTCAGGACGCACGTCGACCACCGAAGCGTGGGTGGAGCCGGAGTCGAACCACACGTCCAGCGTATCCGGCACTTTCACGTAGTCGGCGGCTTCCGCACCGAGGATGTCGGCGGCGTCCAGATCCCACCAGGCCTGAATGCCGTCTTGCTCGACGCGCTTGGCCACTTCTTCCATCAGCTCAACGCTGCGCGGGTGCAGCTGCTCGGTTTCTTTATGCACGAACAGCGACATCGGCACGCCCCAGGTGCGCTGACGCGAGATGCACCAGTCCGGGCGGTTGGCCACCATCATTTCGATGCGCGCCTGACCCCAATCCGGGATCCACTGCACGCCCTTGATCTCTTCCAGCGACTGCTGACGCAGGCCTTTCTGATCCATGCTGATGAACCATTGCGGCGTGGCGCGGAAGATGATTGGCGTCTTGTGGCGCCAGCAGCACGGATAGCTGTGCAGGAACTTCTCGACGTGCAGCAGCGCGCCTTTCTCGCGCAGCAGATCGACGATCAGATCGTTGGCCTTGAAGACGAACTTGCCGTCCAGCAGCGGGTAGGTGCCGGTCAGGTAGCAGCCGTTCGGCCCTACCGGGTTGGCCACTTCCAGGCCGTATTTCTGGCCGATCACGAAGTCGTCCGGGCCGTGACCCGGCGCTGTGTGCACCGCACCGGTACCGGCGTCCAGGGTCACATGCTCGCCGAGGATTGCCGGCACGTCGAAGTCCATGAACGGGTGTTTGAAGCGCAGCAGCTCCAGATCGGCGCCTTTGCAGCTGCCCAGCACCGTCCATTCGGTGATGCCGGCGCGTTTCATCACGCTTTCCACCAGTTCGGCCGCCAGGATCAGGCACTGGCCGTCAACCTGCACCAGTTGATAGGTGAAGTCCGGGTGCAGCGAGATCGCGCGGTTGGCCGGCAGGGTCCACGGGGTGGTGGTCCAGATAACCAGGGAGATGGCGCCGCTGAAGTTGCTCACGCCGAACTTGGCCGCCACGGCAGCCGCGTCGGCCGCATGGAAAGTCACGTCGATCGACGGCGAAGTCTTGTCGTAATACTCCACTTCCGCTTCCGCCAGCGACGATCCGCAGTCGGTGCACCAGTGAACCGGCTTGGCGCCTTTCAGCAGGTGGCCGTTGCTGATGATCTTGCCCAGCGCGCGGATGATGTTGGCTTCGGTTTTGAAGTCCATGGTCAGGTACGGACGATCCCAGTCGCCCAGCACGCCCAGGCGGATGAAGTCCTTTTTCTGGCCTTCAACCTGCTCGGCCGCGTACTCGCGGCACTTCTGGCGGAACTCGGCCGCCGTCAGCTTCTCGCCCGGTTTGCCGTACAGCTGTTCAACCTTCAGTTCGATCGGCAGGCCGTGGCAGTCCCAACCCGGCACATAAGGCGAGTCGAAGCCGGCCATCCCTTTCGACTTGATGATAATGTCTTTGAGAATCTTGTTAACCGAGTGACCAATGTGAATGCTGCCGTTCGCATACGGAGGGCCGTCATGCAAAATGAAGGTTTTTTTGCCCTTTTTGGCAGTACGAATAATCCCGTACAGATCCTGTTCATACCAACGTTGCAGCATGCCAGGTTCGCGCTTGGCGAGATCGCCGCGCATCGGGAACCCTGTTTCCGGCAAGTTCAGGGTATTCTTGTAGTCACTCATTAGATTCTCGGTTCCGTTTTCGGCTATAGAGATTAAACCGGTGTCTGTAGCCCGAAGAACTTCCGGGCCGTCACCACATCATTGGCGATTTGCTGCTTCAGGGCATCGAGCGAAGCAAACCGCTGTTCATTGCGCAATTTTGCGCGGAGCACCACCTCAATATGGCGCCCGTAAAGATCCATTGTGACATCCAGCAGATGCACTTCCAGCTGCTGGCGCACGCCGGCGACGGTCGGGCGCGTACCGATATTGGCCACGCCCGGCAGCGGCTGCGGCCCCAGGCCGTACACTTCCACCGCATACACCCCTTTCACCGGCGCCACCAGGCGCTTGAGCGGCAGGTTGGCGGTCGGGAAGCCGATGGTGCGGCCCAGCTCGTCGCCATGCACCACGCGCCCGGAGATGCTGTACGGGTGGCCCAGCAGGGTCTCCGCCAGCGGCAGATCGTCCTCGCTCAGCGCGGTGCGGATCGCGGTGCTGCTGATGCGCCGATCGCCTTCGCGGAAGGTCGGGGTGCTGACCACCTCGAAGCCGTACTCTTTTCCGGCCTGCTGCAATAGCGGAAAATCGCCCTGGCGCCCGGCGCCAAAGCGAAAATCATCCCCCACCATCAGGAATTTGACGCCCAGCTTTTCCACCAGCAGCTCGGCGACGAACGCCTGCGCGGTGTTGGCGGCAAAACGCGGATCGAACTTGACGCACAGCAGGTAATCGACGCCCGCCTGCGCCAGGTAGTTGGCCTTGTCGCGCAGGCGCGTCAAGCGGGCCGGCGCCTTGTCTGCGGCGAACATCTCCAGCGGCTGCGGCTCAAAGATCATGACCATCACCGGCAGCCCGAGGCGTTGCCCTTGTTGCTTCAACTGCTCCAGCAACGCCTGATGACCGCGATGCACGCCGTCAAAGTTGCCGATGGTGAGCACGCAACCATGGTGGCGCGCCCGGATATTGTGAATGCCGCGAATTAGCTCCATAGCTGGCTCAAAACAGTGGAAATCGGCGGATTATACCTTGTACAGCCGGTAAGGTTAACCCGCGATTGGTGCCTTTATGTAATAGACACACCATACCGGAGATAATCTGCACGTGAAACGGCTTCGCCGCAGTTTATCCGGCGCCGCCGGGCCGATTCTCGACCGCAGCCAACGGCTTGCGCCCGCCGCGGCAAAACATTGGCGAATTTTCTCGCGAAACACTGTATTCCCAAGAGCGAAGCTGGTAAAATCCTGCGCCATCACAACGTAGCGAGTGCCGCCTGTACAAACGGCGCTTATTTGCACAAATCCATTGACAAACGAAGGCTAAAAGGGCATATTCCTCGGCCTTTGAATTGTCCTCAATAGAATATATTTGGGAGTTGGACCTTGGCTAATATCAAATCAGCTAAGAAACGCGCCGTACAGTCTGAGAAACGCCGCAAGCATAACGCAAGCCGTCGCTCAATGGTGCGTACCTTCATCAAGAAGGTAGACGCAGCTATCGCAGCTGGCGACAAAGAAGCAGCACAAAATGCATTCCTGGTAATGCAGCCACTGGTGGACCGTCAGGCAGCTAAAGGCCTGATCCACAAAAACAAAGCAGCGCGTCATAAGTCAAATCTGACTGCACGCATCAACGCAATGCAATAAGCATTTCGTTATCTGCTTGATAAAAAAACCGGCTCAGGCCGGTTTTTTTACGTCCTGCGTTCAGTGAACCGCTAGCAGGAAAACAGCGCAGAAAAATCTTTGTTGCACACGCGCTGCACCGCCGGATGCTGGATCATGCGCTCGGCGAAGATGATGTAATACTCCTCCTGCACGCTGTCGATGCGCCCAATCTCCACCACGTTGTCATCGTTGTAGGTATCCTGCGCATACAACGTCGGCGCCACGAAAATCGCATTGTGATACATGCCGAAGGCCTTCATCAGCGCCGCATCGTCGAACTCGCCCAGGATCTCCACCTGAATGCCCTGCGTATTGAACCAGTTGAGCAGCTTGCGCCCCAGCATCGAGCGGCGGCCGGGGATCAGCAGTTTGCGCTGCTCCAGACAAGCCGGGAACGGCAGCTCCGGCGCCGGCTGGCGGCAGAAGAAGCTGATGCCGCACTCGCCCAGCTTCAGCGAGAACAGCCCTTCCTGCTGGCTGGAGTCCACCGGACAATCCGACAGGATCATATCCAGCTTGTGCTGGCTGAGCTGCTCCAGCAGCATCTCGTGCGTCGATTCAAAGCAACGCAGGTGGATCTGTTCGTTGTCCACCACCACCGCCGTTTCCAATACCTGGCTGACCAGGCGCTTCGACAGCGCATCGGCCACGCCGACGTCGAACAGCAGATTCGACTCTTTGCGGTAGTTGACGATATCCAGCATTTCCTGGCTGAGCATAAACATCTTGTCGGCATAACGAAACACCAGTTGCCCCAGCTCCGAAGGCACCAACCCGCGCCCCTGGCGTTTGAACAGCTTGCCGTCCAACCGCTCTTCCAGCGCTTTGATCTGGCCGGTGATGGTCTGCGGCGTCAGAAACAACGCTTCGGCGGCACCGACCACGGAACCGGCCTTGCAGACCTGCCAGAAATAGTAAAGGTGATTAAAGTTGATATGCGACATCCTCACGAGCGGCTCTCCTTAACAACGTTTCGCAGCGGCAAACGGTGTGCCGTGACGAGCGACAAACTTCCTTTCCCTGCTTCAGACAACGTATAGCCCCATTAGTCCCAACGAACAACGGCCGAAGCTGCACATATTTTATACCGTGCAGCTCCGACCAGCCATTTTATTATGTGCCCTTACCGGGCACATTCAGGATTAACGTACGCGCGGCAACGCCAGACGCAGCAATCCATACCCTACCACCGCCGCAGCGGTGGAGCCCAACAAGATCCCCAGGCGGGAATAGGTGCTGAGCGCCGCATCCGCATCGCCGAACGCCAGCGAGGCGATAAAAATCGACATGGTGAAACCAATGCCGCAGAGCACCGAAACGGCAAACACCTGTTTGAAGCCGATGCCTTCAGGCAAACGGGCGATGCCCATTTTCACCGCCAGCAGGCTGAAGAGGAAAATCCCCAGCGGCTTTCCGATAAACAGGCCGGCCGCAATCCCAACCGGCAGCAGCGACGTCAATCCTTCCAGCGATACGCCCTGCAAAGAAACCCCGGCGTTGGCGAAAGCGAACAGCGGCAGGATCATAAACGCAACCCAGGGGTGCAGCTCATGTTCCAGCGTTTCCGACGGCGACGGCCCCTTCTTCACGTTCAGCGGGATCATAAAGCCGACGATCACCCCGGCCAGCGTCGCATGCACCCCAGACTTGAGGATCGCTACCCACAACACCAGGCCGACCATCATATACAGCGAGGTTTTACCCACGCCACGCCAGTTCATTACCGCCAATAGCACCGTCGCCGCCGCCGCCACGCCCAGCGCCACCATCGACACTTCGTGGGTGTAGAACAGCGCGATGATGATAATCACGCCCAGGTCATCGATGATCGCCAACGCCAGCAGGAACACTTTCAGGCTGGTCGGCACCCGGTTGCCCAGCAGCGCCATTACGCCCAGCGCGAAGGCGATATCGGTCGCGGCCGGGATCGCCCAGCCCTGGCGGGTGACTTCATCCGCGCCGTTGAACAGCAGGTAAATCAGCGCCGGCGCCAGCATGCCCCCCAGCGCGGCGATCGCCGGAAACACCGCCTTGTCGCGCCCGGACAGCGAGCCTTGCATCAACTCGCGCTTGACCTCCAGCCCCACCACCAGGAAGAAGATGGCCATCAGGCCATCGTTGATCCACAGCAGCAGCGGCTTGGCGATCTCCAGCGAAGCAATCTTCACCATCACCGGCAGGTTAAGGAATGCCTGATAGATCCCCTGCGCCGGGGTGTTGGCCATGATCAGGGCGACGATTGCCGCCGCGATCAGAATGATGCCGCCCGCAGCTTCCTGACGTAAAAATTGACGAATGATATTGGTCACAGTACGTCTCTCCAAATCTGTGCAGGGCGCAGCGCCCTGCAAACCACAGTCATGAAGTGAGTATAGAGGGCGTTTTAGTTCGAAAAAATAAGTTTATAAATGCTAAATAGCTCGATAAAACCGATCAAAAGCACGAATAAGTCACATTGTTTATAGGGGATTAGGGGCATGGCGTGCAAATAAAAACCCCGGGACAAACGCCCGGGGTTAGAACATAAACCAACAGAAACAGCAGGTTAGCGAGTCAGATCGTCAAAGAACTTTTTCACCCCGTCGAAGAAGCTCTTCGAACGCGGGCTGTTCTTATCACCGGACGGGCCACCCAGGCTCTCTTCCAGCTCACGCAGCAGCTGCTTCTGCTTGTCGTTCAGATTGACCGGGGTTTCCACCACCACGCGGCACAGCAGGTCGCCCTGGCTGCCGCCACGCACCGATTTCACACCCTTGCCACGCATGCGGAACAGCTTGCCGGTTTGGGTCTCCGAAGGCACCTTCAGTTTCACCCGGCCGTCCAGCGTCGGCACTTCAATCTCGCCGCCCAGCGCCGCCATGGCGAAGTTGATCGGCACTTCACAGTACAGGTTATTGCCTTCACGCTCGAAGATCGGGTGCGCCTTCACCTGCACCTGAACGTACAGATCGCCCGCCGGTGCGCCGTGCTCGCCGGCTTCACCTTCACCCGCCAGGCGGATGCGGTCGCCGGTATCGACGCCGGCCGGAATTTTCACCGACAGCGTTTTGGATTTCTCTACCCGGCCGTGGCCGTGGCACTTGTTGCACGGATCTTTGATGATCTGACCGCGGCCATGGCAGTGCGGACACGCCTGCTGCACGGTGAAGAAGCCCTGGCGCATCTGCACCTGGCCCTGGCCGTGACAGGTTGGGCAGGTCACCGGCGAGCTGCCCGGCTTGGCGCCGCTGCCGTGGCAGACGTCGCACTCTTCCAGCGTCGGGATGCGGATCTCTTTGGTGACGCCACGTACCGCTTCCTCGAGGGTCAGCTCCATGTTATAGCGCAGATCGGAACCGCGGCTGGCGCGCTGACGGCGGCCTCCGCCGAAGATGTCGCCAAACACGTCGCCAAAGATATCGCTGAAGTCGGCACCGCCGCCAAAGCCGCCGCCGCCCATGCCGCCCTGTTCAAAGGCCGCGTGCCCATACTGGTCGTAGGCCGCGCGTTTCTGGTCGTCGGTCAGGACTTCATAAGCTTCTTTAACTTCTTTAAACTTGATTTCGGCGTCTTGTTCCTGGTTGCGGTCAGGATGGTATTTCATCGCCAGGCGTTTGTACGCCTTTTTGATCTCACGTTCATCCGCCGTCTTGCTGACGCCGAGAATCTCGTAATAGTCTTTCTTCGCCATTCTTTTGCTTACCCTTAACATGCGTGCACGGGCGCAGAGTTGCCTCGACGCCCGTGCTGGTTTCCGGGAACGGCACCTCGGCCGCCCCGTGCCCGCTTAAGGGCGATTATTTTTTGTCTTTAACTTCTTCGAACTCAGCGTCAACCACGTCGTCATCTTTCTGCGCCGCGTTGTCCGCGCCGGCGTCAGCACCCTGCTGAGCCTGCTGCGCCTGAGCCATTTCCAGCAGTTTGCCGGAAACCTGCACCAGAGCCTGAGTCTTCGCTTCGATCTCGGCTTTGTCTTCGCCTTTCACCGCCGCTTCCAGATCTTTCAGCGCCGCTTCGATCGCCGTTTTGTCTTCCGCCGGCAGTTTGTCGCCCGCTTCTTCCAGCTGCTTGCGCGTGCCGTGGATCAGGTGATCCGCCTGGTTACGCGTCTGCACCAGCTCTTCGAACTTGCGGTCAGCTTCAGCGTTCAGCTCGGCATCGCGCACCATTTTCTGGATTTCGTCTTCGTTCAGGCCAGAAGATGCCTTGATGGTGATCTTCTGCTCACGGCCGGTGTTCTTGTCTTTGGCGGACACGTGCAGGATGCCGTCGGCATCGATATCAAAGGTCACTTCGATCTGCGCCATGCCGCGCGGTGCCGCCTGGATGCCGTCCAGGTTGAACTGGCCCAGAGATTTGTTATCGCTGGCGCGCTTACGCTCACCCTGCAGCACGTGGATGGTTACCGCAGACTGGTTGTCTTCAGCGGTAGAGAACACCTGGCTGTGCTTGGTCGGGATCGTGGTGTTTTTGGTGATCAGCGGCGTCATCACGCTGCCCATGGTTTCGATACCCAGCGACAGCGGGGTCACGTCCAGCAGCAGAACGTCCTTCACATCACCGGCCAACACGCCGCCCTGTACCGCCGCGCCCACGGCAACCGCTTCGTCCGGGTTCACGTCTTTACGCGGTTCTTTGCCGAAGAAGTCTGCGACTTTCTTCTGCACCATTGGCATACGGGTCTGGCCGCCCACCAGGATCACGTCCTGAATGTCGGAAACCGACAGGCCTGCGTCTTTCAGCGCCACTTTCAGCGGCTCGATAGAGCGCGCAACCAGATCTTCAACCAGCGACTCGAGTTTGGCGCGAGTCACTTTGATGTTCATGTGTTTTGGACCGGTCGCGTCTGCAGTGATGTACGGCAGGTTAACGTCGGTCTGCTGAGCGGAAGACAGTTCGATCTTCGCTTTCTCAGCGGCTTCTTTCAGGCGCTGCATCGCCAGCGGATCGTTGCGCAGATCGATACCCTGATCTTTCTTGAACTCTTCCACCAGGTAGTTGATCAGACGGCTGTCGAAATCTTCGCCACCCAGGTGGGTGTCACCGTTGGTCGCCAGCACTTCGAAGGTTTTTTCGCCGTCAACGTCGTCGATTTCGATGATGGAGATATCGAAAGTACCACCGCCCAGGTCATAAACCGCGATGGTGCGGTTGCCGACTTCTTTGTCCAGGCCGTAGGCCAGGGCCGCAGCGGTCGGTTCGTTGATGATGCGTTTTACTTCCAGACCCGCGATGCGGCCGGCGTCTTTGGTCGCCTGACGCTGGGCGTCGTTGAAGTAAGCCGGTACGGTGATAACCGCTTCAGTTACCGGTTCGCCCAGGTAATCTTCCGCCGTTTTCTTCATTTTTTTCAGCACTTCCGCAGAGATCTGCGGCGGAGCCATTTTCTGGCCTTTCACTTCCAGCCAGGCGTCGCCGTTGTCGGCTTCGACGATTTTGTACGGCATGATCGCTTTGTCGCGCTGCGCTTCTTCATCCTGGAAGCGGCGACCGATCAGGCGCTTGATGGCGAACAGGGTGTTTTCAGGGTTGGTCACTGCCTGACGCTTAGCCGGCTGGCCAACCAGAGTTTCACCGTCCTGGGTATATGCGATAATAGAAGGAGTGGTGCGGTCGCCCTCGGCGTTTTCCAGCACGCGTGCCTTGGCACCATCCATAATTGCTACGCAAGAGTTGGTAGTACCCAGGTCGATACCAATAATTTTGCCCATCTAAACGTCTCCACTAAAAAATTCATAATCAGTCAGGTTGCTAACCTATATGCGGGCGATTTTTTGCTTTTCAACTGCCCGATATCTCAGTGCGACCCGCGGTTAGCAGCTGCGGTTGCAAATAAGATGGGGCCATCCAATCCGGCATCAAGGGGCAAGGCGAAAAAAATTTCTTTTTTTTATCGTCATTCAGATCATTGTTTCCGGCTGCGGGGATCATTATGATGCGCGCGCTCTGGTGGAAAACTTCGATTTTTTGGCCATTCAGACCATTTATTATTTTACTTCGCTGTTTCCGTTAATTTTCTGTTATCGCAGAGGACTTATGCACACCAACAAGTTGGCGAATCCCGGCCCTCTCGGCCTGATGGGCTTCGGGATGACCACCGTCTTGCTGAACCTGCACAACGCGGGCTTTTTCCCACTGAACTCCGCCATCATCAGCATGGGGATTTTCTTCGGTGGCCTGGCCCAGATCCTGGCCGGTCTGCTGGAATACAAGAAGGGCAACACCTTCGGCATGACCGCCTTCACCGCCTACGGCAGCTTCTGGCTGAGCCTGGTCGGCCTGCTGCTGCTGCCGCGTCTGGGCCTGGCTGAGGCCACCGAGGCGCACGTGCTGGGCATCTACCTGGCGCTGTGGGGCGTCTTCACCCTGTTCATGTTCTTCGGCACCCTGGGCGCCAACCGCGTACTGCAGTTCGTGTTCGCCAGCCTGACGCTGCTGTTCGCACTGCTGGCCGTCGGCAACATCACCGGCAACCACGCGCTGCTGACCTTCGCCGGTTATGAAGGCATCATCTGCGGCGCCAGCGCCATTTACCTGGCGATGGCCGAAGTGCTCAACGAGCAATACGGCCGCACCGTGCTGCCGATTGGCGAACCGGCCCCGGCCCGCGTCGCGACCTCACCGGTCACCGCATAATCGCCCTTCCCTGACGAAAAAGCCCTGCATTGCAGGGCTTTTTTTTAGCTGTAGGAATCGGCTTGCCGCTCCCCGGCTTCGCTGTTCAGGTCGCGATGCAGGTAGACGCCGAGCAGCAGCCCGATGAGCGACAGCGCCAGCACGTAGTAAGCGGGTGCTAACGGGGTTAATTTCATGATCAGCGTCACAAAAATAGGGGTTAGACCGCCAAAAATAGCGTACGAGACGTTATATGAGAACGAGATACCGGTAAACCGCACTTCCGCCGGGAAAGCCCGCACCATCACGTACGGCACGGCCCCCACCACGCCTACGCTGAACCCCACCAGGGCATAGCAGGCGAACAGCATTTCCGGGCGCACGCCCACCGTTTGATAGAACAGCCAACTGCAGCCGGCCAGCAGCACGCTGCCGACCACCAGCGTTTTGCTGGCGCCGAAGCGATCGGCCGACAAACCGGCGACGATGCAGCCGGCGATCAGCATGATGGTGGCGATGCTGTTGGCCTGCAGCGTCAAGGCCGGCGCGATGCCGAACTGCTTTTGCAGATAGGTCGGGGTCATCAGGATCACCACCACGATGCCGGCGGAGAGCAGCCAGGTCAGCAGCATCGATACCGCCACCTCCCGTTTGTGGTTGAGCACCACCGACTTCAGCGGCAGCTCTTCGGCCAGCGCTTTACGCGCCTGCATCTCGATGAAGATCGGCGTTTCCTGCAGCCAACGGCGCAGGTACATCGCCACCAGGCCGAACATGCCGCCCAACAGGAAAGGAATGCGCCAGCCGCCGCCGGCAATGCTCTGCGGGCTGAGCGTGGTGTTGATCACCGTCGCCACCACCGAGCCCAGCAGGATGCCCACCGTCAGCCCGGCGGTCAGCGTGCCGCAGGCGAAGCCGATGCGCCGGCGCGGCACGTGTTCGGCGACGAAGACCCAGGCGCCCGGCACCTCACCGCCGATCGCCGCCCCTTGCAGCACGCGCATCAACAGCAGCAGCAGCGGCGCAGCGATGCCGATGCTGGCGTAGGTCGGCAGCAGGCCCATCGCCAGCGTCGGCAACGCCATCAGCAGAATGCTCAGGGTAAACATCTTTTTGCGGCCGACCAGATCGCCAAAGTGCGCCATCACGATGCCGCCCAGCGGACGGGCCAGATAGCCGGCGGCGAAGATGCCGAAGGTTTGCACCAGCCGCAGCCATTCCGGCATGTCCGCCGGGAAGAACAGATCGCCGACCACGGCGGCAAAGAACACGAAGATGATGAAGTCGTAAAACTCCAGCGCGCCGCCCAACGCGGCCAACGTCAGCGTTTTGTAGTCTTGCCGGTTCAGCCGGCGATTATTGTCGTGAGGCATAGGGCACCGTCGGTAAAGGCTGTAAAAATAAAAGCCGCAGGCTTTCTGTAAAAGAATCCTTACTATAGCGGCAAATTATTTTCACACCAGACGGGCTGAAGCCGATCTCGCAGAACGCTGAAATTTAGAGGTTTATCTCGCGACGCGCGCTCTTTGGCCGAAATGCTGCTACCACCGCGGCGTGCGTTTCGACGTAAGGCCCGTCGAGCAGTTGAATGCAATAAGGCACGCTGGCGAAGATGCCGTGCACCACCGCATTGCCCTGCTCATCTTTTACCCCTTCCAGCGTTTCCTTGATCGACTTCGGCTGGCCGGGCAGGTTGATGATCAGCGCCTGCTTGCGGATCGCCCCCACCTGGCGAGAAAGAATTGCCGTTGGCACATAGTGTAGGCTGATCTGACGCATTTGCTCGCCGAAGCCAGGCATCACGCGATCGGCGATCGCCAGCGTGGCGTCGGGGGTGACGTCGCGTCGCGCCGGCCCGGTGCCGCCGGTGGTCAGCACCAGATGGCAACCCATTTCGTCCACCAGCTCGCACAGCGTCTGTTCAATTTGCGTCTGCTCATCGGGGATCAGCCGGGTTTCCAGCTTGAACGGCGTCGCCAGCGCGCCGCTCAGCCATTCCTCCAGCGCCGGAATGCCTTTATCCTGATAAACGCCGCCGGAAGCGCGGTCGGAAACGGAAACCAAACCAATACGTAAAATATCCATGCGTAACCTCTACAGCCTGATGGGGTCCGAACGGGTTCGTCCCCGTTCTGTTGTCATTGCCGAGAGTATAAGGGCTTCCCCCGCCGGCGGGAGCGTCGGGCATAAAAAAAGGTGGCCTGAGCCACCTTTTTACTGCGCGATCTGCCGGAATTACAGCAGGTCGGCGATCATTTTTTCCAGTTTGCCCTGGTCTACGGCGAACTTGCGGATGCCGTCGGTCAGTTTCTCAACCGCCATCGGATCCTGGTTGTGCTGCCAGTAGAACTCAGGTTCGGTCAGTGCGGCAGGACGCGCCTTCACTTCACCGGTGTAAGACAGTTTGCGCTCCAGCGCGCCTTCGCTCTCCGCCAGCTCTTTCAGCAGCGCAGGGGCGATGGTCAGACGGTCGCAGCCGGCCAGTTCGATGATTTCGCCGACGTTACGGAAGCTGGCGCCCATCACCACGGTGTTGTAACCGTGTTGTTTGTAGTACTGGTAAATCTCGGTCACGGAGATCACGCCCGGATCTTCATGCGGGGCGAACTCTTTCTTGTCGCCGTTGGCTTTGTACCAGTCGAGGATACGGCCGACGAACGGCGAGATCAGGTAAACGCCGGCTTCAGCACAGGCGCGAGCCTGAGCGAAGGAGAACAGCAGCGTCAGGTTACAGTTGATGCCTTCTTTCTCCAGCTGCTCCGCCGCGCGGATGCCCTGCCAGGTCGAGGCCAGTTTGATCAGAATGCGATCGTTGCTGATGCCGGCTTCGTTGTACAGCTTGATCAGGCGCTTGGCCTTGGCCACGCTGGCATCGGTGTCGTAAGACAGGCGTGCATCCACTTCGGTGGAGATGCGGCCCGGAACCAGTTTGAGGATTTCCAGACCGATATTGACCGCCAGCTTGTCGGCGGCGTCGGCGATCTGCTGCTCACGATCGCTGCTCTGGCCGCGCGCCCAGGCGATGGCTTCGTCAATCAGTTTACGGTATTCAGGAATTTGGGCTGCATTGAGGATCAGCGAAGGGTTGGTTGTGGCGTCCTGCGGTTGATACAGCTTCATTGCCGCGATATCACCCGTATCTGCAACCACCGTGGTCAGCTGGCGCAGGGAAGTTAATTTGTCGGTCATGTTGGCATTATCTCATCGTTTGTGCATGAACTTTTGGCATTGTTCAACCATGCCCTGCCCTGATAATAACATGCGCCAAGCCCGGTGCAAGGCTGGAAAACCGCGGCGCGCAGGCATCTGTTTTATCCTTGGGCGAGCAACCGTTTACGCCGATATCTTTCGCCATTACCGAGCGGATGGAAAGGCAATAACGTGCTATTGTCCGAATAAATTATGTTAAATTCGAAAAAATTGATGCAATTCGTCCGCTAATCTGCGAAAAATCTTAATCGACTGACGCCGGACAGATTCCAGCTAAGCTCTTGTAAAAAATAGGCCAATGTTTTTCACCTGCGGTGGATGCTGCAAGGTGCGCATTAAATTTCGATAAAAGGAGGGATCCCTTGACGGACCTGATGAATTTTATAAACAACATTTTGTGGGGGTCGGTGCTGATTTATCTGCTGCTCGGCACCGGCATCTACTTCACGTTGCGCACCCGCTTTATCCAGCTCCGCCACTTCAGCCACATGTTCTCGGTGTTGAAAAACAGCAATAAAAGCGACAGCGCCGGCATCTCCTCTTTCCAGGCGCTGTGTACCACGCTGGCGGCGCGCGTCGGCACCGGCAACCTGACCGGCGTCGCCATCGCCCTGACCGCCGGCGGCCCCGGCGCCATCTTCTGGATGTGGGTGGTGGCGTTTATCGGCATGGCCACCTCCTTTGTGGAAAGCTCGCTGGCGCAGCTCTACAAAACCAAAGACGATAACGGCAACTACCGCGGCGGCCCGGCCTACTACATGGAAAAGGGCCTCGGCATGCGCTGGATGGGCGTGCTGTTCTCGATCTTCCTGATCATCGCTTTCGGCCTGGTGTTCAACGCCGTGCAGGCCAACTCCATCGCGCAGGCCTCCGCCGTCGCCTTCCATTTGCAGCCGCTGCACGTCGGCATCGGCCTGGTGCTGCTGAGCGGCGTGGTGATCTTCGGCGGCATCCGCTCCATCGCCAAAGTGGCCGAGCTGGTGGTGCCGCTGATGGCCGGCGCCTACCTGTTGCTGGCCCTCTGGGTGATTGGCCATAACATCGAACACATGCCGGCGATCCTGACGCTGATCTTCAAAAGCGCCTTCGGCCTGCAGGAAGCCGCGGCCGGCGCCGTCGGTTACGGCATCTCCCAGGCGATGACCCAGGGCGTGCAGCGCGGCCTGTTCTCCAACGAAGCCGGCATGGGCTCGGCGCCCAACGCGGCGGCGTCCGCTTCGCCTTATCCGCCGCATCCGGCCTCACAGGGCTATGTGCAAATGCTCGGTGTGTTTATCGATACCATCGTCATCTGCAGCGCCACCGCGGCGATCATCCTCTCCTCCGGCATTCTCGATCAGCCGACCGACAGCATCAGCGGCATCGATCTGACCCAGCGCGCGCTGTCGACCGCCGTCGGCAGCTGGGGGGCGCCGTTCGTCGCCATCGCCATTTTCTTCTTCGCCTTCACCTCGATCATCGCCAACTACGCCTATGCCGAGAGCAACCTGGTGTTCCTCGAGCACAACCATCCGGGCGGCCTGCTGATTTTCCGCTGCGTGGCGTTGGGCATGGTGATGTTCGGCGCGCTGGCGGAGCTGCCGCTGGTGTGGAAAATGGCGGATACCTCCATGGCGCTGATGGCCATCACCAACCTGACGGCCATCCTGTTGCTGTCGCGGGTGGCGCTTAAGCTGGCCGACGACTACCATCGCCAACGCCGTCTGGGCAAGCTGCCGACCTTTGACGCCAACCGTTATCCGGAGCTGAAGTCGCAGCTGGAGCCGGGCGTGTGGGACGACCAAAAGCCGCCGCGCTGAGTTTTCCGGGGCGCGTGCGGTGCGCGCCCCTGCCTATTGGACCGATTGCCCCTTTTTCCCGCGCTTTTTGCTACAGTATCCGCACTTGGATAAACAGGATCTGGCCATGCTCGTTATTATTTCCCCTGCAAAAACTCTCGATTACGACAGCCCGCTGGCGACAGAACGCTTCACGCAGCCCGAAATGCTGGACAAGTCGAAACAGCTGATCAAAATTTGCCGCGAGCTGACACCGGCGCAAATCGCCAGCCTGATGAGCATCAGCGACAAGCTGGCCGGGCTGAACGCCGCGCGCTTTAGCGAGTGGCAGCCGAAATTTACCCCAGACAATGCCCGTCAGGCGCTGCTGGCGTTCAAGGGCGACGTTTACACCGGCCTGCAGGCGCAGGATTTCAGCGAAGCCGATTTCGACTTCGCCCAGCAGCATCTGCGCATGCTGTCCGGCCTGTATGGCGTGCTGCGCCCGCTCGATCTGATGATGCCGTACCGGCTGGAGATGGGCATCAGGCTTGAAAACCCGAAAGGCAAAGACCTGTACAGCTTCTGGGGCGATAAAATCACCCAGAAACTCAACGAAGCGCTGGAGCAGCAGGGCGACGACGTGGTGGTCAACCTGGCGTCCGACGAGTATTTCAAGGCGGTGAAGCCGACCAAACTGCACGGCGCGCTGATCAAACCGGTGTTCCTCGACGAGAAGAACGGCAAGTACAAGGTCATCAGCTTCTACGCCAAGAAAGCGCGCGGGTTGATGAGCCGCTTTATCATCAAAAATCGCCTGACGCGCAGCGAACAGCTGGTGGACTTCAACCTGGAAGGCTACGCCTTCGACGAAGCCGCCTCGCAGGGCAATGAACTGGTGTTCAAACGCCCGGAGCAGGCATAAAAAAAGCCGTCGCAAGACGGCTTTTCGCATTCTAGCCTGCCGAACCTCAGGCCGGCAGCGCCATCAGGAACTTGCGCAGCTCGGCAAAGCCGGCCGGCAGCGTGTGCGACAGCAGCGGCAGATCGGCCCGCAGCGCCAGCGCTTTCGGCAACGGCAGCTCCTGACCGAGGATCGCTTCTACGCTCTCTTTAAACTTGGCCGGATGCGCGGTGCCGAGGAACAGACCGAACTCCCCTTCCTGCAGCCGATCGCGCAGCGCGCGATAGGCAATGGCCGCGTGCGGTTCGGAGATATAACCCAGCTCGGCCAGTTCACGCATCGTTTCCTTGGTGGTCTCATCGCTAACCGCCGCGTGGCCCAGCTCTTTCAGCTGCCAGACCTTACGACGGAACAGCTCTTCCACGCGCGGCCAGTTGTTTGGCTGGCTGACGTCCATGGCGTTGGACAGCGTCGCGACCGTGGCGTGCGGCTGCCACTGGCCGCTGGTCAGGAAGCGCGGCACGGTGTCGTTGGCGTTGGTGGCGGCAATAAAGCGCTTCACCGGCAGGCCCAGCGACTTGGCCAGCAGCCCGGCGGTCAGATCGCCGAAGTTGCCGCTCGGCACCGAAATCACCAGCTGATTGCGCGCTTCCTGCGGCAGCTGCGCCACCGCTTCGAAGTAGTAGCAGATCTGCGCCAGCAAGCGGCTGATGTTGATCGAGTTGGCCGAGTTCAGGTGCAGCGCGTCCTTCAATTCCCGATCGTCGAACGCCTGCTTCACCAGCGCCTGGCAAGCATCGAAGTCGCCGTCGATCGCTACGGTGTGAATGTTGCCGCCCAGAGTACAGAACAGCTTCTCCTGCAGCGGACTGATTTTGCCCTGCGGATAGAGGATCACCACCCGGACGTTTTTCAGGCCGTAGAAGGCGTGCGCCACGGCGGCGCCGGTGTCGCCGGAGGTGGCGGTCAAAATGGTCACCGGCTGATCGCCGGCCACTTCCGCCAGCATCTGCGCCATAAAGCGGCCGCCGAAGTCTTTGAACGCCAGCGTCGGGCCGTGGAACAGCTCCAGGCAGGAGACGTCTTCGGTCACTTTCGCCACCGGCGCCGGGAACTCAAAAGCGGCCTGCACGCGTTTCTTCAGCGCCGCTTCCGGTACCTCTTCGCCGATAAAGGCCGACAGAATACGGCTGCTGCGGGTGACAAAGTCCTGCTCCAGCAGTTGGTCGATCTCGGTCAGTTCGAACTCCGGCAGCTCCAGCGGGAAGAACAGCCCCTGCTGCTTGCCCAGGCCTTGTTTGATCGCCTGCGCGAAGCTGACCTGCTCGTTGTGATCCTTAAGGTTGTACAGTTTCATGCGTTATCCCAGTAGTCGAGCGCCTGCGGTATCCAGACGGCAAATATGAACAAAACCTTCGTCGTTTTGCAGATAGTGTTGTTGCAGCCAGGCGGCCATGCGCTGCGCGGTGGCGCCGTCGTTGCAGACGGCGAACAGCGTCGGGCCGGAGCCGGAGATGCCGCAGGCCAGCGCGCCGATCTCCTGCGCCGCCTTGCGCGCTTCGGCGAAGCCCGGCAGCAGCCGGGTGCGGTACGGTTCGGCGATCACGTCCTGCATCAATTTGGCGGCCAGCTGCGGCTGCCGGGTGTGGCAGGCATGGATAAAGCCGGCCAGATAGCGGCCGTGGCTGATGCAATCCTGGCGACGGTATTGCGCGGGTAAAATGGCGCGCGCTTCGGCGGTGGAGACCTTGATGCCCGGATAGGCCATGACCCACAGCCAATCGTCGAAGCACGGCACCTCCTGGCTGATGATGCCTTCTTCTTCCAGCATCAGCTGCAGGCCGCCAAGGTAGCAAGGCGCCACGTTGTCGTAATGCACGCTGCCGGAAATGCGGCCTTCCAGCTCGCCCATCAGGCCGAGCAGCGTCGTCTTATCCAGCGGGCGATCGCAGAATTCGTTCATCGCCATCAGCCCGGCCACCACCGAACAGGCGCTGGAGCCCAGCCCCGATCCGATCGGCATGTTCTTTTCCAACCGCATCGCCACCGGCACTTCGCGGCCGATCTCCTGGCAGAAGCGCTCCCAGCATTGATAAACGATGTTCTCTTTCGGCTCGGCCGGCAGCTTGCTGACGAAGCGCCCGGCATTCTGCAAACTGAACGTCTCGGCGGCTTCTACGCTGACGCAGTCGCCCAGCAGCGTGCCGTCGATCGGCGAAACCGCCGCGCCCAGCACATCGAAACCGACGCTGACGTTACCGATCGAGGCCGGTGCATACACCTTAACCATATTAAACTCCCAACTTCCATGACAGTGTGCGCAGCAGATCGGCGAACACGCCCGCTGCGGTCACATCGTTACCGGCGCCGTAGCCGCGCAGCACCAGCGGCAGCGGCTGATAGTAGCGGCTGTAGAAGGCCAGCGCGTTCTCGCCGTTCTTCACTTTATACAACGGATCGTTGCCGTCCACCGCCTCGATGCGCACCTTGCAGCGGCCTTCGTCGATCAGGCCGACATAGCGCAGCACCTTGCCTTGCTCGGCGGCGTTGGCCACGTTGCGCGCGAACTCTTTATCCAGCTCCGGCAGGCGCACCAGGAAATGCTCCACGTCGCCCGACGCGTCGAAGGACGGCGGCAGCACCGACTCGACCTCGATATCGCTCAGCTCCAGCTTGTAACCGGCCTCGCGCGCCAGGATCAGCAGCTTGCGCGCCACGTCCATACCGGACAGATCGTCGCGCGGATCCGGCTCGGTATAGCCGTTGGCTCGGGCCTGCAGGGTCGCCGCCGACAGCGACAGCCCTTCGTCCAGCTTGCCGAAGATAAAGGACAGCGAGCCGGACAGGATGCCGGAGAAGCGTACCAGCTCATCGCCGGCGTTCAGTAGGTTTTGCAGGTTCTCAATCACCGGCAAACCGGCGCCGACGTTGGTGTCGTAGAGAAACTTGCGGTGCGAACCGGCGGCGGCCGCGCGCAGTTGCTGATAATAGTTCATCGACGAGGTGTTGGCCTTTTTGTTCGGCGTCACCACGTGGAAACCGTCCGCCAGGAAGTCCACATACTGATCGGCCACCGCCTGGCTGGAAGTGCAGTCGACGATCACCGGGTTCAGCAGGTGATACTCCTTCACCAGCCGGATCAGGCGGCCGAGATTGAACGGCTCCTGCGCGCCGGCCAGCTCGTCGCGCCAGCTGTCCAGCGCGATACCGTGCACGTTGGTCAGCATCACGCGCGAGTTGGCGATGCCGCACACCCGCAGGTCGATATGCTTTTGCTTCAGCCACGGCTGCTGGCGGTAAATCTGTTCGATCAGCGCTCCGCCGACGCCGCCGACGCCGATGACGAACACTTCGATCACCTGATCGGTGTTGAACAGCATCTGGTGACTGACGCGCACGCCGGTGGTGGCGGATTCATTGCTGACCACCACCGAGATTGAACGCTCGGAAGAGCCCTGGGCGATGGCGACGATATTGATGTTGGCGCGCGCCAGCGCGGAGAAGAAGCGCGCGGAGATGCCGCGCAGGGTGCGCATGCCGTCGCCGACTACCGAGATGATCGCCAGGCGTTCCATCACGTCCAGCGGATCCAGCACGCCGTCTTTCAACTCCAGATAGAACTCCTCCTCCAGCGCGCGGCGCGCGCGCAGCAGTTCGCCCTGCGGCACGCAGAAGCTGATGCTGTATTCGGAAGAGGATTGGGTGATCAGCACCACCGAAATGCCGGCGCGCGACATCACGGCGAACACCCGCGCGGCCATGCCGACCATGCCTTTCATGCCCGGGCCGGAGACGTTGATCATCGCCATGTTGTTCAGGTTGGTGATGCCTTTCACCGGCATCGCGTCATCGGTGCTGTCTTTGCCGATCAGCGTGCCGGGGGCCTGCGGGTTGGAGGTGTTTTTAATCAGGCAAGGGATTTGGAACTGGGCAATCGGCGTGATGGTGCGAGGATGCAGCACTTTGGCGCCGAAATAGGAGAGCTCCATCGCCTCCTGGTACGACATCGATTTCAGCAGCCTGGCGTCCGGTACGGTGCGCGGATCGCAGGTATACACGCCGTCGACGTCGGTCCAGATCTCGCAACAGTCGGCGCGCAGGCAGGCGGCCAGCACCGCGGCGGAATAGTCGGAGCCGTTGCGGCCCAGCACCACCAGTTCACCCTTGTCGTTACCGGCGGTGAAACCGGCCATCAGCACGATGTGGTCGGCCGGGATCGCCGCCGCGGCGATGCGCAGCGTAGACTCGGCGATGTCCACGGTGGACTCCAGGTAGTGGCCCTGCGCCAGCAGTTTCTCCACCGGGTTGATCACCGTGACCGGGTAGCCCTTGGCGCGGAACACCCCTTCCATGATGGCGATGGAGAGCTTTTCGCCGCGGCAGATGATCGCCGCGTTCACGCTGTCCGGGCACTGCCCCAGCAGCGAAACGCCGTGCAGCACCTGTTTGAGCTGCGCGAACTCCTGATCGACCACGCCTTTCAAGCGATCGTATTCAAAGCCCGGCAGCGCCTGCGCCAGGCCGCTCAGCAGATCGGCAAAGATCCGCTCGGCGTCGCTGATATTCGGCAGAATGTCCTGGCCCGCCACCGTTTTGTCGATCATCGCCACCAGATGGTTGGTGATCTTTGCGGGGGCGGACAAGACCGTGGCTACCTGTCCCTGACGCGCATTACTCTCCATGATGTCGGCAACGCGCAGAAAACGTTCTGCATTCGCCACCGAGGTTCCGCCAAATTTCAGCACTCGCATGTGTGATCTCTCCGAATTTAAGCCGAAAAAAAAGCCCGCACTGATTAGGTGCGGGCTTTTTTCTGTGTTTCCTGTGCGCGTCAGCCCGCCCCGTTACCTGTGGTATCGGTGGTGGTAATAATTGTGGTTTTCAGGCTGATGTTGCGCATGTTGTCTGTCTGTCTCATGAAATACTCTGTCCCCTCTATTGGTTAAAGCAATCGCTATCCCAAGTCAAACGATTTCTTTTTTTTGCTTATTTTCCGTTCAGCGACGGTAATGCGCGATGCAACAGGTGAAAAGCAAAACGACAGAACAAAAAAACAACTTAAAGCCGATTTACCAGTGGATCACGCTGGGTAACCGTCTGATGGAGCCGCTATCACTTGGCGAGTTTTTTTTCGATGTCGTGCAGCAGCGTATGCAACATCGCCGTATCTCGCTGTTGCAGCGCGCCGAGCCGCTGGTGCAGCCAGTCGCGCAATTTTTGGTCATCGCCGACATCCAATGCGTTCAACAAGGCATCGGCGCGGCGGCGCAGCGCCTTGAGCTGCCCTTCCGAGGCCGCCGTTTCCTGCGGCGTGCTGACGCCCATCAGGCTCGCCAGCTGGTAGCAGTACACCATCACCGCCTGGCCCAGGTTAAGCGACGGATAGTCCGCCTGCATCGGCACGCCGGTCAGCAAATCCGCCAGCGCCAGCTCTTCGTTGGTCAGGCCGGAATCTTCGCGGCCGAACACCAGCGCGGCCTGGCCGACCCACTGCTTGCGCTCGCTCAGCTGTTCCAGCAGCTCGGGCGGCGTGCAGTAATAGTGAAAACGCGCGCGGCTGCGGGCGGTGGTGGCGACGGTGAAATCCACGTCCGCCAGCGCCAGTTCCAGCGTGGCGAACGTTTGCACGCCGTCGAGGATCTCGCCGGCTCCGTGCGCCACCCAGCGCGCCGCCGGCTGCAGGTGCGCCTCGCTGTCGACGATGCGCAACGACGTGAAGCCCATGGTTTTCATCGCGCGCGCCGCCGCGCCGACATTTTCCGGCCGCGCCGGAGCCACTAAAACAATATGAAGCTGCATCACTCTTCCACCGAAGGCAGGCCTGCGCTTTTGACGGTGGCGCAGCGCCCGCTTATATTTACAATTGCGTAACAATAAACGCGTTAATAGCAACAAACAAGATTAAACGGCTCGTTGAGCTAATAAACCCGTCGTAATAGTCATTATTCGTGCTTATGTTTTACTGCATTTATTTATCAATGAGTTAAAACAAAGCGATGATCAATAAACGAATAATTGTATCCTATCGGGCCGGATAATGCTGAATCGTTCACAGAATTTGAGGTTCTGTGACTTAAACTGGCATTTCTGTAAGTGTTTTTCACAAATCTGTTAACGTGCTACAATTGAATTTGATATATGTCAACAAAGCGTAGTTTTGTTGGGTGATGAATTCGGCACGCGCTGTTATATTGCTGTTAATGGGGTTAGGATATGCGCCAATTTGGCACCCCAGGGGTTGTAGGGAACAGCATCCCCACCAGGCTAGCGATCTTGTTGACATGAGATGGAAAGTGCATCAAGAACGAGTTTACGTACTTTAGTCATTTGCTGAGAGGGAACGTGGCGCTATCTCTGCCCTCCTCTAAGAAAACAAAGACTTCTGTACTTCCGATTTTCTATTTTGTTGGCAATTTTAGGTAGCAAATATGCAGACCCCGCACATTCTGATTGTCGAAGACGAGTTAGTCACTCGTAACACCCTGAAGAGCATTTTCGAGGCGGAAGGCTACATTGTTCATGAAGCCAATGATGGTGCAGAGATGCACAATATCCTGTCTGAAAATGATATCAATCTGGTCATCATGGACATCAACCTGCCAGGCAAAAACGGCCTGCTGTTGGCGCGCGAACTGCGTGAACAGGCCAGCGTCGCCTTGATGTTCCTGACCGGTCGCGATAACGAAGTGGACAAAATCCTCGGCCTGGAAATCGGCGCCGACGATTACATCACCAAGCCGTTCAACCCGCGTGAGCTGACCATCCGCGCGCGCAACCTGCTGTCGCGCACCATGAACCTGGGCAGCCTCGGCGAAGAACGCCGCCTGGTCGAAAGCTACAAGTTCAACGGTTGGGAGCTGGACATCAACAGCCGCTCGCTGATCAGCCCGGCCGGCGAACAGTACAAGCTGCCGCGCAGCGAATTCCGCGCCATGCTGCACTTCTGCGAAAACCCAGGCAAGATCCAGTCCCGCGGCGAACTGCTGAAGAAAATGACCGGCCGCGAGCTGAAGCCGCATGACCGCACCGTGGACGTCACCATCCGTCGCATTCGCAAACACTTCGAATCGACGCCGGACACGCCGGAAATCATCGCCACCATTCACGGCGAAGGCTACCGCTTCTGCGGCGATCTGGAAGAGTAATTACGGCCTGCCGTCATGAAAACGGGGTTCAGCATGCTGAACCCCGTTTTTTTATTTCGTCTCGGCCCACGGCATGATCGGCACCGCGCTCAGCGCGTTCTTCGGCGAACCGTCGATCACCTTGTCGGAGTAGCTCAGGTAAATCAGCGAATTGCGCTTGGCGTCGTAGAAGCGCACCACCTGCAGCTTCTTGAACACCAGCGAGGTGCGTTTCTGGAATACCACCTCACCTTCCGACTTGCCGTTTTTGATCTTGTCGCTCAGCTCGATAGGCCCCACCTGCTGGCAGGAAATGGCCGCGTCGGCGGTGTCTTCCGCCAGCCCCAGGCCGCCTTTGATGCCGCCGGTTTTGGCGCGGCTGATATAACAAGTTACATTTTTAACATCCGGATCGTCGAACGCTTCCACCACGATTTTGTGGTCCGGCCCCAACAATTTAAACACGGTATCAACGGAGCCCACCTGCTCCGCCTGCGCGCTGCCAACGGTTGCGCAAACCAAACCGAATAAAAATATCCAGCCTTTTTTCATTTACTTAACTCCGATATAACCTTGCCGCAAAAATAGGTTCGGCGATCGCCATTATTTATGTCTAAGCTCACGGAATCGGTTTTTTACGGGTCCGCACCGTCCGTTTTAGCACAGAGCGTGACAAAAATCTTTGAGAGTCGCGGAGTAAAAAAATTGCTATGATGCGGCGTCGTTATTTCTTTGCGCCCACTACGGTGTACCCCAATCCAACTCTGGCGCGGCAAGCGCAGCAGAGGCAAAGAGTGCAACGCATAATGGCTCATGGATCGGTCTGATAGCGCAGCACCAGCGTGACGAATCAACAGTTCGGGTTCCTACCCCCAAGCTTTACGAGGAAGATCTATGGATCAAGCCGGTATCATTCGTGATCTGCTTAGCTGGCTGGAAAGCCATTTGGACCAACCCTTGTCGCTGGATAACGTGGCGGCCAAGGCCGGCTACTCCAAATGGCACCTGCAACGGATGTTCAAAGATATTACCGGTAACGCCATCGGTGCTTACATCCGGGCAAGGAGGCTGTCCAAAGCCGCCGTCGCGCTGCGTTTGACCAGCCGGCCGATTTTGGATATCGCCCTGCAGTATCGCTTCGACTCGCAGCAGACCTTCACCCGCGCCTTCAAAAAACAGTTTGCGCAAACGCCGGCGCTGTACCGCCGCGCCGAAGACTGGAACGCATTCGGCATCTGCCCGCCGATCCGTCTGGGGGCTTTCACCCTGCCGCAGCCGGAATTCGTCTCGCTGCCGGACAAGCGCCTGGTCGGCCTGACCCAAAGCTACTCCTGTACGCTGGAACAGATCACCACCGTGCGCACCGAGCTGCGCTCGCAGTTCTGGCGCCAGTTCCTCGGTGACGTCGAAACCCTGCCGCCGGTACTGTACGGGCTGCACCACTCGCGGCCGAGCCAGGAGAAGGACGACGAACAGGAAGTGCTGTACACCACGGCGCTGGAGCCGGATCAGGTGCCTGACAAGGCGCAGGAAGGCCAGCCGCTGGTGTTGCCGGGCGGTGAGTTTGCGATGTTCAGCTACGAAGGGCCCACTGAGGGCCTGCAAGACTTTATTCTGACGGTCTACGGCACCTGCCTGCCGGCGCTCCAGCTGACGCGCCGCAAAGGGCACGACATCGAACGCTTCTACCCGAAAGGCGAACGCCGTCCGCATCAGGCACCTATCGAGATCAAGTGCGACTACCTGATCCCGATTCGGCGTTAACGCTGCAGTTCGTCCAACGCGGGCATGTCCAGATGCGTGACATCGCCCGCGGTCTCCACGATCCAGCCGGAAGCCAGCCACGGGCTCTGCTGGTGATCGACGCGCGACAGTGAACAGTTGCGCAAGCGCAAACGGCGTTCCGCATAGGCCGGCAGCCCCAGCACCGTACTGATCAAACACCCCAACGCGATGCCATGGCTGACGAGCAGCGGCTTGCTGCCTTCCGGCAACATCAGGCAGCTCTCCAGCGCGGCGCGCATGCGCTCGCCCAGCTCCTCCATGGATTCGCCTTGAGGGATACGGCCGTCAGGAGTACCATCGACCATCTGTTTGCGCCACTGCTCTTCCTGCGGCGTCAAACTGTCGATCAGGCGTTCTTCCAGAACCCCCATGTGCAGCTCACGCAAACGCGGATCGCCTATCACTTCGCAGCCACAGGCTTCGGCGATGATCTGCGCGGTGCGGCGCGTGCGCCCCAGATCGCTGGTAATGATGTGCGTAATGCCTTCCTTACTGACGCGCCTGGCGACCAGACGGGCCTGGTGTTCACCCATGGCGGTTAACGGGCTGTCGGACTGACCCTGGATGCGGCGAGCCGCGTTCCATTCCGTTTCGCCATGGCGAACGAGGTATACCTGTAACATTTTTGTTTTCCGTTATACTGCGTGAAATTTGCGTTTATCCCCGGCCCGGCGGCGCTTTTGCCGCTGCCCGGCGTATCGGCCAGAAGGATATCAAACCCGTTATGTACCATGTTGTCGCTGCAACTACCAACCCGGCAAAGATCAAGGCTATTCAACTGGCCTTCGATGACGTCTTTGGCGCGAACCAATACCGCATTGAATCCGTTGACGTCGCCAGCGGCGTCTCGCTGCAGCCGATAGGCAACCACGAAACCCGCACCGGCTCGCGTCAACGCGTCATGGAAGCGCGCCAAGTCAGGCCCGAGGCCGATTTTTGGGTCGGCGTGGAAGCCGGGATTGAAGAGAATATGACCTTCGCCTGGATGACCATCGAGAACCCGCACATCCGCGGCGAATCCCGCTCGGCGAGCCTGATGCTGCCGGAAGTCATCTTACAAGGTATTCGCGCCGGTCGCGAATTGGGCAGCGAAATGGCGGCGATCACCGGCAATGCCGAGGTAAAGCGCCAGGGCGGCGCCATCGGCGTCTTCACCGACGGCCGGCTGAGCCGCACCAGTGTTTACCACCAGGCGCTGCTGCTGGCGCTGGTGCCGTTTCACAACGCCATCTATCAGCAATAGCACCGATCCCGCTAGGGCGCGTCGTGCAACAGCTGCTGCTCAAGCCACTGTTTCAGCTCGGGTGAAGCCGCTTTCAGGCTGTTCGAGCCGCGGGTGATGGTGGCGATCCCCGCGCCCAGTTCATTTTTCAGCTCGCGCTGGCTCATCTCGCCGCGCATCAGTTCCTGAATGATCCGCACCCGGGTACCCAGCGCGGTGCGCTCGTCCGGCGTCAGCATCAGCTGCAGCAGCGGTTGATGCAGCTCTTGCGCAAACGAATTCTGCAGCAGCGCGACGAAGCGCAGCCAATCCTCATTGCCTTGTTCTGAAAGAGCGGGGTCGTTTAACGATAATTGCGTCATGGCAGCCACCATACTATTTAACTAGTACAGCAGCATACCATAGGGCCGTCAAAATCAATAACGTCTCTGCCACTCGGCGTCGGTCAACACCTTGGCCGGCCGGTGCGTCAGATAACGGTAAAACGCATCGTAGGCAAGCACATTCTTGACGTAGCCGCGGGTTTCCGAGAACGGAATGCTTTCGATGAACGCCACCGGGTCGATACGCCCCGCGCTGTTGCCCAGCCAGGTGTTCACCCGTGACGGGCCGGCGTTATAGGCGGCGCTCGACAGGATGCGGTTGCGGCCGAACTGCTGATAGACCGACTCCAGATAGCTGGTGCCGATGGTGATGTTGGTCTGCGGATCGAACAGCTGGCTCGGGCCGACGTAGCCGGGAATATTGAACATCTGCACCGTATGCTGCGCGGTGCGCGGCATCACCTGCATCAGGCCGGAAGCGCCAACCGGCGACTGCGCCTTCGGATTCCAGGCGCTCTCCTGGCGCGCTATCGCCATCGCGTAGCTGGTGGTGATCCCCTTGTCATCGGTGGCGCGGCGGAACTCCTGCGGCCAGGCGACCGGGAAGCGCTCCTCCAGATGATCCCACAGCTTGCCGACGATGGTCGCCTGCACGCTCAGATCGGCCCATTTTTGCTCAAAGGCGTAGCGCGCCAGCGCCTCTTGTTCCGGCCGGCTGCGGCTGGCGACGTAGGAGCCCCACTCGCTGCGGGCCAGGTTGTCCATGTTCCAGTACATCAGCTCGCGCACCCGGGCGACCTCCGGCCCGTCGACCAGCGACGCGCGCGGCTTGGCCGCCACCGCCACCATCACCGGATAAGTGGCATTCAGCTTCTGCGCCGCCGCCATCGGATAGAAGCCGCGTTCGGTCATCAGGTTACGCAATATCTCCTCGCCTTCGGCGCGTTTGCCTTCGTCCATCAACTGACTGGCGCGCCAGTAGCGCCACTCATCCTTGTTGCGCGACGCTTCCGGCAGGCGGGCCAGCCAGGTCGCCACGCCCTGCCGATCGCCGTTGCCCAACGCCATGCGCACCCGGCGCTCCAGCAGCGAAGGCGAACGGCTGCGCAGAATCACCCGATCGCGCCACTGCGCCTGTTCATAGGTGGCATCGCTGCCCATCAGGCGCCAGGCCACCGCCTCTTCCAGTCCCAGCCGCTCGTCGTCGCTCATTTTCTGCAGCCGCGCGAGCGTCGGGATCATCGCCCGCGCGTTTTCCACATCCTGCCGCGCCAGGCGCTCAAAGGCGATGCCGGTGGCGGCGCGGGTAAAGTCGGTCGGCCCCACGCTGCGGGCGAAGGCTTCCACGGTGGTCGGATCGTTTTGCAAGCGCACCAGGGCGTTGCCCATGGTCTGGTAGTCGGCCGGCAGCTGGCTGTAGAGGTTGCTGACCAGCGAACTGTTGCCCTCCTTCAACGCCAGCTTCATGCGCGCCAGAATATCCAGCGGCGTCTGCTTGCCTGCGCCGCGCCAGACGCTGAACAGCCGATCGCAGGCGCCCGGCAGCGTTTTGCCGTTCAGCCACAGTTCGTCGGCGCCGCTCCAGGCCGCCTGCTGATCGCCGGTGGCCCACTTGGCGTAGTAATAGTTGCAGCGCGCCGCCACCGGTTTGGGCGGCTGCGGGCTGAAGGCCAACAGGGTGCGCCAGTCTTCGCGCCGCGCCAGCTCATTGACGAAGCGCGGGGCCAGTGATTTCGCCGGCGGCAGCGTCGGGTTGCGTTTGATAAAGTCGTTCACCTCGGAGAACCCCGCCTGGCTCAGATCCTGTGTCAGCTCGCGGTATTCCAGGTAAGGATAAAGCGGATAATCGCGCAGCGTCGGCATCAGCTGCGCCACCACGCCCATCTGATTGCCGTCCCACGCCTGTTTGATCTGCTGGTAGCGCTGACGTTGCGCATCCAGAGAATCCGCCAGCGCCGCGCCTGAAAACGCCGTCAGGCACAGGCCCATTGCCAACAGCCGTCGCTTGTCCACCTTGACCATCCTCGCTCTTTCCTCACTGGTTGGACCGCAGGAGCCGCCCAGCTCCCCGGTGACCGCCGCGCCACGGCGCAGCGGGACAAAATAAAGCCGGGCGCACGGCCCGGACGCAGATATCTACCATAGACAGCGCAATCGCTCATCCATTCAATACTGTAGAAGAAGAAGTGTATCGCCATGACGGGAGCCAGGTAAAAAACGTTTACTTTGGCTGACAAATCAGGCCGACGGGATATTTCCAGCCACCGGATTTTTATTAGCCACCCCGGCATTTATAAGAGAAGTAAAATAATTTTTAATTATTAGCTATGACATTATTGCATTTGTGAGATGAAGCCGCCGTTGCGCAAATCGCCTGACAGCTGGCCAAACGCGCCAACTTTGCAGAAAAGCGGTGGCAAACCCGGGTAGGCATTTTTATACTATCAAAAATAAGTAGGATAATTCCGAGAAAACAGCACATAAAGCGCCCAACGAAGACATCTTATAATACAATCCGCGCCAATTATGGGTGAGATAGTGTTCATTAGGCAGTGCGACTGACAGCTTTCAGCAAAACGATTGTCCCTTCAAGCGGGCCGAACTTTTCCTTGTCAGGCCACGGCCTGCGGGCGGTGGATCAGGCCGGAATGGCGGGTGAAGATGGCGAATAAGACCGCGATAGCGATGCGTTGCGCAAAAAGCCCCGTGCCGGGCTTCCTTGGCGCACGTCTGAATATCGGTCGCCTGCTGCTGATCGTGTTGTTGGTGCTGCTGACGTTGTCCGGGTCTGCGCGCGCCGCCGATGATCCCTATCAAAAACGCACGCACGCCGTGACGACCGTGGTGGTAGGCATCATCAGCTACGCCCGCTGGTCGCGTGAACCCAATCCGATCCGCTTGTGCGTGACCGCACCCACCCAGTATGCCGAAGGGCTGTTCGATCCGATCCTGCTGAGCGCCCCGCGTCCGATTAAAGCCGAGCGTGTGCCGTTCGACAGCCCAACGCTGAGTACCGGCTGCGATGTCATCTACTTAGGGAACATCACCGCCGCGCAGAGACAAAATTTCATGCAGCGCATTTCCGGCAACTCCATTCTCAGCATCAGCGAGAACGATAGCGAATGCTCCGCCGGCAGCGCATTTTGCCTGCAGATCGATGGGGACCAGGCCAGTTTCAAGGTCAACCTGGACGCTCTGGCGCGCAGCGGCGTGCGCGTTCACCCCAACGTGCTGCAGCTGGCACGCAAACAGGCGCCGCCGCTATGAGGCTGTTGCACAGAAACCGCGCCGGCAATGCGCGCCCGACGCTGGGCCGAGTGCTGCAGCGGGTGCATCTTGGGCTGGCGCTGATCGCCGTCGGCACCGCCGGCATCTTTTTGACGCTGGTGGCGCTGTTTGCGCTGCGCGCCTATGCCGACCACAACCTGCACCTGATCGCGCGCTCCATCAGCTATACCGTCGAGGCCGCCGTGGTGTTTGAAGACGGCGTCGCCGCGCGTGAGGCGCTGATGTTGATCGCCTCCAACGAAGAGATCCTGGAGGCGCGCATTCTGGATAATAAAGGCAAGATGCTGGCCAGCTGGCGCCATCCCTCCGACAGCCCGCTGCACGGTCTGGAGCAGATGGTTGCGCACTGGGCGCTGCCCGAGCCGGTCATCCTGCCTATTTCTCACGGGGGCAAACAGGTCGGCCAGGTCTGGTTGAGCGGCAACGGCGGCAGCCTGTTGCGTTTCCTGTTGCGCGGCCTGGTCGGCATGATCGCCTGCATGGTACTCAGCACCCTGTGCGCTCTGGTGTTGTCGCGCCGTATGCTGGTCGGCATCGTCAGTTCGCTGGACGACATCGCCAACGTGGCGCACGCGGTGCGCCGCGATCGCACCTTCGGCCTGCGGGTGCCGTCGGCGCCGATCGCCGAGCTGCATGAGCTCAGCAACGATTTCAACGGCTTGCTCGACGAGCTGGAGGCCTGGCAGGCCCATCTGAAGCAGGAGAACGACTCGCTGGCTCACCGGGCGACACACGACAGCCTGACCGGCTTGCCGAACCGCGCCTTCTTCGAAGGGCGGCTGAGCCGGGCGCTGGGCGATATCGAACCGCCGGCGAAATTGGCGGTGCTGTTTATCGACGGCGATCGCTTCAAGGAGGTGAACGACAGTTACGGCCACGCCGCAGGCGATGCGGTGCTGACCACCATTGCCGGGCGCATTCGCGCGCAGCTGCGCGAGACCGATCTGGTCGCGCGTCTGGGCGGGGATGAATTCGCCGTGCTGCTGGCGCCGGTACACGGCACGGAAGATGTCCTGCAGATCGCTGACAACATCATCGACTGCATGACGCAACCGGTCATTTTGCCGAACGACGAGGCGGTCATTACCTCTCTGAGTATCGGTATTGCGCTGTACCCTGATCACGCGTCGACGCCTCAGGGTCTTTTGCACGAAGCTGACGATGCGATGTATCAGGCAAAGCATCGTTATAACGGAGGCTGGCGGCTGGCTATACATAAATAAGAGCCCCGGCTATAACACTTGAACTAGGGATTTTGACTATGATACAGCAACTGTTTAAAGGTCGTTTTTCACTGCTGACGATGGTGTTCGTCGCCCTGCTGGCGCTCGCCGGCTGCCAGAGCAAACCGCAGGGCCTGACGCCCGAGCAGATCGCGCTGCTGCAATCGCAGGGCTTCAAGCTGACCGATAACGGCTGGGAGTTCGGCCTGTCGGATAAAGTGCTGTTCGGCAATAACATCGGCAAGCTGAACCCGGAAAGCACCGAGACGGTGCAGAAGATGGGCCGTGCGCTGCTGAGCGTCGGCATCACCAAGTTCCGCCTGGACGGCCATACCGACAACTACGGTGAAGACAGCTATAACGACCAGCTCTCCCTGCGCCGCGCCGATGCGGTGGCCGATCTGCTGGCCAGCGTCGGCATTCCGCGCGCCAATATCGAAACCCGCGGCATGGGCAAGCGCGATCCCGTTGCCGATAACCGCACCTCCAGCGGCCGCGCGGAAAACCGCCGCGTCGCGATCGTCGTCACGCCATAAGCCACCAATATGCGCCTTTATCGGCGCATAAACGGTTATACTTAGCGATCGCTGAGCGATGTCTGGGATCCGAGATCGAAACGGGCTACACTCATGCCGCCAGACATCCTATAAATACTGATATAGAGAGGCTTAGAGCAACGTGGCTCAATACGTCTATACCATGCACCGCGTCGGCAAGGTGGTACCGCCGAAGCGTCATATTTTGAAAAACATCTCCCTGAGCTTCTTCCCCGGGGCCAAAATCGGCGTACTGGGCCTGAACGGCGCCGGTAAGTCCACCCTGCTGCGCATCATGGCCGGCATCGATACCGATATCGAAGGGGAAGCGCGCCCGCAGCCGGGCATCAAGATCGGTTACCTGCCGCAGGAGCCGCAGCTTAACCTCGAACACACCGTGCGTGAGTCGGTGGAAGAAGCGCTGGCGGAAGTGGTCGGCGCGCTGAAACGCCTGGACGAAGTGTACGCGCTGTACGCCGAAGAAGGCGCAGACTTCGACAAGCTGGCCGCCGAACAGGGCCGCCTGGAAGAGATCATTCAGGCGCACGACGGTCACAACCTCAACGCCCAGCTGGAACGCGCCGCCGACGCGCTGCGCCTGCCGGACTGGGACGCCAAAATCGCCCACCTGTCCGGGGGTGAACGCCGCCGCGTCGCGCTGTGCCGCCTGCTGCTCGAAAAGCCGGACATGCTGCTGCTGGACGAACCGACCAACCACCTGGACGCCGAGTCCGTGGCCTGGCTGGAACGCTTCCTGCACGACTTCGAAGGCACCGTGGTGGCGATTACCCACGACCGTTACTTCCTGGATAACGTGGCCGGCTGGATCCTCGAACTGGACCGCGGCGAGGGCATTCCATGGGAAGGCAACTACTCTTCCTGGCTGGAGCAGAAAGACGCGCGTCTGGCCCAGGAAGCGTCCGCCGAAGCCGCTCGCCGCAAGTCGATCGAGAAAGAGCTGGAGTGGGTGCGTCAGGGCGCCAAAGGCCGTCAGTCCAAAGGCAAGGCCCGTTTGGCCCGCTTCGAAGAGCTGAACAACACCGAATACCAGAAACGTAACGAAACCAACGAACTGTTCATTCCACCTGGCGCACGCCTGGGCGACAAAGTGGTCGAAGTCAGCAACCTGCGCAAGTCCTACGGCGACCGCCTGCTGATCGACGACCTGTCGTTCTCGGTGCCGAAAGGGGCAATCGTCGGCATCATCGGCCCGAACGGCGCGGGTAAATCCACGCTGTTCCGCATGATGTCCGGCCAGGAACAGCCTGATTCCGGCAGCATCGTGCTGGGCGACACCGTCAAGCTGGCATCCGTCGATCAGTTCCGCGACAGCATGGACGGTTCGAAAACCGTGTGGGAAGAAGTCTCCGGCGGGCAGGACATCATGCGCATCGGCAACACCGAGATGCCGAGCCGCGCCTATGTCGGCCGCTTCAACTTCAAGGGCGTCGATCAGGGCAAACGCGTGGGCGAGCTGTCCGGCGGTGAGCGTGGCCGTCTGCACCTGGCCAAGCTGCTGCAGGTTGGCGGCAACGTGCTGCTGCTCGATGAACCGACCAACGACCTGGATATCGAAACCCTGCGCGCGCTGGAAAACGCCCTGCTGGAATTCCCTGGCTGCGCCATGGTGATCTCGCACGACCGTTGGTTCCTCGACCGTATCGCCACCCACATCCTGGACTACCAGGACGAGGGCAAGGTGGAATTCTTCGAAGGCAACTTCACCGAGTACGAAGAGTACAAAAAGCGTACGCTGGGCGCCGACGCGCTCGAGCCGCACCGCATCAAGTACAAAAAGATCGCCAAGTAATACCCAAGGCGCCGCATGCGGCGCCTTTTTTTTACCCCCGCGGCAGCTCGCGGGCGTAGTCGTCGAACGCCGGATGCTGCAGCACCACATCGATGAAGCAGGCCAGCGCCGGGGAATTCAGCTTGCGGCTCGGGTAAACCAGATACAGCTCGTTGCCCTCCGCGCGCCACGCCGGCAAGACTTCCACCAACAGCTTCTGCGCCACCACCTCGCGGCTGAGAAACGCCGGCAACAGCGTGATCCCCGCGCCGGCGATAGCGCATTCACGCGCATACAGCAGGTTGTCGGTGGTGTGCGCCAGCGGCAGCTGCCAACGGTAGTAGTCGTCGCCGCAGCGCAGGTTCCAGGCCGTCCAGGCGCGGTGGGCAATGCAGCGATGCTGTTGCAGTTGCTGCGGGTGTTCGATCGGCGGATGCTGCGCCAGATAGGACGGCGCGGCCAACAGATAGCGCGGCGCATACCCGAGACGGCGACCGATCAGCGAAGAATCCTGCGGCTTGCCGGTGCGCAGCGCGGCGTCGAAGCCTTCCTGCACCAGATCCACCATGGCGTCGGACACCGACACCTCCAGCGAAACGTCCGGGTATTGGCGCTGAAAATCCGCCGCCAGCCGCGCCACCAGGGTCGCCCCCAGCCCGGCGGGCGTTGAAATGCGCAGGCGGCCGCTCGGGTTATCGCGCAGCCGCTGCAACGCCAGATCGGCGCGTTCCGCGGCGGACATCATCGCCTGACAATGTTCCAGATAGCGCTCACCGGCGAAGGTCAGGTTCAGCTGGCGCGTGGTGCGATTGAGCAAGCGCAGCCCCAGCGTCTGTTCGAGCTGGCTGATGCGCTGGCTGACGCTGGATTTCGGCAACCCGACGCGCTGCGCGGCGGCGGTGAAGCTGCCGCACTCCGCCACCAGCGCGAACAGCGCCATGTCCTGCAGCTGTTTGAATTCCATTGTTCACCTTAAACGAACACTCCGTTAGATATTGTCCATCTTATCACCCCACTGCCGCGGGTCTACACTGGGGACATCATTTAAAAGGAGCACAATCATGTCGATAAAAGCCATTGCCGTAGACCCGCAGAACCCCGCCGGTTTCATCGAAATCTCACCGGAGATGCCGGTTCCCGGCCAGTACGATCTGCTGGTGGCAGTGAAAGCGGCGTCGGTCAACCCAGTGGACACCAAAGTGCACGCCGGTCTGCAAAAGAGCGGCCTGCAGCAGCCGCGCATCCTCGGCTGGGACGCCAGCGGCGTGGTGGTAGACGTGGGCAGCGGCGTCAGCGGCTTCAAGCCCGGCGATGAAGTGTGGTACGCCGGCGACATCACCCGCCCCGGCAGCAACAGCAGCCACCAGCTGATCGACTCACGCATCGCCGCGCACAAGCCGCGCAGCCTGAACTGGGCCGAGTCCGCCGCCCTGCCGCTCACCGCCCTCACCGCCTGGGAAGCGCTGTTCGAACACCTGAACATTCAGGACGCGCCGGAGAACAAGACGCTGCTGATCATCGGCGGCGCCGGCGGCGTCGGCTCGCTGGCCATTCCGCTGGCCGCGCTGCGCAGCAAGGTGAAAGTGATCGCCACCGCCTCAAGGCCGGAATCCGCCGCCTGGTGCCGTGAGCGCGGCGCCGATCTGGTGGTGGACTACCGCGATCTGAAGGGCGAGCTGGCGCAGCACGGCATCGAGCAGGTGGATTACATCCTGTGCCTGAACGATACCGACGGCCACTGGCCGGCGATGGCCGAGCTGGTCGCGCCGCTGGGCCATATCTGCACCATCGTCGAGAACGCGCAGCCGTTGGATCAAAACGCGCTGAAGCTGAAAAGCGCCGCGCTGCACTGGGAATTCATGTTCACCCGCAGCATGTTCACCACCCCGGACATCGCGCAGCAGGGCCAGATCCTCCAACAGGTGGCGCAGCTGCTGGACGAGGGCAAGTTGAGCACCACGCTGAGCGAAACCCTGCACGGGCTGTCGGTAGAGACGCTGACCGCCGCGCATCAACGGCTGCTCGGCGGCCATATGCAAGGTAAGCTGGTTATCGCTTACTAAGCCTGAATCGCGGCGGCGTTTTGCGCCGCCGTTACTGCGGACGAACGAAGCCGACGCACAGCGTCTGCTCGTCGGCATACGGATCGGCGCGAAACGTCAGCGTCTGCTGCCAATCGAGGCGCATCTTCGGCCAGTGGGCCAGCTCGCCGCCGAAGTCGCTGCGCGCGCAGTCTTCACCCAACCGCCCGAACAGGGCGACGCCGTGCTGCGCAATCTGCGGATAGCTGATGTTGACGTTGTAGATATTCGGGCGCGTATGATTAGACCAGCGCGTAATGGTCTGCGGCCGGGAGCCGGCGTACACCGTCATCCACTGCGACAGGTATTCGCCGCCGACGTAGCGCAGGCTGACGCCATACCGCTCCTGCCACAGCCGCTCCACTCCGACGCTGAACGCCTTGATACCCACCATTTTCTGGCCGGCGTTGCGCACGTTGCCCAGCATCACCGCGGCATACCCCAGATAGATCGCCAGCGCCGCGCACATCAGCCCGATGGTCGCCGCGCGCAGCGAACGCACCGGCGGCTGGCGCACGCAGCCGACCAGCAGCGCGGGCGCCAGCATGAAGAACGGCTGCAGCCACTCGGTCAGCCGGCCGCCGACGTTGAAAGAGAACCAGAAGGTAATGATGCCGAGCGGCAACAGGTAGACCCACAGCAACACCCGCATCGGCAACGCCGCTGGCCAGGCCATCACCGCCCCGCTGCGCCGCAGGATCACCCACAGCGCGAGCGACGGATAGAACACCAGCAGCAGCGACTGCAGCATATCGAGGTTGAGCTGCATCTTGATCTGCGAATCCACCCACTTGAAGGCGGCGAAGTCATGGTTCCACAGCCAGAACAGGTTCGGCAGCACCAGCGCCAACCAGATCGCCACCGCCAGATAGAACTGCGGCTGACGATAGCAGCGGCGGATCTGCGGTACGAACAGCGTCGACAGCGCCGCGAAATAGACGAAGGCGAAGGTCGAGTATTTCGCCATCATCGCCAGACCGGCCACCAATGCGAAAGCCGGCCACCAGTTGGCCGAACGCGAGATCGCCAGGTGGAAGAACAGCGCCATCCACGGCCACAGCATCACCAACAGGTAATTGTCGTTGTAGGGAATGATGTCGAAATTGATGATGCCGGACAGGTTGAGCGTCAGCAGCGCCATCCAGGCCAGCGAGGTGCTGCCGCTCAGGCGGCGCGCCAATAGCCAGACGCCCAACATGCCGATGGCGATGGCGATGAAGTGCCCGCCATACCAGTACAGGTTCAGCGGCAGCCACGGGAGCCAGATCGCCGGCTGCATCGCCGCACCGACCAGCCAAGGATTTTTCGGTGAGCCCCACTCGGCGTTAAGGCCCCAGTTGAGCGCCTCGACGGCGTCGTAAGGCAGGGTGGGATCGAGATGAACGGTCAGCAGCGTCCAGGCTGCGGCATAGCAGATCAACCAGAGAGCGAGTAAGCGATAAGACATGTCTTCTTCTGAGCGTTATTGTAAAGAAAATCTTAACCTAGTCGCTACCGAATGAACCATGTTTAAACAAGCCGTTAAATGTGCGCCACAGAGGCGTTTCTGCCGCCGCGACCGCACATTCCGCTAATTTTCTCAGCCTGCGGCGTGGCGATGGGTGGGCGCATTCGCCAACCGGCCGGCGTCCGCCGCCAGCAGCTGCTGCACCAGCTCGACGCAGCGCAGGAAACGCTCTTCGTAATCGCTGGACTCGACGTGCACGTACTCGATGTTGTTGGCGCGCAACATGTCCTCCAACAGGCGCTGGAACGCCAGGCGATCGGCGGTGCTGCCGAGGCTGCGCAGGCCGTCCGCCACCCACGGCGTGTTGTTTTCCAGCAGGATCACCAGATCGAAACGGTATTCGTCGATCAGCGCCTGCACGAAGGGGTGTTCACGCCCCTCGTACTTTTTGCAAAACGCCTGGGTGGTGACGAAATCGGTATCGATAAACGCCACCTTGTTGGCGTACTTGACCGCGAAATCCACGTATTGCGCCTGCCCGAGGGCGATTTTGTCGTAGTCGGAGTACTGCAGCGCCATCTCGTCGCCGCCCAGGTGCGAAAACACGTAATCGCGGCCATATTCCCAGGCGCTGGTGGTGTTGAAGATGTTGGCCAGCTTGTTGACCAGCGTCGACTTGCCGCTCGACTCGCCGCCGAGGATCGCCACGGTGCGTACGAAAAACGGCTTCACCTCGGTCGGGATGTAGTCCCAATAGCGGAACGGATCCTGGCGGATCTGATTGCCGCTGATGTTCATGAACGAACGCTCGGGATCGACCAAGATGGTTTCGATGCCCAGATGCTCGCGGTAGCGCGGCGCATCCTGCGCTTCGCTGGAATAGATGAAGCTCGGCACGATGCCCTTCTGTTCCATAAAGGCCTTCATGCCGTCGCTCCACACGTTCCAGCCGTGCGGATAGGGTTCGATGCCCTGCTCGTCGAACGAGTGGATATGGATGTTTTTCTGGTACTTGAAGGTCTGCAGCAGCCAGCGCAGGCGATCGCTGACCGTTGGCTGTTGCGACATCGAACTGTTCTCGAACAGCTCGCGGTCGCGCGGTTCATCGTGGCACAAGATAACGTGAAGTTCGTCCACTTGGCTGCAGGCGCGCTGGATCAGATAGATGTGGCCGGTGTGCAGCGGGTAAAATTTACCAAACACCACGCCGACTTTGACCTCTTTACGCGGGAACTCCAGCCCGAGAAAACGGTGCAGCGCCTCGAGCTTTTGCGCGCTCGGGCTTTTGATTTTGTCGTTCAACAGCTGGCTCAGATAGCCCTTGGTCATGCCGCTGGCATCCGCCACCTGCTGCAAAGTACAGCCCTTTTGCTTAATGGACGTCTTCAGGTAATCAAATTGCGGCATGGCCCCTCCGTTTAGTATGCTAAACAAAATAGCATATCTTACTCGCCGTCGGCGACATTAATAAAACTCTTCCAGCACGTCGAGCGCGTCCGCCAGCTTCTTGACCCCAAACACCTGCATGTTGGCCGGCGGCTTCTTCGGCATGTTGCCGTGCGGCACGATGGCGCGCTTGAAACCGTGCTTGGCCGCTTCGGAGATGCGCTCCTGGCCGCTCGGCACCGGACGGATTTCTCCCGCCAGCCCCACTTCGCCGAACACCACCAGATCGTTCGGCAGCGGCCGATCGCGCAGGCTCGACACCAACGACATCAGCAGCGCCAGATCGGCGCTGGTCTCGCTGACCTTCACCCCGCCGACCACGTTGACGAACACGTCCTGATCCGACATCTGCAGCCCGCCGTGCCGGTGCAGCACCGCCAGCAGGATCGCCAACCGGTTCTGCTCCAGGCCCACCGCCACGCGGCGCGGGTTGGACATCATCGAGTGATCCACCAGCGCCTGGATCTCCACCAGCAGCGGCCGGGTGCCTTCCCACACCACCATCACCGAACTGCCGGAAGTGACTTCATCGCCGCGGCTGAGGAAGATCGCCGAAGGGTTGCTGACTTCGCGCAGCCCCTGTTCGGTCATGGCGAACACCCCCAGCTCGTTGACCGCGCCGAAGCGGTTCTTGTGGCTGCGCAGGGTGCGGAAGCGGGAATCGGCGTCGCCGTCCAGCAGCACCGAACAGTCAATGCAGTGTTCCAGCACTTTCGGCCCGGCCAGCGAGCCGTCTTTGGTGACGTGGCCGACCATGACGATCGCCACGCCGCGCGTCTTGGCGAAGCGCGTCAGGTAGGCGGCGGTTTCGCGCACCTGGGCCACGCTGCCCGGCGAAGACTGAATGTCCGCCATGTGCATCACCTGGATCGAGTCGATCACCATCAGCTTCGGCTGTTCCTGCTCGGCGATCAGGCAGATCTGCTCGATGCTGGTTTCCGACAGCATGTTCAGGCCGCCGGTCGGCAGCCCCAGCCGATGAGCGCGCATCGCCACCTGCTGCAGCGACTCCTCGCCGGTGACGTACAGGGTTTTCATCTGCTCGGACAGTTTGCACAGCACCTGCAGCAACAGGGTGCTCTTGCCGGCGCCGGGGTTGCCGCCGATCAGAATGGCGCTGCCGGGCACCACGCCGCCGCCCAGCACGCGATCGAACTCGAGAAAGCCGGTGGTGAAGCGCGGCAGCGCCTCAAGGCTGATTTCCGACAGCTTCTGCACCTTGCTGACGCCGGCGTCGCCGGCATAGCCGCTGAGGCGATCGTTGCGCGCCGCTGCGGGCGACGCGGCCAAACGCACTTCCGTGATGGTGTTCCAGGCATGACAGGCGCTGCACTGCCCCTGCCAACGCGGATAGTCCGCCCCGCACTCATTGCACACAAATGCCCGTTTTGCCGCTTTTGCCACGTCTTACCTCAATCTTTCGTTATCGCACTTCGTGTTTCAGGCTGCCGGTGAGAATGCACAGCACGCCCATCAGATCCGCATGCCGGATCGCCACCTGCGCTTTTTCATACACTTTCGGCTTGGCGTGGTAGGCGATGCCCAACCCCGCCGCCTGCATCATTTTCAAATCGTTGGCGCCGTCGCCGATGGCCACGGTCTGCGCCAGCGGGATCTCCAGCTTCTCTGCCAGTCGCAGCAGCGTATCGGCTTTGAACTGCGCGTCCACCACCGGCCCCAGCACTTCGCCGGTCAGCTTGCCGTCGCGGATCTCCAGCTCATTGGCCGCCGCCGCCACCAGCCGCAGCCGGTTGCGCAGGTATTCGGCGTAGTAGGTGAAGCCGCCGGAGGCGATCGCCACATGCCAGCCCATCGCCTGCAGCTTGCCCACCAGGCTGGTCAGCCCCGGCATCAGCGGCAGCTCGTCGCGCACCTGCTTGAGGATGTTGGCGTCGGCTCCTTTCAGCGTGCCGACGCGCTGGCGCAGGCTGGCGGTAAAGTCCAGCTCGCCGCGCATCGCGCGTTCGGTGACTTCCGCCACCTGTTCGCCGACGCCCGCCAGTTTGGCGATCTCGTCGATGCACTCGATCTCGATCGCCGTCGAATCCATGTCCATCACCAGCAGCCCCGGCGTGCGCAGGTGCGGGATCTTGCCGAGCGGCGCCACGTCCAGCCCGCTTTCCGCCGCCAGCAGCTTGGCGCGCGGCGTCAAGGTGCCCGCCAGGCGCACCACCTGATAGTCGTCCACGCCCCAGGCGGTGACGATCACCATCGCCGCGCCCAGCTTGCGTTGGAATTGTGTAATGCGCGCCTTGTCCAGCTTTCTGCCGTATAACAGCCACCCGGTATTGCCCGCCCGGTAGTCCAGCGGCATCACTTCGTCGCCGCTGAGCGAAAGGGGAAGACCCGGCCATTGAGAGATCTCCGCCGGAAGATCGCAATAGGTCAGACTGTTTGACATCATTGACTCCTGAATGGACAAAAACGCTGCATGATAAAACGACGCATCAAGCTATCCTATCGCCAGCGGTTCTGGCAACATAAAGTGTCCCCGATGCCCAAGGAACCTGCATGGCTCGCGCTAAACTGAAATTTCGCCTGCACCGTACCGCTATTATCCTGATTTGCCTGGCTTTGCTGGTGCTCCTGATGCAGGGTGCCTCTTATTTTAGCCTGAGTCACCAAATGGCGCGATCCGAACAGGTCGAAGAGCTGGCGCAGACGCTGACCAAACAGGTCGCCTACAGCCTGGCGCCGCTGCTGGACGACGACGGCAACAACCCGCGCATCGACGCCATCCTCAAGCAGCTCACCGATCACAGCCGCATTCTCGACGTCAGCGTGTATCAGCTGGACGGCACGCTGGTCTCCCACGCCGGGGAGCAGATAAGTATACGCGATCGGCTGTCGCTCGACGGCAAGCGCGCCGGCAGCTACTTCAACCACCAGTTGGTCGAATCCATTCAGGGCAAAGACGGCCCGATCGGCTTTATCCGCATCACCCTCGACACCCACGTGCTGGCGACCGAGTCCAAGCAGGTGGACAACACCACCAACCTGCTGCGCCTGATGATCCTGCTGGCGCTGGCGATCGGCATCATTCTGGCGCGCACCCTGCTGCAACACCGCCGCAGCCGCTGGCAGCAGTCGCCGTACCTGTTGACCGCCAACACGCCGTTGGCAGAAGGCAATACGGTGGAAGACGACGAAGAGGATGCGCCGGAGGCAAAACAGGAAGCGCCGAAGAAGGGGTAACTCAGGCCAGGCGCTGAATGCGCTCGTGCAGCTTCTGCAGTTGCACCAACATTTGCTCGGCAATCGCCCGAAACGCCTCGCTGATGTCGTCATGTTGCGCCGTTCGCCGCCAGAACTCGAGAGCCAATAGCTCCGCTTGCCGCCAGACGGCGCCGCTCACCTCGTTGCTCAAACGGATCTCCAGCGCGTCGTGGCGCAGATTACCGCTGCTTGCCGGGGCAAAAGCCATCGGCAACATATCATACAAAGGCGCCAACATGACCGGCCGCTGGGTTATCCGCAAGAACGACAGGTTGCCTTGGTGCATATCGCTGTTGGCGATCAACCGGCCAAAGGCCCAATACAGGGCAACCCGTTGGTAGACTGAGTGATCGATCACCCCTTGCTGCAATAACCGCTCGGCGGCCACGACCCAGTTGGCGTGGCCGCTGCCGCTGAACTCGGCATCCAGCGCCTCCAGCGACACCATCGCTACCCTCCCTTCTTCACCGATGCGATCAAAGCGCTCGATCTCTAAAAAGCATTGTCGGTCAGCACCGAACAGGATTTGCGCCGATGCGGCAGGCAATCCCGCAGCGGCGACCGTCTGCAACGCCAGCGACTCGGCGATCAGCAAATCGCTCCAGCGCTGTGCAATGACATGCGTCGGCGCCAGGCTGAACTTCACCAAAACATGCGCACGGCGCCCTGGCACCAGCTCAGCATAGGCGGCAAACTTGGGTTGCTCGCCACCGGCGGAAGAGCCTACCAGCTCCCCGGCCAGCGCCTGGACAGACAATGCGGCGTAACGCTCGATTTTATCTTCCACCGTGATGGCGACGGCTGTATCCCGCATTAACCAACGCTGATAGCTGTCGGCACCAGGCAACAGATCGCCGGTCATGTCTTCGCCATAACGGCAGAGCGCCAACAAGCGTTGACCTTCATCCCATCGCCGCACATCCTCCGGCAAATTCAACTCGCGCGCCGCTGCTTTTCCCCAGGCTCGCCCGAGAAAGCCAATCGGCCGTAGGTCGTTCAAATACCATGGCATGCCGTCATAGAGCTGCCACTCTCCGCTGCGCTCATCGCACACCGCACAGTTATCGGCAGGATACAGCGGGCAAAGCGTGGCAAACAGGTGCGCCTTACCCCGTTCATCAACCCGATATAGCGGAAACTGCCTCTCACCGCCGATCCCGCGCCGCAACGCATAGCGCGTCGCCTTACCTTTACCGAGGATCAATACGGCGCCCGCCAGTTCACGGAGACGGCGCGATAGCGTCGGCTGGCTGATGCCTAACGCTTCTGTCAGTTGACGAGCCGTAGCCGGCCCATGACGCAAAACTTGTTCAACGGTGAGCATCGGATGAATAGATTGGTGAATAGATTGATAAAGGAAGTAATAGCGTTAAATGGCAGAAAGGTAAAGCGTTAGCCAAAACTGGCCAAGCGGAATGAATAGATTGACGGGCGGGCGCCAGGATGACGCCCGCCGGGGTACTACGCTTTGTCGCCCAGCAGCACGGATTCCAGCGCGATAACGATCATGTCGTTAAAGGTGGTCTGGCGTTCCGCCGCCGTGGTCGCTTCGTGACGCAGGATGTGGTCGGACACGGTGCAGATGGTCAGCGCCTTGCAGCCGAACTCTTCGTACAGCTCTGCCGCCACGCCGTAGATGCCGGCCGCTTCCATTTCCACGCCCAGGATGCCGTACTTCTTCATCACCTGGAACATGTCCGGATCCGGGGTGTAGAACAGATCGGCGGAGAAGATGTTGCCCACGCGCGCCGGGATGCCCTGCGCCGCCGCCGCGTCGACCGCGTTGCGCACCATGTCGAAGTCGGCGATCGCCGCGTAGTCGTTGTCCTTGAAGCGCAGACGGTTCACCTTGGAGTCGGTGCACGCGCCCATGCCGATCACCACGTCACGCAGTTTGATATCGTCACGCACCGCGCCGCAGGAGCCCACGCGAATGATCTTCTTCACGCCGAATTCTGCGATCAGCTCGCGCGCATAGATGGAGCAGGACGGGATGCCCATGCCGTGGCCCATTACGGAGATGCGGCGGCCTTTATAGGTGCCGGTGAAGCCCAACATGCCGCGCACGTTGTTCACTTCCACCGCGCCTTCCAGGAAGGTTTCGGCGATGTATTTTGCACGCAGCGGATCGCCCGGCATCAGTACTACGTCAGCGAAATCACCCATCTCAGCATTAATGTGCGGCGTAGCCATAATTCTCTTCCTTTAAATCGTATTAAATAGCGTTAAACGTATAAGCCGTGGCATGTCAGACGGCGGCCAACTGCGCCGCCGCCTTAAACTCACGGATTAAAACATGCTCTTACCGTAATCCATCGGCGACAGGCCAAAATAATTGGCAACGGTCTGGCCGATGTCGGCGAAGGTCTCGCGGTGGCCCAGCGAGCCCGGTTTCACTTTCGGGCCGTAAACCAGCACCGGGATGTGCTCGCGGGTGTGGTCGGTGCCCGGCCAGGTCGGGTCGCAGCCGTGGTCGGCGGTGAAGATGATGATGTCTTCGTCTTTCACCAGCTTCAGCAGCTCCGGCAGGCGGCGGTCGAACAGCTCCAGCGCGGCGGCGTAGCCCGCCACGTCACGGCGGTGGCCATAGGAGGAGTCGAAGTCCACGAAGTTGGTGAACACGATGGTGTTGTCGCCGGCCTTTTCCATTTCGATCAGGGTCGCGTCGAACAGCGCGTCGATGCCGGTCGCCTTCACCTTCTTGGTGATGCCGACGTTGGCGTAGATGTCGGCGATTTTACCGATCGACACCACTTCGCCGCCCTTCTCGTCCACCAGCTTTTTCAGCACGGTCGGCGCCGGCGGCTCTACCGCCAGATCGTGACGGTTGCCGGTACGCTGGAAGTTGCCCGGCTTGTCGCCGACGAACGGACGCGCGATCACGCGGCCGATGTTATACCCGCCTTCGGTCAGCTCTTCACGCGCGATTTCGCACAGCTCGTACAGGCGATCCAGGCCGAAGGTTTCTTCATGGCAGGCGATCTGGAATACCGAGTCGGCGGAGGTGTAGAAAATCGGCTTGCCGGTTTTCATGTGCTCTTCACCCAGCTGATCGAGGATCACGGTGCCGGATGAGTGGCAGTTGCCCAGGTAGCCCGGCAGCTTGGCGCGTTCGACCAGTTTGTCCAGCAGTGCCTGCGGGAAGCTGTTGTGCTCGTCCTTGAAATAGCCCCAGTCGAACAGCACCGGCACGCCGGCGATTTCCCAGTGGCCCGACGGCGTGTCTTTACCGGAAGAGAGTTCGCTGGCGTAAGCGTAAGCGCCGATGATGTCGGCGTTGCGATCCAACCCCTGCGGGAAGTTGCCGGTGGACTCTTCCGCCGCTTTGCCGAGACCCAGACGGCTCAGGTTAGGCAGCGTCAGCGGGCCCTGGCGGCCCACGTTGGCCTCACCGCGCGCGCAAACCTCGGCGATGTGGCCCAGGGTGTCGGAACCCTGATCGCCAAAACGTTCGGCGTCTTCGCTGGCGCCGATGCCGAAGGAGTCCAATACCATAATAAATGTGCGTTTCATCTGTGCTCTCCTGCGTGTTCTCACGCTTTGGACGGCCGCGAAAAAGCCGCGACCGTTCCTGATTCTTGGGTTATTCCGTGATGCGCTTATACACCACCGGCGTCGCTTCCGGCGCCTTGTCGCTCAGCGTCATCGCGCTGCGCACCGCATCGGCCGCCTGCTGCCAGCTCTCTTCATCGTTGGCGTGGATCATCGCCAGCGGCTGCTGGGCATCCACTTTCTCACCCAGGCGCGCCACCTCGGTCAGGCCAACGCTGTAATCGATGGCGTCGCTCGCCCGGCGACGGCCGCCGCCCAACGCAACCACCGCCATGCCCAGCGCGCGGGTATCCATGGCGCTGATGATGCCCGGCTTTTCAGCATACACCGGCTTGCTCAGCGTTGCCGCCGGCAGATAGCTATCGTAGCGTTCGACGAAGTCTATCGGCCCCTGCTGCGCCGCCACCATGCGGCCAAACACCTCCGCCGCCTTGCCGTTGTCCAGCACCGCCTGCAGTTTGGCGCGCGCGTCGGCCTCGTCTTGCGCCAGGCCGCCGGACAGCAGCATTTCCACGCACAGCGCCAGCGTCACTTCCAGCAGGCGCGGGTTGCGGTATTCGCCGGTCAGGAAGCGCACCGCTTCACGCACTTCCACCGCGTTGCCGGCGCTGGAGGCCAACACCTGGTTCATGTCGGTCAGCAGCGCGGTGGTCTTGCAGCCCGCGCCGTTGGCCACGCCGACGATCGCCTGCGCCAAATCTTGCGACAGCGCATAGGTCGGCATAAAGGCGCCGGAGCCGACCTTCACGTCCATCACCAGCGCATCCAGCCCTTCCGCCAGCTTCTTGGCCAGAATGGAGGCGGTGATCAGCGGGATCGAATCCACGGTGGCGGTGATGTCGCGGGTGGCGTAAAAACGTTTGTCCGCCGGCGCCAGCGAGCTGGTCTGGCCAATGATCGCCACGCCGACGTCCTGAATGATTTTGCGGAAGGCGTTATCGTCCGGGAAAATATTGAAGCCCGGAATGGCTTCCAGCTTGTCCAGCGTGCCGCCGGTATGCCCCAGGCCGCGGCCGGAGATCATCGGTACATAGCCGCCGCAGGCCGCCACCATCGGGCCGAGCATCAGCGAGGTCACGTCGCCCACGCCGCCGGTCGAATGCTTGTCGACGATCGGGCCGTTCAGCGCCAGGCTTTTCCAGTCCAGCACGGTGCCGGAATCGCGCATCGCCATAGTGAGCGCCACGCGCTCCAGCATGCTCATGTCATGGAAATAAATGGTCATCGCCAGCGCGGCGATCTGCCCTTCCGACACCACGTTGTCGCGAATGCCGTTGATGAAAAAGCGGATTTCCGCTTCGCTTAACGGCTGGCCGTCGCGTTTCTTACGAATAATTTCTTGAGCCAGGAACAAGGCATCCCCCTGTGTCGCCGAGAGTCGGTGCAGACGGGCGCGCCTGGCGCCCGCCAACGAAATCGATCAGTAGCCGCCGCCGGCGGTCTGGGTCTGGTGGCCCAGCGCGGTCAGCAAGCTGGCCAGCAGGCTGGAAGCGCCAAAGCGGAAATGCCGCGCATCGGCCCAGCCTTCGCCCAGAATACGATCGGCAAGCTGCAGATAATGCAGCGCATCCTCTGCGGTGCGCACGCCGCCGGCCGGCTTGAAGCCCACCGTCTTCGCCACGCCCATATCGCGGATCACCGACATCATCAGCTCGGCGCTTTCCAGCGTGGCGTTGACCGGCACCTTACCGGTGGAGGTCTTGATAAAGTCCGCCCCGGCCTTGATGGCGATCTCGGACGCCTTGCGGATCAGATCGGCCTGCTTCAGCTCACCGGTTTCGATGATCACTTTCAGCAGCACGTTGGCCGCCTGGCAAGCCTGCTTGCACTGTTTCACCAGCTCGAAGCCGACCTGTTCGTTGCCGGCGATCAGCGCGCGGTAAGGGAACACCACGTCCACTTCATCCGCGCCATAGGCGATGGCCGCGCGGGTTTCCGCCAGCGCGATGCCGATATCGTCGTTGCCATGCGGGAAGTTGGTCACGGTGGCGATGCGGATGTCCGGCGTGCCTTGCTCGCGCAGCGCCTTGCGCGCCACCGGGATAAAACGCGGGTAGATGCAGATGGCCGCCGTGTGGCCGGCCGGGCTGTTGGCCTGACGACAGAGCGCGATCACTTTCTCGTCGGTGTCATCATCATTCAGCGTGGTTAAATCCATCAAATTCAGCGCACGTTGCGCTGCTGCGGTTAATTCGGTCATAAAACTCTCCAACTGAGTACCTGGGTGTTGGCGAGCGGACTTGGTTCCATGAAGATAGCGCTGGGGAACGGCGTTCCCGCGGCGGCAACTGAGATCCTTCTCACCGCACATGGCCACCCGCCTTGCGGCCGGCCAGTAATAGCTATTTGAACACGAATGCCGGAGGCGATTCGCGCTCATCGTCACACTATATGAAATAGCACTGTAACAGACCGGAATTATATGTGAAGAGCATCACAAAATAACGCGATATCGTTCACAAATTCGCTAAAGAAGCGGCTGAAGATCGCGGGTGCGGCACGCACCCGCGTTGCTTAGAGTATAGGCGGAGTCCCGCGATCGGTCGCGCCGTCGCGGGACTCGGGATGGCTTACAGCGCCAGGAAGAAGCCGGCGATGGTGGCACTCATCAGGTTGGACAGCGTGCCCGCCGCCACGGCCTTCAGACCGAAGCGCGCGATGTCGTGGCGACGATTGGGCGCCATGCTGCCCAGACCGCCCAGCAGGATCGCCACCGAGGAAAGGTTGGCGAAGCCGCACAGCGCGAAGGAGATGATCGCCTTGGTATGGGCCGACAGCACCTGCAGGCCTTCCGCCGCCACTACGTCGTCCGGACGCAGATAGGCGCCGAAGTTCATGTAGGCGACGAACTCGTTGACGATGATCTTCTGGCCGATGAACGAACCGGCGGTCATCGCCTCGCTCCACGGTACACCGATCAGGAAGGCGATCGGCGAGAACACCCAGCCGAGGATCAGTTCAAGCGACAGCTGCGGATAATCGAACCAGCCGCCGATGCCGCCGAGAATGCCGTTAAGCAAGGCGATCAGCGCGATAAACGCCAGCAGCATCGCACCGACGTTCAGCGCCAGCTGCATGCCGGAGGCCGCGCCGGAAGCCGCCGCGTCGATCACGTTGGCCGGACGATCCTCTTCGGCGATCAGCTTCATCGCATCGTCTTTATCGTGGGTCTGCTCGGTTTCCGGCACCATCAGCTTGGCGAACAGCAGCCCGCCCGGCGCGGCCATGAAGGACGCGGCGATCAGGTATTCCAGCGGCACGCCCATCTGCGCATATCCCGCCAGCACCGAACCGGCCACCGAGGCCAGGCCGCCGCACATCACCGCGAACAGTTCTGATTGGCTCATGGTGGCGATATACGGACGCACCACCAGCGGCGCTTCGGTCTGACCAACGAAAATGTTGGCGGTCGCCGACAGCGATTCGGTGCGCGAGGTGCCCAACAGCTTTTGCAGCCCGCCGCCCAGCACGCGGATCACCAACTGCATGATGCCGAGGTAGTACAGCACCGCAATCAGCGAGGAGAAGAACACGATCACCGGCAGGACGCGCAGCGCGAACACGAAGCCGCCGCCGCCGAACACCTCGAACATCTTGTCGGACACCAGCCCGCCGAAAATGAACGAAATGCCCTGATTGCCGTAGGCGATAACGTTTGCCACGCCGTTCGACATACTGCCGAGGATGCTGCGGCCCAGCGGCACATACAGCACCAGCGCGCCGATGCCGACCTGAATGATGAACGCCCACGCGACGGTGCGCAGTTTGATGGCCCGGCGGTTGCTGGAGAGCAGCACCGCAATGGCGATCAGCACCGCCATGCCGACTAGGCTCATGATGAGTTGCATGCAAAGTTTCCCTGTTGCAAAAAATAAAATACATCCCTGCTCATAAAGAGAGGTCTGCTATTGGAGAGTTTCGGGGGGATTATACTGAGCGAGGTCACTCTCGCACCGATTTATGTCACAAATGCATACAACGAGACGCAAATGAAAATCTTATAACGTGACGCAGGTCACGTTATCACCTCATCAATCCGGCATGGCAAACAGCGCCTGAGCATTGCGCTGCAGATGGGCGGCGATCTCGTCGGCCGGTTCCGGCCGCAGCTCGCACAGCGTTTGAAACACCTCGGCGGCGCGTTCGGGGCGATTCGGCTGCCCCTGATAGCCCGCCAGCGGCATGTCCGGCGCATCGGTCTCCAGCAACAGCGCCTCGAGCGGCAGCTGCGCCATCACGCCGCGCGTTTTCTGCGCCCGCTCATAGGTGATGGTGCCGCCCACGCCGATGTAATAGCCGAGGCGGATAAACGCCTGCGCCTGCGACAGGCTGCCGGCGAAGCCGTGCACCACGCCGCGACGCGGCAGCTGCACGCGCCGCAGGGCCGCAGCCAGCTGATCGTGGGTGCGGCGCGAATGGAGGATCACCGGCAGGTCATGCTGTTTCGCCAGCCGCAGCTGGGCCAGCAGCACGCTTTGCTGGCGCTCGAACTGCGGGTTGTCCATATACAGATCGAGCCCGACCTCCCCCACCGCTACCAGCTTGCGCGGCCGTTCGGCCAGCAGCGCCGCCAGTTGCTCCAACTGCGGCTCATGATGCTGCGCGATATACAGCGGATGCAGCCCCAGCGCGGCGAACAGCGGCGCGTGATCCTGCGCCAGCTGCAGCACCCGCGCGAAGCGATCGGCGGTGACCGTCGGGACGATGATGCGCGTGACGCCGGCGCTTGCCGCTCGCACCAGGCTCTCGCCCTCATGCCCGGTAAAGGGCGGGAAATCGAAATGACAGTGGGTGTCGGTAAAGGCATAGCTCACAGCGCGCCCCCTTCACCCGGCGGCAGATCGCCCGGCAGAATGATCTTCGGCGCCGCCACCGCGGCCTCCGGCTGCGCGCCAAGATCGGACGGCATGACGAGATCGGTCACGATCGGCGAAGGCATTCTGACGTTCTCCGGCTGGATCAGGCGGCGCGACAGCGCTTTTTTCACCTTCATGCCGTCCGGCTCCGGCTGCGCCATCCACTGGCCGACGGTGGCCAGGAAATAGCGGCCGCAGCGGCGCCCCAGGTGATAATCCTGATTGAGCGACCCCAGTCGGCTGCCCAGCGCATTGCTGGCCAGCGGCTTCGGCGGGAAGATCTCGAAGATGCGCAGCTTGCCCGGCGGCTTCTCGATAAAGCGCTGGATGCGGTGATAGCTTTGCTCGTGATGCTGCAGGATGCGCACCATCTGCTGCAGGCTGCTGTCGCTCAGCCAGTGTTCCATGCGCTTCATCCACTGCGGGGTGTAGTACATCTGCGAAGGCACGGTGCGGATCACCACGATGGTGTCGGCGCCCCGGCGATAGGCCTCTTCCACCGGGATCGCATCGCTGATGCCGCCGTCCTGATAGCTGATGCCGTCCAGCTCCACGCCCTGGCGATAGAAGCCGGGAATGGCGCTGGACGCCTTGATGGCTGGCAGCCAGCGCTCGCGCTGCGCCGGCAGATAGGTCGGTTCGAAATCGTCGCTGCGGCAGGCGCACAGCAGAAACTCGCGCCCGTCGGTAAAGTGCCGTTCCGCTACGTCCATCGCCAGCGGCATCTGCGCCGCCGCCGTATCAACCAGCCAATCGAGATCGATCAGATGCCCGCCGCGCACGAAGCGCAGCGGATTGAAGAATTGAGCCGAGGTGGTGTAACGGGTGATCACCCGGCGCGCGTAGCCCACCTGCCCGCAAATGTAGGCGGACAGATTCTGGGCGCCGGCCGACGTGCCGATCAGCAGGTCGAAAGGGTTAAAGCCCGCGCGCTGAAACTCGTCCAGCACGCCGGCGGTGAAAATGCCGCGCTGGCCGCCGCCTTCGCAGACCAGCGCCATCTTGCCTGGCCGAAAGGGCTTAGACGCCAGCGGTTCTATATTGCCGAGCGTGATGGGTATTCTGTATCCCAACTTGGCATCCTCAGTGAGACGTTTTCTCCGAGGATACCGCGTCTCGCTCTCTTCCGTAATCCTCTTGCAGCACGCCGGCGAGGAAATCATTGCTGCCGGCCAGCCAGACGCAATCGCTGCCGGACCATTCGGCCAATGCCTGCCATACCTGGCCTTTCAGCTGTTTCCAGCGTCCGACGATGATGTCACTGTTCATGGCCGGCCCTCCCCGACGTGAGAAAAGGAATTAAGCTTTGTTACAGTTTGCAGGAAAAAGCCGGCCGGCTAAGGGCGCCGACGGCCGGTGAACAGGCTGACCAGGAACAGGATAATGCCGACGACAAACACGATTTTAGCCGCCCAGGCGGCGGTGCCCGCCAGCGAACCGAACCCCAGTGCCGCAGCGATAAGCGCGATGACTAAAAAGATAATGCCCCAACGAAACATAAGCTTCTCCTTACCATTGTGAAAAAATTCGCTGCTGTCTACCGCCCCGACAATGGGGCGTCGACGGCAAATCAGTTTCTTTTTTTGGTGGTACATGTCGGGCCGCCTTCACGGCCCGACCGATGCGGCTTGTTGTTACTTGTTACGGGCGCCTGGCGGGATTACGGCTTGACCACCAGGTCGTTTTTCACGCTTTTCACGCCGTCGATGGCCTTGGCGATGCTTTCCGCACGCTCAGACTGCGCCTGCGTTTTCACCTCGCCGGAAAGCTGCACCACGCCATCGGTGGTTTCCACTTTCACATTGCGCGACGGCACGATGTCATCGGCCAGCAGCTTGGCTTTCAGCTCGCTGGTGGTGGCGGTGTCGCCGGCATACGATTTGATCGACTGGTTGGCTTCATCTTTCACGTGCAGCTTGTCGCTGACGGTCTTGACGCCTTCCACCTTGCCGGCGACAGCGACCGCATGCTCCGCCTGCGCCTGGCTGCCGACGAACCCGCTCAGGGTCACGGCGCCTTTTTCGGTTTTCACCGAAATGTCGGAACTTTTGATGGTTTTATCTTCCACCAACGCACTTTTAACTTTAGCCGTTATCGCGCTGTCATCCATGTAACCGTCAACTTTTTTCATGGAGCTATCGATTTTGGCACCGGCACTGTCCGCGGCGTTAGACGCCTTGTTGAGCAGACTCTCTTCGGCCAGCGCACTGCCGCTGACCAACACAGAACCCAATACAACAGCCATCAGCGAGTGTGCAAATTTGGTCTTTTTCATCGATCTCTTCCTTTTGTTGGGGGCTCACAACGCCAGAGCGCCGGAACCCTGCGGCCACCTTCACGCGGCCTTCTCGGTAAATACTTCATCATCGCTATACGATTAAGCGTTCACGACAGGAATATTGCAACGGCCGTGCCAACTCAAAAAAACCCTTAAAAATCAAATAAAATAAATCAGACGTTGGATTTTTAGCCAAAAAACTGTCGCCTATTGACGACAGGCTAAGTCACACAAAACTGAAATATAGCTATCTCATTGATATTTAAAGACACTGACTGTCTCCTATCGGCAACACATCAGAATAACTCACCAAACAAACAACATATTACAGTGATTTACTCTCAAGCAATGTGCGGACATCCCGTTAAAGATAGACCATTAGACAGAAAATGCAGGCCGAACGAACATCGCCTGGTGACCTAGGTTCGCAGGAAAAATATGAGGGAGGTTTATTAATTAGCGCAGTGGGAATAGGAGAGGCGTGCAGGGCGCACTGGGCGCCCTGCCGATTGATCAGTGTTCGCGCGTCTTGCGGAAGGTCACATCAGGATAACGTTCCTGCGTCAGGTTGAGGTTCACCATGGTCGGCGCGATATAGGACAGGTTGTCCCCGCCGTCCAGCGCCAGGTTGATCTCGTTCTTGCGCTTGAACTCTTCGAACTTCTTCACGTCGTCGCACTCGACCCAGCGCGCGGTCGACACGTTGACCGACTCGTACAGCGCTTCCACGTTGTACTCGCTCTTCAAGCGCGCTACCACCACGTCGAACTGCAGCACCCCGACCGCACCGACGATCAGATCGTTGTTGGCGATCGGACGGAACACCTGCACCGCGCCCTCTTCGGACAGCTGCACCAGCCCCTTCAGCAGCTGTTTCTGCTTCAGCGGATCGCGCAGGCGAATGCGGCGGAACAGTTCCGGCGCGAAGTTCGGGATGCCGGTGAACTTCATGTCTTCACCCTGGGTGAAGGTATCGCCGATCTGAATGGTGCCGTGGTTGTGCAGGCCGATGATGTCGCCCGGATAGGCTTCTTCCACGTGCGAACGGTCGCCGGCCATAAAGGTCAGCGCGTCGGAGATCACCACGTCTTTGCCGGTGCGCACCTGGCGCAGCTTCATGCCCTTCTCGTAGCGGCCGGAAACCACGCGCATAAAGGCCACGCGGTCGCGGTGTTTCGGATCCATATTGGCCTGGATCTTGAACACGAAGCCGGTGAATTTCTCTTCCGCCGCCGTCACTTCGCGGGTGTCGGTTTTGCGCGGCATCGGCGCCGGCGCCCAGGCCACCAGGCCGTCCAGCATGTGATCCACGCCGAAGTTGCCCAATGCGGTACCGAAGAACACCGGGGTCAGCTCGCCGCTCAGGAAGGCTTCCTGATCGAACTCGTGGGAAGCGCCCTGCACCAGCTCCAGCTCATCGCGCAACTGCGCCGCCAGATCTTCACCCACCGCCGCATCCAGCTCCGGGTTGTTCAGGCCCTTGACGATGCGCACTTCCTGAATGGTGTGGCCTTTACCGGTCTGGTACAGGTAGGTTTCATCCTTGTACAGGTGGTAAACGCCCTTGAACAGCTTGCCGCAGCCGATCGGCCAGGTGATGGGCGAGCAGGCGATCTTCAGTTCTCGCTCGACTTCATCCATCACTTCCATCGGATCGCGGATATCGCGGTCCAGTTTGTTCATGAAGGTCAGGATCGGCGTGTCGCGCAGACGGGTCACTTCCATCAGCTTGCGGGTGCGATCCTCAACGCCCTTGGCGGCGTCGATCACCATCAGACAGCAGTCGACGGCGGTCAGAGTACGGTAAGTATCTTCGGAGAAGTCTTCGTGCCCCGGGGTATCCAGCAGGTTGACCAGGCTGTCGCGGTACGGGAACTGCATCACCGAGGTGGTGATCGAGATCCCACGCTGCTTTTCCATTTCCATCCAGTCGGATTTGGCGTGCTGGCTGGAGCCGCGGCCTTTTACCGTACCGGCGGTCTGGATCGCCTGTCCGAACAGCAGCACTTTTTCGGTAATGGTGGTTTTACCGGCATCGGGGTGCGAGATGATGGCGAAAGTTCTTCTTTTGGAGACTTCGCGGGCAAATTCACTAGGAGACATGGTTTTCAGGTTCTACGGTTAGTCCGCCCTGCGACATCATCAGAACGCGCCGATCGCGGCGCCGGGCAAAGCGGTGAATAAAAGATAACAGCCGGGCATTTTCGCCGATTTGCCAACCGGTGACAATCAATGCTTTTACCGGCCGGGCGGATTACGCCAGCGGCAGCGCCATCACCATCGCGTCTTCGCGGCCGTGGGCGCTCGGGTAATAATTGCGGCGCACGGTAACCTCGTTGAAACCGAGATCTTCATACAGCGCGATCGCCGCCTGGTTGGAGGCGCGCACTTCCAGCCACAGCGTGACCACGCCGCGGCTCTCCAGCCGTTCAATCAACGCGTTGAGCAGCAGGCGGCCAAAGCCACGGCGCTGGTACTGCGGATGAATGGCGATGTTGAACAGCGTGGCTTCGTCCAGCACGATCTGCGTGATGGCGAACCCCGCCATCTCCCCGTCGGCGCTCAGCTTCAGGTTAAGGTAGCGATCGCCCTGATTGCTGGCGAAGGTGGTTTCCGTCCAGGGGAAAGCGTGGCTGGCTTGCTCAATGGTGAAGGCCGTGGCCAGGTCGGCCGCCGTCAGGGTAGAAATCGTGTTCATGATGACAAATCTGCTGCCAGAGGGCGCGTTTGGCCCCCGCGTCTTGGGAAAGCTCGGCCAGCGCCGGGCTGTGTAGCTGCGCGCCGGCGACCGCAAGCGGTTCCGCCACGCCCAGCCGCCAACTGTTGCATGCGGTCTCTTCAGGCAGCATTGCCGCCTGTTCCGGCGTCAGGCTGTAGGTTTGCGCCGGCGTCAGCCCCAGGCTGCGCAGCACGTCGCAAAACAGCGGATCGTCCGGTGCGGGCAGCGTCTGCGCCACCACCAGCAGGCGCGCCTCGGGTGGCAGACTGACCGCCACTTCGCCCTGCAACACGCCCGGGCGGCGCAATGTCCACTGCGTAATACCCAGTTGTTGTAACAGCCAGTCGCGTTTTGATGCCATGCCGATTCCTACCCGTTGTGGTGCGCCATGCCTGCCATGCGCCGCGCTATGCTAACAAACCCGCGCAGCCCGCGCCAACAAACCCGTCGAACATATCGCCACAAAGCTCTATAATCCCCGGTCTCATTTCCAGGAGCCAATATCTGATGTCTGCATTAACCCCCGCCAGTGAAGTCATGCTGCGCCACAGTGATGAATTTATCGAACGCCGCGTGCTGTTTGCCGGCGACCTGCAGGACAGCCTGCCGGCCCAATTCGAGGCCGCGGACGTGCGCGTCCACACTCAGCAATACCATCACTGGCAGTTACTGAACCGGACGATGGGCGATAACGTGCAGTTCGGTTTGACCGTCGATCCCGCTTTCGTCGCCAACTGCGACACGCTGGTTTACTACTGGCCGAAGAGCAAGCAGGAAGCGCAATTCCAGCTGTGCAACATCCTGGCGCTGCTGCCGGTGGGCGTAGACGTGTTCGTGGTCGGTGAAAACCGCAGCGGCGTGCGCAGCGCCGAGCCAACGCTGGAAGGCCACGCCACGCTGGTGAAAATCGACAGCGCGCGCCGCTGCGGCCTGTATCACGGCCGCCTGGACGCACAGACCGAGTTCAGCCTGGACGACTGGTGGGACAGCTATCAGCTGCACGATCTGGAAGTGAAAACGCTGCCGGGCGTGTTCAGCCGCGACGGCCTGGACGTCGGCAGCTCGCTGCTGCTGTCGACGCTGGAAAAACACATGAAAGGCAAGGTGCTGGACATCGGCTGCGGCGCCGGCGTGATGGCCTCGGTGATGGCCAAGCTGTCGCCGAAGGTGAAACTTACCCTCAGCGACGTCAACGCCGCCGCGGTGGAATCCAGCCGCGCGACGCTGGCCGCCAACGGCATCGAAGGCGAAGTGATCGTCAGCAACGTTTACTCCGACATCACCGGCCGTTTCGACATGATCATCTCCAACCCGCCGTTCCACGACGGGCTGCAGACCAGCCTGACCGCCGCCGAAACCCTGATCCGCGGCGCGGTGAAACACCTGCCGATCGGCGGCCAGCTGCGCATCGTCGCCAACGCCTTCCTGCCGTACCCGGACATTCTGGACGCCACCTTTGGCAGCCACGAAGTACTGGCGCAGAACGGCCGCTTCAAGGTGTATCAGGCCACCGTCGGCCGCCCACCGCGCGCGCCGAAGAAGAAATAATTCGCCGTTGGCGGAAAACGACAGAGCGCGGCCTGAGGCCGCGCTTTTTTTTAGCCGTTGATATAGGCCATCGACTCGGCGCCGTAGCGATCGCCGGCCGCTGCACTCAGCGGAAACACCGCTTCGATCGCCGCCAGTTCGGCCGCGCTCAGCGTTATCTCCGCCGCCGCGACGTTCTCTTCCAGATAGCGACGGCGTTTGGTGCCGGGGATCGGCACGATGTGCTCGCCCTGCGCCAACACCCAGGCCAGCGCCAGCTGTGAAGGCTTGACGCCCTTCTGTGCCGCCAGCTCACCCACCTTCTCCACCAGCGCCAGGTTGCGGGCGAAGTTTTCCCCCTGGAAGCGCGGGTTGCCGCGGCGGAAATCGTCCTCGGCCAGATCCTCCGGCCGCCGGATAACGCCGGTGAGGAAACCGCGCCCTAACGGGCTGTAAGGCACAAAGCCGATGCCGAGGCGCTCACAGGCCGCCAGCACGCCCTGTTCGGCATCGCGCGTCCACAGCGAATACTCGGTCTGCAGCGCGGTTATCGGATGCACCTTGTGCGCCCGCTCCAGCGTGGCGACCGACGCCTCGCTCAGGCCGATATGGCGGATCTTGCCTTCGCGGATCAGATCCGCCATCGTGCCCACGACGTCTTCGATCGGCACCTGCGGATCGACCCGATGCTGATAATAAAGATCGATCTCTTCTACGCCCAAGCGCCGCAGGCTGCCTTCCACCGAGCGCCGGATATACTCGGGCCGGCTGCTGACGCCGCGCGCCGAAGGATCCGCCGGATCGCGCAGGATGCCGAACTTGGTGGCCAGGAACACCTGTTGCCGTTTGCCCTTGATCGCTTCCCCCACCAATTCCTCGTTGGTGTGCGGGCCATACATGTCGGCGGTGTCGAGCAGCGTGACGCCCAGCTCCAGCGCCCGGTGCAGCGTGGCGATGGCTTCCTGCCGATCGGCGCCGGTGGAGTAGAAGTCGCTCATGCCCATGCATCCCAGCCCCAAGGCGGAGACGAGGGGGCCGTGAGAACCCAGTTTACGTTGTTGCATTGTGCTGCCCTCATGCGATGAACGGATAACGCAGCAAAGTCTGGTTGTTTACGCTACAAAGATAAATAATGCAGATTGCACATCACTGTTCAAAAATCACCAACAATCCGGAGTGGACATGGATCAGGTTCAAGCCATGCGCATTTTTACCCGCATCGTCGAACTGGGCAGCTTCAGCCGGGCGGCCGAGCGCCTGCAGCTGCCGCGCGCCACGGTCAGCAACGCGTTGAAACGGCTGGAGCAGCGGCTGGGCGTGCGCCTGCTGATCCGCACCACCCGCCAGGTGCAGGTGACCAGCGAAGGCAGCCTCTACTATCAACGCTGCGTGCAGTTGCTGGGGGCGCTGGAGGAGGCGGACACGCTGTTCAGCCACCATAAGCTGCAGCCGTCCGGCAAAGTGCGCATCGATATGCCCCATTCGCTGGCGCGCCAGATTGTCATTCCGGCGCTGGACGACTTTTACCGCCGCTATCCCGACATCACGCTGGCGCTGGGCGCCAACGACACCCACGTCGATCTGTTGCGCGAAGGCGTGGACTGCGTGCTGCGCGCCTGGGAAACCGAAGACGACAGCCTGGTGGCGCGGCGCATCGCCCAGCTGCCACAGGTCACCTGCGCTTCTCCCGCTTACCTGCAGGCCTGCGGCATGCCACGCGACATTGATAGCCTGGAGCCGCACCGCGCGGTAGGGTATTTTTCCCTGGCCAGCAACCGCGATTACCCGCTGGAATTCTGCCGCGGCGGCAAAGTGGAACTGCGCGAACTCCCCGCCCGGCTGAGCGTCAGCGGCGCCGACGCCTACATCGCCGGCGCGCGGGCCGGCATGGGGTTGATTCAGGCGGCGCGCTATTCGCTTGCCCCCTGGCTCGAACAGGGCGAACTGGTGGAAGTGCTGGCGGACACGCCGCCGCCGCCGATGCCGATTTACATCATGTATCCGCCCGGCCGTTTCCTGGCGCCACGGGTCAGGGTGTTGATTGATTGGCTGATTTGGCTGTTTGACCAGCGGAAAAGCGGCGATATGGCTGTTTTTCCAGCAAACGCCCGCAATGCGGGGAAATAACTGTTGACGTGCCCGCCAAAATCTCTAGAATTCGCCTCCGTGGTAACGTTACTCCGGTAATGTTTCTGGTACGCGAAGGTGGCGGAATTGGTAGACGCGCTAGCTTCAGGTGTTAGTGTCCTTACGGACGTGAGGGTTCAAGTCCCTCTCTTCGCACCAAATAACCACATGATTTATATTGCACTCAGCATCGATGCGAAGGTGGCGGAATTGGTAGACGCGCTAGCTTCAGGTGTTAGTGTTCTTACGGACGTGAGGGTTCAAGTCCCTCTCTTCGCACCACGCTGGCGACGTAATATAAATCAAAGCAACAACATCGACTGTGCGAAGGTGGCGGAATTGGTAGACGCGCTAGCTTCAGGTGTTAGTGTCCTTACGGACGTGAGGGTTCAAGTCCCTCTCTTCGCACCAATTGATGATCTCTCCGGTAGTTCCTTCGAAAAAATCCCAACGCATTGATGAAAAACACGCCTAAGCGTGGTTTTGCCGTTTCCAGCGTTTTACCCGAAGCTGAAGTTGAGGCTGACCGCCGCCAGGCCGCCCGCCAGCGCCATGCAGGAAGGCAGCAGCAGATAATGACGCAGCCGGCTGTTGAACAGCATCACCAGCGTCGCCAACATCGCTATCACGATCAGGCTGCGCAGCTGCATCATATCGAGATCGATCAAGGCCAGCAGCGGCATCAGCGCGCACGGCAGCAAAACGCCCCAGGCGCTGGCCAGGCGATCGCCGAGGCACCAGCTGACGCCCCACAGCCCGCATGCGGCAATCATGGCAGTGAGCATGACAACCCCCTCAAGTGATAATGATAACCAATATCATATAACACTTTTTTGGCCGCCGCATCATTTTCGCTGCGATGACCAAACCCAGATGACACCAGCAGGAAAAAATGATAATTTGACATAAGAAAATTCCTAGTCCTGTTTGCATGATAATAATCACAACGGTCAACCATGCAATTCAAGTGGATATTTCGCGCCAAGGGAATGCTTCTCAACCTTAATTATTCGACAGTACGACTTTGCAAAGAGTGACCTCCGTATGAACGCCCGTTCTTATCAGGAATTACTGAACAGCAAGCAGCGCCTGGCATTATTTCTTTTTCTAATGATGAATGCCGCCTCTTCCATATTTACGTTATTGTTCCCTTTTAGGGATGTCCCTTCTTTTACTCTGCCTTTATTATGCATCCCGTTATTTTGTCTGGCGGCGGCGCTATTTTCTCTGCATACGCCGCGGCAATACCTGTACAAACTCAACCTGTTCGCCAGCGTGCTCGGCCTGCTGTGGGCTGCGCATATCTACGTTAAAAGTCAATATTGCCTGCCGAATAACCAAGATTTTTTATTAATTAGTTTGTTCAGCATCTTTTTTATCAGCGCTATTTCTCTGACGGACAACTTTACCGCCTTTTGTTTACACGCCGTGCCTTCCGCAATGATGATCCTGGCTTTAGACGGTATGCATAATACCCTGCGGATATTATTCACCACGCTATTACCTATTATCGCTTTCTCCATTCATCACCTGATGTTGAAACGCAGTGAAATCTTTACCCACGCGCTGGTGGCCAACCTGTATAACGAGCGGGACAAATTCAATAATTTGAGCATGCTCGATCCTCTGACCGGCCTTTATAACCGCCGCGGGCTGGAGAATAAGATCAACATGCTGCTGGAACCGCAAACCGGCCGCCACTACGTGCTGCTGCTGGATATCGACCACTTCAAGGTCTACAACGACAGCTACGGCCACGCCATGGGCGACCGGGCGCTGGTGCAGGTGGCGATCGCCATCCGCGATGCGGTGCGTTCGCGCGACATCGTGGTGCGCTACGGCGGGGAAGAGTTTTTGGTGCTGCTGACCAACGTGCACGAAGGCTACGCGGCGCAGTTGGCCGAACGGGTGCGCCAACGGGTGGCGGAACTGAATATCCCGCACGGCGCCAGCTCGCAGCACAGCGGTACGCTGACGCTCAGCGCCGGCATCTCGGCATTGGAAAAACTGGACGTCGAATCGGCGATCGGCGCGGCCGACGCCGCGCTCTATCTGGCGAAGCACAGCGGCCGCAACAATATTCAGCTGGCGCAAAACGTCCAGCCCGCCCTGCTGCTGCCGCAGGAGTAAATACCCTGCCCGGTTAAGCGGCCGTTGGCCGCAAGCCGTTCAGCAACAGCGACAAACCGGCCAACGCCTGCTCCAAAGCGGTTTTCTCATCCGGCTGGTGCGCGATCCAAAGCGCGGCATCCATCAGGCCGCCGTTGATCAAATGCGCCAGCGATTCCGGCTCGGCGACGGCGATGCGCCCCTGCGCCATCAACGCCTGCAATGCGCCCGTCATCCAGACAATGCATTGCAGCTTACTGGCCTGCAAATATTCAGCCCCCAGCACCGAAGGTGAGTCGCGCAGCAGAATGCGCTGCGCTTGCGGCTCCGTCATCATGATCAAATAACCGCGACAACGCGCCGCAAACGCCTCCCAGTCATCCGCCGTACGCGCGGTAATGTCGGCAAGACGCGCATCCATTTCAGCGTCAATCGCCTTCACAACCGCCAGGAACAACCCCTTTTTATCGCCAAAATGGTGATAGAGCGCACCGCGCGTCATGCCGGCTTGCGCGGTGAGTTCATCCATCACCGTCTCGGCATACCCCACGCTGCCGAACTGCTGACGGGCGGCCGCCACCAGTTTTTGTCGGGTTTCTTCAATCATTTCTGCGCGCGCTTTACGTGCCATGGGTCCACTCCCGCCTCGTTATTGATGAACGTTATAATTGAAATACGCCATGTATGTCAATTAACGTAACATACGTGGCGTATGTCAATGATGGCCATTGAGCGAATACTGAGCCGCCAACTTCTGGAGCCCTTTCCATGGCAAATCCTTATTTCAACCTGTTCAACGCCCCGGGCAGCAAGGCGTTTTCCTCTGCCGGGCTGATCGCGCGCCTGCCGGTCTCGATGACCGGTATCGGCATCATCACCATGCTCTCACAGGTACGCGGCTCTTATTGGTTGGCGGGCGCGGTGGCGGCGACGTTCGCCTTTTCCATGGCGCTGCTTGCGCCGCAAATCGCGCGCGCGGCGGATCGTCACGGCCAAAGCCGCGTGCTGCCGTATGCCACCGGGATCAGTACGCTCGCCCTGCTACTGCTGTTGCTCTGCACCCACTATCGGGCGCCGGACTGGACGCTGTTCGTCTTCGCCGCGCTTGCGGGCGGCATGCCCAGCATCTCCGCGATGGTCCGAGCCCGCTGGAGCGAAATTTATCGCGGCACGCCACAGCTGCACACGGCATTTTCATTCGAGTCCGTGTTAGATGAAGTGGCCTTTATCGTCGGCCCACCGATCGCCGTGGGGCTTAGCGTTTCACTCTTCCCAGAAGCCGGCCCTCTGGTAGCCGCGCTGCTTCTGGTGGCGGGCGTTGCGGCATTCGCCTCGCAAAAAAGCACTCAGCCCCCGGTCTACCCCCTCAATAACCAGCGGCAGCGCGCCATCCTGGCCATGCCGTCAATGCAGATCCTGCTGCTGGCGCTGATCGCCCTGGGCACCATCGTCGGCACCGTGGACGTCATCAGCGTGGCCTTCGCCGAGCAGCAAGGACAGCCGGCCGCCGCCAGCATCGTGCTGTCGGTTTACGCGTTCGGCTCCTGCCTGGCCGGGCTGATTTTCGGCGCAATGAAGATCCCCGTCCCCTTGCCTCGCCTGTTCTTATACGCGGCGTTCGCCACCGCCTTCACCACCCTGCCGCTGCTGTGGGTGCACAATGTCTTGACGCTGGCGGCGGCGATGTTTGTCGCCGGACTGTTTTTTGCGCCGACCATGATCATTGCCATGGGGCTGGTTGAAAACATCGTGCCGCCCTCCCGGCTGACGGAGGGGTTGACCTGGATGGTCACCGGCCTGGGGATAGGCGTGGCGCTCGGCGCCGCATTGGCGGGCCTGGCGATCGATGCCGCCGGGATAGCGGCCGGCTTCGGCGTCACGCTCACCGCCGGGCTGATCGTGCTGCTGGTGGCGGCCGGCGGCTACCGCTTAATGCGGCGAACGCTGGCCTTGAAAGCGGCGTGAATCGCTCGCGCTAATCAGTTTCCCAAATCGCCTTGCCCTGCCAGCGCCGTTCGATCGCCGCCAGGAACAGTTTCACCTTGGGGGAAAGATGGCGCCGGCTGGGATAGACGGCGCAGATCGGCGGCCCCGGGCGGCAATAGCGCTCCAGCACCGGCACCAGCGTGCCGGCCGCAATCTGCTCGCCGACCAGAAACGCTCCCACCTGGCACAGGCCGGCTCCGGCGACGGCCGCATCCCGCAAGGCCTCGACGTTGTTGAAACGCATCCGGCCGCGCACCGGCTGTTCGTGCAGTTGGCCGTTGACCAAATAGCGCCAGGGCGCCGGCAGCCCCTGATGGCTGAAGACCAGCGTCTCGTGATCGCCCAACGCCTCCGGTTTTGCAGGCGTGCCGTGCCGCGCCAGATAATCCGGCGCCGCGCAGGTGATCAGGCGATGTGGCGCGAGCACCCGCCGCACCAGCCGGCTGTCGTCGTTGCCGCCGACGCGGACAGCCACGTCGATGCCGTCGCGCACCAGATCGCTGTAATCGTCGGAGAAGCTGACGTCGGCATCCACCTCCGGCCACTGCGCCAAAAACTCCCGCAGAATCGGCAGGATATGCAACCGCCCCAACGAAACCGGCAGATCCAGCCGCAGCCGCCCGCGTGGGGTTTGCCGCCGCGTATTGAGCGCCGTTTCCGCCTCTTCGGCCTGCGACAGGATGCGCTGCGCATACTCGTAAAACACCGCGCCGTCTTCGGTCAGGCTGACGCTGCGCGTGGTGCGCTGCAGCAACCGGGTGGCCAATCGCTCCTCCAATCGGATCACGCATTTGCCCGCCGCCGAGCGGGAGATGCCCAGCCTCTCGGCCGCCAGCGTGAAGCTGCAGGCGTCGGCGACGCGAATGAACACCAGCAGGTCGGTCAGGTTATCCAACGGCATAGACGGTAAATTAGCCACGATTTGTCCCCAATGTTGCGCATTCAGGCCAGTTTATCAGCCATTTTGGCGCGGATACACTGAGGCTCTTCATCTGTTGGGAGAGTCATTATGAGTGCCTTACACGCCGGCGGCGGCGCAAAACCCTGGCTGGCAACCTTCGCCATCGGCCTGTCCACCTTTACCGTCGTCACGGCAGAAATGCTGCCCGTCGGGCTGCTGACCCCGATAGTCAGCACCTTGAACGCATCGATAGGCCGCGCCGGGCTGCTGATTTCCCTGCCTGCCCTGTTCGCCGCGCTGTTCGCCCCGCTGGTGGTGCTGGGCGCCCGGCGCACGGATCGCCGCAGCCTGCTGATCGTCTTTCTGCTGCTGCTGATCGCCGCCAACCTGCTGGCCGCCGCCGCTACCTCCATGGCGCTGCTGTTCGCTGCGCGCATCCTGCTGGGCTTTTGCATCGGCGGTATCTGGGCCATCGCCGGCGGATTGGCGGAACGTCTGGTGCCGCCGGCCTCCGTCGGATTGGCGCTGTCCGTCATCTTCGGCGGCGTAGCGGCGGCCTCGGTGCTCGGCGTGCCGCTCGGGGTGTTCCTCGGCGAAGCGCTGGGCTGGCGCATGGCGTTTCTGGCCGTCGCCGTCCTGGCGGCGCTGACCCTGCTCCTGCTGCTGTGCGTGCTGCCGCCGCTGCCGATCACGCAGGCGGTGAGCTGGCGGTCGTTCACCGCGCAGCGCGCGAATCGCCGGTTGCTCCTCGGGCTGCTGCTGACGTTTCTGCTGGTCGCCGGCCACTTTATGGCTTACACCTTTGTCCGCCCGCTGCTGCAGACGGTCGCCGGCATCGAGAGCCGCTGGGTGGGGCCGCTGCTGTTCGCCTACGGCGTCGCCGGTATCGTCGGGAATTTCATCGCCGGCCAGGCCGCCGCCAAACGGCTGCGCCGCACCCTGGCGCTGATCGCCTTCGGGCTGACGCTCGCCGTCCTGCTGCTGCCGCTGCTGGGCCGCGCGCCGCTGAGCGGCGGTGCCTTCCTCCTGCTGTGGGGCATCGCCTACGGCGGCGTTTCCGTTTCGCTGATGGCGTGGATGCTCAAGGCGGCCCCCGACGCGGTCGAGGTCGCCTCTTCGCTGTATATCGCGCTGTTTAATCTGGCGATTTCCTGCGGTTCACTGGCGGGCGGGCTGGTGGTGGATGCCGGAGGCTTGACGATAAACGGCGTGCTGTCCGGCATCGTGCTGCTGCTGGCGCTGGCGATCCTGATGCGAACGCGCCCACTGGCGCTGACAACGGCGGCGAAGGCCGATTCGCCGCCGGGGTGAATCAGGCGCGGCGCTGCCGCAGGCCGTAAACCAGCACCACCGCGAAGCACAGCAGCGGCAACAGATAAGAGAGCGCGGTGCTGTAACGGTCGGCCAGCGCCCCCATAAAGTACGGCATGATGGCGCCGCCGACGATCGCCATGATCATAAAGGAGCTGGCGCGCTTGGTGTGTTTACCCAGGTTTTTCACCCCCAGGGCGAAAATGGTCGGGAACATGATCGACATAAAGAAGAACACCGCGATCAGCGCCACCACCGACACCCCGTCGACGCTCAGCATCACCACGCCGCACAGCGCGATGTTGATCAGCGCATAGGCCGCCAGCAGCGTCGCCGGTTTGACTCGCCCCATCAGCCAGGTGCTGAAGAAGCGCCCGACCATAAAGCAGATCATGGCGATCGACAGCAGGTAAGAGGCGCTCTGGTTAGACACATCGCGCCAGTGTTCGGTGGCGTAGTTGATGAAGAACGCCCCCACGCCCACCTGCGCCGCCACGTAGAAGAACTGCGTGATCACCCCGCCGACAAAATGCGGATGCTGCCATAATCCCTGCGCTATCACGCCGTGCACCGGTTTTTCCTCTTCTCGGATCGCCGGCAGCCGGGTGCGGCTGAACAACAGCGCGATCAGCAGCACCAGCACGGCGATCGCCACATAGGTCATCTTCACCGCGCTCTGATCGCCGCCGCCGGCGGACTGGCTGGCGGAGAAGAACAGCGTGCCGCCGATCAATGGGCCGATAAACTGCCCGAGGCCGTTGAACGACTGGGCCAGGTTGAGCCGCCGTTCGGCGCCCTGCGCGTCGCCCAGCACCGTGGCGTACGGGTTGGCGGCCGTTTCCAGGCAGCCCAGGCCGCTGGCGATAACGAACAGCGCGAACAGGAACACGCCGAAGCTGTTGGCCGACGCCGCCGGCACGAACAGCAGCGCTCCCAGCGCATACAGGCACAGCCCGACCAGAATGCCCGCCTTATAGCCCTTGCGGTCCATAAAGTACCCGGCGGGCAGCGCCACCAGGAAGTAGGCGCCGAAATAGGCCGCCTGCAGCAGCCCCGATTGCGCCTTGGTGACGTGCAACGTCTCCTGAAAATGTTTGTTTAATACGTCCAGCAGGCCATAGGACAGCCCCCACATGAAGAACAGGCTGGTGACCAGGATAAAGGCCCAGCGCAGATTGGCGGTCACGGCGACGCCCGGCTGCGCGGAGGCCGCACTTTTTTCAGCAAGCATGGTGATACCCTCGTATCGTCTGGCGATGATGATGTTGGCGTTATTGCTGTTGCAAAGAAAATATCCGCGCCATTTCCACCCATTTTTCGCCCTGCGGCGTCCAGGGGGTGGCGGCCTGGTAGTGCCACATCAGCGCTTCCCATCGCTGTACTTCGGGGTTGTTCAGGCTGGCGGCGTCAAAGCGCGCAGCGTCGAAATCGGCGCTGACCTCCACGATCATGAACAGCCGGGTGCCCAACCGGTAAATCTCCATGTCCAGAATGCCGTGCTCGCGCAAATGCGCGGCGATGCCCGGCCAGATGCGCTGATGATGCTGCAGGTACTCCGCAATCAGCGCCGGTGAGTCAATCAGATCGAGCGCCTGGCAGAAACGGCGCCGCCCTGCCGCCGCGCCGCTCACGTCAGCGCCCGATCGAGATGCAGGTAGCCGCCGTCCACCGACAGCCACTGCCCGGTGGTATGCGATGACCGCGACGACAGCAGAAACGCCACGGTATCGGCGATCTCCTGCGGCGTGGTCATGCGCTGCCCGAGCGGAATGCGCGCGGTGATTTTCGCCATCTGCCGCTGCGGCTCGGCGAAGGTGTTGAGCCAGCGCTGGTACTGCGGGGTGATCACCTCCGCCGGCACCACCGCGTTCACCCGCACGCCGTCATGGCGCAGCGACACCGCCCATTCGCGCGTCAGCGCCAGCACCGCGCCCTTGGCGGCGGTGTAACCGCTGGTGCCGCCCTGGCCGCTGAGCGCGGTCTTGGAGGCGATGTTGACGATAGCGCCCCGGCTCTCCTGCAGCGCCGCCTGGCACAGGTGCGCCATCAGGTAGTAGTGCACCAGGTTCTTTTCCAACGAGCCGACGAACGCTTCGCGCCCCGCCTCCAGCCCGACGCCGTCGTTGACCCCGGCGTTGTTTACCAGTCCGTCAATACGGCCGAAGGCCGCCAGCGTCTGGCTGACCGCGCGGCGGCAGGCCGCCTCGTCGCACAGTTCGGTGAGGATCACCTCGGTGCGCGGCTGCAGCCGCTGCAAATCGGCCAGCAGCGCCGCCTCCGGCGCGGCGTTGGTGACCAGCACCGGGATCGCGCCTTCTTCGGCCAGCACATGAGCAATCGCCGCGCCGATGCCGGCACCGCCGCCGGTGACCAGCACCACCTTATCTTGCAGATACAGATCCATAACCAGACTCCGTTAAACCGTAAATTCGCCAGGCGGTGTCGCCCCAAATCGCCGCCTGCTCGGCGGCCCCCAGCGTCGACAGCGCCCGTTCGCACAGTTGCACCACCTGGCGGTAATCGCCGGCCAGCAGGCACACCGGCCAGTCGGAGCCGAACATCAGCCTCTGCGGGCCGAACGCCTCCAGCGCGGCGTCGAAGAACGGCAGCAGTTCTTCCGCCCGCCACCGGCCACCCGGCGCCTCGGTGATCAGCCCCGACAGCTTGCAGGCCACGTGCGGCAGCGCCGCCAGCGGCCGAATTTGCTGCGCCCAGTGCCGCGCGCCGCGCGCGATGTCCGGCTTGCCGAGATGGTCCAGCACCAACCAGTGCTCATCGTGGCGGGCGGCGAACGCCGCCGCGGCCGCCAGATGCCGGTGCGTCACCAGGATCTCGTACACATACCCGGCGCGCTGCAGCGTTTGCATGCCGCGTTCCACCTCCGGCCGCGCCAGCCAGGCCGCCGGATCCGCTTCGTCCTGCACCTGATGGCGCACCCCGCGCAGCGCGCTATAAGGCCGCAAGGCCTCCAGACGCTGCGCCAGCTGTGGCGAAGCGATATCCAGCCAGCCCACTACGCCGCATACGCCCTCGCTCTGCTCAGCCAGCGCCAGCAGGGCCAGCGTCTCGTCCTCGCTGGGGCGCGCCTGCACCGCCAGCGCGCCGTCGAACCCCTGTTCCTGCAGCAGCGGCTGCAGCCGGGGCGGATCGAAATCCTGCCGCAGCACGCGCATCCGCTCGTCGATCCACGGGTAGTGCCGTGGCTGATAGCGCCAGAAATGCTGATGAGCGTCGATGCGCGGCATGCGATCCTCCCGCCTCACCCGCGGAACCGATACTGCTCGATCGACGACGGATGCATCTCGATCGAATAGCCGGGGCGGCTCGGCGGCATGTAGGCCGCGCCGTTGATCACGCAGGGATCGACAAAGTGTTCATGCAAATGATCGACGTACTCGATCACCCGGCCTTCGTGGGTGCCGGCAATGCACAGGTAGTCGATCATCGACAGGTGCTGCACGTACTCGCACAGCCCGACGCCGCCGGCGTGCGGGCAGACCGGCAGCTGGTATTTGGCCGCCATCAGCATCACCGCCAGCACTTCGTTGATGCCGCCGAGGCGGCAGGCGTCGATCTGCACCACGTCTACCGCGCCGCGCATGATGAACTGCTTGAACATGATGCGGTTCTGGCACATCTCGCCGGTGGCCACCTTGACCGGCGCCACCCCTTCGCGGATGCGGCGGTGCCCTTCCACGTCGTCCGGGCTGGTCGGCTCTTCGATAAACCAGGGTTTGGCGAACGCCAGATGCTTCACCCACGGAATGGCTTCCTCCACCTCCCACACCTGGTTGGCGTCGATCATCAGCCGCCGATCCGGGCCGATCACCTCGCGGGCGATGCGCACCCGGCGGATGTCATCTTCCAGATCGCGCCCGACCTTCAGCTTCAGGTAGGAGAAACCGGCGTCGACCGCTTCCTGGCACAGGCGACGCAGCTTGTCGTCCGGATAACCCAGCCAACCGGCGGAGGTGGTGTAGCAGGGATACCCCTCCTGCAGCAGCCGCGCCAGGCGCTCTTCTTTGCCCTCGGCACGCTGTTTCAGCAGCGCCAGCGCTTCCTGCGGCGTGATGCAGTCGGTGATGTAACGGAAGTCGATGCAGCGCACCAGCTCCTCCGGCGTCATCTCCGCCACCAGCCGCCACACCGGCTTGCCGACCGATTTGGCCCACAGATCCCACACCGCGTTGACCACCGCACCGGTCGCCAGGTGAATGGCGCCCTTGTCCGGCCCGATCCAGCGTAGCTGGCTGTCGCTGGTGAAGCGCCGCCAGAAGGCGCCCATGTCGGCGGCGATATCTTCCAGCCGCTCGCCGACGATCTGATGTTCCAGCGCGCGGATAGCCGCGCAGCAGATCTCGTTGCCGCGGCCGATGGTGAACGTCAGCCCGTGGCCGCTGAGATCCGCGCGATCGGTCTCCAGGATCACGTAGGCGGCGGAATAGTCGGGATCCGGATTCATGGCGTCGGATCCGTCCAGCCCCAGCGACGTGGGGAAACGAATGTCTTCAACCCGCAGTGCGGTAATGGTGGTCATGGCGGCGCTCCCGATTAGGCCTGTACGGTTTGCTGGCGCTGTTCGCCCAGCCCTTCGATGCCCAGACGCATCGTCTGGCCCGCCCGCAGATAGATGGGCTGCGGTTTGTGCCCCATGCCGACGCCCGGCGGCGTGCCGGTGGAGATCACGTCGCCCGGCTGCAGGCTCATAAAGCGGCTGAGGTAGCTGACGATCTGCGGAATGCGGAAGATCATGGTGCTGGTGTTGCCGTCCTGATAGCGCTTGCCGTCCACCTCCAGCCACAGGTTCAAGCTGTGCGGATCGGCGATCTCATCGGCGGTCACCAGCCAGGGGCCGATCGGCCCGAAGGTGTCGCAGCCTTTGCCCTTGTCCCAGGTGCCGCCGCGCTCAATTTGATACTCGCGTTCGGAGACGTCGTTGATCACGCAGTAGCCGGCGACGTGGCGCATGGCGTCCGCTTCGCTGATGTAGCGCCCGCCCTGGCCGATCACCACGCCCAGCTCCACTTCCCAGTCGGTTTTCTGCGAGCCGCGCGGGATCTCCACCTGGTCATAGGGGCCGACCACCGCGCTGGTCCATTTGTTGAACACCACCGGTTCTTCAGGAATGGCCGCGCCGGTTTCCGCCGCGTGATCGGCGTAGTTCAGGCCGATGCAGATAAACTTGCCGATGCCGCCGACGCAGGCGCCGAGGCGCGGCTGCCCTTCGACCAGCGGCAGCGCGGCGCTGTCCAGCGCGCGCAGTTTGGCGAGCGACGCCGGCAATAACGCGGCGCCCCCCACGTCGGCGATATGCTGCGACAGATCGCGCAGGCGGCCCTGCGCATCCAACATGCCGGGGCGCTCTTGCCCGGGTTGCCCGTAACGTAAAAGTTTCATGCGTTCCTCTCTCAAAAATGGCGACTCAGTTGCTCCAGCCGCCGTCGATGATCTGCACCGTGCCGGTGGTGTACGAACTGGCGTCGGAGGCCAGATACAGCGCCAGTTGGGCGATTTCCTCGGTGGTGCCGATGCGCCCGATCGGCTGACGGGCGACGAACGCCTGATACACCTCTTGCTCGCTGCGCCCCTGCTCGCGCGCCTGCTCGGCAATGCGCTGGCGCAGCGACGGCGACTCCACCGTGCCGGGGCAGATGGCGTTGCAGCGGATGCCCTGCGTGACGTAGTCCGCCGCCACCGAGCGCGTCAGGCCGATCACCGCCGCCTTGCTGGCGCTGTATGCGAAGCGGTTCGGCACCCCTTTCACGCTCGAGGCCACCGAGGACATGTTGATGATCGAGCCTTTGCCGCGCGCCAACATGCCCGGCAGGAAGGCGCGGATCATGCGGAACATCGCGGTAACGTTGAGATCGAGCGCGAACGCCCACTGATCTTCGCTGCAATCGAGGATCGATCCGCTGTGCACCACGCCGGCGCAGTTGAACAGCACGTCGATCGGGCCGATCGCTTCCGCCGCCGCCGCGATGGCGGCCGGATCGGTGACGTTCAGCGTCAGTGCGCGGATCCCGGCGCAGCCCTGCAGGCGCTCGAGGTTGATGTCGCTGGCGATCACCTCGGCACCGGCGGCGGCGAACAGCCTGGCGGTGGTAAAACCGATCCCTTGCCCGGCGGCGGTGATCAGTACGCGTTTCCCGGTTAAATCCATCTTGACTCCTCGGCCTAAAGGTCTAATGGTCAGGCCACTAAAGGCGGTTAAAGGTCAGGCCTCTAACATGACAAAAGACGCTTTACGCGTTATCGTTGGGGGAAGAAGTTAATAAAACAGCCTTGAAACCGCATTTCAATTAACCATTTTTTTACACTTGAATAACGATTACTCAAGCGCCTTGTCGCATAATTGTGCGCCAAATCACTGAACGCCGAATCGTCAAAGGTCAAAAATGCCGATTACCCGACTGGAAAACCCAAGAATTTACAGACAGATAGCAGACCAGCTCAAACGTCTGATCGAAAATAACGAATTTCCGCCGGGCAGCCGCCTGCCCTCGGAGCGCGATCTCGCCCAGCAGTTGCAGGTCAGCCGCGCGTCGGTGCGCGAAGCGCTGATCGCGCTGGAAGTGATCGGCCTGGTGGACGTCAAGGTCGGCAACGGGGTGATCGTGCGCTCGCAAACGCCGCTGGCGCCGTCGCAGGAGCCGGTGATGGCGCAGGCCGGCCGCAACCAGTGGGCGGAGATCGACGACGAACTGAATATCGAACTGGATTTCAACGCCGAGCTGCCGCCGTTTTCACTGCTGCAAACCCGCCTGTTGATCGAACCGGAGACCGCCGCGCTGGCCGCGCGCCACGCCACCGACGAAGAGCTGGCGGGCATCCGCGCCGCCTACGAGCAGAACTGCCGCGATAACCGCGCCGGCTCCGCCACTCACCCCGGCGATCGGCTGTTCCACATCCGCATCGCCCAGGCCAGCGGCAACCCGGCCTATGCGTTCATTATCGGCCACCTGCTCGGCCACCGTTACGGTAGCATGTTTCGCGTGCTGCAGCGCCACTATACGCCGGACGACATGCCGCACCGTTCCGAGCTGGAACACCGGGCGATCCTGGCGGCGATCGAAGCGCGCGACGTGCGCGGCGCCCGCAAGGCGATGAAGGCGCACCTCGATGAAGTGATCGCCATTTTCGCCCGCGCGCAGTAGGCCGCCAGCGGTCAAAAAATTTTATCGCCACCGCTCTTTTTTCTACATGCAGCCGGGGCCTGAGCGCATTACACTGGGCGACGAATAAGCCCTTTCCCCGCTGCATTGTTAAATGGATAACGACCGTTGAAGAACTCTGTCTCCGCTTTATTGCTGGCGCTGGGCCTGTGCGCCGCGCCGCTGGCCGCGCTGGCCGCCCCCCCGCAGCTGGCTTCGCAAATCGTCGACCAGTATGCCGAACATATTTTCTACAACAGCGGCGCCACCGGCATGGCGCTGGTGGTGATCGACGGCAATCAGGTGGTTAACCGCAGCTTTGGCGATACCAAACCCGGCAACAACCTGCGCCCGCGCCCGGATTCGCTGATCCGCATCGCCTCGATCACCAAGCTGATGACCAGCGAAGTGATGGTGAAAATGGCGGCGGCAGGCCAGGTCAAACTGACCGACCCGCTGCGCAAGTACGCCCCCAAAGGCGCCTATGTGCCGGCTTACAACGCCGGGCAGCCGATCACCCTGCTGAACCTGGCGACGCACACCAGCGCGCTGCCGCGCGAGCAGCCGGGCAAAAAGCCGCCGAAAACGCCGGTGTTCACCTGGCCGACCAAGGCCCAGCGCTGGCAGTGGCTGGCGCATGCCAACGTCACGGTGCCGCCGGGCGTACGCGCCGCCTACTCCAATCTGGCGTATGACCTGCTGGCCGACGCGCTGTCGCGCGCCGCGGGCAAGCCTTACAACGCGCTGCTGAAAGAGAAAATCACCGCGCCGCTCGGCATGGTCGACACCACGCTGACGCCGAGCCCCGAACAGTGCTCGCGCCTGATGGTGGCGGCGGCCGGCCCGAGCGCCTGCCGCGACACCACCGCCGCGGCCGGCAGCGGCGGCGTCTACTCCACCCCGCGCGACATGCAGCGCTGGATGCAACAATTCCTCTCCTCCAGCGCCAGCGGCCCGCGCAAAGCCACCGCCGCCAGCGAGCAAACCATGTACTTCCAGCGCCACGATCTGGTGTCGCTGAAGGGCATGGACGTGCCGGGGCAAGCGGATGCGCTGGGGTTGGGCTGGGTGTATATGGCGCCGAAGGACGGGCTGCCGGGCATCATTCAGAAGACCGGCGGCGGCGGCGGGTTCATTACCTACATGGCGATGATCCCGGCGAAAAACGTCGGGGTGTTCGTGGTGGTGACGCGCTCGGAGCTGAGCAAATTCACCAACATGAGCGATCCGGTCAACCGCCTGGTGAGCGATCTGGCGGCTAACAAGAGTTGAAACGCGGGGCGCAGCCCTGCTGCGCCCCAACGCCTCAGGCCGGCACCGCCATCGGGTGGATCACCGGGTGGAATTTGCGCTTGAAGTAGATCAGCCCGTTGCCGGCTTCGCTCAGCGCGATCTGCTTGATCTGCACCAGGTACATCTGGTGGGTGCCGATGCTCTGGATCTGCTCGATCTCCCCTTCCAGGCTGGCCAGGGTATTGCGCAGCACCGGCTGCCCCAGCTCGCCGAGCTGCCACTCTTCCAGCCGGAAACGATCTTCCATGCTGACGCCGGTCATGCCGGCGAAGTGGCGCGCCATCAGCTCCTGCTCGTGGTTGAGCACGTTGACGCACAGCCTGCGGTTTTCCTGAAACACCGGGTTCATCGCGCTGTTGCGGTTGATGCACACCAGCAGCGTCGGCGGCGTATCGGTTACCGAGCACACCGCCGTGGCGGTGATGCCGCAGCGCCCCGCCGGGCCGTCGGTGGTGACGATATTCACCGCCGCCGACAGGCTGGCCATGGCGTCGCGAAAGCGCAGGCGCTGTTCATTTTCCTGAGACATACAACCTCCTCCTGAATTACTTCAGCAGATTATCCAACTGATTAATATCGTCATTGTTCCGCAGGTGCGGCACCTTCCAGCCGTGCTGATCGTAATCGGCCAGGCACTTGTCGACCATCTGCATCATGCGATCCATGTTGCCGGATCCCTGCGCGTGGCGCAGGCACTGCAGGCGAATCTCATCCTGGCTGCCGGCGTAGTTGATCTCATACAGCTCGTGACGGCCGCCGAATTCGCTGCCGATCGCATCCCACATCAGCTTGAGGATCTTGATGCGTTCGACGTGATCCATACCGTCCGATCCGCGCACGTAGCGCGCCAGGTACTTGTCGATCTCCGGGTTGTTCATGTCGCGCACGCTGGACGGCAGGTAGATCAGGCCGCTGGTGACGTTCTTCTCGATGATGTGTTTCACCTTGGTGTAGGCCATCGGCGCCATCACGCGGTAGGTTTGCAGCGCGGCGGAATCCGGCAGGTAGGCGCCGTTTTCCCATTTTGTGGCTTCGGCGCACATCGCGTCGCTCAGCGACCAGAACAGGTTGCGCCAGGCCACCACTTCGCCCAGATCGGCCTGCACGCCGCGGAACTCCAGCACGCCGGTGCACGAGAGGCTCTTTTGCAGCAGCGCGGTGATGAAGTCCATCTTCACCGCCAGGCGCACGCAGGCCTGCAGCGGGAACAGCCGGGCGAAACCGCCCTGGGTGCTCCAGCGCCGGCAGCGGTCGAAATCGCGGTAGATCAGCACGTTTTCCCACGGGATCAGCACATGATCCATAATCAGGATCGCGTCGTTCTCGTCGAAGCGGCTGGTGAGCGGGTAGTCGAACGGCGATCCGGTGGCGCCGGCCACCAGCTCGTAAGAGGCGCGCGAAATCAGCTTCACCCCTTCGGCGTCCATCGGCGCCACAAACATCAGCGCGAAGTCCGGGTTATCGCCCATCACCTGCGCCGAACCGAAGCCGATGAAGTTGTAGTGGGTCAACGCCGAGTTGGTGGCCACCACTTTGGCGCCGCTGACCACGATACCGGCGTCGGTCTCTTTCTCCACCTGAATGTAAACGTCCTTCACCTCGTTGACCGGCTTGTGGCGGTCGATCGGCGGGTTGACGATGGCGTGGTTGAAATAGAGCCCGGTTTCCTGAATGCGTTTGTACCAGTGGCGCGCGTTGTCGGCGAACTGGCCGTAGAACTCCGGATAAGCGCCCAGCGCGCAGCCGAAGGCCGCCTTGTAGTCCGGCGTGCGCCCCATCCAGCCGTAGCTTTGGCGTGACCAGTCGGCGATAGCGTCGCGCTGCTGGCGCATCTCTTCCGGGCTGCGGGCATAGCGGAAGAACTTGTGGGTGTAGCCGCCGTTGCCGGTGTCGGTATTCCAGCACAGGCGATCCTGACTGGCCGGATCGTGCAGCGCGTCATACAGCTGGCCGACAGACGCCGCTGCGTTGCGGAACGCCGGGTGGGTGGTGACGTCTTTCACGCGCTCGCCGTAAATGTAGATTTCGCGGCTGTCCTGCAAACTTTTCAGGTATTCGGCGCCGGTAAACGGGCGTTTGCTGTCGGCACGAAAGTCTTCTGGTTTCATCGGGTCTTCCTCGTCATCGGCATTTTTCAGGCCGTGGATCCGGCCATTTGTTAAAATAATGTTTTCTTTTGGTTGCTTAATTGAAGCTGCCAAAGCCGGTTTCGAGAAGAGACTTTTGCGGCAATCGCCGGTACTTTTCAGGTCAGTTTGCCGCTTTCGCGGCAAACTGTGATCGCGGTTACGAAAGGGCGTGTTGCGCCGCGCGGTAGGTCGAGGGGGAACAGCCTTCCAGCCGATTGAAAAAACGGGCGAAATAGGCCGGATCCTTGAAGCCGAGGCTGTAGGCGGTTTCATGCACCGTGCAGGCGCTGAACAACAGCATGCGTTTGGCCTCGCGCAGCAGCCGATCGAAGATCAGCCGCTTGGGCGGCCGGTTGGCGAAGCGCCGGCACAGGTCGTTGAGCCGCGATTCGGTCACTCCCAGCGCCTGCGCATACTCCGGCACCGGCAGGTGCTCGCGAAAACGCTCGTCCACCATCTTGTTGAACCGCTGAAACAGCTGCAGTTCGCCGCGCACGCCGCTGTTGGCGTTGTCTTCCAGCGCGGTGTTGCGCAGCAGCAGCGTGAACACCGCCTGCGCCAGCAGCGCCAGCGTCTGTTCGCGCCCGGCCAGGTTCTGGCCGAACTCGCGGCGGATCAGCGCCCAGTAGTGGCTGAGCGCCGTCAGCTCCTGCGGCGCATCGGCCAGCGACAGGCAGATGCCCGGCATGTCCAGCGCCAGGTTGCTGCCGGGATACAGGCGCTCCAGCAGCGGCCAAATCAGCTCCTGGCGCACCGTCAGCACGTGGCCGTCGCTGTCCGGTTCGGTGAAGAACGCATGCGGCACCGACGGAGGCGTAAGGATGAACAGCGGCGCCTGCACCGAATAGTGCTGATCGTCGAGCTGCAGCTCTATCTTGCCGGTTTCCAGGAAATGCACCTGAAAGAAGCAGTCGTGCCAGTGCACCTGCATGTCGCGGCCGAAGAATGCCGCCAGCCCGGCGAAGGTTTCGTAGTGCACCTCGTCGGCGGCGTAGCGCGCGTCATACTCTTTGCAAATATCGATGTTGGCGATAAAGCCGGTACTTTTCCGCACCTCATGACCTCCTGCAATCATGCCCACTTGCGCATCAAGGCGTCGCCCTCGGGCGCGAATCCTTCATCGGGATGCGCCACACCAGCACGGCGCCGACGATCAGCAGCGCCGAGACGAAATACAGCCCGGAGTTGAAGCTGCCGGTCAGATCCTTGAACCAGCCGATCAACAGCGGGCTGAGCGCCGATCCGATATTGCCGGTGGCGTTGATCACCGCGATCCCCACCGCGCGCGCTTCCAGGCTGATCGACTGATCCGGCGTGGTCCAGAAGATCGCCATGGCGGTAAAGGAGCCGACCGAGGCCATCACGATCCCCAGCAGCTGGATCAGGCTGTGATCGGTGGCGGACGCCAGCAGCCAGCCGGCGGCGGCGAACAGGTATGGCAGCGCGGTGTGATGCTTGCGCTCCTGCAGCCTGTCGGATCGTTTGCTCCACCACACCATGCCGGCGATGGTGCAGATCTGCGGGATCGCCGCCAGAATGCCGATCGTCACGTTGCTGCTGCCCTGGTTGAAGCTTTGCAGGATCTGCGGCGTCCAGATGTTGATCGCGCTCAGGGTGTTGGTCAGGCAGAAATAGGCCAGCGTGTACATCAGCACGATCGGCGTGAAAATCTCGCGCCACAGGCTGCGTTGCTGCAGCGCGCGGTGGCTGCTCGGCCCGTTGGGCTGCACCAGCTGCAGCTTGTCGGCCTCCATCATCGCCTGCAGGCTGGATTTTTCCTCGTCGGTCAGCCACTTGGCCTTGGCCGGCGTATCGTCGAGGTAAAACCACACCACCACGCCCAGCAGCACCGACGGAATGCCTTCCAGCAGAAACAGCCACTGCCAGCCCTTCAGGTTCATCACCCCATCCAGCGCCAGGATATAGCCGGAGACCAGCGAGCCGATCGCCATGGTCACCGGCATGGCGATCATGAACAAGGCGTTGGCGCGGGCGCGGTAGAACGCCGGGAACCAGTAGGTGAGGTACACCAGAATGCCCGGCAGGAAACCGGCCTCGGTGATGCCGACGATCATGCGCAGCACGTACAGGCTGGTCGGTCCGGTGGCGAACATGGTGCAGGTGGAGGCGATGCCCCACAGCACCATGATGGTGGCGATCCAGCGCCGCGCGCCGACCCGGCTCAGCATCATGTTGCTCGGAATGCCGAAGATCACGTAGGTGACATAGAACAACGTCGCCGCCAGCCCGAACATGGTCGAGCTGAGGCCGAGATCTTTGCCCATCGTCAGCCCGGCGAAGCCGATGTTGATACGGTCGAGGAAAGAGAAAACAAACAACACGAACAGGAAAATGATCAGGCGCCGAAACAACTTTTTAATCACCGATTGCTCGGCGGCGGTTAACGCTTTATGTTGCTGCGCCGGGTTGGCCGGCGGCAGCGAATCGACGTGGTTCATGGTTCAGTAAACTCCCGATGAAGGCGCTTGCACCCCGCCCTGTTTGAACTCGTCAGCCAGGGCTTCCGCCGCCCGCGCCAGCAGGGTGGTGTCCACCCCCACCGCGACGAACAGCGCGCCGGCTTCCAGATAGCGCTGCGCCAGTGCCTTGTTGGCCATCAAAATGCCGGGCGCCTTGCCGGCGGCGCGGATGCGCGCAATCGCGTCGTCGATGGTGCGCTGCACCTCCGGGTGCTGCGGATTGCCGGCGAAGCCCATATCGGCGCTGAGATCCGCCGGGCCGATAAACACGCCGTCCACCCCTTCCACCTGCAAAATGGCGTCGAGGTTTTTCACCGCTTCGCGGGTTTCAATCTGCACCAGCACGCACATCTGCTCGTCGGCCTGCTGCAGGTAATCGGGCACCCGGTTCCAGCGCGAAGCGCGCGCCAGGGCGCTGCCGACGCCGCGCACGCCGTGCGGCGGATAGCGCGTGGCACGCACCGCATCGCGCGCCTGTTCGGCGTTTTGAATCATCGGGATAAGCAAGGTTTGCGCGCCGACGTCCAGCAGTTGCTTGATGATCACCGCGTCGTTCCACGGCGGCCGCACCACCGGCCGGCTCGGGTAAGGCGCGACCGCCTGCAGCTGCCCCAGCACCGTCTGCACGTTGTTGGGCGCATGTTCGCCGTCGATCAGCAGCCAGTCGAAACCGGCGCCGGCCAGCAGCTCGGCGCTGTAGCTGCTGCACAGCCCGAGCCACAGCCCGATCTGCGGGCGTTTTTCCTGCAGCGCACGCTTGAAGTGGTTGGTTAACATCGCATTCTCCCTGACAAGCGGGCGTAGCGCATGGCCCCCCGCCCGGTTTATTGCGGCCCGGTTCGCCGAGCCTGCTTATTAGACAAAGCGGCAGCTGATGCAGCCCATCGGGCCGTAGTCGACGTGGAAGGTGTCGCCGCGCCGCGCCGGCACCGGCCGGGTGAAGGAGCCGCCGAGGATCACCTGCCCCGCTTCCAGCTCCACCTCATACGGCGCCAGCTTGTTGGCCAGCCAGGCCACACCGTTGGCCGGGTGGTTGAGCACCGCCGCCGCCACGCCGGACTCTTCAATCACGCCGTTGCGGTACAGCAGCGCGGCTATCCAGCGCAGGTCCAGCGCATCCGGCTTGATCGGCCGCCCGCCCATTACCACCCCGGCGTTGGCGGCGTTGTCGGAGATGGTGTCGAACACCTTGCGCGGCCGCTGCGTCTCGGGATCGACGTTGTGGCTGCGCGCGTCGATGATCTCCAGCGCCGGAATGACGTAGTCGGTGGCGTTGTAGACGTCGAACAGCGTGCAGTTCGGCCCGCGCAGCGGCTTGGCCAGCACGAACGCCAGCTCCACCTCCACCCGCGGCACGATAAAGCGATCGATCGGAATGTCGCTGCCGTCATTGAAGAACATGTCGTCCAGCAGCGCGCCGTAGTCCGGCTCGGTGATCTGCGAGCTCACCTGCATGGCGCGCGAGGTCAGGCCGATCTTGTGGCCCTTGAGCTTGCGCCCCTCGGCGATCTTCAGCTCCACCCACTGCCGCTGAATGGCGTAGGCGTCCTCGATGGTGATCTCGGGATGATCGAGCGACAGCGCGCGGATCTGTTCACGACTCTTTTCCGCCTGATGCAGGCGCTGTACGGCGCGGTTAACCTGCTCTTTATCCAGCATTTACGACCCCTTATTCACGCCTTGTTGAACAGCGCGTGGACATTGTTCTGTTTGTAATTCAGCACCGGATCCAGCTCTTCCATAGTGAAAGAGAGCGCCAGGTAACGCTGCGCCATCAGCGCGGCGAAGTGTTCCTTGATCAGCGCAAACAGCATCTCGCCCACCTGCTGCCGGCTTTCCAGGCTGCGGCCGTGGCCGATCTTCAGCGTCATGTGCACGAAGGCGTAGTCCTGCTTGCCGTCGGCCATCTGCCAGGTGTCGAGCCAGATGGCGCGGCTGCGTACGCCGGACAGCGGAAAGATGCCGGTCGCCGCCAGCGCCTCGTTGACCTTGGCGAACAGGGTGGGCAAATCCGCCTCGCGGCGGATGTTGTCGGTACATTCAGCGTAAAAATGGGGCATAGCGTTCTCCAGACGGCGCATAGGCGCGGGCGCGGCCCGCGCAGCGGCATTTACAGCGTATTGCCAAGTTTGAAACCTTTTTCCGTATCGCCCTCACGGGTGTAGGAAAAACCGTCTGCGCCGATGGTGACGGCCATTTCGCTGGGCGCGCTGCGTTCGATGACCGGCTGCGGCTGCCCATCGAGATCCAGCACCAGCGATCCTTCGGTATACCAGCTCGGCACCACCGGATTGCCCCACCAGTCGCGGCGCTGGTTGTCATGCACGTCCCAGGTCACGGTCGGGTTGTCCGGATCGCCGGTGTAGTAATCCTGCGTGTAGATCTCCACGCGGTGGCCATCGGGATCGCGCAGGTAGAGGTAGAACGCGTTGGAGACGCCGTGACGGCCGGGGCCGCGTTCGATCAAATCGGATTTGCGCAGCGCGCCAAGCTTGTCGCAGATGGCCAAAATATTGTGCTTTTCATGGGTGGCGAAGGCGATGTGATGCATGCGCGGCCCGGCGCCGCCGGTCATCGCGGTATCGTGCACCGTCGCCTTACGGCGCATCCAGGCGGCGTAAACCACGCCGTCTTCATCGCGGATGTCTTCCGTTACGCGGAAGCCCAGCCCCTGGATGTATTCCACGGCGCGCGGCACGTCAGGGGTGATTTGGTTAAAGTGATCGAGGCGCACCAGCGCGCCCGGCGTATACAGATCGTAGCGCCAGGCCAGACGCTCGACGTGCTGCACGTCGTAGAAAAACTCATACGGGAAGCCGAGCGGATCCTCGACCCGCACCGCATCGCCGATGCCTTTGGCGAACCCGTTCACCCGCCGCTCGGTGTGGCAGCCAAGCGCCTTGAAATACGCTTCGGCGCGATCGACGTCTTCCGGCGTGCGCACGCGGAAAGCAAACGCCGCAACGGCGGCGACCGGGCCTTCGCGCAGCACCAGGTTATGGTGAATGAACTCCTCCATCGAACGCAGGTAGAGGGTTTTGTCATCCTCGGCGGTCACGACCAGGCCGAGGATATCGACGTAAAATTCGCGTGCGGCTTTAAGGTTCGTGACCTGAATTTCCATGTAGGCACAGCGCACGACGTCGGGAGCAGGGACAGCATTAGTGGTAAGTTTTGTCGTCATTGTTCTCATCTCTTTCGTTATTATTGTGGCCCGAGGCTTAGACGCCCCATTTCGGGATCGGGTGGTCGCCCATGGAAATGCACACGTTCTTCATTTCGGCGAACACTTCGAAGCTGTATTCGCCGCCTTCGCGGCCGGTGCCGGAGGCTTTCACGCCGCCGAACGGTTGGCGCAGATCGCGTACGTTTTGGGTGTTGACGAAAACCATGCCCGCTTCGATACCGCGGGCCAGGCGCAGAACCTTGCTCACATCCTGCGTCCAGATGTACGACGCCAGGCCGTATTCCACGTCGTTGGCCATACGCAGGCCGTCTTCTTCCGACTTGAACGGCAGCAGGCAGGCCACCGGCCCGAAGATCTCTTCCTGCGCCACGCGCATCCGGTTGTCGACATCCGCCAGCACCGTCGGGCGCAGGAAGTTGCCGTGGCTCAAACCGGCCGGTTTGTCCGGGCCGCCGGCCAACAGGGTCGCCCCTTCTTCCACCCCGAGGCGGATATAGCCGGAGACTTTTTCCCAGTGCTGCGGGCTGATCAGCGCCCCCACCTGGGTGTTGGGATCTTGCGGATCGCCCACGCGCAGACGGTTGGCGCGCTCGGCGAAGCGTTTGACGAATTCCGGGTAGATGCTCTCCTGAATGAAGATGCGCGAACCGGCGGTGCAGCGCTCGCCGTTGATCGAGAAGATGGTGAACAGCGCGGCGTCGAGCGCCCGCTCGATGTCGGCGTCTTCAAAGATCAGCACCGGCGACTTGCCGCCCAGTTCCATGGAGAATTTCTTCAGCCCGGCGCTTTCGATGATGCGGCGGCCGGTGGCGGTTCCGCCGGTGAAGGAGACCGCGCGCACGTCTTTATGGCGCACCAATGCGTCGCCGGCGGTGGCGCCGTAGCCCTGCACCACGTTCAGCACCCCGGCCGGAATGCCGGCCTCCAGCGCCAGCTCGCCCAGGCGATCGGCGGTCAGCGGCGACAGTTCGGACATCTTCAGCACCGCGGTGTTGCCCAGCGCCAGGCAAGGCGCGGTTTTCCAGGTGGCGGTCATGAACGGCACGTTCCACGGCGACACCAGCGCGCATACCCCCACCGGCTGCACCAGCGTGTAGTTGAGCATCTTGTCGTCCACCGGGTAGGTCTTGCCGTTCATCTGCTGGCACACCTCGGCGAAGAACTCGAAGTTGTGCGAAGCGCGCGGGATCAGCACGTTTTTGGTCTGGTGGATCGGCAGGCCGGTGTCGGCGGTTTCCAGTTCGGCGATCTGCGGCACGTTCTGGTCGATCAGCTCGCCCAGGCGGCGCATCAGGCGCGCGCGCTCTTTCATCGGCGTATTCGCCCACTTGGGGAACGCCTCTTTCGCCGCCGCCACCGCCTGGTCTATCTCCAGCTGGCCGCCGGAGGCCACTTCCGCCAGCACCTCGCCGTTCGCCGGGTTGGTGGTGGTGAAATACTCTTTGCTGGCGACGTTCTTGCCGTTGATCCAATGGTTGATGGTTTTCATCGCAGGCTCTCCTCGTAATCTTTTTCACTGATAATGTGGTTAACCAGACGGCCGATGCCCTCGATCTCCACCACCACTTCGTCGCCCGGCTGCACGTCGGCCAGCCCTTTCGGCGTGCCGGTGGCGATCATGTCGCCCGGCTGCAGCGTCATGAATTCACTCAGGTAGGCGACCAGGAACGGAATGTCGAAAATCATGTCGGCGGTGCTGCCGCGCTGGCGCAGCTCGCCGTTGACGTAGGTGCTGAGCGCCAGCCGGTGCGGATCGGCGACGTCGTCGCGATCGACGATGTACGGCCCGATCGGCGTCAGGGTGTCGCGGCTCTTCACCCGCAGATTCGGCCGGTAGTAGTTCTCCAGGTAATCGCGGATGGCGTAGTCGTTGCACAGGGTGTAACCCGCCACGTACTCCATGGCGTGCTCGCGGCTGACGTTGCGCGCGGTCTTGCCGATCACCGCCACCAGCTCGGCTTCGTAATGCATGTACTCCACGCCGGCCGGGCGCACCGACACCTGGCGGTGCCCGGTCAGGGTGTTCGGCGCCTTGAGGAACACCAGCGGTTCCTCCGGCGCCTTGAATTCCAGCTCGCTGGCGTGGTCGGCATAGTTCAGCCCGAGGGCGAACACCGTGCCCTGCGCCGGCGGCAGCCATTCCACTTCGCGCTCCTGCAGCACCTCGCCGTTCGGCAGCGTGACGCGCAGCTGGTCGTCCACCTGGACGTTGACGGCCTGGCCATGATGGCGAATACGGGCATGTTTCATGATGCGGCTCCTGCTTGGGTGACGCGGTTGGTCAGCGTGGGCAGGCCGGCGGCGCGCACCGTCACCTCATCCCCCGGTTTGATCTCCACCCGCTGGTGCGGGGTGCCGATCAGCACCGCATCGCCCGGCTGCAGGGTGATAAAGTCGCTGATGGCGGCGATCAGCTCCGGCACCGAGCGCACCAGATCGGCGGTGGACCAGCGATCCTGCTCCACGCCGTTGATCTCGGTGACGATCTCCAGCCGATCGGCAGCCTCCAGCTGGCCGATCTCCCCCAGCGGGCAGAACCCGTCGCGGCATTTGGCCTTGATTGCCGGGCGATAGAAGCTGCTTTCCGGCAGGCTGACGTCGTTGGCCAACGCGTAGCCGGCCAGATAACGGCTCACCTGCTCAACCGGCACCTTGCGCGCGGTATCGCCGATGATCACCGCCAGCGTGCCGCCGCTCTGCACGGTTTCACCGGCCGGAAACGGGATCGCCCCGCCGTTGGCGAGGTGGGTGTTGCGCGGTTTGATAAACCACACCGGGGTTTTGGGCGGGGTCTGATACGGTGGCTGGTGAAACGCCTGATCCCAGGCGTCCAGTTGGCTGCGGTGGTTCAGCGCAACGGAAAATACGGTGCCTTTCATGCGAACTCCTCCAATGGCAAAACATGACAACCGGCATTCATTAATATATTAATGATTACTTTTATACGCTGTGCAGCTTTTACGCAACGCGCTTGGAGTGATTTGTGATCGTGATAACAAAATATTCACAAATAACGAACATTAGCGTGATTATTCAACGTATTAATCATTTTTCTCGCCATTTTTCGCTGCGGCACGCATTTTTGCTTTATCCCTACGGGTAACTTTGGCTACTATTAAGTTATTAACAAAATCGGGCTTTGCGGGGCGGGCGCCCCCATAACGAGCGCCGTAACAACGAACACCTTGATAGCTAAGGCCAAACTTATGCATGAATCGTTAACCATCGCCCTGCTGCAGGCGCGTGAAACCGCCATGGGGTTCTTCCGCCCGATCCTAAAAAGCCACAATTTGACCGAACAGCAGTGGCGCATCATCCGCGTGCTGGCCAACAGCCGCTCGATCGAATTCCACGAGCTGGCGGCGGAAACCTGCATCCTGCGCCCCAGCCTGACCGGCATTCTGTCGCGCATGGAACGTGACAAGCTGATCTTCCGCCTTAAGCCGGTTAACGATCAGCGCAAGCTGTACGTGTCGCTGACCCAGCAGGGCCAGGATCTGTATGAAGTGGCGCGCCACCAGGTGGAACAGGGCTACGCCGAGATTGAAGCCGCTTTCTCACGGCAGAAAATGGACCAGCTGATGACGCTGCTGGACGAGCTGATCACCCTGGGCGACAGCCTGCCCGCCAACGTCACCGCGCATCCCACTAAGAAGTGATTTAACCAACCGGAATTCTCAAATTAATTGGCGTTGCAGCAAACAACGCTGCAGCGTCAAGTAAGCAGAGAATTCGTTTCCGGCAACAGCGCGCCGCCGTCCACCACCAGCGTCTGGCCGGTGATGTAGGCCGCCGCCGGCGAGGCGAGAAACACCATCGCCGCGGCGATGTCTTCCGGTTCCCCCAGCCGCCCGAGCGGCACCGAGGCGGCGATCGCCTGATTCACCTGCGCGTCGCCCAGGTTGGCCATCGCCGGCGTGCGGATCATCCCCGGCTCCACGCCGTTGACGCGAATTTTCTCCGCCGCCAGCTCCAGCGCCGCCGCGCGAATAAACCCGTTCACCCCGGCCTTGGAGGCAGCGTAGTGCGCCAGCCCCGGGTAGGCCACCCGCGGGCCGGTCACCGACGAAGTCACCAGAAGGCAGCCGCCGCCCCGGCGGCGCATCCACGGCAGCGCCGCCTGCGCCAGAAAGAACGGCGCCATCAGATTGACGCTCAGCGTGCGTTGCAGCAGGGCCGCGTCGATAGCGGCGAACGGCGTCAGCGGAAAGTAAGCGGCGTTGTGGATCACCACGTCCAGCCGTTGATGCCGCTCGCCCACCGCCGTCACCAGCTCGGCGATCTGCCCCGGTTCGGCCAGATCGCAGACCAGCGCCTGCACGCTCAGCCCTTCGTCCCGCAGCGCCTGCGCCGCCGCCTGCGCCTGCGGCAACTGCACGTCCGCGATCGTCACCTCGGCGCCCAGGCGGGCAAAGGCGCTGACGATCGCCAGCCCAATGCCCTGCGCGCCGCCGGTCACCAGCACCGCCTGCCCCGCGAAGGCGTCGGCCGCATAGGTTGCGCTCATCGCCCTATCCTCGCGGGTGGCGCGTGGTGTTCAGCACCTGCGCATGGGCGCCGACCGCAAAGTTGCTCAGCGCGCTGAAATCGCTGCCCTGATAACCGAGGATCTTGCCGTCGGTGCGCATGCCCTGCAGATCGATCACCACCACGCCCAGCGTCGGGATGATCTTCTCGCGCCAGACGAACAGATAAAGCTGCTCCGCCACCTTCACGTAGTGGCAGCGATCGACGTCCGCCAGCCCTTTCTCCACCCCGTCCAGACACTGCCAGGCGTAGAAGTTATCGTTCAGGTAGATGTGCTCGTACCGCTCGGTCGGGCTGTAGGTGTACATATTGCGCATGCCGATCAGCTCATCGGTAAAGCCCGGCGGCGCCACGTCGGCGTCATCCAGCGTGCCGAAGCGGAACTCGGCCTCGACCGCGGTCAGCGGCAGCCCCTGTTCCACCCGGCTGAAGGCATCGAGCCGCGCCTGCGCTTCGTCCGGCAGTTGGCCGTATACCGCAGTGAAGTTGCCCTGATTGCGGTCGCATACCAGCGTAATGCTGGCGTTGGCGCGGGCGGGATCGAGAAAATCGATAAACAGCACGCCGGGGCGAATGCTGGTGGCGCGATAGGCGACGCCGCGCCGTTCGCCCCACTCCAGCGTCTGCTCGTCGGTAAACCGGCAGCGCTGCGTCGCGCCGTCGCTAAAGCGCAGCGTCAGCGTGCTGCCCGCCAGCCCGTGCTGCCGTTCCAGCGTATTGCTGTGCGGCGCAAAGCCTTCCGCCAGCGCGCCAACCTGAATGAATACCGCTTCTGAACTCATGGAAATGCTCCTTACAGGGAAGTGAAAGCCAGGGTCGGCACGTCAACGATGGTGGAGCCGCCGTCGGCCACCAGCGCCGCGCCGGTAATGATTGAAGCTTCGCTGGAACACAGGAAACGGCAGACGCGGGCGATCTCCTCGGCGCTGGCTGGGCGGCGCAGCGGCACGTCGCGGCAGACCATCTGGTAAGCCTGCTCCAGCGAAATCTGATGGGCGTCCATCAGCAGTTGCATCTCTTCGTCCGCCATCGGCGTGGTCACCCAGCCCGGGCACACCGCGTTGGCGCGCACGCCCAGCGGGCCATAGTCGCGGGCGATGGAGCGCATCAGCCCGATCAGCGCGTGCTTGGCGGTGACGTAGCCGCAGACCTCCGGCCCGGCGGCCAGCGAGGCGATCGAGGCCACGAACAGCAGGTTGCCGCCGCTTTTAATCAGCTCCGGCAGGCAGGCGCGCGCGCTGGCGAAGGCGCTGTTGAGGTTGCTGTCCATCGCCCCTTGCCACTGCGCGTCGGTCATCTCGGTGATGCGCTTGAAGCCCATGCCGCCGGCGCTGCCGATCAGGCAGTCGATACGCCCGGCGTCGCGCAGAATGGCCGGCAGCAGCGCGTGGTTCCAGCTCTCGCCGCTGGCGGCATCGCCCACCAGCGCCTGCGCGCCGATCTCTTGCGCCAGCGCCACCAGCGGTTCCGGGCGGCGGCCGATGATGAACACCCGATCGCCCTGCGCCGCCAGCAGACGGGCGCAGGCGGCGCCGACGCCGGTGCCGCCGCCGGTAATCACAACCACTCTATTCATGATTCAGCTTCTCCATCAGTTGGCCGATCATCAGCAGGCTGCTCAACAGCAGCCGCCGCTGTTCGGCATCCAGCCGCAAATAGCGGCGGCCGGCCGGCAAACGGCTGACCACCTCCGACGCGGCAAAATGCTCGATATCCACCTGCCAGCGCCCGTCTTTCACCGTCAGCCGCACGCGGCGAAAATCCAGCTGCGCCAGCGTCTCGCCGATCTGCGGGTAGCGCTGCAGGCCGTCCAGCACCCGCTGCGCGGCCGCGTGGCGCTGGCGCAGCAGATAACGCACCCCGCGCCGCCGCAGCCAGCCGCCGGTCACCACCTCCAGCGTCAGCGGGGGCTGCGCCGCGCACGCGCCCTGCAACCGAAAGCGGTGGCTGACGATATGCGCCATAAACAGCCCCTGGACCTGTTCGCCGATCTCGATCTGCGGCCCCTGCGGCAGCGTCAGCCGCAGCAGGCCCGGTGCCAGGCGTTCGCACGCGTAGGGTTCCAGGTTGCGCGCCAGACGATCCAGCGCGGCGCCCGGCCGATAGCCCGACGGCGCTCGCCGCCAGGCGCGATTAAGTGAGGGAAGTAAGCCGATCAAACTGCGCCTCCTCGTTTTCACCTTTGGCGAACGCGTTCTCCAGCACCTGCTCGACCGGCACCGGCTTGAACGGATTCACTTTCTGCACGCACAGCGTCCAGAACAGCGCATAGGCGGCGGTCAGGCCGATCATCCAGCCGAAGGGAATATAGATGTCGCTCGGGTTCATTCCCGGCGGCGTGATGTAAACGATGGCCAACACGATGCCGACGCTGGAAACGATCTGCGGCAGCGGGAACCACGGCGATTTATAGGCGCGCGGCAGATCGGGGCGGCGTAAGCGCAGGATCACCACCGAGCAGGTCACCAGCAGGTAGGCCACGCCCCAGGCGCACACCGCCGCCAGCACCAGCGGAATGATCCTGTCGAGGTTGCCCTGAATGGCGAAGGCGTGTACGCAGGGGATCAACACCGCCACCAGAATGCCGACCACCGGCGTCTTAAAACGCGGGTGCAGATAGGCGAATATGCGCGGCAGCGCGCCGTCCAGCGCCATACCGTACAGAATGCGCGGCACCGCCGCCATCAGCGTGTTGATGGTCGCCGCGCCCGCCAACAGCAGGCCGACGCCGAGCCAGTATTTGCCGAACTGGCCCATTAACTGGCCGGCGAACGCCGGGATGGCCATCGGCGTTTCCAGCAGGCGCGTGCCGCTGGCGGCGTCGATCACCACGTTTTCCACCTGGTGGCTGAGCGCCGCGCCATACAGCGCCATGCACACCGCCACGCCACACAGCCCCAGCGCCATCGCGCGCGGGATCACCCGATCGCAGCGTTTGATCTCCGGTGCCATCGGCGTCACCAGCTCACAGCCGACGAACATGAACATCGCCATGCCGATCAGGCTGAATACCGCGAAGGGATCGTTCAGGCTCAGCGTGCTGCCGAACCAGCCCTCGAGCGGCACCGCATGCGGCGACAGCAGCCCGACGATGCCGAAAATCACCAGCGTGCTCCACATGGCAAAGGTCAGCACGATCTCCGCCTTGCCGAAGGCCTCGATGCCGAACGCGTTGAGCAGGCCGAACACGATGACCAGCCCGACGCCGACCATCCAGGAGGCGTTGTGGCTTTCCATCAGGGTGTTGAGGTGCTCGAAGTTCACCAGCGCCATGATGCCGGAGAGAATGGTCTCGGCGGTACCGGCGAAGATGTGCACGATCAGGTAGGCCGACAGCGCGCCGGTGATGGCGAAAAAGCGCCCCATGCCGCAGGAGATGTAGTCGTAAACCGAACCGGAGGTCGGCAGCAGCGCCGCCGCTTCGGAGAAGGTGGTGAGCTGCGCCTGCATCATGATGAAGGCGATCAGCATCGCCAGCGCGAAGGTGTCGCCGCCGATGCCGAAGCCGCTGGTGACCGTCAGGATCACCGGGCTGGCCATGATCACCCCAACCGAACTGGCCAGGGTGGTGGGAAAGCCGACCTTGCCTCGAGCCAGGTGGGCGTGCAACCGCGACGACAGGTTCATGGTTATTTCCTCTTATAGTTTTGGCCTGATGCATGCAGGTGCTTGCAGGTTTTTCACCGCCAGCGGCGGTCATCTCACTATAAAGAGGAAAGGAAAATGCTGACTATCGTCCTTAAGGACGAGACGGTTTCAACCTGCGGCCGTGCTCACGGCGGCGCGCCACTGCATCGCTCCCTGCGGGCTGCGCGGGTAGGCACGCAGCGGCGCCAGCAGCGCGGAAAAGAAGGCGTAATAGCCGGCACACAGCCGGTTGTAGCGATCTTCGCCCACATGCGCCGGGCAGCCGCCCTGGCAGACGCTTTTCACGCTGCAGCGTTGGCACTCGCGGCGCAGGCTTTTGTTTTTACCGAACGGCATCTCCGCCGCCCTTGCCGCCAGGGTGGCGAGCGGCGTGTGGCGATCGGCATGGCCGAGCAGGTGCTGCGCGTTGATCAGATGATCGCAGGCGTAAAGCCGCCCGTCCGGCTCCATCACCAGATTGCCGCCGCAGCGTTCGGCGTGTACGCAGCTGGGGCTGACGTGGGTGAAATACTGCGCGTAGACCTGCTCGATGTTCATTACGAAGACCTGGCCGACGTGCCCGCGGCTGCGCCAGCGGCGGTATACCGCCAGCATGAAGCGCCCCCAGTTGGCGGCGCTCAGCCCATAGCCGGCGGTGGGCGCATCCCCTTCCAGCATCAGCGGCTGGAACTGCAGATAGCGCGCCCCGATCGCCACCGCATGATCGTAGATCGCCTCGGCGCGATCCGCGACGCCGTCGTGCACCACCATCAGCAGGTTGAAATCGATCTGATGGCGCTGCAACAGCGCAATGCCGCGCAGCGCGGCGTCATAGCTGGCACCGCCGCGCTTGTCCGGCCGGTGGGCGTCCTGCACCTCGCGATCGCCGTCCAGGCTGACGCCGAGGATAAAGTGATGCTGCCGGAACAGCCGGCACCAGGCGTCGTTCAGCAGGGTACCGTTGGTCTGCAGGCTGTTGCTGATCCGCACGCCCGGCGGCGCGTAGCGGCGTTGCAACGCCAGCGCCCGCTTGTAAAAACCGATCCCCGCCAGCAGCGGCTCACCACCCTGCCAGACGAAGTTGATCTCGCGGCTGTAACGCGGCTGGGCGGCGATGTAGCCGCGGATAAATTCCGCCAGCAGGTCGTCGTCCATCTTGCGCGTCCGCTCCTGCTGGCTCTGCGGATAGTAGCAATAGCGGCAGCCCAGGTTGCAGCCGGCGCCGATCGGCTTCACCAACAGATGAAAAGGCGCCGCCGCGCGCGGTTCGCTCTCTACCGGGATCTGCTGCGCGCGCAGCTGGGCCAGGTTCATGGCGCCGCCTGCGGCAACGGTTTGTGGGTCAAAGGATCCAGGCCGATGTAGTCGCCGGTGCTGGCGTCGACGCCGAGGTAGTCGATCGCTGCGCCTTTGGCTTCAATGACCATGCCCTGCTGCGCAAAGCGGCGATACGCCTCGCTCAGCCGTTTGACTCGCTCCGGGTTGGCGGCGGCCAGATCGCGCGTTTCCAGCGGATCGTCATGCAGGTTGAACAGCCCCCACGGCGCCATCTGCGCCGTCTGCCCGGCCTTCACCAACCGCCGCAGCTTCCAGACGCCGTCCACATAGGCGGCCTGGTTATGCAGCTCCACGCCGTAGGTCGCGCGCGGCACGCGGTCAGCCTCGCCGCTGAAATAGCGTTTGAAGCTGACGCCGACCATCGGCAGCGTCGGTTTGGCCTTCAGCGGTTTGTTGGCGTCGATGCCGGCATAGTCATACAGCGTCGGGGCGATGTCATACACCGCCATCGGCGTGCGGTCGATGCCGCCGCGCCCCTTCAGCCGCGGCGCGGAGATGATGAAATCGGTATTGATGCCGCCCTGCGCGCTGGTGGTTTTGTGGTAATTGGCGTACGGCGCGTTGCTGACGTTGGCCCAGTGCGGCCCGTAGGAGATGAACGAGCCCTTGCGGCCGAGGTTGGCGTAGCTGTTGTCGAACTGCCGCCAATACTCCGGCTTCGAGCCGTAGTAGAAGCCGCTGGCGGGGTTGGCGCCGTTGTCGGTGGCGAACACGATCACCGTATTTTGGTCGCGGCCGGTCTGCTTGAGGGTGTTCAGCACCGCGCCGACCTGATCGTCCATGTAAGCGATCATCGCCGCATACACCTGCATGGTCTTGGCTTCATATTTTTGCTGCTCGGGCGTCAGCGCGTTCCAGGCCTTATCCAGCGCCAGCGTCGGCATCGGCGTGCGCTCGGAAATCAGCCCCAGCGCTTTCAGGCGCTGAATGCGCTGCTGATAGGCCTGCTGGTAACCGGCGTCGTATTTGCCGTCGAATTTGGCGATCCAGTCATCCGGCGCCTGCAATGGATCGTGCGGCGCGGTGAAGGCCAGATAGGCGAAGACGGGCTTATTTTGCGGCGTATCGCGGATCCACTGTGCCAGCTGATCGGCATAGGCCTTGCTGGAGTAGAAATCTTTGGGCAACGACACGCGTTTGCCGTTCAGGGTGTAGAAGGTGTGGAACGCCTCCACGGTGCCCAGCGGTTTCGCATCGTCGAAATGGCTGGTGCCGCCGCCCATAAAGGCGAAGGCGCGCTCGAAGCCGCGATCGGTCGGTTTGGCGCCGTCGACATAGCCCAGGTGCCATTTGCCCGCCATCATGGTGGCGTAACCCGCGTCGCGAAAACGCTCCGGCAGCGTGGTCACGCGGTCGGTCAGGCGCATTTCATAGCCCGGCTGCGCGGCGGTGCTCTCATACCACCACATGCCGCCCATGCCGGCCTGCTGATTGGTGTTGCCGGTCATCAGCATCGAGCGCGCCGGCGCCGACATCGGCGAGGTGTAGTACTGGCTCATGCGCACGCCCCGTTCGGCCAACGCCTGCAGGTTGGGCGTCGGTATCTCGCCGCCGAACGGGCTGATGTCGGAGTAGCCCATGTCGTCCACCAGAATGATCAGCACATTGGGGCGATCGGCGTCCGCCCCCTGCGCCAGGCCCGATAAGGCGCCGCTCAACGCCACCGCCAACGTTTTTTTCTGCATCGTTCGTTCCCCGTATGGTCATGCGGACTGAACAACCCGACGCCTCAGCCCGAGAAAGGTCATCATTTTTTCGTCTTATACGTTTGGCGCCGCCTGGCGCTATCTTCAATTCGCAGTGTAGGAAGCGGCGGAAAAGCCTGGCTATCGTTCTTAAGAACGAGGGACGACGGCGACGGCATCGGCTGTAGCACGCGCAGGGCGGCGAGGGCTTCGTCCGGGCAAACATTGAAAAGCGCTGTAAATTCAGCGGGAAAAGCGGTGAATTATTTCATTAACCTATTAATGAAAATCGCGATAAATCCGAACCGAAAAGCCCTGATTAACGCAGTGTCATCTTGTTATTTATGTGTTTTATTGCAATCGGCCTCACGTTGTTAATATGTTTTTATTGTGTTGCCAAATTGCTACAACTATGCTTGTATCGTTCATATATTGACCGCCAACCTTCTCCAGATTGAACGATAAAGGGAGGAACACGAATCATGCACAGCACAGCATCCGATGCCTTTATCAACAGTTGTTTGGCGACCATTACGCACCTGATCCCGGTGTCCGCCGGGGTGTTTTATCTGGTCGATCGCGACCTGCGGCCGGATCATTACATCCTGTATGGCATGCCCGATAAAACGCATCAGCAGTATCTGAACCACTTCCAACAGATAGACCCGCTGCAACCGGCCAATTTCCATCGCCAGGACATCACCATGGTCGGCATGAGCCCGGCGGCGATCGCCGGCAACCGCCGCTATTACCACGACTTTATGCTGCCGAACGACATGCGCGACATGACGGAGATCTTCATCCGCCAGCGCAAGCGCATCGTCGCCGGGGTATCGCTGATCCGCGATACGCCGTTTACCGAAGTGGAGCGCGGCCGCCTGCGCGCGGTGCTGCCGCTGATCGAGCTGGCGACGCGCGATCTGCTGCCCGACGGCGAGGCGCAGATGCTGACCGCCAAAGAGCAAGAGATCGTCAACCTGGTGCGCGAAGGCGCCAGCAATAAGCGCATCGCCCTGAAGCTGGGTATTTCGCTGTCCACGGTGAAAACCCATATGCGCAATATTTTCGCCAAAACCGACGTGGTGAACCGCACCGAGCTGGTCGCCGGCGGCTTTCTCGCCCACGGTTAACGCCCGATAACGGCCACCGCTGCCGGCGGCCGGAAAATAACGCCAAAACGTATTCGCCATTTATGGCGCGGCCTCCCCCTGCTCGCAATCGGGCCGGGCGGGATATTTCATCGTCACTCAACGCTTGGGGAATAAGGTTTATGTCCAGTGATTCGGTTTCCGCGCCCGCCGTCGGCGCGGCGCTCCCCTGCCCGCCGCGGCTGCTGACCGCCATTATCGTCTTCGCCGCCATCGCGCCGGGCATTCTGATGACCGCCCCCGCCGTGGCCGCCCAGCTCGCCGCGCAGTGGCAGCTCGGCCCGGCGCAGATCGGCCACCTGTTCTCCACCGAACTCGGCGCCATGAGCCTGGCCACGCTGCCGGCGTGGTGGTGGATCGGGCGCATCAACTGGCGGCGGGTCGCTACGCTGTCGGCGCTGGTGTTTATCGCCGGCAACCTGGCTTCGGCGCTGGCGCAGGATTTTACCCTGCTGCTGCCGCTGCGCTTTATCGCCTCGCTGGCGGGCGGCACCCTGATGATCCTCTGCATCACCTGCGCCGCCGGCACCGCCAATCCCAGCCGGGTCTATGCCTTCTGGGTGCTCGGCCAGCTGGTGCTGGGCGCGGTCGGGCTGCTGGTGCTGCCGCCGCTGTTCGCGCACTTCGGCCTGATGGCGGTCTACCTGATTCTGGCGGCCATCATGCTGTGCTGCCTGCCGCTCATCCCGGCGTTCCCCAACGGTTTCACCGCCGCCCGCGCCGCCCGCAGCGGCCCCGCCGCCTCGCTGGCGCGCAAGCTGTGCGCCGTGCTGGCGGTGCTGACCTTTTACATCAGCCTGAGCGCGGTCTGGACCTTTATCGGCGGCATCGCCGCCGGCGCCGGGCTGTCGCCGGCCCACAGCGGCCAGGTGCTGGCCGTCGCCACCTTGCTCGGCATCGTCGGCGCGGGGGCCGCGGCGCTGATCGGCGCGCGCTTCGGCGGCGGGCGCCCGATCGTACTGGGGTACGCCCTGCTGCTGGCCAGCGTGGCGCTGCTGACGGGCCAGCCCCTGCTGCTGCGCTTCGCCCTGGCGGCCCTGCTGTTTAAATTCACCTGGACCTTCGTGCTGCCGTTCATTCTGGCGCGCGTCGCCGGGTTGGATAACGACGGCAAGCTGATGAACGGCATCAACCTGGTGATCGGCGGCGGCATGGCCATCGGCCCGACGCTGGCCGGCTCTCTGATCGAATCTTCCGGCGGTTTCAACGCCTTGCTGTTCGGCGCGCTGGGCTGCGCGCTGCTGTCGCTGCTGTTGATTTCGCTGGCTTCACCGCGCGCACCGCGCCGTATAACAGGAGGAGAAAGGTGAAAAGAACAACCGGTTTCTTGTTTGATGAACGCTGTTTCTGGCACAGCACCGGCCTGCACGCCACCACCCTGCCGGTCGGCGGCTGGGTACAACCGCCCTCGGGCGCCGGCCACGCCGAGTCGCCGGAAACCAAACGGCGCATGAAGAACCTGATGGACGTGTCCGGCCTGTCGCGCCAGCTCACCCTGCTGAGCGCCGAACCGGCGACGGAAGAAGACCTGCTGCGCATTCACCCCGCCCACTACCTGCAGCGTTTCAAACAGGTGAGCGACAGCGGCGGCGGCCTGCTGGGGGAGGAAGCGCCGCTGGGGCCGGGCAGCTATGAAATCGCCAAACTCTCCGCCGGGCTGGCCTGCGCGGCGGTGGAGGCGGTGCTGCAGGGCGAGCTGGATAATGCCTATGCGCTGTCGCGCCCGCCGGGCCACCACTGCCTGCCGGATCAATCGATGGGTTTCTGCTTCCTGGCCAATATTCCGATCGCCATCGAGCGCGCCAAGGCCCGCTACGGCCTCGGCAAGGTGGCGGTGCTCGACTGGGACGTGCACCACGGCAACGGCACCCAGCACATCTATTGGCAGCGCGGCGACGTGCTGACGCTGTCGCTGCATCAGGACGGCTGCTTCCCGGCGGGCTATTCCGGCGAGCAGGATCGCGGTGAAGGCGCCGGGGCGGGCTGCAACGTTAATGTGCCGATGCTGGCCGGTGCCGGCGACGACGGCTACCTGCACGCCATGCGGCGCCTCATCATCCCGGCGCTGGAAAAATTCGAGCCGGAGCTGATCATCGTCGCCTGCGGCTACGATGCCAACGCCCTCGATCCGCTGGCGCGCATGCAGCTGCACAGCGACAGCTTCCGCGCCATGACCGCGCTGGTGCAGGACGCCGCCGACCGGCTGTGCGGCGGCAAGCTGGTGATGGTGCACGAAGGCGGCTACGCCGAATCCTACGTGCCGTTCTGCGGGCTGGCGGTGATGGAACAGCTGAGCGGCGTGCGCACTGAAGTGCAGGATCCGCTGCTGGCGTTCATCCAGCAACAACAGCCGCGCGACGCCTTCAACCGCTTCCAGCGCGAAGCGCTCGACGAACTGGCGCGCCAGTTCGGCCTGTAATCCCCTCTCTGCGGGCGCCGCACCCGGCGCCCCTGACAACTTCGTCGCCAGCCGCTACGCTGAAGAGCAACCCTACCACCATGAGAACAATAAGATGCCCGAACAAACCGTCAGCTTTATCAAAGGCCGTCACGGCGACATCGCCGTGCATGATTGGGGAAATGACCAGCCGCGCTATCTGGCGCTGCTGGTGCACGGCTACGGCGAGCATCTCGGCCGTTACCAATACGTGGCGCGCACGCTACAGGCGCAGGGCGCGCGGGTGTTTGGCCCCGACCATCTCGGCCACGGCCTGTCGCAGGGCGAACGCGTGCTGATCGAGGATTATGACGCCGTGGTCGACGACGTGCAGCGCGTGGTCAGCCATTTCCGGCAGCAATACCCCACCTTGCCGCTGGTGGTGATCGGCCACTCGATGGGCGGTATGATCGCTACCCGCTACGTGCAGCGCTATGGCGAGGAGGTGCGCGCGCTGGTGCTGTCCGGCCCGCTGCTTGGCGACAGAACGGCGATCTCCGATCTGGCCGAACTGCCGACGATCCCCGACGCGCCGCTGGATACCGCTACCCTGGCGCGCGATCCGGCGGTTGGCGCGGCGTATCAGGAAGATCCGCTGGTGTGGCACGGGCCGTTCAAGCGCCCCACCCTGCGCGCCATGCAGCGGATCCTCGCCGCCATCAACGCCGGGCCGGGCTTCGGCGCGCTGCCCACGCTGTGGATCCACGGCGACGACGATCGGCTGGTGCTGATGAGCGAAACGCAAACTGCGCTCGATCGTCTGCGCGGCGACGATTTCGAACGGATGATCAATGCGGGCGGGCGGCACGAGAGCTTTAACGAAACCAATAAGGATCGGATCCTCAAGCGGGTGACCGATTTTATTGCGCGGGCGTTAGGCTAAGGCGCTCCCCCTCAGCGGGCCGAGGGGGGCATGACGGCGTCAGCCCTCGACGATGGCGAGGTAGTGTTTGACGAAGCGATCCGAGGTGATGTCCCAGCGCACCGGGGTGCCTTTCTCGACGAACCAGGAATCGCCGGCCTGATACTGCACCGATTCGCCGGTGCGTTCGTTGGTCAGGGTCGCGCTGCCTTCCCACACCGTGGCGTGCTCGGCGAACGGATACTCCATCAGGAAGCTGCCGCGGGTGCAGCTGAACACGCCGCAGTTCAGGTTGTCGGTCGGCTCGCCGAAGATGCTGGCCACGCCGACGGTCGGCGTGCCGGCGATCACCGTGGCGCCCAGGTTGCTGACGCTGCCGATCTCCAGCAGTTCCGGCAGCGGTTGTTTAAGCAGTAACGGTTTCATGTCATTCTCCTCTGAGGGTTAACGGCGGCCTTTCCAGTAGCCGGATGTCTGGTGCCAAACCTTACCGGCGGTGGTCATCACCCGCCGCAGCTTGTCCTTGCCGAAGATGTTGACGTGCGGGATCGAGCTCATCAGATCGTAGCGATCGGATCCTTCACTCATGCCCTCCGCCAGCACCTTGCACACGATGTGGCTCGGCGTCACGCCGAAGCCGGAGTAGCCCTGCACGTAAAACACGTTGTCGCGATCCGGCAGCGTGCCGATCTGCGGGAACAGGTTGGCGCTGCAGCACAGCGGGCCACCCCAGGCCAGATCGATCTTCACGTCTTTCAGGTACGGGAACACCTTCAGCATCAGGTTGCGGTTCCAGGCCTTGAGATCCGACGGGAAATATTCGATCAGGCGGGTGGCGCTGCCGAACAGCAGCCGGTTTTCGTTGGTCACCCGGTAATAGTCGATCACCGGGCGGATGTCGCTGTAGGCGCCGCGGATCGGGCTGATCTGGCGGATCAGATCGTCAGACAGCGGCTCGGTGGCCAGCTGGAAGGCGTAGGTATTGATGGTCTTGCGATAAATCTGCGGCTCCATGCCGTTGAGGAAGCCGTTGCAGGCCCACAGCATCTTGTTGGCGCGCACCGAGCCCATGGCGGTGCGCACCGTGATGCGCGGCCCGTACTCCACGTTGAGCACGCTGCTGTTCTCGAAGATTTTCACCCCATAGCCGCTCAGCGCCTTGGCCTCGCCCAGCAGCAGGTTGAGCGAATGCACGTGGCCGCCGCCCATGTGTTTCAGCGCGCAGCTGTAAGCGTCGGAGCCCACCACCTGCTTCACCTCCGCCCCGGTATAGAGCTCAATCTCCTCCTGCGGCGCTACCGCCCTGAACTCCTTCAGCCAGCCGCGCAGGGTCTTCTCCTGGCGCGCGTTGCTGCCGAGATAGCCGTAGCCGAAGCAGAAGTCGGCGTCGATATCATATTTCTTGATGCGCTCGCGGATAATGCCGGCGCCGAGGTTGCTGATTTTGAAGATGGTTTCCAGCCCCGCCGGGCCAACGTGGCGCTTGATCTTCTCTAGATCGTGGCCGATGCCGGCCATCACCTGGCCGCCGTTGCGCCCAGTGCCGCCGTAACCCAGATAGCGGCCTTCGAGAATGGCGATGTTGGTGATGCCCTTCTCCGCCAGCTCCAGCGCGGTGTTGATGCCGGAGAAGCCGCCGCCGATGATCACCACGTCGACGTCCAGATCCTCTTCCAGCGTCGGGAAGCGCAGATCGTATTTTTTGGTCGCCGCGTAGTAGGTTAAGGACTCGATTTCGTTGTTCACTGCCGCACTCCCGATTGCCTATGCCATGACATCGGATTATCGGGAGGCGGCAGCCGTGCCGCTATGTCCCCTTAGGGACATTCGTCCCCTTCATCTTTCAAACTACAGCGTTGTTGGCTGCTGACGTTCACCCCAGTCACTTACCTAAGTAAGCTCCTGGGGACGCTCGTCCTGGCCGCCTAGCTGTAGCTTGAAAGCTATAGGGGATAGATCGATACATTCACGCGCTGCGGCGCTGCGGGGCGGTCAGCAACAGGCTGAACAGTTCGGCCTGCGAGCCGATGTTCAGCTTGCCGTAGATGTTCTTGCGGTGATTTTTTACCGTGCCGAGGCTGATGAACAGCCGGTCGGCAATCTGCTGCGAACCGCAGCCGGCGAGGATCAGATCGACAATCTCGCGCTCGCGCGGCGTCAGCAGATAACGCGCCTGCGCGCCATCGTCGTTCCCCGTGTCGGCCTCGGCCGGCGCCGCCACCACTTCGCCGTGCAGCCGCGCCACGCTTTTCACCAGCGTCAGCGCGCTGCGCAGATCCGCCCGCTGCGGGTAGCGCACCGCCACCGTGCGGCGCGCCGAGCCGAAGAACACCCCCAGCCCGCGCTCCGGCGTCAGCTGCAGCAGCACGCCGGCCTCGTCGTGCCAGCCGGTCTTGCGATAAAAATTACGGTAATAGTCGCTGTGATAAAACCCGCAGGGCGCCAGCTGGCGCAGCGTGAGCACCTCGCCTGCGCCGCCGTCGTTCAGCGCGCGGTAAAACGGATCCTGCAGATAGGCGCCCTGTTGGTAGAGCTGGTTGACCGCATCGCTGTTTTCCCGCTCGGTTTTGATCAGGCAGCGCGGCGGCCGGCCGCGTTCGAAGGCATAAACGATGGCGTTGTCGAAGGCGAAAAACCCTTCCAGCCAGTTCAACAGGCTGGGATAAAAGCGCGGGCTGGCCACCGCATCGATCACCGCAGACAAGCGTTCAACCTGAATATCCATACCCGCCTCGCCATTATTAATACATTAACAATCTACCGATTTCGGATGGGGTTGGCCGCATGACGGCCGGTACTGTTAAAAAAAGCATCAGGCGCGCCGAAATGCAAGAACGCGATCGTTTACATGTTAAACAACTCACAAGTTGCCGCAGCGGGGAAAGCGGTGGCCGCTCCGCGCCCGCTGGCTTATGCTGTGGCATCGCGCCCTGCAACGCCGTCAAGGAGACCTCATGTCCGTCAGCCACATCATCGCCAACCGCCAGACCTGGTTCGGCCACGGCAGCATCCGGCAACTGCCGCCGCTGCTGCTTGCCGATCCGCAGCCGACGCTGCTGTTCAGCTGCCGATCTTTTCTCAACGGCCCGGTGTACGCCGGCCTGCGCGAATCGCTGGCGCCACTGTTCATCGGCACCGAGATCGTCAGCCACGAGGCGTCACCGCAGGAAATTGACGCCTGGGTGGCGCGCTGGCGCGGCCAGGCGCGGCGCGTGGTGGCCATCGGCGGCGGCAGCGTGCTGGACGCCGCCAAGGCGTTCTCCGCGCTGGTGGAGCATCCGCTGCCGACGCTGCGCTATATGGAAAAGGTGGGCGACAGCAAAATCAGCGGTGCCACCCTGCCGCTGATCGCCATTCCCACCACCGCCGGCACCGGCAGCGAGGTGACGCAGAACGCGGTGATCACCGACACTCAGGTCAGCAAAGTGAAGGCCTCGCTGCGCCACAATAACTTCGTGCCGCACACCGCCATTCTCGATCCGCAGCTGCTGGCGGGCGCGCCGGACAAGGTACTGGCCTACTGCGCCATCGACGCCTTCACCCACCTGTTCGAGGCCTATCTGTCGAAAACCGCCGGCGCCATGACGCGCGACATGTCGCTGAGCGGCATCCGCCACTTCCTCGCCGCCTGGCCGGCGCTCAACCGCAGCGACGCGGCGCGCGAAGCGATTATGCAAGCTTCGTACCTTGGGGGGCTGACGCTGAGCGCCGCCGGGCTGGGGGTGATCCACGGCATCGCCGGCGAGATCGGCGCGCTGCGCGACTACCACCACGGCCAGGTCTGCGGCCGTCTGCTGCTGCCGTTCCTCGCCCTGTTGGAAAGCAGCGAACAGCCGCAGCAACGCGCGCTGATGGCCGAGCTGGCCGCGCGCCTGTATCCGCACTGGCAGGGCAGCCCGGAGAGCTACCTGACCGATTTCATCACCCGCCACGCCATCGCGCCGTTCTGGCTGGACGATTTGCCGATTTCCGGCCAGGAACTGGCGGTGGCGCTGGACAAATCCAACAGCAAGAATTCCTGGATCGACTATGCGCCGGCGCAGCGGCAACGGATGATCGAAGAGGCGTTTCGCGTCGAATGATTATTTCTACCCTAAATAGTTGGAGCGGCATCCCGGCGGCAAGAGGCGGCTCGCCAGAGCTTACTCAAGTCAGTGACTGGCGTACGCACTCGCAGCCAACACAGATGCAGTTTCAAGTATGACGGGTATAATCAGATCAACGCACTAGCAGGAGTAAGGAAATGGGCATCATCGGCTGGATCTTCGCCGGCATCGCGGTCGGCATCCTGGTCGGCGCGCTGATCAAAATCTTCGGCAAGAAGAAAGAGCAGTAAGCGTCACGCTGTTCCGTGGGCCGCCAGCAGGCACTCATGGAACAGCTTCACCACCCGCTGCGGCACCGGCGAGCGGCGCAGCACGCTGGAGTATTCGCAGTGATAGCGGAACAGCGCCGGTTTGATCGCCCGCATCAGGTTCTGCGCCACGAAAAACGCCGCGTAGTGATCCGGCAAAAAGCCGACGTATTTGCCGGAGAGGATCAGCGTGGCGATCGACTCCTGCGCGAACCCCGTCGCCTTGCGATGCAAATGTTGCTGCAGGCTCAGTTCCATATTCGGCGAATGGTAGCCTAATCCAGCGAAGGCATAATTGTGCAGCAGATCCCAATTTAATGTTTCATGGGGGGCGGTAAATAATTCATGCTGCGCGCCGCAATATAAGAACATCCTCTCACTGAATAACGAATGATAAGATAAACTTTCCGCGCTGCGGTGCATGGGAATAACGCCAACCTGAAATTGCCCGTCAATTACGCCGCGTTCAATGGTATTAATCGGCTCCACGTACATTTGCAAAGAAACCTCCGGCGCGCGCTCGCTGAATAACGCGATGGCTCGGCCGATCTGCGCCTGCGGATTGCTGACCGTATGGTCGAATATCGCCACGTGCAGCTGCCCGCCCAGGCGCTGGTGTACCTCGTCCACCCCGCGCCGGAACGCCTCGGTGGCCGCCAGCAGGTTGACCGTTTCCTGGTAGATCAACAGCCCCTCGTCGGTGACCGCAAAGCCCTCGCGCCCGCGCTGGCACAGCGTCAGGCCCAGCCGCTGCTCCAGATCCTTGATGTGCTTGCTGATGGTCGACAGGCTGATGTTCAGCTCCAGTTCGGCGGCGCTCATGCCGCCGCAGTCGACCACGGCCTTGAATACCCGCAGCAAACGCAGATCCATATCCGACAATTGCCCTAACAGCGCACGCTTTTTTACTTGCATAAAACCTTAAGTAAGTTTCGACATATGATTATTCACAGTAGAGAACAAGCGGTACATAGTCAATTTCGCACAACAATTCGTTAACAACTCGGTTTATTTCATTAATCGCTCTTATTTTCCTGTTCGGAGGAAAACATGGCCGCTGAAAATCACCCGCTAAATAGTCTCGATGCCGAAGGGTTAGAGGCCCATTGGATGCCTTTTACCGGCAACCGTAATTTTAAAGCGCAGCCGCGCATCATTACTCAGGCCGCGGGGGCGTATTACACCAGCCATGACGGCAGAAAGATTTTCGACGGCCTGTCCGGATTATGGTGCTGCGGATTGGGGCACGGCCGGCAGGAAATCACCGATGCCGCCCAGCGCCAGCTGGCGACGCTGGATTACTCGCCGGCGTTTCAGTTCGGCCACCCGCTGTCGTTCGAACTGGCCAACAAGATCAAGGCACTGACGCCGGCAGGGCTGGATTACGTGTTCTTCACCGGCTCCGGCTCGGAAGCGGCGGACACCTCGCTGAAAATGGCGCGCGCGTACTGGCGCGCCAAAGGCCAGGCGGGCAAAACCTGCTTTATCGGCCGGGAAAAGGGCTATCACGGCGTTAACTTCGGCGGTATCTCGGTCGGCGGCATCGCCGGCAACCGCAAGACGTTCGGCGCCGGCGCCGAGGCGGACCACCTGCCGCACACCTTGCTGGCCGGCAACGCCTTTTCGCGCGGCATGCCGCAACAGGGGGCGGAGCTGGCGGAAGAGCTCAACCGCATCATCGCGCTGCGCGACGCCTCAACGATCGCCGCGGTGATCGTCGAACCCTTCTCCGGCTCCGCCGGGGTGATCGTGCCGCCGGTCGGCTACCTGCAGCGCCTGCGCGAAATCTGCACCCAGCATGACATCCTGCTGATCTTCGACGAAGTGATCACCGCCTTCGGCCGCTGCGGCGCGATGACCGGCGCCGAGGCGTTCGGCGTCACGCCGGACATCATGAACATCGCCAAACAGGTGACCAACGGCGCGCAGCCGATGGGCGCAGTGGTGGTGCGGCCGGAGATCTACCAAACCTTCATGAACGGCGGCGAGCCGGACTACCAGCTCGAATTCCCGCACGGCTACACCTACTCCGCCCACCCGGTCAGCTGTGCGGTCGCGCTGGCGACGCTGGACATCCTGCAGCGCGAACAGATGGTGGAGCGTGTACAGGCGCTGGCGCCCTATTTCGAGCGCGCGGTGCACAGCCTGCAGGGAGCCAAACACGTCGCCGACATTCGCAACATCGGCCTGGCGGCCGGCATTACGCTGGCGGCACGGCCCGGCGAACCGGCGCGGCGCCCCTTCGAGGCGGCGATGCGCTGCTGGGAAAGCGGATTTTACGTGCGCTACGGCGGCGACACCCTACAGCTGGCGCCGCCGTTCATCAGCAGCGAAGCGCAGATCGATGCGCTGATCAACGCCGTGGGCGACGCCCTCAACGCCACCGAATAAGGAGAGAACCATGACCATTACCCATTGGATCAACGGCGAGCCCGCCGCCGGCGGCGAACGCAGCCAGCCGGTTTACGACCCGGCCACCGGCCAATCGGCGCAGGAGGTGCAGTTGGCCGACCGCGCCACGGTGGAGCGCGCCATCGCCGCCGCCGAACAGGCCTATCCCGCCTGGCGCGACACCCCGCCGCTGAAGCGCGCGCGCATCATGATGAAGCTCAAGGATCTGCTGGAGCAGCACGCCGATGCCATCTGCCAACTGATCACCGCCGAGCACGGCAAGGTGCTCAGCGATGCCCTGGGCGAACTGCAGCGCGGCATCGAGAATATCGAATACGCCGGCTATGTGCCGGAACTGCTGAAGGGCGAACACAGCAAAGAGGCCGGCCCGGGCATCGACAGCTGGAGCGAGTTTCAACCGCTGGGGGTGGTGGCGGGCATCACGCCGTTCAACTTCCCGGCGATGGTGCCGCTGTGGATGTGGCCGATGGCGGTGGCGTGCGGCAACACTTTCGTGCTGAAGCCTTCCGAGCGCGTGCCTTCCGCCGCGCTGTATATCGCACGGCTGGCGGCGGAAGCCGGGCTGCCGCCGGGGGTGCTCAACGTGGTCAACGGCGATCGCGAAGCGGTGGAGACGCTGCTGCATGACGGGCGCGTCAAAGCGATCAGCTTCGTCGGTTCGACGCCGGTGGCGGAACACATCTACCACACCGGCTGCGCGCAGAACAAACGGGTGCAGGCGTTGGGCGGCGCCAAGAACCACGCGGTGGTACTGCCGGACGCCGATATCCCCGGCGCGGTCGGCGCGCTGATGGGCGCCGCCTTCGGCTCCTGCGGCCAGCGCTGCATGGCCATCCCGCTGGTGGTGGCGGTGGGCGACGGCACCGCCGAAGCGCTGATCGCCGGGCTGCGGCAACAGATGGCCGCCATGCGCGTCGGCCCCGGCAGCGACAACCGCAACGACATGGGGCCGCTGGTGACCCAACAGCATTATCAGAAGGTGAAAGGCTATATCGATCAGGGCGTGGCCGAAGGCGCCGAGCTGCTGGTGGACGGCCGCGAACTGCGCGTGACCGGCGCGGACGGCCGCCCCAGCCAGGGCTATTTCCTCGGCCCGACGCTGTTCGATCGCGTGACGCCCGGCATGCGCATCTATCAGGAGGAGATCTTCGGCCCGGTGCTCGGCGTGGTGCGCGCGGCGTCGCTGCCGGAGGCGATGGCCTTGATCGACGTCCACGAATACGGCAACGGCACCTGTCTGTTCACCCGCGACGGCGAGGCGGCGCGCTACTTCTCCAGCCGCATTCAGGTCGGCATGGTGGGGATCAACGTGGCGCTGCCGGTGCCGGTGGCCTACCACTCGTTCGGCGGCTGGAAGCGCTCGCTGTTCGGCGATCTGCACGCCTACGGCCCGGACGCCGTCAGGTTCTACACCAAACGCAAGACCGTGACCCAGCGCTGGCCGTCCTCCGGCGATGCCCGGCGCGCCAGCTTCAGCTTCCCGTCGGGATAAAAATAACAAACTTATCCCCAACGAATTTCAAGTTGCAGCCAGGCGGCAAAGTCATTCGTCTCCAGGAGCTTACTTAAGTAAGTGACTGGTGCGAATGATCTGCGGCCAACAACGCTGCGGCTTGAAAGGCGCAGGGGATTTTCCGCGCGCTCCATTTGATTCCTGCGTACAGCCTGTGCAGCAAAACAATAATTCACTCACACGTTAATGGAGTCGTTATCCCATGAAAGAGTCCGCCCCTGAACACACCTTCAAAGGCAATCTCAGCGTCCTCGACGTGGTGATGATCACCGCGTCCGGCGTGACGCCGGCCAGTTCGATCTTCGTCATCGCCCCGCTGGCGATCGCCAACGCCGGCAGCGGCGCCTTTCTGTCGTTTCTGATCGCCGCCTGCGTCGCCGCCGCCATCGCGCTGTGCTATGCCGAACTCGGCGCCGCACACCCCAGCGCCGGCGGCGAATACAGCATCATCAAGCGCCTGTTCGGCACCATGTGCGGATTGCAGACCTATCTGTTTATCCTCAGCGCCTCACTGTTCGTGCCGGCGGTGCTGGCCACCGGCGCGGTGCCCTACCTGAACACCGCGCTGGGCACCCAGTTCGACGCCTCGACCGCCGGCATGCTCACCGTGCTGGTCGGCGGCATCTGCGCCATTTTCAACATCAAGGCCAACGCCCTGCTGACCGGCGCCTTTCTGGTGGTGGAAGTGGCGGTGCTGGCGCTGATCGCCTGGCTCGGCTTCAGCCACCCGCATCAGAGCACGGAGATCCTCACCGCGCCGGTGATGCTGGACGCGCAGGGCAGCCTGGCGCCGGTGTCGCTGCCGCTGATCGTCGCCATGGTCGGGGTCGCGCTGTTCTCCTACAACGGCTACGGCGCGGCGGTGTACATGGCGGAAGACATGCGCGAACAGGGCAGGCCGATGGCGATCGCGATCATGCTGACGCTGGCCATCGTGGTGCTGGTGGAACTGGTGCCGTTCACCGCCCTGCTGATCGGCTCGCCGTCGTTGACGGAGATGGCCAAACAGGCCGATCCGGTCGGCTATGTGGTCACCGAGCTCGGCGGCCCGACGTTGGCGCGGGTGGTAAGCGGCGCGATTTATCTGTCGGTGTTCAACGCCATCATCGCCATCGTGGCGCAGTTCAGCCGCATGATGTTCGCCAGCGGGCGCGACGGCTTCTGGCTGCCGACGTTTAACCGGGCGCTGAAAATCATCCACCCGCGCTTCGGCACCCCCTGGATCGCCACCCTGCTGTTCGGCGTGCCGTCGGCGCTGCTGGCGTTTTGCTCCGATCTCGAATCGCTGACCTCGTTCACCGTGATCCTGCTGCTGCTGGTGTACATCATCATGGCGGTGGCGGCGCTGATCAGCCGCCATCGCCGCCACTTCCACCACCCGTACCTGATGCCGCTATGGCCGCTGCCGGTGGTGGTGGCGCTGCTGTGCTGCCTGTACGTGCTGTGGACGATTTTGATCGCCAGCAGCCTGAAAGACTTTATTATCATTGCCGGCATCATCGGCTTCGGGCTGGCGCTGAACCATCTGCGCGGCCGCCAACCGGCGCCCCTCGCCGCCCCCTCAATAGAAGGAGAATAACCATGACGCAGCGCGCTCAGGATCTGGGCATTATCATCGGACAGGGCACGCCCGGCCCGCTGAACGCCATCACCGACGTGCCCGGCGTGCGCGTCGGCCATGCCAGCATCCATGCCGATTTGGCGGACGGGCGCAGCGTGCGCACCGGCGTGACGGTGATCGAACCGCGCCCCGGTTCCGCGCGCCACGCGCCCTGCTTCGCCGGGGTGCACGTGCTGAACGGCAACGGCGACGCCACCGGCCTGGAATGGGTGCGCGAAGCGGGCCTGCTGACCAGCCCGATCGCCTTCACCAACACCCACAGCGTGGGCGTGGTGCGCGATGCGCTGATCGCGCTGGAGCGTGAAACGCTGCCCGCGGGCGATAACGCGGTGTATTGGAATATGCCGGTGGTGATGGAAACCTTCGACGGCCTGCTCAACGACATCAACGGCTTTCACGTCAAGGCCGAGCACGTGCGCCAGGCGCAGCAGGCGGCCCGGGGCGGCTTGCCGCAGGAGGGCGCGGTCGGCGGCGGCAGCGGCATGATCTGCCATGAATTCAAAGGCGGCAGCGGCACCGCGTCGCGCCGCTTGCCCGCCGATCAGGGCGGCTGGACGGTGGGCGCCATCGTGCAGGCCAACCACGGCAAGCGCGAGTCGCTGCTGGTAGGCGGTTACCCGGTGGGCCGGCACCTGGGGCATCTCCCCTCGCCGTTCACGCCGCAGTTGCCGCATCCCGGCATGGGCTCCATCGTGGTGGCGCTGGCGACCGACGCGCCGCTGCTGCCGCACCAGTGTGCGCGGCTGGCGCAGCGCGCCAGCATCGGCATCGCCCGCACCGGCGGCGGCACCGAGGATTCGAGCGGCGACATTTTCATCGCCTTCGCTACCGGCAACGACGGCCTGCCGCCCGCCGACTACGCCAACAAAGGCGCCTTCACCACGCCGCTGCGCATGGTGAACAACGACTATATTTCGGCGCTGTTCGCCGCCGCGGCGGAAGCGGTGGAAGAAGCGATCGTCAATGCGTTGCTGGCGGCCAATACCGTCAGCGGCAACGGCCACCGGGCGGAAGGGTTGAGCGCCGAGCAGCTGGTGACGGCGCTGGAGAAGGCCGGCTGGCGGCGCTAAAAAACACAGGGCGCGGAGGTGAACCGCGCCCTGCTCATCAGGATTCGCCGCCCGGCTTGGGCGGCGGGTAGTCGTAATCCAGCCGCAACGGTTCGGCGTAGACGCTGTTCCACAGCTGTTGGTACAGCTTGTCCAACCGCCCGCTCATCGCCGCGCTGTGCATCACCAGCTCCAGATTGCGCGAGTTGTCCAGATAGCCGCCGGTCCAGTTGCTGGTGCCCACCCATGCAATCTCATCGTCGATGGTCATCAGCTTACTGTGGATGACGCGGGCGAACGGAATGAAGCCGCTGCTGGCCGGCGGAATGGTCACCACCTTGATCTGCACATTCGGCACCAGCGCCAGGCTCTTCAGCCAGGCAATATCCGGCTTTTTGGTGTTCCAGTTGGCCACCATCAGCTCAATCTGCACCCCGCGCGCCGCCGCGCTGCGCAGCGCGTTGTCGATCACCGCATAGAAGGGGCGGCTGCGTTCCGGGCCGAACGACAGCGGCGCGTAGTCCATCACCTGCACCCGCACCCGCCGCTTGGCGCCGGCCAGCAAGCGCGGCAGCTCGGCCTGCGAGTCAATCACCCCCGCCGGGTTGTAGGCGCGCGGGCTGGCCGCCAGATAGTTGCCCTGCGTCGGCGCCGTCGTCGGCGCATCTGACAGCGGCGGCACCGGCTTATCCTGCGCCAGCAGCGCCTGCGCCTGCCAATCCTGCTCGAAGATCGCCTGGATCTGCCCCACCACCTTGGCGTCGCTGATGCGCAGCCCGGTTTCGTGAATGTGTTCCAGCGCGCGCCAGTCGAAGTTCTGGCTGCCGACGAACGCCTGCTCGCCGTCCACCAGCAGATATTTGGCGTGCAGAATGCCGCCGCTCAGCTTCTGGTAAGAAATGATGCGCAGCTCCAGATTGGGGATCGCCTTCAGCTGTTCCAGCGTCTCGGCGGTAGACATGCGAAGGCCCTTCTCTTCCAGCAAAAAGCGGATTTTCACCCCGCGTTCGCCGGCCGCCTTCAGGTGCTGCAGCACGCCGTCCAGCAGCGAACCGTCCTGATTCGCCACGTAAAACTGCCCCAGATCGATGCGGGTTTTCGCCGCGTCGAACATCTCGCGCCACACCTCGGCGGTGTTGCGCAGATCGTCGGCCTGCAGCGCGGTTTCCACCGGTGCGGTGTACACCAGCTCATAGCCGGGAATAGCAAAACGCGCCGCGGCGCTCTGGCTCAACATCAACAAACATCCGCCCCACAATGCCGTATAAAGGCGGCCGAGCGGCCGCCGTACTGGATGGCCATTAGGCATAGCGCGGCGCCCCGTTGTCAACCCATTGTTCGCCGCTGCCGCTCTCCGGGCGGCTGGCCGGTTGGCCGGCGCGGATCAGCAGCACCTTCAGCAGTTCGTTGATGCGCTCCATGCGGCTCTGCAGAAAGTTGTTGGCCACCAGGCACAGCAGCGCGATGGCGATGCCGAGGCCGGTGGCGTACAGCGCGGTGCCCATCCCGGCCGACACCAGGCTCGGCTCGGACACCCCCGAGGCGGCCAGCGCCTTGAAGGTTTCGATGATCCCCATCACCGTGCCCAGCAACCCCAGCAGCGGCGCGGCGGTGACCACGGTTTCCAGCAGCCACAGGCCGCGCGCCATCGGCGGCTTGCTCAGCAGGTACTGGGCGTCGATCAGATCGCCGATCGCCTCGCGGTCGCCGGCGTGGTGTTTCTGCGCCAGTACCGGCGCGATCACCGTCATCGGCAGGCTGTTGCGCTGGGTCAGCTCGTCCGGCAGATCGGCGGCGCGGCGCACGTCCGGCGTCAGCGCCTGCTCCAGCCGGCGCGCCTGACGCTGGGTGTAGGCGAAGTACAGCGTGCGTTCGATGATGATCACCAGCGCAATCGCCAGCGCGGCGTACATCACGTAGAAAATAATGTCGTGCAACAGATTGGCGTCCATACAGGGCTCCTCTTCCCCGCCGCCCGGCAGGCGGCGGGGCATTCAGTTAAAAGGTGGCTTCCAGCGAGACGCTGAAGGTGCGTTCTTCGCCGACGTTGTAATACGGCGTGCTGGCCCTCACGCCGCCGTAAGGCGCCGCGTTGAAGGTGGTGGTGCGCACCGAGGTCAGGTATTCCTTGTCAAACAGGTTGCTGATGCCAAAGCGCAGCGCGGCGCTTTTGACGATTTTCTTGTCCACCGGCAGATGCACACCCGCCGCCAGATCGAACACCGTGCGGCCGCCGATCTTCTCGTCGTTGGTCAGATCGCCGTAGAACGAACTGACGTACTTGCCGCTGACGCTGCCGTAATACAGCCCGTCGTCATAACCCAGCGTCATGTTCAGCAGGTTTTTCGGCACGTTCGGCACCTCTTTGCCGGAGGTCGGCAGCGGCAGCCCGCCGTTGCTGACGATATCGTTCTTCTGCTTCGATTCGGTGTAGGTATACGAGGTGTAGTAGTTGAAGTTATGCGGCAACTGGCCGCTCCACTCCAGCTCCAGCCCTTTGTTCTCCACGTTGCCGATGTTCATCATCTCGTAGTCGCCGGCCGCGTTGGTGGTGGAGATCTGGCGATCGCTGTAACGCATGTAGAACAGCGTGGCGCTCAGCAGCATGTCCTCTTGTTGGAAACGCCAGCCCAATTCATGGTTCCAGCTCAGTTCCGGCTTGGTGCTGAGCGAGTCGCCGACGTTGTACAGCACGTAGTTGGGCGGCGTGCGCATGTTGCGCGTCAGGTTGTAGAACACCTGGTTTTCCTGGTTCACCTTGTAGCTGGCGCTGAAGTTCGGCAGGAATTCATGATAGGTGGCTTTGCGCTTCTCCGGCACGTTGTACAGGCTACCGCGGTTGTCCCCTTTGCGCTCCACATACTGATAGGCCAGGCCGCCGACGAAGGTCCAGTCCGGCGTGGCGAACCAGGTGTCCTGCAGCCACACCTTCTGCGCCGGGGTGATGGTGTACTGGTTGCGCCCCTGCACCGTATTGCCGTTGGCGTCCTTCACCTGATCGGAGCCGCCAGGTTTTCCCCAAATCTGCGCCGGGTTGCCGTCGTCCTTGATGCTGATGAACGGTTGGGTTTGCAGCTGGCGCGCACGCTCATACCAGTAGCCGATATCCAGGCTGTGCTGCTCGTTGATGTCCCACTTCAGCTTGGTGGTGATGCCCGGCCGCCAGGTTTGGGTCCACGACGGGCGGTAATAGGTGTTGGACTGCAGGTTGCTGAGGTCATACTGCCCGGCCCTGTCCGACGTGCTGGACAATACCGACGCCGTCTGGCCGTTGAAACTGCCGCCGTTGCCCCAGTAGTAATACGGCTGCAGGGTCAGCGACAGGTCGTCGCGCAGCTGCAGTTTCTGGGTGAACGATAGCGTGAAGTTCTCGAACGGGTTGCGTTCGATCTTGTAATACTTGTTCAACTGCCCTTTGCTGTTGTACTCCGGCGTGGTGGCGTAATCGGTACCACGCCCATCGTTTTGGAACTGCGCCTTGCTCAGGGTGTTGTAGTTGGTGTTGTTCTGGCGGTTGTACTTCATCACCAGATTGCTGCTGTTGCCGTTGCCGTCTTCATACAGCGAGTTCATCTCGAACTTGTCGGAGTACAGGCGCCCTTCGCCGCGCCACTTCTTCGCCTCGGTGTGCGAATAAGATATCCAGTTGCTGAAACCGTTGTATTCGCCAGTCTCCAGGCGGGCAAAGGTTTTGCTCAGATTATTGCTGCCCAGCGTCTGCTTGAGGAAACCGCCGAAGTCTTTCGCCGGGCGGCGCGTCACCAGGCCAATGTTGCCGCCGCTCGAGCCGATGTGCGGGCCGTCCGCTTCGGAGGAGCCCTGGGTGACGAACACCTCTTCCAGGTTCTCCGCATCGCCCAGCAGGTTCGGGTATACCGCGTAGTTGCCGGAGTCGTTGATCGGGATGCCGTCCATCGACAGGCCGATCTGATCCGAGTTCATGCCGCGCATGGTGTAGTCCACGCCGCTCAGGCCGCTGGCGTCGTTGCTGTTGACGTTCAGGCCCGGCGTGTATTTCAGCTTATCGATGGCGTTGGCCGCCGACGGCATTTTGTCCATCGCTTCTTTGGTGACGGTGGAGCGCGCCTTGGCGCTGTCATCCTGCACCATCATGCCGCCGCCGAGCGACTGCCCCTTGACGCTGATGGTGCCGACATCGGTGGCGTCGGCCGCCAGCGCGGCGCCCGGCAGCATCGCCGACATCACCGCCAGATAGATCCCAGAACGATTAAACGATTTCATTGTGTGCATCCCATAAAAATCAAACGATTAACCCTTGCGCTAAGGCGCCTGATAATTGAACGTCGCGGTAAATCTTTTGGTTGTTTGCCCGGCGAACGCCTCGCTCGGGAACGGCTTTACTGAACTGATGCTTTGCAGGCTGCTCATCGCCGCGCGGTTCAGCAGCATGCTGGCGGCTTTGTTGGCGATGCCGGAAGAGAGCACCCGCCCGCTGCGATCGACCTCCAGCCACACTTCGACGTTGCCCTGCGGGCGCTCGAGCGAGGCCTGGCGCCCGCTTGGGTAGCGCTTGCGCTGTTCCAGCTCGCGGCGCAAGGCCAGCAGATAGCCGTTTTCAATCGCCTGCGCATTCACCTTCGGCGCGGCCGGGGCGGTCGGTGCGGGCTGCGCCGCCGGTTTGCTGACCAGCGCGCGCGGGGCGGCGGGCGCCGGCGTCGGTTTAGGCTTCTCTACCGGTTTGGCTTTCTCTTTCACCGGTTTGGGTTTGGGCTTCGGCTGCGGTTTCGGCACCGGCTTGGCTTCCACGATCGGCTCCGGCGCCGGCACTACCGGTTCGGGGATCGGCTCCGGCTCGGGCGGCGGCGGTTCTGGCTGGGGCTCCGGCGGCGTTTCCGGTTGAGGTTCAGGCGCCGGTTCAGGCTCCACCAGCGCCAGTTCGATGGCGGTTTCGTCGTAGCGCGGCTGGATCTTCAGCGCCGCCTGCTGGCTGGCGAACAGCAGGCAACCGGCGACAATCAGCGCCGGCAACCAGCTGAAAAGATGACGTGAGCGATAGAGCAGATACATGTCACAGCTTCCGTGTCGCGATGGAGACGGAGAAGAAACCGCCCTGGCGCAGGTTGTCCATCACCGCCACCAGCCGCTCGACCGCCACGCCCTTGTCGCTGTTGACGATGATGGTGGTGGTCTGGTTGGCCTGCTGCTGTTGCTTCAGCGTGTTGACCAGCGCGTCGAGCGCGATCGGCTGGCCATCCAGCTGCAGCTGTTCGTCGGCCCCCAGCGTGATGATCGCTTTCTTCTGCGGTTTCAGTTGCTGCGCGCTGCCGGCGGACGGCAGCTGCGTTTTCAGCCCGAGCGCAGGAATGACGTTCAGGCTAATCAAGACGAAAAACACCAATAAAAACATCATCACGTCGATCATCGGGATCAGTTCGATGTGCGCTTTGTTCTTTTTCGGTTCGTTCCAGTTACGCATGACACTCCCTCCCAAAAGCGAAGCAGCCAATATAGGAGGGGTTTGTTTACCTTTTGTTACGCTTGTGTGATCTTATTTTCACAGTGTGGATTTTTTGCGAGAATTTTTTCAATGGCAGGCGATAACGGAAGAGATATAACTTATTAATTAGCGATAGTTTTTATTGGAATAATTGCGAGGCAGGCATTTCAGAGAACCAAAGCCAGAGGGGATAATGTGATAATAGTGACAGCCCAAACGGTCACTACAACAAGACCTCAAGCCCGTGCTTGCGTACGATCGAAAGCAGCTTAAGCGACACGCCGCCCGGCCGTTTCACCCCCGTCTCCCATTTCTGTATGGTCGACACGCTGGTATTCAGATAACGGGCAAAAACCGGTTGGCTTAAACGTAACTGCTCGCGCAACGCTTTGATCTCCTGGGGCTGCAACATCTCGACCGGAGCAAGGCAAGACTCATCAAAACTGCGTAGGGTTTCCAGAGAAATGGCGCCAGCACGATGCAATCCTTCAGCGGCGCTGTGAATCGCCTCAAAGGCCTGACTCCGAAACGTTTTTTCCTGCTTCATGGCAAATCTCCACCCATTCTTTTTTCACAACCAGGGATTCGACCTGGTCGTCGCTCAACGCGCCAAACTGCATCGCTAACTTGCGAAAAGCGTGTAATTCTGCCCCTGTAATATTGGTCTGGGCCTGCTTGGCAAACAAAAAAACAAACACCCAGTGCCGACCATTTTTCGCTAATACCAACGCGCGGTCGCGATTATGATTAAGACGTTTTTTAAATACGCCACCGCCTAAATCTGCAGCCAAACCCCGTTGCACATCTTTTACTGCCCGACACAACGCCTTATCGGTGATGCCGTGAGCCCGAGCTTTCCTGCTAAACCAACAAGTTTTAAATGTACGCATTGCGATGGGCTTCCCGTAAAAACGTAGCACTTAGTGAGACACTTTTCCAGTGCATTCCTCCCCGCCAGCATCGCTTTAAACATTGATGACGACCACCATGAGAAACCCGATTTGCATGATGACGCGCATAATGACTTCTTTCAGTGCAACGTTGAGGGCATCATTGCGCACGCACACGCAACAGCATGTTTTACAGGCATAAAAAAAGACGCCCGCAGGCGTCTTCTTGGCATTTTCACTGAGGCCGGAAGGCAATCAGTTCACTTTCACCGGCATACCGGAACGGGCCTTGATCGCCGCGTCCACTTCGCTCTGGTTGACGCCGGCGTCCATCAGCACTTTGCCGACCGGCGCGGAGATGGTCAGCGGCACCGGATCTTTCGATTGCAGCTGCTCTTCGTTGGCCGACAGCGGGTTGTGCACTTCCACGTAGCGCGAGCCGTCCGGTTCGACGGTGGCTTTCATCGGTTCGTTGATGAACTGCACGCGGGTGCCGACCGGCACGTTCTCGAACAGGTACTTGATGTCGTCGGCGCGCAGACGCACGCAGCCGTGGCTCACGCGCAGGCCGATGCCGAAGTTGGCGTTGGTGCCGTGGATGGCGTACAGGCGGCCGACATACAGCGCATACAGCCCCATCGGGTTGTCCGGGCCGGCCGGGAACACCGCAGGCAGGATCTCGCCGTCGGCCGCGTACTCGGCGCGCATCTTGGCGGTCGGCGTCCAGGTCGGGCCGTCTTTCTTGCGCTGCACGGTGGTGGTCCAGTTCAGCGGGGTGTCTTTACCCAGCTGGCCGATACCGATCGGCAGCACCACCACGGTGTTGGAGCCTTTCGGGTAGTAGTACAGACGCATTTCGGCGCTGTTGATGATGATGCCTTCACGCGGCGCGTCCGGCAGGATCAGCTGCTGCGGGATGGTCAGGGTGCTGCCGGCCTTCGGCAGGAACGGATCCACGCCCGGGTTGGCCTCCAGCATGTTGCTCAGCCCCATCTGATACTGGGCGGCGAAGCTTTCCAGCGGCAGTTTGCTGTCTTCCGGTACGGTGATTTGGATATTTTCGCCCACCAAACGGCTGTCTTTTGGCGGCAGCGGGTAAACGACGGCGAAGGCAGCCTGGCTGAATGCAACCAGTGCCGTAAACAGGGTTAATAACGCGCGAATGCTCATTTTCATCTTCGTGTTGGTCAAGGCCACTGGCGATTAGGGGGATCGGTTTCTACGGCCACTTTTACTCCGATGGATTTCAGCCGGCAGCCAAGCGCTGCGGCCTGAAAAACAGGGGGGATTTGACCGGATGCGCATTATATGTGCACATCAATCAAAGTGTGAACCATTACCGATGTAATATCGCAATTTTTTGTAACCTGAAGCGCCACGAAGGCGATTTTTTGCGAGAACCGCCGCCTAACCGGCGGCGGCCAACGCTTCTACCCGCCGGATCGGGATCAGATATTCGCAGCGGATCGCCGCGCCGCCGAGCGGGCAGCGGCCCTCCTGCGCCGGGTAGAAAAGCTCGATATCCTGCCCCGGCCGACGGATGGCGTTCATCTGCGGCATCGCGGTGTCATACAATCGGACGATAAAGTTTTGTAACCCTTCCTCCTGCCCTTGATAGGTGAAGCGGGCATACTCACCCTGTTCGATAGTCACCCGCTCCCCCATCGCCCCTTCGTCCGGCAAAGCGGCGGTGTAGGCCATGCGCGGGTTACCCCGGCGTTGCCGGTCGACCTCCAGGCTGGTGAGGCCGTATACCACCTCCGGCAGCGCCTGCGGCGGCAGCAGCTGCCGCCAGGCGTGGCGGCGCAGCTCGCACTTGGAGGCCGCCAGCTGCCCCAGCGTAAAGCTGCGGCGCTGGGTATGGCCCACCAGCTGCATGGCGGGCAGCGTCACGATATCGGCCTGCGGCAACGGTGTTTCGGTCAGCCGCAGCGGCGGCTGCAGGCCATAGCTCGACCAATCCTGGCTGCGGCGATAGCTGGCCGGCGGCAAACCGAACTGCTTGCGGAAGCAACGGGTGAAGGTCTGCTGCGAATCGAACTGGTAAGTGTCGGCGATGCAGGCCACGCTGGTGCCGGTCAGGCGCAGTTCGCGCGCGGCGGCGGTCAGCCTTCTGCGGCGCGCGTACGTGCCGAGAATATGGCCGGTATGCTGCTTGAACATCCGCTGCAAATGCCACTTGGAGTAGCCGGACTTGGCGGCAATGTCGTCCAGCGTCAGCGGCTGATCCAGGCTCTGCTCGATCCAGGCCAGCAGCTGTTCAATCACCTGTTGCTGGTGCATGGTATTCCCCTTATTTTAACAATAACGTCTGCGCCAATACCCGGCCTGCAGCTTCATCGGCGGCCACCAGCACCGGATAGCCCCAGAACTTAGCGCCGTATTCGGCGAACTCTTCCGCCGCCGCGCGTTTGGCGTCGTCCGGCTCCAGCATGATCATGCCTTTCACCCACAGCTTCAGCGCCTCGCGGTTATCGCGTTTCCACAGCGCGACCTGGGTGCGGGCATCGCGATCGTGCTCTTCTTCTTCATCGCCGACGCTGCGGTCGGTCATCAGGACAAAAGGCTCGGCGCGCGCCAGCAGCGCGCTGAATTCGGCCAGCTCGGCCTGGGTATCGCGCCCGTTTTGGCGCATCCATACCAGCGGAAAATCGGCGGTATCCAATGACATAATCAGTTTCCTCAGGAAATGGTTTAGGGCTGGCGCTTACTTTATCGGCACCGGCGCTAGACCGCATTGCGCAATCAGGACATAATACTTTTCAATTCCGCCAAATTGAGAATTGTTCTCATGAAAGTACAGATCCCCCGCCGCTGTCTGGATATCGATCAGGTGCCGCGCCCGCTGTTTGCCCTGCAAGGTTCGACCCTCGAGCAGGATTGGGAAATCGAGCCGCACCGCCACCAGAAGGCGCAGCTGATTTACACCGTGCGCGGCATGATCCGCTGCGAAGCGGAAAACGGGCTGTGGCTGGTGCCGCCGCAGTGCGCGCTGTGGATGCCGGGCAACGTGTTGCACAACGCCCAGGGCGCCGGCTCCACCGAGGCCTACTGCCTGTTCGTCGATCAACATGCCGCCGCCGGTCTGCCGCAAAACTGCTGCACGCTGTCGGTCTCGCCGCTGCTGCGCGAGCTGCTGCTGCAGGCCACCACCTTCGAACCGCTCTACGACGAACAGGGCGCTGAAGGGCGCCTGACGGCGGTGTTGCTGGATCAGCTGGTAGCCGCGCCGATCGAAAATCTGCACCTGCCGGTATCCGACGACGCGCGCATCCGGCAGTTGACCGAAGGCATGCTGAGCTGCCCGGCGGACAAATCCACCCTCGGGCAGTGGGCGCAGCGCATCGGCATGAGCGAGCGCTCCCTCAGCCGCACCTTGCAACAACAGATGGGCATGAGCTTCGGCCACTGGCGGCGCCAGCTGCACGTGATGCTGGCGCTGCAGCGCTTGACGCAGGGCGAGAGCGTGCAGACGGTGGCGCTGGATCTGGGCTACGAGAGCGCCAGCGGCTTCGTCACCATGTTCAGAAAGGCGGTAGGCAAACCGCCGGCGCGCTACCTGGCGGAGCGCAACGCCTCTGGAGAAACCCTGGGCGGCGCAATTACCATGTGAAAAAGCCGGCGCAGGCGCCGGCTTGGAGCAGGTGAAAATCAGAAGTCGTAGAACACCGTAATCCAGGTGGAGTCCGGCTCGTTGTCGCTGCTGTTGGCCAGCGTGCGTTCCACATACACCGACAGACCGTAACCGATGGTGGTGCCCGCGCCGAGGTAAACGTGGTTGGCGTGATACGCCTCGTCCCCCTTCAGCCGCAGCGAGTCCGCCGCCACGTATGGCTGGATCGATTTGAGGAACGGCTTGTCGATATTGAAGGTGTAACCGACGAAGCCTTCCAACCCGTAGCCGTCACCGGCGAAGAAGTGCGACAGCGTGCGCTGGCGGGTGCTCGGCACATAGTCTTTGTAGTAGCTGGCGGTGCCGACGATGTACCAGTTGTTCGGCTGCCAGGTCAACGCGGTGCCGGACAGCTGCTGGTGATAATCCTTTTCGTTGTACAGATTGTCTTTGATCTTCGCGTCGGTATAACTGTAGGCCGCGCTGAAGGTGAAATCCTTCGTCACCTTGTAATCGAAGCCCAGCCCGCCCCCGCCCTTGCGGCGATAAATCAGGTTATCCGCGGTGTGCAGATCGTCTTCCGGCAATAAATAGTTGGCGTACAGCGTTACCGGCCCGAAATCATTGGTGTACTTGATGCTGTTTTTCGGTTTATTGCCGCCGTCGTAGTCGCCGGAAATACCGATGCCGGTGCCGCCCGCGTGGCCATCGTTATCCCAGACGTCGCTTTTGATGCCGACCACCGAATAATAGATGCCGTATTGATGGCCGTAGGTCAGGGTGCCGTAACGATCGTCTTTGAAACCGGCGTACAGCTGGCGCTGATAGTCGCGCTTGCCGTCTTCGTTATAGTGCCCGTCCCAGCTGAGCGCGTGCGCCAGATCGACGCCCCACTCGTAATAGCCGATGATCGAGGTGTTCTGCGTCAGCGCATAGTCGCCGCTGAAGCGAAAACGCGTGCCGCCGTCGTGGCCGTTTTTGTCATAGCCCGGCTCCGGGCCGTTATTGAAGATCCACTCGGGGCGAATGCTGCCGCCCACCTTTAAACTGAGCGGCGCCAGCAACACATTGCTCTGCGGGTTTTTATCCAGAATGGTGATCTCGGCCTGTGCGCCGGCGGATAACGCCGACAGCAAGACGCCGCCAATGAATATTGGCGTTGTATTTTTTCTCATTATTACCCCTGCCCGAAAAAAATTATTGTTATAAACACGGTGGTCTTAAGCCACGCGGAAATAATTACCCGATGTGAACAGCGCACGCAAGATATAAAAATTCACGCCATAACCTGCCATTATTTCAGGTTGGATTTAATTTCAGCAAAAACGTGTTCATCTGTAACGCAGGGAAAAATAATGTAATAACCGCAGCACTAAATAAACCAATCCGCACGTTTCACCCAAAATAAACCGGCGTGATTATCTGGGAATAAAGATAGCAAATAACAAATAAATATTACTACCGCAGGTAAACCGTCACGCAGGGGAATTAACTCATGGCGGGAAATAACGACGGAGCGCGTTGCGCGCTCCGGGAAAGAGAATTCACTACTGCGCCAGCCAGCCGCCGTCCATGTTCCAGGCGGCGCCGCGCACCTGCGCCGCCGCATCGCTGCACAGGAACAGCGCCAGCTCGCCGAGCTGCTCTGGCGTGACGAACGCTTGCGAAGGCTGCTTCTCCGCCAACAGCTCATCGCGCGCCCGCTGTGGGTCGGTGCCGGCGGCAATGCGCTTGTCGATCTGCTGCTGCACCAGCGGCGTCAGCACCCAGCCGGGGCAGATGGCGTTGCAGGTGACGGGCGTGCGCGCGGTCTCCAGCGCCAGCGTCTTGGTCAGCCCCACCACGCCGTGCTTGGCCGCCACATAGGCCGACTTGTCTTTCGACGCCACCAGCCCGTGCACCGACGCCACGTTGATGATGCGCCCCCAGTTGCGCTCGCGCATCCCCGGCAGCGCCAATCGGCAGGTGTGGAACACCGCCGACAGGTTGATGGCGAGGATGGCGTTCCATTTCTCCACTGGGAACTGATCCAGCGGCGCCACGTGCTGAATGCCGGCGTTGTTCACCAGAATGTCCACGCCGCCGAACTCGCGTTCGGCATACTGCATCATGTCCGCTATCTGGGCAGCATCGCCGAGATCGGCGCCGTGATACCCCGGCGCGGCGCCCAGCTGCGCGACCTGCGCTTGCGCCTGCTCCACGTCGCCGAAGCCGTTGAGGATCACGCGCGCGCCGGCGGCGGCCAACACGGACGCTATCCCGAGGCCGATGCCGCTGGTCGAGCCGGTCACTAGCGCGGTTTTGCCTTGTACACTCATGGTATCGCTCCTTTAAACAATGCCGGTCAGGTAGAACACGCCGATCACGAACAGCACCGCGGCGCTCTTGATCAGGGTGATGGCGAAGATGCCGCCATAGGCCTGCCGGTGGCTGAGGCCGGTGATCGCCAGCAGGGTGATCACCGCGCCGTTGTGCGGCAAGGTGTCCATGCCGCCGCTGGCCATCGAGGCCACCCGGTGCAGCACTTCCAGCGGGATATGCGCGGCGTGGGCGGCGGCCACGAAATTATCGGCCATCGCCGCCAGCGCGATGCTCATGCCGCCGGAGGCCGACCCGGTGATGCCGGCCAGCAGGGTGACGCTGATCGCTTCGTTCAGCAGCGGATTGGGGATCGCCGACAGCGCCTGCGACAGCACCAAAAAGCCCGGCAGCGCGGCGATCACCGCGCCGAAGCCGTATTCGGAGGCGGTGTTCATCGCCGCCAGAATTGCCCCGCCGACCGCCGTCTTGCTGCCTTCCGCCAGCCGGCCGCGAATATTGCGAAAGCCGAACGCCACCACCAGCAGAATACCCGACACCAGCGCCGCTTCCACCGCCCAGATGGCGGTGATCTTCGCCACGTCGGTGGCGATCGGCTTGGCCAGCCCCGGCAGCGTCAGCTCGTGGCTGGCGCCGTACCACTGCGGGATCCAATGGGTGAAGCCAAGGTTGAATACCCCGACCAAAATCAACGGCAGGATGGCGATCAGCGGGTTCGGCAGGTTGATGTCGTCCGGGGTTTCCGGCTCGTTCAGCAGATCGGTGCCGTACCCTTCTCCCTTCAGCTGCGCCTTGCGCCGCTGGCGTTCAAGATACAGCAGACCGACCGCGATGATGAACAGCGAGCCGATCAGCCCCAGCCAGGGCGCGGCCCAGGCATTGGTGCCGAAGAAGCTGGTCGGGATGATGTTTTGGATCTGCGGCGTGCCGGGCAAGGCGTCCATGGTGAAGGAGAAGGCGCCGAGCGCCACGGTGGCCGGGATCAGCCGCTTGGGAATGCCGCTCTGGCGGAACAGCTCGGCGGCGAACGGATAGACCGCGAACGCCACCACGAACAGCGACACCCCGCCGTAGGTCAGCAGCGCGCACACCAGCACGATCACCGGAATGGCGTGACGCCGGCCGAGAATGCGGATCGCCGCCGCGACGATCGAACGGGAAAAGCCGGACAGCTCGATCAGCTTGCCGAACACCGCCCCCAGCAGGAACACCGGGAAGTAGAGCTTCACGAAGCCGACCATCTTCTCCATAAACAGCCCGGTGAAGGTCGGCGCCACCGCGCCGGGATCGGTCAACAGCACCGCGCCCAGCGCGGCGATCGGGGCGAACAAAATCACGCTGTAGCCGCGGTAGGCGGCCAGCATCAGTAATCCCAGTGCTGCCAGGGCAATCAAAACGCTCATCGGTCACCTCAGTATCGTTGTTATTGTCAGGTACGGAGTGCGAAATTACGGTTTCAGCGCAAAGCGCAGCTGATGCGCCCGTCGCCGTTGAATGCGTTCCCTGCGTGCGTCATCCCAAAGATAAAATCCCCGGCCGCTGCGCTGGCCGGTATCGCCGCGCTGCAGCCGCTGTTCCACCAGCGCCATCATCTCGTCGCCGGTCGCCAGTTCCGGGAACAGGTGGCGGGCGATGTCCGCCACCGTCGGCAGCCCGGTCATGTCGGCGGCCTCCAGCGGGCCGACCATGGCGTAGCGCCGCCCCAGCGAGGCGCGCATCACCTGATCCACCACCTCGGCGCTGGCGATGCCGCTGTGGACGATGTGCAGCGCCTCGCGCAGCACCGCAAACTGCAGCCGGTTGCCGACAAACCCCGGCGCGGCGCGCTCCAGCAGCACCGCCTCCAGCGCCATCCCGCCGAGCAGCGCCTGCACCGCCGCCAGATGGCGCGGATCGGTGGCGCGGCCGGGTACGATCTCCACCAGCGGGATCAGGTGCGGCGGGTGCCAGAAGTGGGCGATCAGCAGGCGCTGCGGATGGGTCATGCGCGCCGCCAGCTCGTCCGGCGGCAGGCCGCTGGTGTTGCTGGCAATCACCGCGTCGTCGGCGATCAGCCCTTCCAACTGCTCATACAGCGCGTGCTTCAGCTCGAGCCGTTCCGGGATCGCCTCGATAAGCAGCCGGGCGCGCGCCACGTCGTTCAGATCGCCGGTCACGCGCAGCCGCGCCAGCGCCGCGACGCGCTCAGCGTTATCAAACTGCCCGACGTCGCTCAGCTCGGCCAGAATGCCGCTCGCCACCACCGGCGCCTCCGCCAGGCGCTGCGGATCCGGGTCGTACAGCAGCACCTCATGGCCGTGGCGAATAAAGTGGGTGGCGATGCCCACCCCCATCAATCCGGCGCCCAGTACCGCATAGTCAGATGACTGCATCGTGCCCTCCTCGGTTGTTTACGGGCGCTCTACCGCCAGCGCCACGCCCTGCCCGCCGCCGATGCACAGCATCGCCAGCCCCTTGTTCACCCCGCGGCGCTGCATTTCGTACAGCAGCGACACCAAAATGCGGCAGCCGGACGCGCCGATCGGATGCCCCAGCGCGATCGCCCCGCCGTTGACGTTGACCCGCTCCGCCTCCCAGCCCAGTTCTTTGCCCACCGCCAGCGCCTGCGCGGCGAAGGCTTCGTTGGCTTCGATCAGATCGACCTCCTCCAGCCGCCAGCCGGCTTTCTCCAGGCAGCGGCGCGCGGCCGGCGCCGGGCCGATGCCCATGATCGCCGGATCGACGCCCGACGAGGCGTAACCGGCAATGCGCGCCAGCACCGGCAAACGCAATTCAGCGGCTTTTTCCGCGCTCATCAGCAACACCACGGCGGCGCCGTCGTTGAGCGAAGAGGCGTTGCCGGCGGTCACCGTGCCCTCCTTGCGAAACGCCGGGCGCAGCCGCGCCAGCGCCTCCAGGCTGGTGTCGCGCGGCTGCTCGTCGTGCTTAACAAGCAGCGCTTCGCCCTTGGGCTGCGGCACCGTCACCGGCGTGATCTCCTGCGCGAAACGCCCGGCCTGCTGCGCCGCCTGCGCCTTCTGCTGCGAGCGCAGCGCAAAGCTGTCCTGCTCGGCACGGCTGATGGCGTATTTCTCCGCCAGGTTCTCGGCGGTGATGCCCATGTGGTAGTCGTTGAACGCGTCCCACAGGCCATCGTGGATCACGCTGTCCACCATCTGCGCGTGGCCGAGGCGCAGACCGGCGCGAGCGCCGGCCATCAGGTAAGGCGACTGGCTCATGCTCTCCTGGCCGCCGGCGATCACCGCGCCGGCGTCGCCGCTGCGGATCGCCTGCACCGCCAGATGCACCGCCTTCAAACCAGAGCCGCACACCTTGTTGATAGTCAGCGCCGGCGTCGTAACGGGCAGCCCGGCATTCAGCGCGGTCTGGCGCGCCGGATTCTGCCCGCAGCCGGCGGTCAGCACCTGGCCGAGGATCACTTCATCAATTTGCTGCGGCGCCACCCCGCTTTGCGCCAGCAGCCCTTGCACCGCCGCCGTGCCCAGTTCCACCGCCGTCAACGGCGCCAGCGCGCCGTGAAAACTGCCGACCGGCGTGCGCGTTGCCGCCACGATCACCACTTCACGTTGTTGCACATTCACCTCCGTCTCAGAAACGCATTTCAGGCACTTGATCCGGCACGATCAGCCGGCCGGCGGTTTTGGCGACAATCTCCGCCACGCTGACGCCGGGCGCGCGTTCGCGCAGCACGAAGGCGCCGTCTTCAATTTCCAGGTAGGCCAGATCGGTCAATACCTTGCGGATGCAGCGGGCGCCGGTCAGCGGCAGCGTGCAGCGCGGCAGCAGCTTGGACTCGCCGCTCTTCGAGGCGTGGGTCATCACCACGATGATGTTCTCCGCCCCCGCCACCAGATCCATCGCGCCGCCCATACCCTTGACCATCTTGCCGGGGATCATCCACGAGGCGATGTTGCCCTCGACGTCCACTTCAAACGCCCCCAGCACGGTCAGATCGACGTGGCCGCCGCGGATCATGGCGAACGACTGCGCCGAATCGAAGATCGACGCGCCGAGGCGCGCGGTGACCGTCTGCTTGCCGGCGTTGATCATGTCGGCGTCCAGCTGCTGCTCGGTCGGGAACTCGCCCATCCCCAGCAGGCCGTTTTCCGACTGCAGCATCACGTCCATGCCCGCCGGCACGTAGTTGGCCACCAGCGTCGGGATGCCGATGCCCAGGTTGACGTAGTAACCATCCCTCAGCTCTTGCGCCACGCGCTGCGCCATTTGTTCACGGGTAAGCATGCGAATTCTCCTTATGCCCGCAGGGTGCGTTGTTCGATACGCTTCTCGAAGGTGCCCTGGATCAGCCGATCGACGTAGATGCCGGGGGTGTGGATCGCCGCCGGATCCAGCTCGCCCGGCGCGACGATCTCTTCCACTTCCACCACCGTGATGCGCCCGGCGGTCGCCATCAGCGGATTGAAGTTCTGTGCGGTGTGGCGGTAGATGACGTTGCCGAAGTGATCGGCCTTCCAGCCTTTAACGATGGCGAAATCGCCGGAGATGGCGGTTTCCATGATGTAAGGGCGGCCGTTGAACTCGCGCACCTCTTTGCCTTCGGCGATCGGCGTGCCGTAGCCGGTGGCGGTGAAGAACGCCGGGATACCGGCGCCGCCGGCGCGGATCTTCTCCGCCAGCGTGCCCTGCGGCGTGAGATCGACCTCCAGCTCGCCGCTGAGCGCCTGCTGCTCGAACAGCGCGTTTTCGCCGACGTAAGATCCCACCACCTTGCGGATCTGATGGGTTTCCAGCAGCCGCCCGAGGCCGAACCCGTCGACGCCGCAGTTGTTGGAGACCACCGTCAACCCGCGCACGCCGCGCCGGCGGATCTCTTCGATCAGATTTTCCGGGATGCCGCACAGGCCAAAGCCGCCCGCCAGCACCGTCATGTTGTCCGTCAGGCCTGCCAGCGCTTCCTGGTAGCTGCCGACGCGTTTGTCGAGCCCTGCCATATCGTTGCCCCTGCATGTTGCGGCGCAGGGCGAAATGCCCTGGCTTGCGTGAGGGCATCTTCAGGTCACAAAAATGATTTGTTAATTTTGTTTTTATGCCTCATTCATTTAGAATTTTTATTAATCACACGTTAACCGACAATTAACAAAGAGTTAACGCCAACCAAAATGAAAATGAACATCAAACAGTTACGCGCGTTTTTAGCGGTAGCTCACACTCTGAACTTCGCCCAGGCCAGCGAACGGCTGAATATTTCTCAGCCGGCGCTCAGCCTGGCGATCCGTGGGCTGGAAGACGCGCTGGGCGGGCCGCTGCTGCTGCGCACCACCCGCCGGGTGACGCTGACGCCGGAGGGGGAAACCTTCTTCCCGATGGCGCGCCAGCTGCTGGCGGACTGGGACAACGCGGAAGAGGCGATGCGCCAGCGCTTCACCCTGCAGATGGGCAAGGTGGCGATCGCCGCCATGCCGTCGTTCGCCGGCAACCCGCTGCCGCCGATCCTCAAGGCATTTCGCGATCGTTACGCCGGCATCAACGTGGCGGTGCACGACGTCATCAACGAGCAGGTGTTTGAAATGATCCGCGAAGGGCGGGTGGAGATGGGCATCGCCTTCGAGCCGGAGCCGAGCGACACCCTGCACTTCACCCCGCTGTGCCGCGATCGCTTTCTGGCGGTGGTGCCGAAGGATTCGGCGCTGGCGCGCAAGGCGCAGGTAAGCTGGAAGGAGCTGCTGACGCTGGATTTCATCACCCTGCAGCGGCCATCGGCGGTGCGGCTGCTGCTGGAGCAGGAACTGGCCCGCAGCGGGCGAACGCTGGAGGTGGCGTTTGAAAGCCACCAGCTGGTGACGGTCGGGCGCATGGTGGCCAACGGCCTCGGCGCCAGCGCGGTGCCGGCGCTGTGCGAGCAACAGATGGATGAGCTGGGGGCGATCTGCGTGCCGCTGATCGGCCCGATCATCGAACGGCGCGTGGGCCTGATCCGCCTGGCGCAGCACCAACTCTCTTCCGCCGCGCAGGCGCTGGCGACGGTGATCGAACGGGAAATGGCGGAGAGTGGCGCGCAGCCCGCGCTTAGACCGTAAACCCGACGTGCTTGCCGCCCGGCAGCTCAACGTCCAGGCGCAGCGTGCCGCCCATCGCTTCCACGTAGCGTTTCAGGGTCGAAATCTTCAGCTCGTTGCCGCGCCCTTCGATGGCCGCGACCGAAGGCTGGGAAATGCCCAGCGTTTTCGCCAGTTCCTGTTGGGAAATATTCAGCGCTTCCCGCAGCTGGTGCAGGTGCGCTTCAAACAGCATCTCTTCGGCCATTTCCTCGATGCGCCGGCGGCTCTCCGGGGTGCGGGAGGCCAGCAGTTGCTTTAAGGTGCTCATGGGTTACTCCTTGAAATAACACATCAAATATTGGGTGAACTGCGCATCCGCAATGGGCAGCATCACTTTATAAAACCGCTTCTCATTACCCGTTTTGTCGCCCGCACACAGCACAATCGCCTGCCGCGCCGGATCAAAGGCGAAAAAAGCGCGAATCGGCCGCCCTTTGTGCTGAATACGCAGCTCTTTCATGTTGGGATGCAACGAGCCTTTCAGCACGTCGACAAAAGGCCGCCGAAGAGAAGGCCCTGCACGCTCGAGCATCACCAGCGCGGCCAACACCTTTTCCTGCGTCGATTCATCCTGCTCACAGAGCCACCGATCAAACTCTTCCGCTGTCATTACCGTCCACATGGCATCTCCTGATTATAGAGTACAATCTATGGCAAGACGATAGACCGGAATATATAATTTTCTCCAGACCGCCGTTGGCGTTTTGCCTGGCAGCTCGCAAAAGAAACCGATAAGACACCATTCAGCAATTCAATCGAAAAGAGGAAAGGAGTGGCAGATTTAGCGAAATACCGCTGTTTTCAGATGATTCTCCGATCGAGAGCGTGAGCCAGAACCTGTTACCACCCTGTAGAAAATGTTAAGTTTCCTAAAAATAAGGAGGCTTTTCGACATGGAACAGAAGTCCAGCAGCATCGCACCGGGCTATTGCATCGCCCAACAAACCGGCCCGCTCGCCTTCCACGCCAACTACCTGTTCGGTGGCAAGCCATCGGAAGCGGCACGCTTTTTTATGCAGCTCAATGCCGATACGCCGCTGGTTCAACCGGGGCAAATGCTGATCGTCGCCGATCCGCGCAATCATAATCAATCTACGCAGATCGCCGCCCTGATGCAGGCCAAGAGCCGCACCAGCAAAGCGGTGAAAGCCGGTGACAGCGATTTCTCCACCTTCTTGCACCGCAATTACGCCGCTATCGCCGCCTTCACCAGCTATGGGGAAACGGTCGTCGGGCTGGCTTCGGATGCCGGAGAACGCTACTTCAGCCAGATCAAAAATATCCTGGTCGAGATTGAAAAAACCTACCAAAATCAGTTCCGCACGAGTGGCGCTTTGATTGGCACGCAGTTTCAGGTGGAACGGGCGCGGCTGTTCGGTACATTAAAACCATTACTGAATCGCCTTACTCGTGCTCAACTCAATATGAAAGAGTATGCGCAAATCAAACACGCGCTGGGGCTCTCCAGTAAATCGCTGGTGCATGAATGGAGCACTGCCGGCGTCGGTGCCATCAAGGGCTATTCGAACTACGTCGACAGCGCCAGCCGTGCGGCCAAGTTTATGAAAGCCGGCGGCTGGATCGGCATCGGATTGAGTGGGCTGAACACCACCAACGACGTCTACAACGCCTGCACCACCGGCCGTGAACAGGAGTGCGCCAAGATCGCGGTGAAGGGATACAGTCATTTTGCGTCAAGTACTGCGGCGGGGATTTGGGTGGGAAATGCAGGTGCAGGTCTTGCGATTGCAGCCTGTTCAATTGTGTTAGGTGCAGCAACAGCAGGAACAGGTGTGATCGTTTGTGGTATCGCTGGAGCCGCTATAGGAGGCGCCGCAGGATCCACACTGGGTGGCATGGGTTCCGATTATTTGACGACGTTAGTGGTAGGTGAATGATGAAATTTATCGTCATATCGTGTTTGATATTGCTGGTTTTAAGCGCCTTCATCCAGTTCATTGGTTACCGTCGCTATAAAAAAGAGTTTGATGCTTTCTATCAACGTTACGCCGGCAGCGGACATTTTATTCCGCCCTACGTCGCCTTTGCCGATAGCCTCGGCATGCTTGGAACCTCATTGAAAGCACAGTGGTTTCTTTGGATCCTGAAGAGGAAAAAAATCAAGATTAGGGGTCAGGTTTGGCTCGATGCGAAAACCTATGATTTCGTGCAAAAAACCGCCTCTCCTGAGCTACAGAAATGGCTGGCGATGGATTTTATACTTTTACTCGTAGAGGCCATTATTACCACCGTGGGCTGTATTTTTATTTATCTCATCAAAATCAACGTATAAAAATGATCAATTATATTGAGTCTTACATAAAAGAGATAAAACTCTTAGTGGTCTTACTATTCTTTCTATGCCTTCTTCTCGCTATTATCCAATTTATTTACTATCGACTTCATAAAAAAGAGTTTGATCTCTTTTATCAACACTATGTGGTGAGTAAACACCCTGTTCCACTTTTTGTCGTGATAGCGGACAACCTTAACTTCATCGGTGTTTCACTGAAAGCCCAGTGGTTTCGCTGGATTTTGAACAACCGGAAATTAAAACTGACTCGCAACGTTTGGCTAAGCCCCATAACCTACGACTTCGTTCGAACGGCTTCATCACCAAGGCTACAAAGTTGGATCCGTAATGATTTCAGACTATTAATGCTACAAGGAGCACTCTTAATCATCATGTGTCTCCTGAGCTATCTCCTGAAGTCGGTCTAATCCCCCTCCACCGCCTGCACCGCCGCCTTCTGCGTGGCGCGCTGATATAAGCACAGCTCCCTGCCCGGCTTATTTTTCATAAACGGCTGCGGGTAGCGCCCGCCGATAAACAGCGCCGAATAGCCGACGTCGTCGCCGTAGTGAACGATCGCCCCTTCCACCCTGGCGTTTTTTAGCCCGCTGGCTTTCAGGCAGGCGGCGCGCATCGCCCTTTCGCTCTCGGCCCACGCCTGTGGGGAAGACGCGGTGGCGTTGAACGCGGCCAGCGCGGCGATAAGCAGCCCTATTCTCTTCATCGTTATCTCTCCTTCAACGGCCCGTCTCGCCAGTATAGACCGTGCCGGCGCAGCCAACCCGCCAACGCCGCCGCGCTCTTTACGGCATTTTTATTCCGCGCCCCATTAACGTTACGGCGTTTTTACAGACAGTTTTTGCCGCCGCAGATACCCTTTTCACATCGCCGCTATGGCCTCACAAGAGAGTTGTCCCATGCGTTTATCCCTGCCTCTGGCCGTGACCGGTCGTCGTTCTGGAGCGCGCCATGCATTCTAATATCATCGGCTTCAATCCGCTGCTGGCGGAGCTGCCCGCTTCGCCAACGCGCGCCTTCCACAAAGAGCTGGAACACTACCTGCAGCGCTATCCGCAGACCGAGCAGCTGGATATTTATCTGCACGATCTGAACGGCCAGCTGCGCGGCAAGCGGCTGCCGATCGCCGAAGCCTTTGGGCTGGAGAAAGGCTGCTACTTCCCGCTGTCGATCTACGCCCTGGATCTGCACGGCCGGGTGATTGAAGAAAGCGGGATGGGGCAGCGGGCGGGCGAACCGGACCGCTTGTGCCTGCCGGTGCCCGGCACGCTGCGCCCCTGCGCGCGCGATCCCGAACGCCACGCCCAGCTGCTGCTGACGATGCAAAATGCCGACGGCGGCGCCTGCGAGCTGGAGTCGCGCGTGGTGCTGCAACGGGTGCTGAAGCGCCTGCACGAGCGCAACTGCTTCCCGGTGGTAGCGGCCGAACTGGAGTTCTACCTGCAGGATCCGCAGCACCCCGCCGCGGCGGAAACCTGCCCAACGCAGAGCTTTGCGGTGGATGCGCCCGAGCGCCACCATGCGCTGCTGAGCGACATCGAACGGCACGCGCGGCTGCAAAACCTGCCGTTGACCGGCGTGGTGGCCGAAGCCGCCTCCGGCCAGTACGAGCTGAATCTGCATCACAGCCGGCGCGTGCTGGAAGCCTGCGACCAGATCATGGCGCTGAAACGCCTGACGCGGCAGATTGCCGAGCAACATCACCAGCACGCCTGCTTTATGGCCAAGCCCTGCGCCCACGCCGCCGGCAGCGGGCTGCACTTTCACATCAGCCTGCAGAACGAGCACGGCGAGAACCTGCTGACCGGCGCGCCGGGCGAACTGAGCGACAACATGCAACAGGCGATGGCGGGCATGCTGGCGCTGATGCCGGCGTCGATGGCGATCCTGGCGCCCAACATCAACGCGTTTCGCCGTTTCCGCCCCGGCATGCACGTGCCGCTGCGCGCCTCCTGGGGCCACAACAACCGCACGGTGGCGCTGCGCCTGCCCTGCGCCGACAGCGCCAACAGCGCCAACAGCGCCAACCAGCGCATCGAATACCGTCTGGCCGGCGCCGACGCCAACCCTTATCTGGCGCTGGCGGTGATGCTCGGCGGCCTGCTGCACGGGCTGGAACACCCGCTGCCGCTGCCGCCCGCCGCCAACGGCTGCGAGAGCGACAACGCCGCGCCCTTGCCGCTCGGCCAGCAGGAGGCGCTGGCGCTGTTCCGCCACAGCGATCCGCTGCGTGAGCTGCTCGGCCCGGCGTTCTGCACCCTGTGGCACACCTGCAAAAGCGCCGAACTGCGCCGCTTCGAGGAACAGGTCACCGCCGCCGAACTCGGCTGGATGCTGTAACCCCCCGGTTCATTAACCTAAGGATAATCATGAATATGCAACCGCAACGGGCGCCCGTGCAGCCGCTGCTCTGCTGGCGCAAAGGCGTTTTTCATATCAGCACCGATCGGCAGTTGTTGGATATCGAGGCGATCCAACGTTTTCTCAGCCTGCCGGATCGGGCAGCGGCGGAGCGTCTGGTGCACCACGGCCTGTGCTTTGGCCTGTACCGCAAGCGCCACCTGCTCGGTTTCGCCCGCATGGTGACCGATTACGCCACCTTCGCGTCGGTGAGCGAACTGTTCGTCAGCGCCGAATACCGCGGCGTCGGGCTGGGAAGCTGGCTGACGCGCTGCTGCCTGGCGCATCCGGCCTTGCGCGGCCTGCGCGTCACGCTGCCCGCCCTGCAAGCACCCTGGCGCGCCGATGGTTCGGCACACGCCCTGCGCGCCCTTCACTGATGAGGAGCCCCCCATGTCTCGTTTGGTGCTGATTTCCAACAAGCAGTGCGACGGTAAGGATCTGGCCTGCGCCGGCCAGACGTTGGCGGCCGACGCCGAACCGGGGCTGTGGCTCGGCTGGAACGGCGACGTGCAAAATTTCGCGCAGCGCCCGATCAGCTGCCGGCAGCGCGCCGGTTACGATCAGGTGACCTTTCCGCTGTCGATCGAGGAGTTTCGCCGCCACTATCAGGGCTATTACCACGATGGCCTGTGGCCGGTGTTCCACAACCAGCCGGAGAAGGCGCACTTCACGCCGGAAAACTACCGCGCCTATCGGCAGCTGAACCGCCGGTTTGCCGATATCGCCTGCGAGCACCTGTGCCCCGGCGATACCGTCTGCATCGACGACTACCAGCTGCTGCCCTGCGCCCAGGCGCTGAAGGAGCAAGGGCTGCTTAACGCCTGCGCGTTTTTCTTCCACCTGCCGTTCCCGTCGGCGGCGCTGCTGCGGCGCATCCCGGAACATCGCCAGCTGATCGCGTCGCTGCTGTTCTACGATCTGATTGGCTTTACCACCACCGACGATCGCAATGCCTTTCTCAGCTGCCTGGCCGCCGAGTTCCCGCTGGAGATGCTGCCCGACGACCAGATCCAGGCCAACGGGCATATTTTCGCCACCGGCATTTTCCCCGCCGGCATCAACGGCAGGCAGGTTTATTGATTTACGGCGGCGCGCACCCTTCAGGCGCGCCGTTTTATTTCGCTGCGATTTATTTTTATCGCCTTATTGCCATCACCATGCGTTATTTTATTTTCCGGATATAGCGATTAAAAAATGAATATTTATCCTGTTACACATCAACCGTAAAAACCGCACGGCGCCAATTGCTTTTTATTGGCGAAAAACATTACCCTCTCCCTGCCATATTTAAACCGAGGAGGGCCCCATGGGCGATGAAAGTTTTAGTTTTACGCTAATGCTATTGGGCGTCTTTCAGTAATGCCATCCGCGTTGCATTCTGAAAGACACGGAATGCGGCAACCGTTCCCCTTCTGACGGCCTTTCCCACTCTGCCGGCCCACCCATCGCCCCGCTGCGAAAACAACGTCTGTCTCACCGCAACAGCGGTATTTATCTGGTGTCGCCGGGCATATTCCCCGAGCGCCGACGGATTTCTTATGGGAAAAATAAGGTATTGCGTTATGCAAAATAACCGGGGTACATCTGTTTTCAGAAAGTCTTATTTAAATGACTTTATCGTTATCGCCATCGGTGTTTTTTTCATTGCCTTTTTTATTCGTGCCTGGGGTGACATGCACGGTGACTTCAATGAACAAAACGTCTCTGCCATTAGTCTTGATGCCTGGAACCTGCTTTATTATTCGCTCAGAACCAGCATGCGCTTTCTCCTCGGCATGGCCTGGTCGCTGCTGTTTTCTGTAGTATTCGCCGTGCTGGCCGCACGCTATGCGCCGCTGCGCCGGGTGATCCTGCCCTTCGTCAACTTTATGGAGTCGGTGCCGCTGGTAGGGTTCCTGACCTTCACGACCGTGTATTTTCTCAACCTCTACCCGCACAGCGTGATGGGGCTGGAGTGCACCGCCATCTTCGCGGTGTTTACCGGCCAGGCCTGGAACATGATGCTGACGCTGTATCAGACGCTGCGCATCGTGCCCAAGGAGCTGGATGAAGCCGCCCGCAGCTTCAATTACAACCCATGGCAACGCTTCTGGCGGCTGGAGTTCATCTATTCGGTGCCGGGCCTGCTGTGGAACGCCATGGTGTCGCAATCCGCCGCCTGGTTCGCCCTGGTGGCCTCCGAGGCCATTCCGGTTGGCGATCGCTCGGTCGAACTGCCCGGCGTCGGCTCCTATATCGCCGAAGCGCTGGCGCAGCAGAACGTGCCGGCGATCCTGTATGCGATCGTCGCGCTGGCCGCCAACATCGTGCTGCTCGATCAGCTGGTTTTCCGCCCGCTGGTGCGCTATACCGCGCGCTTCAAATACGAAGACGTCACCGCCAGCCGGCCGCTCGGCAATCCGTGGTTCTACAACAGCCTAGCCTTCTCGCACGTCGGCGCGGCGCTCGGCCGCACGCTGCGCGCGCTGGCTGACCTGTGGCTGTTCAAGCTGCCGCGGCTGTGGTACGCCCTCGGCCTGCACCGCCTGTTCAGGCTCACCGCCAAGAGGAACTGGCTGTGGCGCAGCCTGTGGTATCTCGGCGTGGTGCTGGCCTGCATCTGGTTCGGTTACCGGCTGTGGGAATACTTCCCCAAACAGTACTTCGCCATGCTGCCGGAATGGATGCTGCTCACCACCGCGCGCGTGGCCGCGGCCATGCTGCTCAGCGTGGCGATCTTCACGCCGCTGGGGGTGTGGATCGGCATGAATCCGCGGCTGGTGAAGATCTTCCAGCCGATCATCCAGATCCTGGCGGCCATTCCGCCCAACATTTTCTACCCGCTGATCGCCGCCTTCATCGCCATTTATCATCAGGATCTCGGCTGGTGGGCCATCCCGATGATCATGCTGGGCACCCAGTGGTACGTGTTGTTTAACGTGATCGCCGGCGTATCCGCCATTCCAACGCAGATCACCGAGGTCAGCGAAACCTTCGGGCTGCGCCGCTTCCGCTGGTGGCGCTACTACATGCTGCCGGCGATCTTCCCCTACATCGTGACGGGCATCATCTCCGCCGCCGGTGGCGCCTGGAACAGCGCCATCGCCGCCGAGGTGATCCAGTGGGGCAGCACCACCCTCAGCGCCACCGGGCTGGGCGCGTTCATTTCCGTGGTCACCGACGCCGGCAAGAACCCGGAGTCCGCGCTGGGCTGCGCCGCCATGTGCGCGCTGGTGGCGCTGTGCATCATCTTCGTCTGGCAACCGCTGTATCGCATCGCGGAAACCAAATTCAAATATGACTGATCAAGGGGGAACAACATGCTGACTCAAGACGTGATTATCAGCGCCCGCCGGCTGAACAAGACGTTTATCGGCGAAAACAAGCGCCCCAAACCCGTGCTGCGCGACGTGACGCTGACCGTGCACGCCGGCGAGTTCGTCACCATTCTGGGGCAATCCGGCTCGGGCAAGTCCACGCTGCTGCGCATGCTGGCCGGGCTGATCCCAGCGGACAGCGGCACGCTCACGCTGGCGGGCAAACCGGTCGACGGCCCGAGCACCAACGTCGGCATGGTGTTTCAGTCCTACGCGCTCTATCCCTGGCTAACGGTGTACGACAACATCGCCTTCGGGCTGCTGGCGCAACGGCTGCCGCCGCAGACGATCGCCGAGCGGCTGGGAGCGCTGCTGCGCCTGGTGGGCCTGACCGGCTATGAGCACGCCTGGCCGCGCGAGCTCTCGGGCGGCATGCGTCAACGGGTGGGCTTCGCCCGGGCGCTGGCGGTAGAGCCCGACCTCTTGCTGCTGGACGAACCCTTCTCCGCCCTCGATATCTTTACCGCGCAAAAACTGCGGGGCGACCTGCTGGCGCTGTGGAGAGACAACCGGCTGCGCACGCGCGCCATGGTGATGGTGACGCACGACGTCGAAGAAGCGGTGCTGATGTCCGATCGGGTGCTGATCCTGGACGCAACCAGCAAACGGATCGACGACGAATTCAGCGTCAACCTCCCGCGTGCGGCGCGCAACCGGGAAAGCCTGCGGCACCTCACCGATCGGATCCGCAGCTGTCTGTACAAAAAAATCGCGCAAGCGCAATCGGCCGGTTAACGGCCCTGTTTTCATCCACTTGGGGAACTGAAATGAACCATAAAAGCGTGCTGATGACGCTGCTCATCCTGCTGCCGGCCGCCGCCAGCGGCGCGGAAATCGTCAATAAAGACGGCAATAAACTGGATCTGTACGGCCAGCTGAACGGCGTGCATTACTTCAGCAGCGACGCCGACAATAACGGCGACCGCTCCTATACCCGCTTCGGTTTCAAAGGCGAAACGCAGATCGGCGACGCGCTGACGGGGTATGGGCAGTGGGAATATCAGGCAGGGCTCGATCAGCCGGAAAGCGCCGGGCCAGGCGACAGCTATACCCGCCTGGGCTTTGCCGGATTGACGTTCGGCCCCTGGGGCAGCCTGGATTACGGCCGCAACTACGGCCTGCTGTATGACGTGGCCGGTTGGACGGACGTGCTGCCTGAATTCGGCAACGACAGCTACGAAGCGGCCGACAACTTTATGACCGGCCGCGCCAACGACCTGCTGACCTACCACAACCGCAGCCTGGGCGGTCTGGTCGACGGCCTGGATCTCGGCCTGCAATATCAGGGGAAGAATCGGGGGGACGACGCTCAACGGGCGAAGGATATCCAGACGCAAAACGGCGATGGCTACGCCTTTTCCGCCACCTACGACACCGGCGTGGGGCTCAACGTTGGCGCCGCCTACGCCAACTCTGCGCGCACGCTGGCGCAACAGCGCTTCGGCCTGGCTGACGGCGATCGCGCCCGGGCCTGGACGCTGGGGCTGAAATACGACCAGGACAACCTCTACCTGGCGGCAAGCTACGCGCGCACCGAGAACATGACCTACGTCGACGGCGATCGCTACGCCGGCTTCGCCCCTCGCGCGGACGCTATTGAGGCGGTCGCGCAGTATCACTTCGATTCCGGCGTCACGCCCTCGCTGGCCTACCTGCAAACGCGCGGTCGCAACCTGCCCGGCATTGGCGACGCCGATCTGGTCAAATACCTGGATCTGGCACTGAATTACAGCTTCAACGCCAACATGTCGACCTACGTAGAGTACAAACTCAACCTGCTGCAACGGCAGAACGCCGTCGGCGCCGGCGCCGACGACATCGTCGAAACCGGCATCATGTATCAGTTCTGATCCCCATCCCGGCCGGAGGGCGCTCTCCGGCCGGTTCATGATTTAACTTTCGTCCGCCCCCTTATTCTCTCGTTTAACTCAGGTTTATATTTCCATAAAATGATGCCTATATTCATTCTGGCACTTTCCGTTTACGCCCCGTTTAATGAACAAAGAAAATCTTTCCCGCATTCATATTAAATTACATTTTGCCGCCATAATTCGGCGTAACCACATTGAATAATAGACTATGGCACGCGTATTATGGCCACACGAAAAATAACGGGAGAATGATATGGACGGCGACAGTTGGTTGTTTATTTTATTGTTGGAATCGCTGAGGTCACAGGAGCAATAGTCATCCCATTGCATCCTGAAAGTGTCAGGATATGAGTCAGTTATAACATCCCTTCGCTTTACCCTTCAGCCTCTGCCCTCCACGCATGCCGCACCGGCACGCCCGATGGGCTAACCCCTCCAGCATAAACGTGTTAACAGTCCGATAACGGTCAGGCTTATTTGCACCCGCATTTATTTTACGCCTGCCCGGCGATAAATATCGGCCATTTTTCTATGCTCATATTTTTAATTGGGTGGAGACGGATCATGATGGTAAAAAAAACCACGCTGCTGACGGTCAATAACGTCAGCAAAAGCGTTCAGCCTACCGGTAAAGAAAAACGTCTGGTGCTGAATGAAATCAATTTGCGCATTTACGACAACGAGGTCGTCAGCATTTTGGGGCAGTCCGGCTCGGGCAAATCCACCCTGCTGCGCATGCTTTCCGGCCTGATCGCGCCGGATCTGGGCACCGTGATGCTGGGGGATAAAAAAGTCTCGGGGCCGAATCCACAGATCAACATGGTGTTCCAGACCTTCGCCATTTTCCCGTGGCTGAACGTTTACCAAAATATCGCCTTCGGGCTGCAGGCGCAGGATCTGCCGCCTCAGGTGGTCGAAGCCCAGACGCTGAAAATGCTCGATCTGGTCGGGCTCACGCCCTACCGCGACGCTTACCCGCGCGAGCTTTCCGGCGGCATGCGCCAGCGGGTCGGCTTCGCGCGCGCGCTGGCGGTAGAACCGATGCTGCTGTTGCTGGACGAGCCGTTTTCCGCGCTGGACGTCTATACCGGCGAACACCTGCGCAGCGACCTGCTGCGTATCTGGAGCACGCGCCAGATCAAAACCCGCTCCATCGTGCTGGTGACCCACAGCGTAGAGGAGGCGGTGATGATGTCTGACCGCATCCTCCTGCTGGGCGCCGGTACCCTCGACGGCTGCTATCACATCACGCAGCGCCGCGAGGCGCGCACCCGCGAGGGGATGCAGCCGCTGACGGACAAAATCAGCGAGACGCTCAGCCGGCAGATCGCCGCCGCGCACTGAGCGCCGCCCTGGACTGGCGGGGCGGAACCCCGCCAACTTAACTACCTGTTTATCAAGAGTTACCCCACCACGGGTGGCTCATGATAAGCGGATAATACATCGAGTTATTATCATGCATTTCATTCATACACTGCTGACGCTGCTGACCGCGTCCATCCTAGGCGCGGCCATCGGCTACGAAAGACAGTTCCGCCAGCGAACCGCCGGGCTGCGCACCAACACGCTGGTGGCCACCAGCGCGGCGATCTTCGTCCATCTGGCCATGACCATCGACGGCAGCGGCGGCGCGGTGCGCGTCATTTCCTACGTGGTCTCCGGCGTCGGCTTTCTCGGCGCCGGGGCCATCATGAAGGAAGGGATGAACATCCGCGGCCTGAACACCGCCGCCACGCTCTGGGGCTCCGCGGCGGTCGGCGCCTGCGCCGGCTGCGGCCTGTACGGCGATGCGCTGGCCGCCACGCTGTTCGTGCTCGCCGCCAACACCCTGTTGCGCCCGCTGGTCAATATGGTCAACAAGCAGCCCTTCAATGACCTTAACGGCGAGTCTACCTACCAGATTTGCGTCATTGCCTTCGAGCATGAGCAGCGTGAGGCGCTGGCCAAATTCAAACAGGTGCTGCAAGGGGAAAACTGCTTTATCTCGCATCTGGATATCGAACCCTTCGGCGACGACGACGTGGAGATGACCGCCACCTTGATGCCGGCTTCCGTCACCACGCCGGTGCTCGACCAGACCATCAATAAATTGCTGAACGACAGCATGATGAAACAGGCCTATTACAGCCGCATCGCCGGCTCCGGCTGATACCTTTCACTTCCAGGGAGATCAACCATGAAAACCATGCCAAAGCTGGCGCATCTGACGATGTTCAAAGACATTGTCCACTGTGGAAGTTTGCACGAGGCCGCGAAAAAGCTGGCCATCTCGCAGCCGACGCTCAGCCGGGTGCTGAAAGAGTTGGAAATGACCGTCGGCGCGCGGCTGCTGGAGCGCAGCAACCGCGGCGTGCGCCTGACGGCGGTCGGCGAGCTGTTTTACCGGCGGATAGACGCCGCCACCAACCAGTTGCTCAACGCGTTTGACGAGCTGCGCGGCATGAGCGCCGACGGCGAGAAGCGCCTGCGGGTAGGGATGAGCGTCGATCCGCTGCTGTGCTACCTGCCGCAGGTGCTCGAAGGCTTCAACCGCCGCTACCCACATACCCGGGTGACGGTGGTGGAGGACGGCCCGGAAGGCCTGCTGGCCCGTCTGAGAAACTGCGAGCTGGATTTGGCGGTCAGCAGCCTGAACGGCGCAGCGGGCGGCGCCGATCTGGCGATGCAGGCGCTGAAGAGCGAGCGCTTCTCGCTCTATCAGGGGGGCGACCTTAGCGCGGCCGGGCAGCCGCCGGCCGAGGCCAAATGGGTGGTGCCGCGCTCCTGCTCGGTGGGGCATGCCGCCATCCGCGAGATCGCCGAACGCTACACGCCGCACGGCCAGATCGTCGAGACCGACTCCTTTCTGGCGACCTGGTGCCTGGTCAGGCAGCAGGGCTATATCGCGCTGCTGAGCGATCGGGTGGTCGCGCACTACGCCCCGCAGCTGCACCTGCAGAAAATCCCGACGCAGGAGATAGACATCAGCGCGCGCTTTTACGTCTTTACCCGCCATGAGCCGGCGACGCCGCCGCTCAGCGCCGCGTTTATCCACCTGCTGCAGGCCATGCAGACGGCCTGAGGAGACAGGCTGCCGGAAACGTTCGGCACCCGGTAAGCGAACTGAAAAACAGGGGGTTAAAGCCGGCCGGTTATTCCGGGGTCTGCATTCGCAACAGCGGCAGCCTGGCGGTGATTGCCAATGCAACAGCACAGAAAGGTATTATTACGCCCCCTGTGCCCCCTCATCGGCAACCCACACGACTATTACGCCATGACGGTTTTATAAAGCAATTCGTCGAGCGAGAAATCACTGCGCGCGCAGCTATCAGGTAATTCAGCCGGTTGTTCATGAGCCTTAAGCTCTTGCAGAATAAACGCGTGTATCAGCTCCCTACGGGGACCGTATTCTGCTTCTCCGGCTCTTTTTTTGACCGCCAACAAGGCATGAATTTCCGCTAACAACAATGGATCGCTCACCGTTCCAGCCAGCAGGTGATCGAAACGCATTGGCGGCACCCCTTTGCCCGCTTCTATCCAAAGGACGGCCAGCAATGGCCGCAGAACGTAGAAATATTTTTTTAGGCGCACTTCCTCGCCTTGTAAGTAGCCGCGGAAATTTTTACGCGCCATGGAAAGATAATGCCAGCGTGCTCGCGTTGCGGAAAACCACTCAGGTACGACGCCTTTCAGCGCCTCTACACTTTCAGCATCCTGCCGATAAACCACCGGTGAATCCAGCCATTCGATCAACGTCGGGTTAGCTCGCTTTAACAGGCCGAGCGACTTGCGCCATTCCCACCCACAGACGTCAAGCTCATCATCTATCGGCAGTTCGATCACATCACGCTGCGTCTCAACGCGCAAATACCATTCAGGCCGATGCACATACAAGAAACGCACGTCGTAATCACTGTCCGGCGAGGCGAATCCCCATCCACGGCTGCCGGACTCACAGGCATATAACACTCTTACGTCATATCGCGCTTCTATTTCACGCAACACCTTTTTTATTTTGACGCGCATTTCACTGCTGACGCCTTCTGTTTGTTCTTCCATGTCTCTATCCTTTTCCATACGTTGCCTAACGCAGGGTATATACGATTCTCACCCGACACAACTGCGCCACTATATTCAAAACATGATGAAACCAGCCGCCAACCGCTTACCCCGTCAATCCAACCGTTCACCCGGCGGATCTGACCGCTGACCGAAATACGCCTGTCTTCCCCCCTTACCCCCGGCGATGATGAGCTGTTCCTAAACCCGCCTTACCTCGGGAAAGACGCTACGGCTCACCGCGCCACTCTGACATCTCTTACAAGCGGATGAGTTCATTCATATTTTGCAGACTGGAATTAAGGATACCTCATGAAACGAGAGGGGATTTTAAAGCACATTCCGTGGATGCTGCTGGGGATACTCGGCGCAGCCTGCCTCGGCGTGGTGGCGCTGCGCCGCGGCGAACACATCAGCGCGCTGTGGATCGTCGTCGCTTCGGTGGCGGTGTATCTGGTGGCCTACCGCTACTACAGCCTGTACATCGCCACCAAGGTGATGAAGCTGGACGCCGGCCGCGCCACCCCGGCGGTGGTCAACAACGACGGCCTCAACTACGTGCCGACCAACAAGAACGTGCTGTTCGGCCACCACTTCGCCGCCATCGCCGGCGCCGGTCCGCTGGTGGGGCCGGTGCTGGCCGCGCAGGTCGGCTACCTGCCCGGCACGCTGTGGCTGCTGGGCGGCGTGGTGCTGGCGGGGGCGGTGCAGGACTTTATGGTGCTGTTCATCTCCTCGCGCCGCAACGGCGCCTCGCTCGGTGAGATCATCAAAAAAGAGATGGGGCCGATACCGGGCACCATCGCGCTGTTCGGCTGCTTCCTGATCATGATCATCATCCTGGCGGTGCTGGCGCTGATCGTGGTGAAAGCGCTGGCGGAAAGCCCGTGGGGGGTGTTCACCGTCTGCTCCACCGTGCCAATCGCGCTGTTTATGGGCATCTACATGCGCTACCTGCGCCCCGGCCGCGTGGGTGAAGTGTCAGTCATCGGCATCGTGCTGCTGGTGGCCGCCATCTGGTTCGGCGGCGTGGTGGCGCACGACCCGTACTGGGGCCCGGCGCTGACCTTTAAAGACACCACCATCACCTTCACGCTGATCGGCTACGCGTTCGTCTCCGCCCTGCTGCCGGTGTGGCTGATCCTGGCGCCGCGCGACTACCTGGCCACCTTCCTGAAAATCGGCGTGATCGTCGGGCTGGCGATCGGCATCGTGATCCTCAACCCTGAGCTGAAAATGCCGGCGGTCACCCAGTTCGTCGACGGCACCGGCCCGGTGTGGAAAGGCACCCTGTTCCCGTTCCTGTTCATCACCATCGCCTGCGGCGCGGTCTCCGGCTTCCATGCGCTGATCGCCTCCGGCACCACGCCGAAGCTGCTGGCCAATGAGACCGACGCGCGCTTTATCGGCTACGGCGCGATGCTGATGGAGTCCTTCGTCGCCATCATGGCGCTGGTGGCTGCTTCTATCATCGAGCCGGGCCTGTACTTCGCCATGAACACCCCGCCGGCGGCGCTGGGCATCACCATGCCGGATCTGCACCGCTTAGGCACCGAAGACGCGCCAATGATCATGGCTTCGCTGAAGGACGTCACCGTGCACGCGGCGGCGGCGGTCAGCTCCTGGGGCTTCGTCATCAGCCCGGAACAGATCCTGCAGACCGCCACCGACATCGGCGAACCTTCGGTGCTGAACCGCGCCGGCGGCGCGCCAACGCTGGCGGTGGGCATCGCCCACGTGTTCCATCAGATCATTCCGGGCGCCAACATGGGCTTCTGGTACCACTTCGGCATTCTGTTCGAGGCGCTGTTCATCCTGACCGCGCTGGACGCCGGCACCCGCTCCGGCCGCTTTATGCTGCAGGATCTGCTGGGCAACTTCGTGCCGTTCCTGAAGAAAACCGACTCGCTGGTGGCCGGCATCGTCGGCACCGCCGGCTGCGTCGGGCTGTGGGGCTACCTGCTGTATCAGGGCGTGGTGGATCCGCTCGGCGGCGTGAAGAGCCTGTGGCCGCTGTTCGGCATCTCCAACCAGATGCTGGCCGCCGTGGCGCTGGTTCTGGGCACCGTGGTGCTGATTAAGATGAAGCGCACCCAATACATCTGGGTGACCGTGCTACCGGCGGTGTGGCTGCTGATCTGCACCACCTACGCGCTGGGGCTGAAGCTGTTCAGCGACAACCCGCAGTTGGAAGGCTTCTTCTTCCTGGCCGGCGAGTACAAGCGCAAGATCGCCGAAGGCGGCGCCGAGCTGAGCGCCCAGCAGATCGCCAACATGAACCACATCGTGGTGAACAACTACACCAACGCCGGGCTGAGCATTCTGTTCCTGCTGGTGGTGTACAGCATCATCTTCTACGGGGTGAAAACCGCGCTGGCGGCGCACAAGAACCCGAAACGCACCGACCAGGAAACGCCTTACGTGCCGGTGCCGCAGGCCGCGCCCGCCGACGGCGTAACTGAGGGGGAGGTCAAAGTTTCGACCCAGCATTGATGTGATTTAACGGATACCCTGCATAATAAACGTTAAGCAGTACCCAAAGCCGCACGGCCTGCGTATCGCAAGATGCCAGGCGTGCGGCGCGATGCAATCGAGATACCCGGGGCGACCCGGAGGTGGGGCATCCCTGCGGGAACCCCATCCCCCGGCTTCCCCTAATATCAGGCTTAAGCAAGCGCTGTAGTGATGCAGGGTAAAGTTGGAGAAGGCTTATGTTCGGAAATCTCGGCCAGGCGGGGAAATATCTCGGGCAGGCGACGCGCATGTTGGTGGGCGTGCCTGACTACGATACCTACGTCCAGCACATGAAAGACAACCACCCGGACAAGCCGGTGATGACCTATAAAGAATTTTTCCGCGAGCGCCAGCAAGCGCGCTACGGCGGCGACGGCAAAGGCGGCATGCGCTGCTGTTAACCCGCAGTCACAAGGACCCGTATGAAACCCATTGCAGTCACCATCCTGACCGGCTTTTTGGGCGCCGGCAAAACCACCCTGCTGCGCCACATCCTGAACGCCGAACACGGCTATAAAATCGCGGTCATCGAGAACGAGTTCGGCGAAGTGCCGATCGACGATGCGCTGATCGGCGATCGCGCCAGCCGCATCACTACCCTGAGCAACGGCTGCATCTGCTGCAGTAAATCCAACGAACTGGCGGACGCGCTGCTGGATCTGCTGGACGGCGCCGACAGCGGCCAGCTGGCGTTCGATCGGCTGATCATCGAATGCACCGGCATGGCCGATCCCGGCCCGATTACCCAGACCTTTTTCTCGCACGAGATCCTGTGCGAGCGCTTCCTGCTGGACGGCATCATCACCCTGGTGGACGCGGCGCACGCCGAGCAGCAGCTGAGCCAGTTCAGCATCGCCCAGGCGCAGGTGGGCTACGCCGACCGCATCCTGCTGACCAAAACCGACGTGGCGCCGGACTGCGAGGTGCTGATCCAGCGGCTGCAGCGGATGAACGCCCGCGCGCCGGTCTACAAGGTGACGCACGGCAACATCGATCTGAGCGTGCTGTTCGACATCGAAGGCTTTACGCTGAACGACAAGCTCAACCTGACGCCGCACGCCCCGCTGTTCCGCCGCATCCCGCAGCCGCAGAGCGACATCCGCTCAATTGTGGTGACGCTGGAGCGCCCGCTGCCGCTGATGCAAATCTCCGACGTGATGGAAGGCCTGCTGCTGGAATACGCCGACAACCTGCTGCGCTACAAAGGCATTCTGTCTATCGAAGACGAACCGCGCCGCCTGCTGTTCCAGGGCGTGCAGCGGCTGTATAACGCCGACTGGGATCGGGAGTGGCTGCCTGATGAGGAACGCCGGAGCACTTTGGTATTTATTGGTGTGGATCTGCCGGAGGAGGAGATTCGTGGAAGGATTGGGGGGTTGGAGTAAGATAAACCATTCCCCAGACCAACGCGGCCCCTATCCGACAAACTCAAGGATGAACGATGGCAAACAACGTGATGCTAGTAGCATTAAAGGCGCTTAACCTGTGCGCGAGCACTTATATCGTCATCAAACTGAGCACGGTATTAGCCATCGGCATCATGTTCCTTATTGTCTCTTACGCCGGCGTGGGGGACGTTGGGCTGTCCAATCTCCTCGCCGGGGCATTCATTATCCTGCCGCTGTTGGTCGTCGTCGGCGGAACACTTATCGTCTGCGCCGTCGCCGCCTATCTCAACCTAAAGGCGCCCTATCGTAAAAAAGCGCTGTTCTTTAGCCTGCTGCTGGGCAGCATCTCTGCGGCTGGCCTGCTGTTGCCCTACACGCGCGAGTTCACGCTATCCACGGCAGCCGCCAGCGCCCTGGCGTTGGGCAGCGCGCTGGGGATTTTTGCTTTGTCGAAGGGACGGGTTCAAGCGTTGTAGCACCTGAAAAAGGCGGGTACGCGATTATGTCTTTCCCCAATACGGCCCCGCCGCCACCGACTCGCGCTCGATCAGGCTGGCCGGGAAGCTGGGGCGCTTGCTCAGCTCGCCGCAGTTAAACATCGATAGCTGGTTTAACCGGCCCCAACTATCTCCTCTACTCTTCTTGCCGCCGCACCGCCGCAGGGTGCCGGTTGCTGGCCAGATTGATGCCCAGCAGCAGCACGGCCAAAGCGGCCGCCAACGCGAAGGAAAAACGGTAGCCCAGGCTGGCGGTCATCCCCACCATCAGCATATTGCTGACCATTTCCCCGATATCGCGCGAGCTTTGCACCATGGTCATGTCTGTGCCCGCCTGATCGCCCTGCGCAGCGAACTGCATGCCGGCAGTCATGATAGCGACCGAGGTCACTCCGGAAGCCAGCGCGCCTCCCATCACCGCGGCGATCACGCCGCCGGATTGCAGACCCCAGTTGGCCATCGCCAGCCAGCACAGCGAGGCGCACAGCGCACAACCCAGGCCAACCGCGAACGCCTTCCACACCCCGAGCCGGCTCACCAGCCAGGCGCCGCCACCGCACCCGAGCACCAGCGTCACCATGCCGCCGGCCATGCCGATCTGGCCGACCTGCGCCGGCGTCCAACCGTGATCGGTTAAAAACAGCTTGGCCAACCCGAAGCCGGATACCGCGGTCACCGCCGACAGCAGCGTGAGCGTCAGCAACCGCGCCGCGCCGCGACGGCGCAGCGTGCGCAGCAGGCTGGCCGGACGCGAATCGGCGCGTTCGGGCGGCAGATCGGCGTGTTGTCGGAAGCGGCCAATCGCCAGCAGGCTGACGGCAGGGAAGATCGCCATCGCCAGCAGCGCACCCTGCACGCCTACCCGGGCACTCAGCATCATCATGCCCGCCCCGCCGACGAAGAAGCCGCTCATCACCCCGGCGATTTGAATGGCATTGACGCGCGACAGCAACTCACCGCTGACGTGTTCCGCCGCCATGCCATCAGTGGCGATATCCTGCGTAGCGCTGGCCAGCGACGCGACGGCCAGCAGCGCGACGCACAGCCCTGCCGCCGCCGCGGAAATGCCGACCGCGCTGAGCAGGATCAGGCACATCGTCACCACGCACTGCAGCGGAATAATCCAACTGCGGCGGCGTCCGAAGCGTGGCGACCAGTGATTATCCACCAGCGGCGCCCAAAGAAACTTCACCACCCAGGGCAACCCCACCAGCGGCAAAAACGCCAGCGCCTGCAGGCTGGCGCCGTCATGGCGCAGCAGGGTCGGCAACGCATCCATGGCGATGCCGATCGGGATGCCCTGACTAAAATAGAGCAGCCCCAGGGTCAGCACCAGATGCCGATGTTGCAATAGTTGTCGCATGTTTTACTCCAATTGGCGCGGCCAGGCACCGCGCGATTGCCATAACAAGGAGCCGGCGGCGAACAGAGCCGCGCTGACTAACAGTAAAGCGCTGTCCAGCCAGTACAGGCCGGGGCCGGCGCTGAGCATATGGCCGAGCGCCGCCACCAGCAGCGCCGTACCGCTGGCCATTCCGCTGAGGAACAATAACCACCCCGGCCAAACTCGCCACGCCAACAGCGCCACCGCGCCCCACATTCCCCAAAACAGCCAGGCGGCAGGGAACGCCGCCAGCGGCCGGGCGGCCAACAGCAGACTTCCCGCCACCGTCAGACCACAGCAGACGCCGGTGATAAAGCGCGCGGCACGGCGCTGCGGCTGCCGTAGGCACCACAATCCCAGCCCGCTCAGCGCCAGCGTCGCCGCGCCGAACCCGGCCAAAAAATGCAGCGCGCTCACCGCCGCCGCCGCCCGCGGCAACCAGGCGTATTGGCCATAGTGCAGCGGCTGAACGGCGATGAACGCGCGCGTCCATGGCCCCTGATGAGCGGCGCTGCGTCGCATCAGCGCCGGCTGCTCGCCGCTGCCGAAACGAAATTGCTCGAACAGCGCGCTGCTGGGAATACCGCGAGTGACGCCGCCCACCGCCAGCAATGCACCATCCGGCGCGCGCTGCAGGGTTTGCGGCGTAAATTCCGGTGCCTGGCGCCGCAGCGCCGCCATCGTCTGCGCAAGGGTACGCCCGGCGTCAGGCAAGGGCGGTGCAGGTTGCGCACCGCCCATCAGCTGCGCCATCACCCGCTGCGGCGCACCGGGGCTGACGCGGTCGGCCAGCAGCACAGTACCGAGCGCGCCGAGGCCGGATAACGCGCCGGTCAAAGCGAACATCACCAGCCACGGATAGCACCAAAGCCCCAACAGATTGTGTAGATCGAACAGCAGCACCCGCAGCCCCTGACGCCGCCGCAGCTGCAACAGCTGGCGCAGCCGTCGACCATGCAGCGCAATCCCGCTGATCAGCAGCAAAGCGAACGCGATGCCGAACAAACTGAGAAACACCCGACCGGGAAAGCCGAGAAACAGGTTCTTGTGCAGCGTCACCAACAGCGTGGTAGGTGCCGTCAGGCTGACCAGCCGCCCGCTGACGGCGCTCAGCGCGAGGGCGCAGTCGTCCGGGGCGCGGCAAAAGCGAATCACCGGATAACGCGCGCTCGGCAGCATGACGTAAGGCGCCGCGCCGTCTTCACCGTAGGCTTTCGCGTCGTCCAGCAGCTGCGCCAACGGCCGTTGCTCGCCGCTCATCGTCACGCCGTTCCACCACAGCGTGAAGCTGTCGCCGGCCAGGCTCCAGCAGCCGGTGAACAGGACCACGAACAGCGCGCAGCCGAACAACGCGCCGCAGCCCCGATGCAGCGACGCCAAAGCCCGTCGCGCGACGGCGTTCATCGCCACGCCTCCAGCAGCGCCAGCGGCAGCGGCCACCACAACCAGGCGCGCAGCAGCGTGCGACGCCAGTCCGGCGCCAGCAGGCTATACGTCAGCAACGCGATGCCGCCGAACAACGCCAGAAACAGCGCGCCGTAAAGCCGATCGAGCGGGTCGGCCGAGGGATAGCCGCGCGCCAACAGCAGCGCCAGGGTAACGCCCCCCATGGCGCTGCCGAGGCACGCCGCCCATACGCGCATATTCATCAAAACTCGGCCTTGACGGTGAACATCAGGTTGCGCGGTTCACCGTAACGGTTGTTCCACTGCGGCGAGAAAAGCCCGGCGTAGTAGCGGCGATCGAACAGATTGTTGACGTTGAGCGCCGCCGACCAGGTCTCGTCGATGCGATACCCCAGCCGTGCGTTGACCAGCGCATAGCCGCCCTGGCGCAGCGTCGTCGCGCCATTGGCGCTGCTGAACGCGCTCTGCGCCTGGATGCCGCCGCCGATGCTCCACTTGCGCTGATCCCACGGCAGGTCGTAATCGCTCCACAGCCGCAGCATATGACGCGGCGTCAGGCTGTTGTAGGCGCGCCCCTGGTTGCCGGCGTCGCGGGTGTAGCGCGTGTCGGTATAGGTGTAGCCGAGCGTGACGTCCCACCATGGCGTGAGGTATCCGCGCCCTTCCAGCTCGAGGCCTTCACTGCGAGCCTTGCCGCCGCTGATATACCAGGTATCGAAACCGCCGCCCGGGTGATCGGGATCCACCTGCGGGTTGTTCTCCAGATCGATGCGGAACGCCGCGGCCGAGAGGTTGAGCGCGCCATTCATCAGCGACGCCTTCACCCCGCTTTCCAACGTGCGGCCCTCCACCGGCTTAAGCATCTGCCCGCTCCAGGTTTTGCCGCTCTGCGGCTGAAACACCGTGGCGTAGCTGGCATACCACGACCAGTCTTTGGCGAAATCCCAGATCAGGCCGCCGTAGGGGGTCAGACGCGCGTTCTCTTCCAGAGTGTCGCTGGGCGAACGCAGTTGCCACCAGCTTTCGCGCGCGCCGGCCACCAGCGTCAGCGGCTCCGCCAGTTTAATGCGGCCCATGCCGTACACCCCGCGCTGAACGGTTTTGGTCGACCCCGGCGAGCTGTAAGCGCCGATCGCTGGCTTCGGCACGCCGTGCGGATCCCAGCGGTAGACGTTCACCGGCACCTGAAACACAGAATCAAACCGTGCGGTGAACTGTTCTTCTTCGGCATGGGTGTAGCTGGCGCCGACGACCAGCTCGTGCCGCAACCCCCAGGCGTCGATCTTGCCGTTCAGGCTGGCGTCCAGCCCCAGCTGCTGATTGCGAAAACGATAGGCGCCGCCCATCAGCGCCGCGCCGTCGCCGGTGGCCGGATCGACGTTGCCCCAGGCGCCGGCATACAGCAGGCGAGACTTGGCGTGCAGATAGTCGCCGCTCAGCTTGGCCTGCCAGTCGTCGTTCAGCCGATGCTCCACCGCAGCGAACAGCCGCGTGGTGTCCCATTTGAAGCGATCCCAGTCCACGTCCAGATAGGTGCTGCGCGGCAGGTGCAGATCGCTGCCGTCTTTCCCCATCGGCACCCCGGCCATATTGGTGACGGAATCGATGGTTTGGTACTGCGCGCCGACACGCAGCAGGGTGTCCGGCGTCAGATCGGCGTCGACGGTGGCATACAGCAAACGGGTTTTCTGATCCGAGACGCGATAGAAATAATCGCGATCTTCCCATGCCATCACCGCACGGCCGCGCACGCTGCCCGACGCGTTCAGCGGGCCGCCCACGTCCGCTTCGCCGCGATACTGATTCCAGCTCCCGGCGCTGGCGGTAAACTGCGCGCGGTTTTGCGCCAGTCCGTGCTTGCGCACCATGTTGACCGTGGCCGCCGGGTTGCCGAGCCCGTGCAGCAGGCCGTTGGAGCCGCGCAGGATCTCCACCCGCTCATACACCGCCATGTCCTGCGGCGAGCTGGCGGTATTGCCCAGCAGCGTCGGCACGCCGTCCAGTTCGAACGAATCGATCTTGAAGCCGCGCGCATACCACGCGGTGGTCAGCAACACGAAGGGGGCGCTGGTGACGCCGGTGGCGCGCGTCATCACCGCATCCAGCGATGTGAGATTCTGCTGCTCCATCTGCTGGCGATCGATCACGCTGACCGACTGGGCCACTTCACGCGGTTTCAGCGGGATTTTCCCCAGCGTGGTGACGCCGGGAGCCACATAGTCATCCCGCGCCGCCGCGCCGGCGGTCACGGTGAGGGTATCTTCTTTTACGTCCGTTTTGGCCGGCGCATCCTGCGCCAGCGCCCCGGTGCCGCACAGCGCGCACAGCAACGCGCCGCGGCGCATCGCGGCCGCCACTGGTGAGAGGTGAATGAGTCGCATGTTTTTCCCTGGTTGTTATTGTTAAATGATAATCGTTATCAATCTAACAAAACGGCCGCCGCGACTTTTTCGATTGCCGGAGTTTCTCTATCGATCGCCGGTCATTTTCGCCTGGCAGAAACGGGCGAACCAGCCCCCCGCCTCGCGCAGCGCATCCGGGCTGCCCGCCGCCGTCAGCCGCCCGCCTTCCAGCACCCACACTCGATCCGCCCGACAGGCCAACGCGGGATCGTGGGTGACGACGACCCGCGTGCCGGGCCAGCCGGCCAGCAGGGCCGCCACGCGCTCGGCGTTGCGCAGATCCAGACTGGCGCCCGGTTCGTCCAACAACAATCGTGGCGCCCCCTGCAGCAGCGTGCGCGCCAGGCACAGCCGTTGCTTCTGCCCGCCGGAGAAACGATCGCCGTCGCTGCCGACCTCTTCTTCCAGCACGTCGGGCGGCAGATCCAGCGCCGCCAACAGCGCCAGCAGACGCTCATCGCCGATATCCGTTCGCCCCTGGGTCAGATTCCAGCGCACGCTGCCGCGCAGCAGGCGATTGTCTTGCCACATCACGCCGCGACCGCCCGCCAATTGCCGCGCCGACAGCGCGCGCACGTCACGGCCGCCGTAGAACACCCGCCCCGCCGTCGGATCCTGCGTGCGCGCCATCAGGCTCAGCAGGCTGCTTTTGCCGGCGCCCGAAGGGCCGACGATCGCCAACATCTCTCCGGCGGCGCAGGCTCCGCCTATTTCCCGCAGCCGCCAGCCGCCGTGCGCCGCCGCCAGGCTCAGCGCCTCAAGCGCGATGCCGTCGTCCTGCGGCGCGGCGCCGTCCCGTTCCGGCAGCGGCAACGCGGGCGACGCCAGCGCCTGCCGCAGTTGCGCCCACGCGCTCTTCAACTGACGCAGCGCCTGATCGAGGTGAGAAAGCTGAAGCAACGGCTCCAACAAGCGGGCCAGGACAATCATCAGCGCCAGCCATTGGGCGACGTTCAGGCGCTGCGCCAGCACCTCATGGGCACCGAACCACAATGCCGCCAACAGCGTCAGCTGCAGCCCGGCGCTGAACAACAGGTGATATGGCAAGCTTTGGCGCAGCAGCGCGGCGTGCGCCCGATGATGGTCATCCAACCGTTGCGTCAACGCCTCGGCGGCGGCCGCCTGCCCGTAGCCGAAGCGCAGCAATGCCTGATGACGGGCAAACTGCATCAGCGCCCCTTCAATACTCTGATTGGCCTCCCCAAGCTCTCGCTCTCGCCGGTGCAGCCGGGCCGCCGAACCGCGCAACACCAGCATCAACAGCACGCAGGCCGCCAGCAGCATCAGCGCCACTCCCGGGCTCAGGCAGGCCAGCCCGGCGATCAGCGCCAGCGGCGTGACGACCGCGCCAACCAACGGCGCCAGCAGGTGCGCGGGTGCCGACATCGTCTGACCGATGGCCCCGGCCAACAGACCCGGTGCCTGCTCCTGCGGCGACAGCGCGCGCGGCAGACGGCGGAACAGCGCCCGCAGCAACGAGCTCATCACCGCGCCGCCGGCGAAGAAACCGCGGGAGGCCGCCGCATACTGCACCGCCAGCAAGAGAGGCGTAGCCAGCGCCAGCAGCCCTAGCCAATGGCCGGGATTTTGCTGCCAGTTCGCCACCGCTGCCGCCAGCAGCAAGGCGCAGACGCCATCCAACGCGGCGGCCAGCGCCATCAGCAACAGCGCCGGGGCCAACGCTTTCACCAACTCAAACTTCATCGTCCGCCTCCTGGCGCTCGGCCAACGCCGCCAACAATGCCGGATGATCCGCCATCTCGGCGGGCGTGCCGACCGCCAACAACCGCCCCTCCGCCAGCACCGCCACCCGATCGGCGCGGCGGCACAGTTCCGCGTCGTGCGTTGCCACCAGCCGGGTGGCGGGCAGCTGCGCCAGCGCCGTCAGAATGCGTTCGCGATTTTGCCGATCCTGCGCCGAAGTCGGTTCGTCGGCCAACAGCAGCGGCCGCCGCGCCAGCAACGCCCGGGCGATGGCGAGACGCTGCGCCTCCCCGCCGGAAAGCGAAGGCGTATCGTCCAACCTATCCTGCAAACGCGCCGCCAGCCCCAGCGCGGCCAGCACGCGCCGCAGCTGCGCATCGTCGGCCCCGTCGACGAACAGCGTCAGGTTGTCGCGCAGCGACATCGCCGGCGGCGTATTCTCCTGCGGCACCACGGCCACCATCTGATTGAATGCCTGCGCCGAGAACGCGTCGGCGAGCACGCCGTCGAGCGATACCGTTCCGCTATCCGGCTCGCTATAACGGGCGATCAACCGCAGCAGCGTGCTTTTACCGCTGCCCGACGCCCCGACAATCGCCAGCCATTCCCCCGGTTCGACGGCCAGATTGACGCCCTGCAGCAACCAGCGTTCGTCCTGCCGGCAACCGAGATCGCTCAGCTGCAGCGCCGCCCCCTGCGGCGCCGAAGCGATCGTCGAGCGCCCTCCCCAGCGTATTTCGGGATGCGCCAGCAGCGCCCGAATGCGGCCGGCGGCCAGCGTCGCCGCGCGCAATGCATCGCCGCCGTGCCCCATCGCCATCATCGGTTGCGCCACGCTGCGCAACAGCAACACGAACAGCGCCAGCTCCGCCAGCGTGAGATTGGGCGCCAGCCAGCGGGCGCCGAGCAACAGCCAACCGGCCGACAGCGCGGCGCTGAGCAGTAATTGGGTCACGGCGCCGAGCGCGCCGATACGCCGCAGCCAACGGTGAAAGGCGGCGAGAAAGCCCCGCAGGCTCTGCCGCGCACGCGCTTCGATGCCCGCACCGGGAAACTGGCGCGCCAACAGCGGATGCGCCGCCAGCTGCCGATAATCGTCGTTCAACTGCCGAAACGCCCGATCGCGTTGTTCAAACGCCGGCCGCAGTCGCGGCGAACGGATGACGCGAAACAACAGCGCGGCCGCCAGCAAAGGTATCAGCGCGAACAGCAGCAGCGGCCACTGCACCGCCGCCAGCAGCGCCAGCGCGCAGCCGGGTACCACGGCCAGCTGCACCAACTCCGCCGGCGCATGGGCCACCAGCTGATGCAGCGCCTGAATGTCCTGCGACAGCGCCCGGGCGGCGCCGCTCTCGCCCTGCCGCACAAACCAGTTCAGCGGCAGACGCACCAGCTTGGCGGCCAATTGGCTGCGCAGCCGATGACACAAACGCGCGTCGAGCAGATGAGTGAGGTGCAGCGCCAGCGTTTGGGCGAACAGCCACAGCGCCAGGCCACCGGCGGCGACGCCAAGCCAGAAGGAATAGGCCGCCGGATCGGCGTCCACCAGCCGGGCTATCGCCAGCCAGGGAAACAGCGAACTGACGCCGGCCAGCGCCTGCAGCGCCAGCGCGGAATACAGCATGATGCGGAAAGGACGCGTCAGCGCCCGCAGGTCACTCAGCATGAGATCCTCCACGGCAAAGGCGCTTACTGTAGCCAAAAGCGGCGGACGTCCTCATCCGTAAAGGCTTTCGCCGGCGAGACTTTTTCTTTCGATTGCGTGGCTAACGCTTTTTGACGTCGCAGGGCATGACGCCGAAACGCTTGCGGAAGGCGACGGAGAAGTGCGCCGGCGTATAACCCACCTGCCAGGCGACGGTGGAAACGTGCAGATCCTGCTCGCTCAGCAAGCGCCAAGCGGTTTGCAGCCGGTGCTCCTGCAGCAGGCCGAATACGCTGGCGCCAAACAGCTGGCGGAACCCTTGCGTGAGTTTGCGGGTGTTCAACCCGGCGCGCTGAGCCAGTTGATCCAGGCTCGGCGGCTGCTCCATCTCCGCCAACAGGATTTCGCGCGCCAGCTGCAGGCGCGCCACATCGCGCGCGGCCAGGTGCACGCCAACAGACGGCGCGGCAGCGCTGCGGTTCCAGCATTGATGCAGGCAATGCGCCGCCAGCTCGTTGGCCCTGGCGCTGAACCACAGCCCGCGCTGCGACTCGTGCAGCGGGCAGGCGAACAGTTGCCGGGCCTGGCCGATCAGCGCTGCCGGCGCCGCCAGCGGCACCAATTGCGCATGCCGCCGCCCATCGAGGCCGGGCGGCAGGCGGACATCGTTCTGTTCCAGCCAGGCGGCGGAGAACTGCAGCAGGGTGTAATCGAGCGGTTCGCCGGCCTGGAACAGGTTGTTCAACACAAAGTCGTCCCGCCCGGCGGCCAGCAACAGCGAAGGGCCGTTCAGCTCCACCTGCGGCCCCGTTCCGCTTTCACAGCGCAGACGCCCGCGGCGGATCACCACGATCTTCAGCCCCGCGCGGTGGGGTTCATCCAGCTCGATGTCGACATCGGCGGCCAACACGCCGCGCCGCGCACGCAGCATGTCCGACAGCGCATAGTCCTGCGCTTGCTGATGATATTCCTGCAGTAACCGCTGGGGGGACGTAGACATGTTCGCCCTGCCTGTGAATGATGACGCCGACCGTCGACGAGGTTTTTGATAGTGATTCTCATTAGCAATATAAGGCCGGCCGTCGGGTTTGTCTATTGAGGCGCGGATGGATCAGTTACCTACCCAATACGGCCCCGCCGCCACCGACTCGCGCTCGATCAGGCTGGCCGGGAAGCTGGGGCGCTTGCTCAGCTCGCCGCCGTCCAGCATCGACAGCAGGCGGTTGATGGTCTCCTGGATCATCTCGGTGACCGGCATCTTCATGCTAGACAGCGACGGCACGGTATAGGGCGCCAGCGGGATGTCGTCGAAGCCGATGACCGATACCGCTTCCGGCACCGCCACGCCGCGCTCCGCCAGCCGCTTCATCGCGCCGATGGCCATCTCGTCGTTGCCGGCGACGATGGCGCTGAACGGCTGCCCGCCGGCCAGTAGCGCATCGACCGCCGCCACGCCGCTTTGCGCGTGCCATTTCCCCTCGACGATCAACGCCTCGTTAACCGCGATGCCCTGCTGCGCCAGCGCGGATTTGTAGCCGGAAAGCCGCTCCAGCCCGGTGGGAGAATCGAGCGAGCCGGTGATAAAGGCGATGTCGCGATGCCCACGCGCGATCAGGTGCGCCACCGCCGCCGCGCCGGCGGCGTGCTGATCGCTGAAGATGCAGTAGCTGTCGTTCAGCCGCAGCCGCCGGTTGATCACCAGAATCGGCTGGCGGTGTTGGGAGACGATCTCGTCCATTTCCGCGATCGACAGAAAACGCGGATAGATGATCACCCCGTCGCAGCGCAGATCCAGCAAAAACTGAATGGCGGCCCGCTCCTCTTCGGCGGTGTGCTTGCCATCCGCCAGGATCAGTTGGCGGCCGTTCGCCTCCATGATGCGCGCCGACTGCGCCATCAGTTCGCTGAAGTAGTTGCCGCTGTAGAGGGTGTTGGTGACCACCAGGCCGAGGGTTTGAGTGGTGTTGGTCGCCAGGCTGCGCGCCAGCAGGTTGGGCCGATAGCCGGTTTCCGCGATGGCTTTAGCCACCAACGCGCGTTTCTCCTCGCTGACATAGCCGCTGCCGGACAACACGCGCGACACCGTCGCCTTTGAAACGCCGGCCTTTTTCGCCACCTCGAGTATCGTTGCCATCTGTGCGCCGCCAAAATCCATGGGTTCAGCGCAGTCTACCCAAGACGCCCGGCGTTTGGAACGCTTTCACGCCCCTGTGCGTCGATGCGTACTTACCTCTGGCGATCCAGATCACGAAAACGAAACGCCAAAAATCATAGTTCTTGCCAACAACAAAACACCAATACATGATTTTGTGAAACCGGTTTCTTATGGGCGTTTCATACGGATGGAACGACGGATCGCCCAGGCAGTAAATATGCGCCTTTGGGCTATCCGAATTGCTATCTGAGAGACGACACGCCATGCCGAAGAACTACGCAGAGATCTCGCACGCCATCATGGCCGCCCTGGGCGGCGCGGGCAATATCGAGGCCGTGACCCACTGCATGACCCGCCTGAGATTCGTGGTGAAAGACAAAACGCGGATCGACACCCCGGCGCTGAAGGCCATCGACGGCGTGCTGGGCGTGGTGCACAGCGGCGAGCAGTGCCAGGTGATCATCGGCAACGAGGTGGCCAAGGCCTATCAGGCGGTGCTGGCGCTCGGCATGCCGGGCGCGGCGGCCCCCGCCGCCCCGGTGAAACGCCAACTCACCCTGAAGGGCATCGGCGCCGGCATTCTCGACGCGCTGGTGGGCACCATGTCGCCCCTGATCCCCGCCATCATCGGCGGCTCGATGGTGAAGCTGCTGGCGATGATCCTGGACATGGCCGGGGTATTCGAAAAAGGCTCCTCGACCCTCGTCATCCTCAACGTAATCGGCGACGGCGCGTTCTTCTTCCTGCCGGTGATGGTCGCCGCCTCGGCGGCGCTGAAGTTCAAAACCAACATGTCGTTGGCGATCGCCATCGCCGGGGTGCTGGTGCATCCCAACTTTATCGATCTGATGGCCAAGGCGGCGCAGGGCCAGGCGGTGGAATTCGCCTTCATCCCGGTGACGGCGGTGAAATACACCTACACGGTGATCCCGGCGCTGGTGATGACCTGGATCCTGTCGCACATCGAACGCGGGGTGGATCGCATCACCCCGGCGGTGACCAAGAACTTCCTCAAACCGATGCTGATCGTGCTGATCGCCGCGCCGATCGCCATTCTGCTTATCGGCCCGCTCGGCATCTGGATCGGCAGCGGCATCTCTGCGCTGGTCTACACCGTGCACGGCTACCTGGGCTGGCTCTCCGTGGCCATCATGGGGGCGATTTGGCCACTGCTGGTGATCACCGGCATGCACCGGGTGTTTACCCCGACCATCATCCAGACCATCGCCGAGACCGGCAAAGAGGGCATGGTGATGCCTTCGGAGATCGGCGCCAACCTGTCGCTGGGCGGCGCTTCGCTGGCGGTGGCGCTGAAAACCAAGAACCGCGAGCTGCGCCAGACCGCGCTGGCCGCCGCCGCCTCCGCCATCGTGGCAGGGATTTCCGAACCGGCGCTGTACGGCGTGGCGGTGCGCCTGAAACGGCCGCTGATCGCCAGCCTGATCAGCGGCTTCGTCTGCGGCGCGGTCGCCGGCATCGGCGGGTTGGCCAGCCATTCGATGGCCTCGCCCGGGCTGTTCACCAGCGTGCAGTTCTTCGATCCGGCCAACCCGATGAGCATCGTGTGGGTGGTGGCGGTGATGGCGCTCTCGGTGGTGCTGTCGTTCGCGCTCACGCTGATGCTGGGCTTCGAGGATCTGCCGGAAAACGCCGCCGCGCCCGGCCAAACCGCACCGGCGGCGAACGCCGCCAGCGCAACGCATTGAGACACCAGAGGATTGCATGTCTGACTCAACATTCCCGACAGGATTTTTATGGGGCGGCGCACTGGCCGCCAACCAGGCGGAAGGCGGCTATCGCGAGGGCGGCAAAGGGCTGACCACCGTCGATATGATCCCGCACGGCCCGCACCGCATGGCGGTCAAACTCGGGCTGGAGAAGCGCTTTAGCCTGCGCGACGACGAGTTTTACCCCAGCCACGACGCCATCGATTTCTACCACCGCTACCGCGACGACATCGCGCTGATGGCGGAGATGGGCTTTACCGTGTTCCGCACCTCCATCGCCTGGAGCCGGATTTACCCCAACGGCGACGAGTTGACGCCTAACGCCGAAGGCATCGCCTTCTACCGCAGCCTGTTCGAAGAGTGCCGCCAATACGGCATCGAGCCGCTGGTCACACTGTGCCATTTCGACGTGCCGATGCACCTGGTGACCGAATACGGCTCCTGGCGCAGCCGCAGGATGGTGGAGTTCTTCACCCGCTACGCCCGCACCTGCTTCGAAGCCTTCGACGGGCTGGTGAAATACTGGCTGACCTTCAACGAGATCAACATCCTGCTGCACAGCCCGTTCTCCGGCGCGGGGTTGGTGTTTGAAGCGGACGAAAACCCCGAACAGGTGAAATACCAGGCCGCGCACCACGAACTGGTGGCCAGCGCGCTGGCGACGCGCATCGCCCACGAAGTGAACCCCGCCAACCAGGTGGGCTGCATGCTGGCCGGCGGCAACTTCTACCCGTGGTCCAGCAAGCCGGAAGACGTGTGGGCCGCGCTGGAGAAAGATCGCGAAAACCTGTTCTTTATCGACGTGCAGGCGCGCGGCGCTTACCCCTCCTACGCCGCCCGCGTATTCCGTGAGAAAGACGTCAGCATCGTCATGGAACCGGAAGACGCCGACATCCTGGAGCACACCGTCGACTTCGTCTCCTTTAGCTACTACGCCTCGCGCTGCGCCTCCGCCGACATGAACGACAACAACAGCAGCGCCGCCAACGTGGTGAAATCGCTGGCGAACCCGCACGTGCCGCGCAGCGACTGGGGCTGGGGCATCGATCCGCTGGGGCTGCGCATCACCATGAACATGATGTACGACCGCTACCAAAAGCCGCTGTTCCTGGTGGAAAACGGCCTGGGCGCGCACGACGAGTTCAATGCAGCAGGCGAGATAGAAGACGACTACCGCATCAGCTACCTGCGCGAACACATCCGCGCCATCGCCGACGCCATCGCCGACGGCGTGCCGGTGCTGGGTTACACCACCTGGGGCTGCATCGACCTGGTGGCCGCCTCAACCGGCGAAATGAGCAAGCGCTACGGCTTTGTCTACGTCGACCGCGACGACCAGGGCAACGGCACCCTCGCCCGCACCCGCAAGAAATCGTTCTGGTGGTATAAGAAGGTGATCGCCAGCAATGGGGGGGATTTGGGGTAGGTTTGGGCGGTGGGGTTAGCGTGGGGTGCGGAGGGCTTCCAACCTAAGTTGATTGCCTTCCTGCTGCACAACGAATTCGGCGACGAACTCACGCGCAGAGGGAAACTCACCTGACTGCTGTTTGTTGAGGGAGACCAGCTTCGCGGAGAAATGGTATTGCTGCCCCGGCGTAAATACGTAGCCCTCATCAGGAATGCACTGATCGGGGGCAACATCCCGCAGCGGTTCGAAGAATTTGAACGTGCGGCTCTGCGCCTCATCCAATCGGTAGATCGAGATGCCCGCAAGTTTTTCGTCTCCCTGCGGCTGAACGGTGATGCATACTTTGCCCTCACGCAGGTTGGCGGTAGCGGGATAGTCTACGGGGATACGATCGCCTATCGACGGACAGCCTGCGAGCAGGAAGGGGAAAGTGAGGGGGAAGATCCGTTTCATTTTGTCCCTGCGTATCTGCTGCCCTGTGTGATATTTTCAATTTCGTAAACACCATTGAGTTTTGTCACTTTGAAGTGAGCAATAAAGGCCCTGCCGGAAACATCCTGCAGGTTTCTGCGCTTCTCAATCGGCACAAAATTTAGCCTCATGCTGTAGGTATGATTTTCCTGAAACGGGTAATCGTTCTGCGTAACGCAAATACCCTTTTTAAGATCCTGATTCCCCACCTCAATCAATTTCTCATCAGCATCACCAGTGAGATAGAGCGTATCTTGCCTTTCGTTTTCTTTTGGTGACGGAGAGATGCAGATATCGCCATTCGCTTTAGCATGGGCAAAAATAGGGATATCTGGTGCATAGCGCTGATCGAGACGATCGCCAGTGCAGGCGCTTAACAATATCGCTCCTGCAATGACCTTTAAGCAATTAGCTTTCATCATATTCCATTATTTATAAATCTTAATGAGGAAATATTATCCATGAATGGATGACTGATAGTTCGACGCAAAGATGATATGCCGAATTGCGAGGTACATTCCAATCCTAAAAGCAAATAAACTGTAATTCCATACAGCTTATTTTTTCCTTTTACTGATAACGCTATAGTTTTTCCGCTGCGGCAAAATTCGCAGCCGGAGTTAGCGTTCCGAATCTGACATACTACCGCTGTATTATGTAATAATGCAGCAGCTTTAGTTCACTCCAAATAATGGTGGCTCAGGCGGGGGCTTCGCAAGAAGCGCCGGTTCGTATGTCCCGGTGACGCTAACCCCGTCTGGGCTACCACCCGAGTTTAGCGTCTCTGGTGATAGTCATTAGCTAATGACATACGGAGATGCACCCATGACAAAGACTCCCACTACAGAATCCGTTGCAAGCACCCTTACCCTCTACCGCCAACTGTTTAACCACCTCGATCTCAGCACTTTTAACCCTTCAGAACTTTTAGACCTGGCCGCACTCTCTGCCGAGCAGGCGGAAGGTCTGTGCCACGGACTGATTCTGTTCGGCCATTTGCTGCAAAAACACCCACAGCTGGATGCCGAAGGCTGGGAGCAGATGAATCGCTACCTCAACGCCACGGCACATCTGGTTCCTGCGCTGTGTAATCTTTACGGGCGGGCGTTGCGGGAGATGGAAGCCCGCGGCTAACGTAAATGGCAATCAGGGCGATGCTCATCGCCCTTCCCACCCACGATTTCCAATAGAACTGAATGACATATCACAACAAAAGCATTCATCAAGGTAGGCATTTCCTCCCCTACCTGGCATAGTTAACACATTCGGTAAATCGATGAGTTAACTGCTGGGTATTGATGCATACTGCTCTCGTCAGCAAGCACATTGCTCAGAGTCAACTCGGCAATGTGAGGATGTGGTTTTGGCAACTGCAATAGAGACGTTATCTTCAAAAGAATCCGTTTTAAAAGCGATCGAAGAATATAAAAAACTTGGCCGAGATGAATTCTTAAAACAACATAAAATAAAGCGATTTAAGAAATACACCCTTCTTTATAATGGCGAGAAGTACGATATCCGAGGCATTGCCGCTAGAGCATACAGTGAGCAGCATGGTTATCCGTTTAAGGGAATCAACACCGATAGCGAAACGGAAAAAACCATCCAATTTCTCAAAGGCCTCGGTTTTGAGATCGTCGAAACACCGCATCCTTTTGACTATTTAACCGAAGGCAAACTGTACACACGCAAAGCGCTGATCGAGCTTTACGGCGGGCAGTTGCAAGGCGGTATCTGGACCCCGCGGGAATTCCCGGTGATCTTTATCTTCACCGGAGAAAGCGGCGAAACCTACGGCTACAAAGATGGATGGACAACCGAAGGCAGCTTCTCTTATACGGGAGAAGGCCAAAAAGGCCCTATGGAATTTATTCGAGGCAATAAATCCATCCGCGACCATAAAAAAGACGGCAAAGACATCTTCCTGTTCGAAGACAACAAGAAAGAAAAAGGCGTCCGCTATCTTGGCATGTTTGAGTGTGACTCTTGGGATCATATCCAGTGCTTAGATTTCGATAATAATATGCGGCAAGGCATTACCTTTAACCTGTTTAAAGTCTCGTCACTGCATGCGGTCGAAGAAGAAGCAGAAACCGATGAAGCTGAGACGCAGACAGAGACGCTCGAACAGTTGCGCAAGAAGGCACTGCAATCCTCAAAGCAATCAGGCCAGCGCCAACAGAGCGACAGCAAAAAATCCTGGTTCAAACGCAGCGAAGACGTAAAAAAATACGTGCTGAAGCGCGCCAATGGTATCTGCGAAGCCTGCGATCAGCCGGCACCGTTCAAGAAAAGGAACGGCGATCCCTACCTCGAACCCCATCACACTAAACGCCTAGCCGACGAAGGCCCCGATCACCCGCAGTGGGTGGGTGCCATCTGCCCAACTTGCCATCGGCGGATTCATAGCGGGGTAGATGGGAAAGAGGTGAATAAACAGCTGATGGTGAAATTGGAGTTGAAAGAGACTGACCTTATATAGTTCAGTCTAATAAAAAACTCGCCTATCTTAATTACTTTAAGGTGGGCGAGTTTATTTAAAATAACTTCGCCCAGTTTCCCCCTGCTAGCAGTCTTATCATTGTTGCTCTTGTAAGCACACCTGTTTTAGTTCCACGCACTTTTTGAGGTTTCCGGTTTTTCAGCCATCAGCCGGTACTCTTCCGGCGTCAGGTTATTCAGGGATTCATGAGGCCGCTCGTTGTTATATTCCATCAGACAGCGCTCGGTAATTTCCCGTGCTTCATTCAGTGTTCTGAACAGGTAAAAATCCAGGATTTCTGTCCAGTATGTCCGGTTGAACCGTTCGATAAAAGCATTTTGTGTAGGCTTACCCGGCTTGATAAATTCGAGCTGCACGCCATGTTCTTCGGCCCATTGTGCCAGCGCCAGCGAGACCAGTTCTGGCCCGTTGTCCATACGCATTTTCAGCGGGTAGCCGCGGTTTACCACGATCCTGTCCAGCACCCGGGTGACTCGGTGAGCCGGGATATTCAGGTCGATTTCTATCGCCAGTGCTTCACGGTTAAAATCATCCACCACATTAAAGGTCCGGAAGCGTCTGCCGCAGACCAGCGCGTCGTGCATAAAATCGATGGAGCAGCTCTGGTTTAACGCTTGCGGCGTCGCCAGTGGTGCTGGATTACGCACAGGCATTCGCTGTTTTCCCTTGCGACGAAAATTCAGTTTCAGCAGGCAGTAAATCCGGCGAACACGTTTATGGTTCCAGGTATTGCCCTGCCTGCGCAGCAGTTGGAAAAACTTCTTAAAACCATAGCGCGGATAGCGTTCTGCCAGCTCAGTCAGCGCATGGATCACCGGTTCATCACGCCGGGTATCTGGCTGATAAAATACACAGTCCTGCTCAGCGATAACATCCTGCAGGCCTGGCGTAAACTCATGGCAAATTGTGCCGTCAGATAGCTGACGAGTTCACTCTTTATCGCTGGTTCTGAAGCTTTTTTTCGATGACGTCTTTAGGTGCCCGGCACTCAAGGCTCAGGTCGGCAAACATCTTTTTCAAACGTCGATTCTCATCCTCAAGATCTTTAATTTTTTTAATATCGGCCACTTCCATCCCGCCATATTTCGCCTTCCAGTTGTAATAGCTGGCTTCCGAAGTAGCGGCCTCACGGCACACATCCTTGACGGTACGTCCGGCTTCAACGGACTTCAGAACGGCGATGATCTGGTGTTCAGTGAATCGGGCTTTACGCATGGCGATCTCCTCAGGGGACATAATCAGTTCTCTAAAGTGAATGGGCCGTTTTGCCGGGATACTTACAGCACTATCCGGGCTGAGGAGGCCTAACTCTTTATGAATACACGATAATGGTGAATCCAGACCGCTCTGACATACAGTCTTGTTTCTGGGTGGATTATTCTTTCACTTCAACCTAGCTAAAGCAGCATATTTCTCGATTAGTGTGAGAGTGGCATAAATGAGATCCTATGCGAACCCTTTTAAATTCAAAACAATTTTCCAGGCTAATTTCACAGTAGTAAAAGTTAATCAGGACACCGATACCATATTCATCGTACTGTTCGCAGTAACAATAGGCCCATCACGTTATCACCTATTATTTCACTCATATTTGACACATTGTTGAATTATTTAGCTAGTTTAAGAAACCAGTTTTTAAATTTGCAATTTATTTAATAGTATTAAACAAGAGAGTTATTTTTTGTATTAAAATTCGACACCCAGCACAAATCGGTAACTCTCATCCTTTCAAAACCCTGGTCAGAGCAAGTTACAACTAACATAGTTTAGGAATTATTACGTTTATCACTAACTTTTTGAGTTTGCGAGAAAAAACTCTTTCGGCCTGTAACTTTTGCGTTTTCATGATCCACTTTGTTTTTGATCATATCAGCAGGAACCAAGGTTAAAATAACCGTCCATATTTGCCAAAATGTGAGCATCATGAGCAGACTAAACGACAAACCTCGTAGTGGTTCTTTATAAGGAAGTAAATAGGGGATTTGCTTAACTACTGGCGCTAAAACTCCAACAAAGAGGACAATACACAAAATAAATGTTGAGTTTACAGCAGGATGTAGTAATTTTCCCATATTCACTGGCATGGAAGTGTTTTCACTACTGCTTGGTTTGAATGTGAAGCGTAATCTTTCTGGATAGATGATTGCCATCCATGCTCCTACAACAGCAAATATGATAGATGCTGTTGTGCGAAGAGCTTCAAAAAGTGGGGACTGCTGGGCAAACGGAATATTTCGTCCATACCAAAACCCCGAACTGATCAGCCCGATGAGTAAAAGTATGACGAACGACTTTAGTATATTCCGAAACATTACTCCTCGCGTATTTGTTGTAGAAGCACAGCCTTACCAGCGGTTAAAAGTGATAATAACGATTCCCCATTGACGACTTCGTTATTATCCCAAACAACATTTAGTTCAGTGAATGCTGTCAGTGTACTATGGCTCAACCAATGAACCTTAGCGGAATTACCTTTAAACGTAAAGCCATAATCATCCCATTCTGAACGCACATGTTCAGAATCATCCCACTCCTGCATCATTGAATCAACATCTTGTAAACCAAAAAACTCCGGACGCAATTCATACCTTACATTCACCTCATCCATTCTCCGGTAATCGTGACCACTACTAATGCCAAGGCGGCTTAAAGCTGACTGCCACCACTGTCGTTCATCAGCATGGTTTAACCTCAATGTCTCTTTACGAATAATTTTGCTAACTCGATTAGCATTTTCCCTAATGTACTCTCGATTACCAACATCATATGCCAGAGATGTCTTAAAACGTGGAGAAGGACCTGGACTCATTAAATCCTCTCCGGTTGGTGCATAGCCAATCACCCGTCTGGAACCGTCTTCTTCATCCTCACCATATCTCACATAAGAAGATATCAATGAAAGAGCTTGTTCAATATATTTCCTGAACGGAGGTTGCCCTGTTTGAGTTCTATTTTTGAACCGCAAACTGGCAAATAAGCCATAACTAGGTAAAATCCAAAAATATGTGGCGTAACCAGGAATAGAGTTATCTTGTATCTGGTTCATAACTACATCAGGCGCAGTAACACTTGAATCCCTAATCACAGAAGCAACTCCCGCTTCGGTTGATGGAACTTCATTCCAGGTAGTAACTAACCAATCATCGCCTAATCTATTGATATCCAATAAGTAAGTGGCAAGATAATCACTACCAACCTGTGGCTCATAAAGTTTAGTGTTTTCTATGCTCTTATCCGTGCTCCAAAGGTGAAGATCTGTCAGGAGCTCCTGAAGTGAGCCAAAAACAGGAGTATTATTACCCCATGAGTAGTAACCACATTCATGTACTCGATAAAAACTAAGTTTAACCGACTCGCTCATTGCTCAGAAGTTCCATTACCTTATTGTTCTCAATAGGAATATTTTACATTGTGCAACAGTTGCTGGCGAGCTAAACGGTCACATTTTCTCTCATAAGTACATTTATGGCTTCAGTTTATGCCAGCTCAAGGACTGAAAGCCTAGAAATACATGCTATTAACAAAAGTAAAAGGGAATAACTTTGAGTGCCCTACAAGACTTTAGGGCACCCAACACTGCTATCAGCGCAACAATTTCCTAACATTTTGATGTGCTTGTGGCAGATTTGAACGAAGAAGGTATTCATTAAAGGCTATATGACCATTAGTCTTCTTAGCCTTATATACATCGTGTTGAAAGTCTGTTCGATCAATAAGGCCAGGGTAACTTCCCACTGCAACAGAACGGCCATTCAAGCTCACAATCATAGGTGCCTCTTGAGTTCCCTTAATAAGACATTGGAAACCATCCAATTCCAGACTTGCCCTTAATTGAGACAATTTTTCCACCTGAATACCAGGTGAAGCACAACGAGGAACCATTCCGTACAGAGCATAACGAAGTAAAGATGCACCTAGTTTTCTATCGAGGCGGCTTTGTATATGCTGGTTGTGGAAATGATTGAGGCAATCTGTACAGGATGTGTCACACTCACAACATTCTAATAATGCGAGTGTTGCAGTAAGAATGTCATCTAGATTCGCTGCAGCTACTTCCGCGTAACCCGCACCGCCAGACAAAGTATCATATAGAAAGAGATCCAATGTCTGAGTATCTTCCCCTATAGTGGGTAAAATCCTGAAACCGGAGCCAAACTCAGCAGGATCAAGATCTAGTTGTTTATGGCGACTAGCTGCAAGCCTAAGTGCTTCCGCTATTGAATATAATGCATCTTCATACATTCGTAGAACGATAGCATTTGAAGTGTCAGTTACAAGAGGAGACCCAACAGTTAATCGTAATAAAAGCAAATCTGTACGGAAATCATGTCCGAGAAAAACTCGTTTATATTCGCCTGAGCATAAACGTGGCGTTTCCTTAGTGGATATATATTTATACGGTCTTTCATGTGCCCCTCTTGCCGGCGAGTAGGAATCATAAACGGAGGCAGCACCACATTCGCAACACACTGAAAAACCGCTAGATTCCCCCTCATTCTTTCCTCGGTTCACCGTTACCAGTTTCTGATCTATTGCGTGAGTAAAAACAATATGAGCACCACCTTTATTGAACTTAAAATCCTCAGGATCAACAGGTTGTGGATATTGTGCCGCTGTTGCATAGGTGATTTCTTGCTCTCTGTCGTCCTCATTAAGTTCTCTGGCCTTTTCAGGTCCAAAGACTTCGGGCTGAATCATTATTTCTTCTTTTAAAATGCCACCACAGATCGGACAAATATTTTCGCCATTCTGATTATTATGAGGATCGCGTACAAAAGAGCACTTATCGCAATGAATAAACTTTTTAGGATTATTGAAAAGTTCTCTTGCCCGGTTTAGTTCTCCTTTCAATGCGTTAGAAAAAACGCCGCCTGAGCGATAGGTTTTCCTATCAATAACAATCAAACGCCCTGGGGCATATTCACTCAGAGCCTGAGAAATTGACTGCTGAGGCTGTTGTACTGTTCGTACCTCAAAAGAACCTCTAGTATTCTTTGCTATTTTTTCAACCAAGAAACTACAGAGGCTTGTAGGAAATGCATAACTTGGTAATAAACCATGGTAAAACAGGAATTCAAGCAATTCTTCTTGTTCAAATTTCATCCCACTAGAGGTCTGATCATCATCTTCATTTTTCTCATCAACCAGAACGACAGGTTGTGGAACAATTTCAGCCAGCCCATGGAGTGTATTTAAAAACTCATCTGCTACCTTAGCAAACCAGTCACTAGCAGAAAGTCCTCCAGTTTCAAGTGCAGAAGGAAGCCATGCTGCAACACGTGTTCTCAAATCACCATTGGTAGATAAAATACGGTTTTTGACCCAATTATCAAAACCATCGAAATTTAGGCCAGTATCTTTTGCCCCATGAAAAAACTCTCGTGTAGTACCAAGTGCCTTCTCAAGCATGGACGTTTTCTCTAAGGGATTATAAATCCCTTGTTCCATTAACTCGTGGAAAAAAGTCTGAACTAAAAAAGAATGAACGTGCCTTCTGGCGATTTTTGGATTATTTACCTTCACTTCCGGTGTTCGAGGAGAACCCGCAACAATGTGTTCAGGATTAAGGAAATAATAACTATCATGAGGGCCATTTTGAGAATATGTAACTACCGTTGAAACAGATGCACCACGGCGGCCTGCTCGCCCAGCACGTTGCTGATAATTTTCTCGTTGCGGAGGGACGTTCCTTAAAGCAACCGCAACCAGAGATCCAATATCAACCCCCACTTCCATCGTCGTCGTACAACTAAGTACATCAATGGGCTTGTCGTTATCGTTAATAAGAACATCTTGGAATCTCAGTTCGTAGAGTTCTGTAGTAGCATGAACGCTGGCCCTATCTCTATGTGATAGTTGAGCGGTATGTTCTTCGACGCTAAGGTTCAGAAGCCGCGAATTTGAAACCAAAACCTCTTCTACCGGCGAACGCCAGAATCCTTTTCGTGCATTAATATAGCTGCTTTCCGACGGATCGACGGTTTTGACACTGTTACTACCACAAGCAAGGCAAGTAGAATGCTCTAAAGCAAATGGCATTAGTGCCGTGCAGTCATTACATTGCTTCCAAACATGCAAGAGATCGATTTTCAGGCGAAGTGCATTTGGAGTAAGAAAGTAGACACCATCTTTTCCCAATGTCAGATGAGTACGAAAAATATCCTCCAAAACTTCCACAGAAAGCTCTCCCATAGCTGGATGAAGTATCAGTGTTTTTCTAAGGGCTTTTCCAAACCGTCCTTTACTACCCCAGTTGGGTTTGTAGAATCCAGCCGCTTTGGTTCGTAGTGTCGAATCAATAGATTCATCAAAAGCAAATTCAGTGAGTAAGGTATCGATCCAAGCAACAGCTAAAGCATGAACATCCTTGTTCTCAATATTGAGCTTCTTGGCCTGCACAGCTTCCCACATTTTTTTTGATTTAAGCTGCGATGGTTCAACAAAACCAACTGTTGTTCCAGAAAGAGAATAGTAGTTGCTACATAAAAGTTTAAGCAACGCCATTTTATATCGTGATGGTGACTCCTGGGGGCTGAAATCATCATCAAAAGCTTGAGCCAGATCGCCATCACAATCACGATCAAATTCAGCACGGGCCATTACAACTTTTCGGGAATCTTCCCCATCAAAAATAAGCAAGTCATGTTCAGAAAGGACTGATAGGAAAGCAAGGTAAAGTACTGATGTTGGTTTGGGTTCTCGCTTGATATCTTTCAGTTTAGAACAGGCGAGAGCAATGGACTGCCGAAACAAATCAAGCTCAATATCTCTAGGAATATCACGTGCCAGCCTAGCTGCTTTTTGTCGGCCATCAGAAAAAATAAGTACTTTTTTTCCCCCATTGGGATGTTTGCCATCAATAGGACGGCTAGCGGGCTGGTGAGACATCTGTGTACGTACTAACGTTGTAAAAGGTGCTTCTCCTTTTGTAACATGATCCATGATTTTAGAAGGTTCATTCTGATCACTTCTTGTCTTACGCGTACAAACGGGGCATTCATCAAATGTAATTTCTGATCCAGACTTAACTCGGTCAGGTATAAAAACTTTGCGATAACCAGAATTCTCATCTTGACACTGTTTAGAAAGGAGTCCCGTTGCTATATGTAACCATCTGTCCTGGTAATCACTATGTAAATGCGGTGTTCCCTCGACTAAGATCTCTATGGGAACAAGATCGATATCCCCATACTCTGATAATGGTCCGTTCGGTTGGTGCCATACAAAGTCCATTTCGGAACTAACGTATCCACGAATAAAAGCCGCACCGCAGTCACGGTGGGTTAGTAATTCGTAGACTCGCCCTTTTGAAGTGCATTTACATTGATCTAATGGTTTCGTATACAGGCGGCCAAGTATAGTTGGCCCGCTGTGGTTACCCAAACGTTGATTACAATCGGGATCTATACAGGCATAAAGACCTGGTAGTCCTCGATGGAAAAGATGCATGCGGGTCGGAATTAGCACTCTGCCATCGGAAGTCCTCTGAGCATAGCAACCCAATGCGAGTAATGCATCTGTCGCTCGCTCTGCAATTTGTTGAGGAGAGTCCGGAAAAAGGCTTTCACTCAGGATATTTAGCTTAACCGCCTTACCTGAAACTATTTCAATAAGCGTTTCGATAGGACCAAAACCAGTCAAATTATCAAACAACCAATTACGTAGTGCACTATGTTCTTTTATTATCGGCTTTTGCCAGCCCATTCGTTCGGCAAAAGATTCTATTGCTGCATGTGCAGATTCAAGATCCTCAGCTACGCACTGAAATGAATTTAGGTCGAATTCAGCCAGTGCGTTAGCTTCTTTACTGGTAACAGTTTGTGAGCCAGGACGCGATTCCCTTGTACCCTCAATAATTCGAAATTTCCTCGAAGAGGTTGGTGATAAACCAGTTAAGTCTTGGGCAAAACGTTCTCCATCCTCAATGGACCCCAAGCTAGCACTGGTAAGTATGCAGCGCATGCGTTCCCTAGGTATATCCAACCGAGCACAGAGGCGGCGTATTAAAAGGGCTACCTCTGCCCCCCCCGCCCCTCTATACATATGCGCCTCATCAAGCACTAAGATAAGCTCATTCATCGCATCAGCTCTGAGCCAATCCCTAGTCTGCTCAAAAATGTTACGCTCGATAGGTCGCATCAGCATATACTCAAGCATGGAATAGTTCGTTATCAGCAATTCCGGACAGCGATTCTGCATTTCATGCCGGGTCATTAGCTCACGATCCCCCGGCTGGGTAATTAGCCTCTCCCCCCAATTGTTCAAAACAAATTGCTTACCAGTTTTTTTGCCTGAGACATAGGTTTTAGTCTGAGATGCGCCTTGCCCATAAAAAGCATCAAGATCTTTACTTGGCCAGCGACCAATGCGGTTTAGTTCCGCACGTACGGGGGCGTTATTTGCGAGTTTATTGTAAAACTCGTCGAAAAGGGGTTTGATAAAAAGCTCGTCTCGTTTAGAGTTACGACGACCAGGGTAAGGCGTTCTTCCCGTATAACCACCGAAGCGTACTGGGGCGCATCTTCCAGCCATCAGTATTTTAGAGGCTTCAGAATCACCAAAAAGACGTCTGATACGAGCAAGTTGATCGTTAACTAATGCATTCATTGGATATAATAAAATTGCTCTGCAACCTGGAAGGGATGCAGATTTAGGTCTCTCGGCAGATTCAATCGCCAATTTTCCAATAATCGGCATTAGAAAGCTTTCAGTCTTACCTGAGCCTGTACCTGTAGCAATGACCAGATCAGAAGCGTCTTCGCCAAGGAATGACTCAAGTGCCTGTGATTGGTGTTCATAGGGTCGTTGATAGAGACCAATTCCAAGTTCTGAAAGTTGAGTTAGCACATTACTTGCCGCTTCGGGAATAGGCAATTCACTGTATGGCGTGCCTGGCTCATAAACCGGGGTTGCTTCTATATAAGGAGCTTGAGCAATAGTTTCATTTTTCTGTAAAAGCGCTCGTCGCTCAGAAATTAACCCTTCATCCCGGATATGATACTGCGCCTCAATATATTTTCTCAAATTCTCACTAAGGCTTTTCACGGTCTCATGTATACCGGAACGTTCAGTTGCTTTATTTTTATTAATCATATTTCATTCCGTCGTGTAGATTCGTTAATCCAAATAATGCCAAGCCCTTCAAAAGCGCTACGCACTATGGGTAATATTTCCTCAGGGAATACATGGCGTGTTATTCCTGAATGTTCATTTTCAAAACCTGATTCTCTCCAGCCTAGCAGTAGTACCTTCGATTCTCGCCTTGGTAATCTCCGGGTTAATCTTAGTCTTGCTAACCCATTAGATATTTTGATACGAACCTTTAGCGGGCAATTATCTTTTTTATCGAGAAAAAAACGTAATCTTCTGACATCATCAGACGATTCTAACGAATTCATCCTAAATAGCCGTCCAGCCTCAACTTCACCTAAATAATAGGAAAAGAAATTATCAATGGACATTCTGCATAAGTAGATTTTCTTATCATTAAAAGGAAGTTCTGACAGATGGATCCATTTTCCCCGCACATATGCAGTTGTTTCACTCATATCGCTAGGCGCATCGATAAAGCCGGAAATCGTTCTAGATAGTAGCTTTGATGACCATTCTTCATTGCCTTCTGCTGGAGCACCAACCCACTCATTTGCATCCCAGATTTCGACGCTGCCAGTACAAACTTCTTGTTCAACCAGGCGAACTCTTCCAGCAGATTTAGCTACCACGCCCGTTGAAAATGCACAGAAAGGCTCTCCACCAAGAAAAATAGCCATCTTATGGCCAGTTCGTACCGCATGTGGGGGGGCTGTTAGCCAATTACCACCTTCTAACTTAATCATATCACCCAATTCGGCCAAACTGTCCAATATAGACATAATGCCTGGATGTATAGCATCATCAATATCTGCAATGTCTGGCCATAAAGGCACCAACTTTCGCCTTACTGCACTAGTGAGCCGAAGCGAGGTTACAGTTTGCCTAACTTCTTCTGTTGCGGATATAGAATATTGATGTAATACGCTCCTTAAGCATTCTGAAACTACTGAAATTCTCAACCCTTCATCAGAAAATCGGCAATTTAATGCAGTTGATATCATATCCAGTGCTTTGTCTCGTGATACTGACCTCCATTCCATTAATCACCTCCTCAAGCAGATATTTTTGCACTATGATTTTTTAATTCTCGATTGGCAATGTCCTCTATCTTTTTAACGGATCCCCCTTTAATTTTTGCCCATGTAAGAGTATAGAAAGACAAGACAGAGTAAAGATCATAAACATAATTTCCATTAGGGATTCTTATAAGGGAGGTATAAAAAATACGCACCATTCTCTTCCACAAAGTTCCCCCATCAAATCCAGCTTCGGCCAGTAATACTCTTAATTCATCTACATATTCATCGATACTATCAAGCTGTAGCCCATCAATATTTGCCCATTTATCCTTTACAAGACAACCAGGTTTCAATTGGGGTAAAATAGCAGATAAACCACGCATTTTTAATGTATCAGTGTCAATAACTGGCCCTAATTCTGCCAACATTCCCCCATCAGGGAATGTAGCAGGGCCTTGTTTCCAAGTAGCTATCAATGCAAGATGGTCATAATTTGTTGGATATATTTGCCGTTGAACAACTATATCTCTAATTGCCGCGCCATAAATCTCAAATGCTGAAAGATTGGCTCCTTTCAAAATGAGACAGCGAGATGATTCAGCTATAGTCTCTATAAAATCAAAAGCATCCATGTCGGAAATAATTCCAACTGGAACTCTCCATACGTGATAACGTGGTGCACCAATAGCAAGGGCAATTGCATCAGCGACAATATCTGCCAAAGAACCGCTAAATTGAATGATTTGTCCAGAAACAAAAGTTGCTAATGTCAATCGAGCCAATGTTTCTGCTGAATCTTTTGTTAAACCAACAGACTGTAAATTTAAAGAAATTATATTCAATATATCTTCATAGGATGAAAGATATTCATAATTTTCATGGTGCGCTATTTCATGGAATTTTGTAAGTTTATTGGCCATGCCCACCGCACAAGCTTGAGATGTATTTATTTCAAGTGCATCTATTCGTTCAGAGAGTTTTTTAAATTCATTGACATTATCTAACTCGTTATTATTTCTTTCATTATCACACAAGATAGTTAATGTGCTTTTTAATTCTTCAATTTCATTAACCATACTTTTAATAATTTTTTCATGCTCGGAAATGTCATCTATAGCCAAAGCATTAAAATCTAATTTTTCTTGAAGAGATAATATTAACTGTTTATTTTTTTTATTAAAATGATAAAGTTCGTCAATAGATTTATTAATAATATCAGCTTGTTTTGCCTCTGAAGTTATCAAAGATTGCAGTTCAGTAATTATTTTTAAGTTGCGCTTTTCATTGTTAAAACACATGTCAATCTGTTCGGCAAAAGCATCTATTTTTGACTCAAGATTTTTTATGTTTTTATTTTTTTCCTCCACGTTATTCGCAGTTAGGCCAATACGTGCTTCAAGCTCATCTAAACGAATAGGAAGAGTATCAACCACAATATCGCGAGCAAGAACAACTGCAGGAGGAAAAAGATCAAATGCATTTATAACGTCAGGAGCATCAGCAAATCCGCTAAAAATAAACAGGCGCTCGACATTCTCTTTAGCAACTTTAGGAAAGTTCTTGGCAAGTTCTCTAATAAAAACAGAGCCAGAGTTCTCTTCAAATCCTAAATTTTTATGGATACTAAATGATTTATCAATTTTTTCTTCAGCCCAAAACTGCCAAAAAAGAGAAAAACTTTTCCATGCAATCCTCTCCTCAGAGGAAGTATGTGACTGGAACATATATCCAATCAATCTTTTCTGTTTTTCTTTAATTTCAGTAGGATGTCCGACCCTGAATCCAGGTACTTTTGGTAAGCAACCAAAAGCTTTACGCCGTAAAGCTGGAGAAATCTCATTGATAAAGTCAATAATTTCGGATTGTCCCAACTTAGAGATCCGTTCCTTTGCCTCTTGGCTATATTGGTAACTCATTCGAAGGCACCTTATATCAAGCGGTTAAATTCAAATCCATTGGTCTTAACTTCTTTTACCAATGCTCTATGATGCGGTAATAAGTGTGGTTCCGGCTGCAAACCTACTAATTTTTTAACTAATAAAAAATCATTATTTAAACTAAAGGTAGGGGTTATGAGATGCATTTGAAGTATAAAACTTAATATCCGTGAGCGAAGATCAGGAGATAATTCAATAAATCCCTCTTCATCCAATGGCAGCGTAGTAGAGCTAGGTAAAAATATTTTACCCAGCCCTAAAAAGTCTATTTCCACATGACATGTTAAGTTTGCTAAGTAATCAGATAATTTTGATAATGCAACAGGAGAGAGTAACCGCATGCTCTCATCATGAGCTGCAATGTCATCATTAGAAACCAGCTTAATAACACTACTCTCAGTTTTCCCTTGAATTCTCGCCACGCCTTCAACACCAGAAGGCATAGACATATATTCTAATTTATGGCCGAGTCTTCGGGCTTCCATCATAACTTCAATACATTTTCTTTGATGTAATGAAACTATGGTTTTCTCTTTATTTTCCTTAGTAAGGACCAAATCTATTGATGGGTATTTTCTGGGAGAATCGTTTTTTGAATAGAAAGAAAAAAATAAGTTTACGTCCTGCTCAATTGAGCCAGAAACGCCTACAAACTCACTTTCCCCTGGATTAAGAACGAAGAATGCAGGTGATTTTTCAACACCAATCGCTGAAAGTAATAAAGAGGAACCTTGTGCGTACATAGTTGGTCCAACATTTTGTGATAATGTTGATACCATATTTGCTGACAACAATACTGTGTCAGAATGAACACATTCTACCTGATTAATACTTGTGTTTTGATTTAGGAATGGCCAAATTGCTGTAATAGATGCTCTAGCAGGGACAACAGGAAGGTGTGTAAAAGATTTTAGCCATGAAATACTCTCCACGGAGAGGGTTTCAGGAATTGTAACAAGAGCTAAATTCCATCCCTGTTTGCTAGCTAAATTTTCTATTTCTAATTCATCAGGAAAATCTGGAGCAACAGGGTGCCTCCAAAGAAAGGCAAACGTTTCAATACATCTTAACTCTCGTGCTCGTGGAAACCCCTTCGATGCCCCACGCCCTAGAGCGGTGAAAACTGCAGCCCCCACATTAGGTAGTCCAGGGCATTCTCTTTCAACTTCAGTAACAAATTTTGGATCTGGCTCACCACTATATGAAACAATACGGTAAGATTTCACTGATAATTCAGCACCAATCTGGCGACTCTTTACCATACTCCTCATATCAAGCGTTTGGCTTCTGCCTCCAACATCTAACGTTATCTTTGCTCTACATAAATTACAGGTTGGCAACGCTAGCTCTAATGACCACTCTCGACTATTACTTCCGACAGGAATCAATAAGCGTAACTCCATACATCGCTTTGAAATAGTTTTAATAGTTCCGGCAATGAAGGAATGTCCGGGAACAAAATTTTCACAGTCTGACGTACCATGGCCGGGCAAATGAGCAAAATATGGGGGGACAACCTTTCCCTTACGGAGGCTAACACCTTTTTCACAAACTGGGCAAACATATCGAGCATATTTCGATGCTCGAGCTGCTAATATCAGTGTCCCGGTGAACTTATCAATGGCGTAGTTCACTTACCCCCCCCTTCAGCTTAGATTAGCCAACTGTTTTCGCTGTCTCATAAAACTGGTGTAAGTTTAGCAAATCATTACTAATAAAACCAAATAGATCTCTTGCTTTCCAAAGCCGATATTCTGGATTGCGTATTGCTCGCGGAACCATCCATCGCGCCATCGCACACTCAGCAATCTCTTTAGCAGAAAGCAAAGAGGTTAGTTCCGGTTCACCTTTGCCTGTTTGCAGAATACTAGTTGCATTTTCTGCTAGCTGACTGATGAAAACTTCACGTTGAATTCCATGCTTCATCAAATTATCTCTAAATCCTAATGCATTTAAAGCTGCCTTAGTTGTACGCAAACGCCAGTTAGGCCCATTTCCAAACATATAATGATCTGCATAAGCGTGATCCATATCACGTAAGTAATCACGTAATTCAATGAACAAGCTATCAGGTATATGAAAATGCCCCCAACCGCCTGTATATCCAATTGATTTTAAATACTGAACTCCATCCAGCTTTAAACGATTATATACCGATGAACGTCCCATAGACGATGTTGTTGTAATAGCCAAAAGACGTGCTTGTTTCTTTTTTTGAGATATTACCCCAACGGTATCACCATAGACCTTTGCAAAGTCATCATAAAGATCGCGGCTACGAAGCAGGCAAGCAATTAGTTTTCCTCCGAGCAGGGCATTATAAGGGGGAAGAGCGCCGAGGACGTATGCATCCATCAAATTAACAAGCCGGGAACTTCTGTCATGGGTATCCCACCCAATCAAATTATCTCGGACTGCAAGGTTGAACACAGGGTCACCAATTGCGATCAACCCTATCAATTTCCCATTGCTTTCATCCCATACAAGATACCGAAGACGCCTTCCAAATCCGCTTGAAACAGGTACGGACCAAGTTAATGCTGCTAACCTAAAGAGATCTCCTTGCCAGGTTCCTGACTTTACGCGTTCAAGTACCGGTGAAATCTTATCCGGGATGACCTCATTGCCGGATGCGAAAAATTTCATAAGCTTTGCAGCTTTTAGCGTTATGAACTTTTGGTTTGCAAAAATCCGCTCAGCTCGTTGAGCACTATGAAGAGCCCGTATTACATCTTTGGTATTTCCCGGGGCCTGGAGCGCCCCTGAATCAGATCTTGTAAAACCCAAGGATTGTAGATGCTCACGAACCTTCTTTTTAAGTTTGGCTTCGCGAAGATTCACATTAACTATTATAGAGGGATCTTTGTGCATTCTTATCTCACGTTCCAATTAGTATTTAGTCCCACTAAATTTCACTTAGAGCTCCAGTGATTAATCGCATGGCACAAGAGAGTACCCTCCCTGCTCCCCCGATCGGGACAGCGCCAATGATAGCATTCATCTAAGCAATTCTGGGACTTTATAGCTTGTGTGCAAAGCTTTCAATGGCCGTAGGTTACAACAGTATTGATGAAGAAAATCTTTCAAAGTGATTCATAGATTTTTCGAATATTATCTATTTTCAATATAATCAACACAAATTCAGCTTATTATAGGATGATTACTAGTTTCACTACTCCATCAACCTAACTCTCACCGAGGACTTGAAACATGATAACAACTTGTTTTTAATGGTTTTTAAAACAATAGCAAAACTTACACTCCAAAATCATTAGTCTTTGCGTAATCAAAAGGGGTAATAGATTTTTTTCTTACTGCTTCGAGATAATCCGCCCACCATTGCAACATCAATCGCCGCTCATCCAAATGTTCTGCCTTATGAATATAAGCCGCCCGCACAGAGTTACGTTCCATATGGCTCATCTGCCGTTCTACCGCATCTCTTGGCCACAATCCAGGTTCAATTAACGAGCTACACGCCATAGTTCTGAAGCCATGCCCACAAACCTCAACCTTAGTGTCATATCCCATAACCCGTAGAGCCTTGTTAACCGTGTTTCCACTCATGGGCTTACGAGGGTTATGATCGTCAACGAAAACAAAATCTCGATTTCCACTGAGCTTATGAACCTGTTTGAGGATGTCCAGTGCCTGCCGAGATAAGGGCACCAAATGTGGTGTACGCATTTTCGAGCCACGCTGCGAATGCTTCACTCCTTCGATAGCTTCTCGCTCTGCCGGTATCGTCCACATTGCCTGTAGCTTCTACAACTTTGATAGGAGCAAGCAGATCGCGAGTTCTCAAATCCTCAATACTACGTTTGCCGATTGCATGGAACAGATTATCTTCCAGACTTTTAAGCACCCGTCGACTGTGTTCCTCTGACCATTTCTTGTTAGTTGCATGCCACTCTCTGGCAACTGACTCAAAGGTAATAGCCTCTTTCACCTGCTCTTCTTTCACTACACGTTTGTGTTGACGGGGATCGATACCTGCAGCAACAAGCTTTCTGGCCTCTTCCCTCTTTTGACGAGCATCAGCTAATGACGTTTCAGGATAAACCCCAAACGCCATCAGGTGCTGCTTACCGCCAAAGCGAAAGCGGAACCGCCAGTATTTTGAGCCGTTGGGGTGAATCAGCAAAAACATGCCATCCCCATCGACTAGGGTGTACTCCTTTTCCTGCAGTTTCGCAGAACGCACTTTGATATCTGTCAGAGCCATAAAAGTTCTCCGTCCATGTGCCACTGTGAGTATACAACCATTATCGAACCAGCATATATACTCGGTTCTATACTCACAAGCAACTTGATGTGGGTTGACTCAGATTGACTTCTGTTGAAAGGAAAATCGCGGGAAGCCTTGCGGATACTGGATTTCAGGCACAAAAAAAGACGTCCGTTGACGTCTATTGATGTTCCGATGGTGCCGAAGGCCGGACTCGAACCGGCACGTATCTCTACGGTTGATTTTGAATCAACTGCGTCTACCGATTTCGCCACTTCGGCACTGAAGTAGTATGCGGAAAACGGGTGCATTATACCTTCCCGCGATCGTCACGCAACACTTATCCGTTGTTCAATGAGTTAAGTGTCGAAAAAAGCGCCGCAGCGCACGTTTGCCGGCCCTTCCTCGCCGCTTTCCCGCCCCGCCCGCTTCACAAACCTTGTGGCGCGTCACATTAATTATCACAAGATAGTGTTGCACAACAAAACGCCGAAAAAATCCAATAACAAACAATTAATCATAAAGTTAAATAACAAAACCGTCCCAATCCCCACGCCGGCATTTGTGATAACTGTCGCTTACTTGTTAATCGCGATGGTTGAAGATGTTCCTCCATAACAAAAAATAACAGCTTCGCGGCGCCCCTGCCGCCGCCGGGGCCACAGGAGCGAACATGATCCCGTCTGAACGCCGCGATTACATCTATCGCTATGTGCATGAATATCAGCTGGCGAGCATCAGCGCGCTGTCGGAGCTGATGAGCGTCTCCCACATGACGGTGCGGCGCGATATCCGCGTGCTGGAAGAGCAAGGCAAGGTGGTCAGCGTCAGCGGCGGCGTGCGCCTGAGCGAGGCGCTGCGCCAGGAGCTGGCCTATTGCGAGAAGGCGCAGCTGCACCATCGCCACAAGCGCGAGATCGGCAAATACGCCGCCGGCTTGGTGGAAGACGGTCAGGTGGTCTATCTGGACGCCGGCACCACCACCTTCGAGATCGCCCGCAGCCTGGCGGAGCGTTTCAATCTGACGGTAGTCACCAACGATTTTTCCATCATCCAGCACCTGATGAATCGCCCGCAGCTCAGCCTGTTCCACACCGGTGGCCAGGTGGATCAGCGCAACTACTCCTGCGTCGGCAACAGCGCCGCCATGTTGTTGCGCACCCTGAATATCGACGTGGCCTTCATCAGCACCAGCTCGTGGGATCTGGAGCACGGCCTCTCCACGCCGCACGAGGAGAAGGTGCTGGTCAAGCAGGCGCTGCTGGAGGTCGCCCGCCGCCGGGTGCTGGTCTCCGACAGCAGCAAGTACGGCAAATACGGCATGTTCCGCGTCTGCCCGCTGGAGGCGCTGAGCGACATCATCTGCGACGCCGCGCTGCCGCCGGAGGCGCAGCAGCTGCTGCGCGAGCGCGGTCTGCAACTGCACAACGTCCAACTCTGATAACAACAACGCTAGGGAAAGGAGCACCATATGAACATCGTCATCACCGGCGGCGCCGGTTTTCTCGGCCAGCGGCTGGCGAAAGCGCTGCTGCACGGCAGTTGCCCGCTGGCCTTCGACACGCTGATCCTGGCGGACATCACCCCGCCGCCCGCCCCGCTGCCGGATGCGCGCCTGCAGTGTCTGGCGCTCGATCTGTCGCAGCCCGGCGCGGCGGAGCGGCTGATCGACGCCGACTGCGGCGTGCTGTTCCACCTGGCGGCCATCGTCAGCAGCCATGCGGAGAGCGACTTCGATCTCGGCATGCAGGTCAATTTCGATGCCACCCGCCAATTGCTGGAAGCGGCGCGCCACCGGGCGCCGGGCATGAAATTTATCTTCACCAGTTCGCTGGCAGTGTTCGGCGGTGAGCTGCCGCCGGTGATCGACGATCGCTGTGCGGTCACCCCGCAATCCTCCTACGGCGCGCAGAAGGCGATGTGCGAGCTGCTGATCAACGACTATGCGCGCAAAGGCTTCGTCGATGGCCGCGTGCTGCGCCTGCCGACCATCAGCGTGCGGCCGGGCAAGCCGAACAAGGCGGCCTCGTCGTTTGCCAGCGGCATCATCCGCGAGCCGCTGCACGGCGAGCCGGCGGTGTGCCCAGTAGACGCCGAGCTGGCGCTGTGGCTCTCCAGCCCGGCCGCGGTGGTGAGCAACTTCATCCACGCCGCCACGCTGCCCGCTTCCGCGTTCGGCGCGCTGCGCACGCTCAACCTGCCCGGCATCAGCGTGCGCGTGCGGGAGATGCTCGAAGCGCTGCGCGCGGTGGCCGGTGACGCCGTCGCCGCGCGGGTGCGATTCGAGCCGGACGCCGCCATCAACCGCATCGTCGCCGGCTGGCCGGGCGAGTTCGACACCCGGCGGGCGCAGCAGTTGGGCTTCACCGCCGATGAAAGCTTCGAGCAGGCTATCCGCGCCTTTATCCGCGACGACATGCCGCAAGGCGGGGGCTGATCATGGCGATGTATACCCCAATCATCGGGCTGGCGGTGGCGGTGTTTGCGCTGATTTTCCTGGTGCTGCGCACCCGCGTGCATGCGCTGATCGCCATGCTGATCGCCGCCTCCATCGCTGGCATTACCGGCGGCATGGGTGCCACGCAAACCGTCGACGCCATCACCAAGGGCTTCGGCTCCACGCTCGGCAGCATCGGCATCGTCATCGGGCTGGGGGTGATGATGGGCCGGGTGCTGGAGGTCTCCGGCGCCGCCGAGCAGATCGCTTACAGCTTTATCAAGTGGCTGGGCAAAAGGCGCGAGGAGTGGGCGCTGGCCATCACCGGCTATATCGTCAGTATCCCGATCTTCGTCGATTCGGCGTTCGTCATCCTTTATCCGCTGGTCAAGGCGCTGGCGAAAAAGGGCAAGCGCAACCTGCTGACGCTCGGCGTCGCGCTGGCCGGCGGGCTGATCCTCACCCACCACGCGGTGCCGCCGACGCCGGGGCCGCTGGGCGTGGCGGGCATCTTCGGCGTGGATATCGGTGCCATGATGCTGGCCGGGCTGGTGCTAGCCATTCCCTGCGTGATCGGCATCGTGCTGTATGCGCGCTGGCTGGGCGCGCGCTACCCGGACTTTATGCCGCAGGAAGAGGAAGCGCCGCAGGATCTGCGCGCCGCGCATCAGCAGTATCTGGCGGAGAAAGAGGGCAAGGCGCTGCCGAGCCTGATGTTGTCGCTGCTGCCGATCCTGACGCCGATCGGGCTGATCTTCGTCAACGCGGTCAACAATATGCTGGCCAAGCGCGAGGGCATGGGCTGGCTGGCGGAGAGCCTGTGGGGCCAAAGCTTCGCGTTTCTCGGCTCGCCGATGATCGCGCTGGCGATCAGCGTGCTGCTGGCGGTGTACACCCTGATGCCGCACGCCAATAAGCACGACACGCTGGAGCGGCTGGAAGAAGGCCTGCAGACCGCCGGCATCATCCTGCTGGTTACCGGCGCCGGCGGCGCGCTGGGGGCGGTGCTGCGCGAGAGTGGCGCCGGCACGCAGTTGGCGGAACAGGTCGCCGGGCTGCCGATCTCGCCGGTGCTGATCCCGTTCGTCATCGCCACGCTGGTGCGGGTGATACAGGGCTCCGGCACGGTGGCGATGATCACCGCCGCCTCTATCTCGGCACCGATCGTCAGCCTGCTGCCCGGCGTCAATATGCTGGCGGCGGCGCAGGCGGCCACCCTGGGCGCGCTGTTCTTCAGCTACTTCAACGACAGCATGTTCTGGGTGGTCAACCGCATGATGGGCATCAAGGACGTGCGCCAACAGATGATGGTGTGGTCGGTACCCACCACTATCGCCTGGGCTATCAGCCTGTGCGGCGTGGTATTGCTGGACTGGCTGCTGTAACGCTTCCCCCCAACGTCAACCCCCAGGGCGCGATCTGTTAGATCGCGCCCTTTTTTTCTTCTCCCTTTCACGCCCCTCACCACAAAACCGCAGATCCGATCACAATTTCACCAAATGCTCATTTTAAAGCCATATGAAAGAGAATAAGGTGAATAAATAAAATCAAATGAAAATAAAAGAAGGATAAACGCAATGAATGAAACAACCAGACGCATGGCCAGGTTGATCGACCTGAGCGCGGTGCAAGCCACCAATACCGAGGAAGACGTGCGCCACTGCGCCGCGCTGGCCAGCCGCTATCGCATCATCTCGGTACACGTGCTGCCGTGCTGGACGCGTTTCCTCAGCACCCTGCTGCCGGAGCGCGGCCAGGCGGACGTGATGATTGGCGGGCCGGTCGGCTTTCCCGGCGGCGGGCAGACCACCGACCTCAAGGTGCAGGAGGTGCGCCAGCTGATCGCCGAGGGCGCGCGCGAGGTCGATATGGTGGTGAACATCGGTAAGGTGCTGTCGGGGGATTACGGCTACGTGCGCGAAGATCTGCGCCGGGTAGTCGAGGCCGCCGCGCCGGTGCCGGCCAAAGTCATTCTGGAGACGCACTATCTGAACGAGCAGCAGATCCGTCGGGTGTGCGATATCGCCGTCGAAGTCGGCATGGCCTGGGTGAAAACCTCCACCGGCTGGACACCGACCGGCGCCACGGTGGAGAAAGTGGCGATCATCGCCGATCAGCTGCGTGGCCGCATCCCGATCAAAGGGGCCGGCGGCATTCGCGATCTGGACACGGTGCGCGCGTTGCATCGGCTGGGCGTACGCCGCTTTGGCATGAGCGCGGCGGCCACCCAGCGTGTGCTGGAGCAGCTTGAACAGGATCCAGGCCTGTTCCCGGAACTGAACGATAACTAAATCCTGCGCGATCCCAGCGCACGCTTCTGCGGGTGGCCCGCGCCATCCGCCACGGGAGTGATAACAATGAAAGATTTACTTCTTACCCTTGATATCGGCACCGGCAGCACCCGCGCCGGGCTGGTCACCAACACCGGGGAAATCCTTGGCTTCGCGCAGCGCGAGTACGAGCAGATCACGCCGCAGGCCGGTTGGTCGGAACAACCGCCTTCACTGTGGTGGCAGAGTGTCTGCCAATGTACGCAGGAGCTGTACGCGCGCTACGCCGAATACTGGCCGCGTATCGCCGCCGTCGGCGCCTGCGGGCAGATGCACGGCACGGTCTTGCTCGATGCCGACGGCGAGCTGGTCGTCGATCGCGCCATGCTGTGGAACGACAAACGCGCGCAGCCGCAGGTGGCGCGCTTTAGCCACCAACAGCCGCCGCAGCCCTGGCTTGAACTGTTGAACAATCCCCCCACCGCCGCCTGGCCGGCGTTCAAGTTGGCCTGGCTGCGCGAGCATCACCCATCGCAGTGGGAGCGCATCGCTACGGTGTTGATGCCGAAGGATTACGTCAATTTCCGGCTCTGCGGCGTACGCGCCACCGACTACAGCGAAGCCTCCTGCTATTACCTGATGGACAGCGCCACGCTGCAGTGGTCGCCAGAGGCGCTGCGGCAGTTCGGGCTGCGCGCCGATCAGCTGCCCGCCATCCATCTCTCCAGCGAGGTGATTGGCCACATTACGCCCGCAGCGGCACGCGTGACCGGTCTGCCGCCGGGGGTGCCGGTGGTAGCGGGCACGGCGGATATGGCCGCTACCCTGCTCGGCTCAGGCGTCTATCAGGCCGGCATCGCTTCCGACAGCACCGGCACCTCGACGCTGCTCACCGTGGTCTCGGAACACCCGCTGCTCTCCGCCGGCGTCAACAACCTGCACCTGGCCAACTCGGCCTGGGGCGGTTTTACCCTGCTCGATGCCGGTGGCGACGCCATGCGCTGGGCGCGTTCGGCGCTGAACGCCGGCCAACTCAGCCATCAACAGATGCTCGATATGGCGGCCGAGGTGCCGCCGGGCGCCGAAGGGCTGCTGTTCCTGCCCTACCTGACCGGCGAGCGGCTGGCGGAACACACCAACTCGCGCGCGCAGTTCTTCGGCCTGCAGCGCAAGCATAGGCAGCCGCATCTCTACCGCGCGGTACTGGAAGGCGTAGCGCTGGCCTCCCTGCGTAATCTGCAGCAGCTCAGGCGCCACGCACAGGAGCCGGAGGCCATGATCGCCTCCGGCGGCGGCGCACGCAGCCCGCTGTGGCTGCAGATCAAAGCCTCGGTCTATAACCTGCCGCTGCTGCAGACGCGCAATCAGGAGAACGGCACCACCGGCTGCGCGATCGTCGCCGGGGTCGGCGTCGGGCTGTTCAGCAGTTTCGCCCAGGGGGTGAGCCGCACCGTCAGCATCGAGCGCGAATTTACCCCCGATCCGCGCCAGCACGAACACTACCTGCGCTGCTTCGAGCTGTTCGAACAGCTCTACCGCCAGGCGCAGCCCCTCTACGAACAGCTTGACGTTATTAGCTCGTTCTCTTTTTCTCCGGATGAAGGAACACCGCAATGAGCGACTCTCTGATTAACAAGGGCGACATCGCGCAGCACGCCGCGGCCGAAAGTATCGACCGCAGCGCCTATCTGCCCGCCACGCCCTGGCTACAGCTGATGCTGGTCTGCTGCCTGTTCGCCCTGTGGGGCATGGCCGGCAACCTGAACGATATTCTGATCGCCCAGTTCAAGAAGGGGTTCGATCTGTCGGATACCCAGACCGCGCTGGTGCAGTCGATCTTCTTCCTCGGTTACTTCGTAATGGCGCTGCCCGCCGCAGCGGTGATCAAACGCTACTCGTACAAGGTGGCGATCGTGATCGGCCTGTGCCTGTACGCACTCGGCTGTTTCCTGTTTATTCCTGCGGCGCAGATCATGACCTATGGCGCTTTCCTGGCCTGCCTGGGGGTGATCGCTACCGGGCTGTCGTTCTTGGAAACCTCCGCCAATACCTACTCCAGCCTGCTGGGGCCGCTGGAAACCTCCACCCAGCGCATCAACTTCTCGCAGATCTTCAACTCGCTGGGGATCATTTTTGGCGTCTTGATCGGCCAGCAGCTGGTGTTCGGCAAAAACGATCCCAGCCACGCCGAGCTGCTGCAAATGCCACCGGCTGTGGCCGAAGCGGCGCGCACCCAGATGGTGTCGCAGGTGGTCACGCCTTATCTGATCATCGGCAGCGTACTGATCGTGTTGGCGCTGATCTTCGTGGCGGTGAAATTCCCCGCCTGCAAAACCCAACGCTCGCACCAGGGAGCGGGCAAGCCGCTGATGCAATCGCTGAAGATCCTGCTGGCGCTGCCGCGCTTCCGATTGGGGGTACTGTCGCAGTTCCTGTATGTCGGCGCGCAGGTAGGGCTGTGGAGTTTCACCATTCGTTTTGTGCAAATGATTGAACAGGGGGCAACCGAGCATTCGGCCACCTACTGGCTGCTGGCCACGCTGGTCTGTTACTCGGCCGGCAAGGTAGTCACCACCGCGCTGATGAAAAAGTTCAGCCCGGCGCGGTTGCTCGGCGTGTTCTGTTCGGTATGCGTGCTGCTGTTGCTGCTGGCCGTCAACATTCAAAGCCTGCTGGCGGTGGTGGCGATCATGGGCGTCAACTTCTGCATGGCGCTGTGCTGGCCAACCAACTTTGGCCTGACGATAAAAGGGCTGGGCGAAGAAACTCAGGTGGCCGGTTCGATCGTGGTGATGTCGATCATCGGCGGCGCGGTGGTGCCGTTACTCATGGGCATCATCTCCGATCTCAACGGCGGCGATATGCAGATCGCCTTTGCAGTACCGCTGGTCTGTTTCGCCTACGTCGCCTTCTATGGCTTCTACTGCGCGCGCAAGGGGATTTGATATGGCACACCGGATTAACGGGTTGATGCACGTCGGTTTGCGCTGCGCGAATATCGAACGAGCCGCCGGCTTCTATCGCTCGCTCGGTTTCGAACCCCGGCAAACGCTGGCGCTCGGCGGCTCCGTCGCCGTACAGTTTTTGCAGTTGGGTGAGCTAACGCTGGAGTTATACCAGTTACCTGACGAAGGGCTGACTCGCCCCCCTAGCGCCTATGGTATCGACCATATCGCTTTGCGGGTCATCGATCTGGCGGCCACGCAGCGTTGGCTGGCGGAGCTGGGGTATCCGGTGATTGAAGGGCCGACGCTGCAGCCCAGCGGTGCCAACGGCGTGCGTTATCTGATGATCGCCGGGCCGGACGGCGAGCGGGTGGAGTTCAGCCAGCCGCTGTAATGTTTCTTCCCACATAGCACAAGGCCCGATGGCTGTGATAAGCCATCGGGCCTCATTCGATTTTTTGTCAGCGCACGAGCCTTTACCGCCATAGCCATGCGCCTTATCGGCCATCGCCCACATTCCCTCAAGCGCCCTACCAGGCTGCGCCAAATAATCCCCAACCGCAATGGCAACACTGCAAATAATTGCATATCCATGTGTCAGCCAATAAAGAATGAGTTTGCTTAACATTCCTAGAACACTATTTTTTCATTGGTGAAAATCAGGCGGGAAATAAAAAATCGTAATAGCGTTCGCAAAGGCGAAAGAGTAATTCCATTAGATGAGTTTTATCTTAAATCACCATAAAAATAGCATACACACGTAACAAAATGGTGGTTTAACGCTTAAAAACCAGCAGAGAACACTTGCCTCTGCGGAGTTAATAGCTTTAAGATGATGTAAGAAAATTTTCCCTGGTGTTGGCCAATATTGGCAACCTGACCCTACGCGGTCAGGTTTTTTTTGTATTTTTTATTAAAACATTACATGGGGAAGTCTATCGCCTTGAAGGGTGTGAAACCAGTTAGACTAAAGTACAGTCCCTTACTAGACCTTTATCAGTTCATGCAGGTGATTATTTCATATCGCAGAGATCGGGGCAGGTACTCTATATTACGTCCTCAACGTGAACCGACACGCGACCAAATCAATACCGATTGACGCCCATCATTTCTTGAATCGAAAAACGCTGTTCGCCAGCCGATATTTTCTCCCTTCAGACGTATCCCGGCTGATGATTTATGCGCAGCCGTGCCTCCGTATCCCACGGGTACGCTAGCCGCGGGCTAGCGAGCCTGTCACTCCACCGGTTTAATCAACCGAAGCTCCATCCCCAGGCGCACGGCATGTCGGGCATTCGTTACCCCCAACTTTTTGACGACGTTGGACATATGAAACTTGATGGTGCCGGTTTTTATGCCCAGGATCATCGCCGTTTCCTGGTAGGTTTTACCCACGCTGGCCCAATAAAGGATCTCGTTTTCCCTGTCGGTAAAGCGGGCATTTCTCTCCAGGGCTACGGCGTTTTTTTCTGAAAGTGGGGATAGTGCCAGATACGACTCATGGATTGAGGCCAGCAATACCGAGATTTCACCTTTACGATCGGTGAGCGCCTGGATGGCTTCCGCTCTCTGCTCAACGTTGAAGGCAAAGGAAAGCGTGACGAGATTGTCGCTGTAATCGTGCAGCACGAAGGTATAGCCGTGCGTTACGCCAAACTCGCGGGCCTGTTCGAACAACTCGGGAAAGTGCAGCCCTGCGTCAGCCATGATTTGCTCGTCCCAGGCGAACGGGGTCAGGCGGTTGCGGGCGGTAAGCACCACCGGATCAATATACTGCAACCCCTGCTCTTGATACTTTTTTACCCATTCACTCGGGTAGTTGGTGACGCCAAAGATGCAGGCAATGTCTTTTTTGGATAACACCACATACGCCCACAGGAGATCGCCCAACTCTCCCAACGCTGCCTCCAGTCGCTTGCCGATGATATTGCTGAGATTGTATTCGTCTTCCATTGGCTGCGTGCTCCCCTGCCCAACCTACCGCTGAACTGACTATACCAAAAAGGATCGGTGCGCCGTAACCTTCGCATCTCGCACGGATAATGCCCGCTGGAATATTGCTAGCGGCGGCCGGCAAGCGCTTTGCCTGCCGCCGATGCGCGGGGTATATTAGCCGCACGTCCATTGTGCCTGTCAGGAGTGAATGAGTGAGCATGTTCGCAGAAGAGCGCCAGGAAAAACTCCTCGCCATTCTCAAGGAGAAGCGCAAGCTCTCCGTGGGGGAAATGAGCTCGCGCTTTAACGTCTCCGGCGCCACCATCCGCACCGATCTGCGCATTCTGGAAGACGCCGGCATGCTGACGCGCACCCACGGCGGCGCCATTCTGCGCACCCGCGCCAGCTTCGAGGTCGGTTCCGATCAGCGTGAAGAGGTGAACCTCAGCGCCAAGGAGCAAATCGGTCAACTGGCCGCCGGCCTGGTGGAAGACGGCGACATCATCGTATTGGACACCGGCACCACCACCCTGCAGATCGCCCGCCATCTGCGCCAGCGCCGCAACCTGACCGTAGTCACCAACGATTTCATGATCGCCAAGAGTCTGGAAGACGTCGAATCGATCCAGATCATCCTGCTGGGCGGCATCGTCAAAAAGGGTTATCACTGCGCGGTCGCCATCAACGGCCGTTCGCTGCTGGATACGCTGAACATCGACAAGGCGTTTATGGGCGCCAACGCGCTATCGCTGAAACAGGGCGCCTGCGTGGCCGACATCATGCTGGCCGAAACCAAGCGCGCGATGGTGGAGCATGCCAATCAGGTGATCGTGGTGTGTGATCACTCCAAGCTGAGCAACACCTCGCTGGCGCAGTTCGCCTCCCCTGCCCAGATCGACACCCTGGTGTTGGATCGCCTGCCGGAAGACGCGCAGGCCTATCAGGATGCCGGCATCGCGCTGCTGAGCGTCAGCTAACCCCCACCAACAAAAAAGGCGCGGCCCCGCGGCCACGCCTTTCTTCACTACCGATCGCCCCGCTACTTGCGTTTGAGCAGCATATACACGCTGATCAGCAGGAACAGCATGCTCGGCAGCAGCGCGCCCAACACCGGCGGCATGCTGTACACCAGGCTCAGCGGGCCGAAGATCTGATCCAGCACGTAGAACAGGAAGCCGAAGCTGATGCCGGTCACCACGCGGATGCCCATCGGCACGCTGCGCAGCGGGCCGAAGATGAACGACAGCGCCATCAGCATCATCACCGCCACCGACAGCGGCGAGAAGATTTTGCTCCACATGTTGAGCTGGTAACGGCTGGCCTCCTGGCCGCTCTGCTTCAGGTACTTCACGTAGTTGTGCAGCCCGCTGATGGAGAGCGAATCCGGATCCAGCGCCACCACGCCCAGCTTGTCCGGGGTCAGGTTGGTTTTCCATTCGCCGGTCAGCGTCTGGGTGCCGGTCACCTGTTTCGGGTCGGTCAGATCCGAGGTATCCACCTGCGAAAGCTGCCACACTCCGTTCTCGAAGCTGGCGGTGGCGGCATAGCGCACCGTCTCCAGGCGACGCTGATCGTTGAAGTGGTAGATGTTCACGCCGGAGAGTTCTTTATCGCCGGAGACGCGCTCGATGTAGATGAAGTCGTTGCCGTCCTTCGCCCACAGCCCGCTCTTGGTGGAGAGCAGCGAGCCGCCGTACATCTGCTGGGCGCGGTAGTTGCGCGCCATCTGCTCGCCCTGCGGCGCCACCCACTCGCCGATCGCCATGGTCAACAGCACCAGCGGAATGGCGGTTTTCATCACCGAGCCGGCGATCTGCAGGCGGGTGAAGCCGGAAGCCTGCATCACCACCAGTTCGCTGCGCGTCGCCAGCTGGCCCAGGCCGAGCAGCGCACCGAGCAGCGCCGCCATCGGGAAGAAGATCTCGATGTCTTTCGGCACGCTCAGCAAGGTGTACATGCCGGCGCTCAACGCGGTGTATTCGCCCTGGCCGACCTTGCGCAGCTGATCGACGAACTTGATGATGCCGGACAGCGACACCAGCATGAACAGCGTCATGATGATGGTGTTGAAAATCGTTTTACCGATATACCGGTCTAATACGCCAAACATCAGGCCGCTCCTCTCAGGCGTGCGCGCAGCTTGCGCATCGGCACGGTATCCCACAGGTTCAGTGCCAGCGCGATCGCGAAGTAAACGCCGTTAACCAGCCACAGCCACAGCATCGGATCCAGCTTGCCCTTGCCGGCGTTGGAGCGCAGCGAGGTCTGCAGCAGGAAGAAGATCAGATACAGCAGGATGGCCGGCAGCATGCTCAGCACGCGGCCCTGGCGCGGGTTCACCACGCTGAGCGGCACCACCAGCAGCGCCATCAGCGCCACCGACACCACCAGCGTCAGGCGCCAGTGGAACTCGGCGCGCGCGTCCGGATCGTCGGACTCCCACAGCGTCTGCATCGACATCTGTTCGGATTCGGTGTTGTCCGCCGCCACGGTACGGTGGCCAATCACCGCCTTGTAGTCGTTGAAGTCGGTAATGCGGAAGTCGCGCAGCAGCGCGGTGCCTTCAAAGCGGGTGCCCTTGTCGAGCGTCACCACCTGCGAGCCGTCTTTCTGCTGCACGATGTTGCCGTGCTCGGCCACCACCACCGACGGGCGTTGGTTGCCGTTCGGCCGCAGTTGCGCCAGGAACACGTCGTTGAAGGTGCTGCCCTTCACGTTGCCGATAAACAGCACCGCGTTGCCGTCCTGCGAGGGTTTGAACTGCCCTTCCGCCAGCCCGGCGATGCTCGGGTTGGCCTTGGCTTCGTTCACCACCACGTCCTGATAGCGCGAAGCCCAGGGGCCGGCCCAAAACACGTTCACCGCCGCGACCGCAGAGGTGAACAGCGCCAGGATCATGGCGGCGATAATCAGGGTGCGTTTGCCCAGCCCGCAGGCGTGCATAACGGTGATTTCGCTCTCGGTATACAACCGCCCAAGCGTCATCAGCAAGCCGAGAAACAGGCTCAAAGGCAGGATGAGCTGCGCCATTTTCGGCACGCCCAGCGCCAGCAGGGAGAGGACTAAGTTTGTCGGGATATTGCCGTCCACCGCATCGCCCAACACCCTGACCAGGTTCTGACAAAAGAAGATCAGAAGCAGGATGAACAGGATGGCGATTTGGCTCTTGAGCGTTTCCCGTACCAGATATCTTATGATGATCACGCTTATTACGCCTGTGAAAACTTGTCTTTTTGCAGGAAAATCGATAATTTCATCGCTAATCCGCCATTTATTCTCATCATATGGCAACCTTCACAGCTAAAATAGTATTACAACATCAAGCCGTTTGGGTGTCCTATAGGAACTTGCTTATAGTCGCCAAAACAGAGCAATTTACGCCGTTCAGGTTAACATAATCCGTTAACTCAAATGGCGGGAGATCGTTACGGAGTCGGTTATTCTAGCCGTAGCGTCCGCCTTTGTCTTTAAGATTCAGGAGAGTGCATGGAGTTCAGTGTAAAAAGCGGTAGCCCGGAAAAACAGCGCAGTGCCTGTATTGTAGTCGGCGTTTTCGAACCGCGCCGCCTGTCCCCTATCGCAGAACAACTCGACAAAATCAGTGATGGTTATATCAGCGCATTGCTGCGCCGTGGCGAACTGGAAGGCAAGGTCGGGCAGACGCTGCTACTGCACCATGTGCCCAACATTCTCTCCGAGCGCATCCTGCTGATCGGCTGCGGCAAAGAGCGCGAGCTCGATGAGCGCCAATACAAGCAGGTGATCCAGAAAACCATCAATACCCTCAACGACACCGGCTCGATGGAAGCGGTCTGCTTCCTGACCGAGCTGCACGTGAAAGGCCGCAATACCTATTGGAAAGTGCGTCAGGCGGTGGAAACCGCCAAAGAGACGCTCTACACCTTCGATCAGCTGAAAAGCAACAAGGTGGAGCCGCGTCGTCCGCTGCGCAAAATGGTGTTCAACGTGCCGACCCGCCGTGAGCTCACCAGCGGCGAGCGCGCTATTCAGCACGGCCTGGCGGTGGCTTCCGGCATCAAGGCGGCCAAAGATCTCGGCAACATGCCGCCGAACATCTGTAACGCCGGCTACCTGGCCTCGCAGGCCCGCCAGCTGGCGGACGCCTTCAGCACCCACATCACCACCCGCGTCATCGGCGAACAGCAGATGAAAGAGCTGGGCATGAACGCCTATCTGGCGGTCGGCGCCGGTTCGCAAAACGAGTCGTTAATGTCGGTGATGGAATATAAGGGCAACCCAAATCCGGACGCTAAGCCGATCGTGCTGGTAGGCAAAGGGCTGACCTTCGACTCCGGCGGCATCTCGATCAAACCGGCCGACGGCATGGACGAGATGAAATACGACATGTGCGGCGCAGCGACCGTGTACGGCGTGATGCGCGTGGTGGCGGAGTTGAACCTGCCGCTGAACGTGATCGGCGTGCTGGCCGGCTGTGAAAACATGCCGGGCGGCCGGGCTTACCGTCCGGGCGACGTGCTGACCACCATGTCCGGCCAGACCGTCGAGGTGCTGAACACCGACGCCGAAGGCCGTCTGGTGCTGTGCGACACCCTGACCTACGTCGAGCGCTTCGAGCCGGAGCTGGTGATCGACATCGCCACCCTGACCGGCGCCTGCGTGATCGCCTTGGGCCACCACATCACCGGCCTGATGTCGAACCACAACCCGCTGGCGCACGAGCTGCTGGGCGCTTCCGAGCAGGCCGGCGACCGCGCCTGGCGCCTGCCGATGGCCGACGAGTACTACGAGCAGCTGGACTCCAACTTCGCCGACATGGCGAACATCGGTGGCCGCCCTGGCGGCGCCATCACCGCCGCCTGCTTCCTGTCGCGCTTCACCCGCAAGTACACCTGGGCGCACCTGGATATCGCCGGCACCGCCTGGCGCTCCGGTAAAGCCAAGGGCGCGACCGGCCGCCCGGTGGCGCTGCTGTCGCAGTTCTTGCTCAACCGCGCGGGCCTGAACGGCGACGATTAAATCTGAGCGGTAATTCAGGTATAATCCCAAGGGGCACAGCATGCTGTGCCCCTACATTTTTTTATCGGCAGCGGTGGATCCTTAATGAAACAGGCGACGTTTTATTTGCTCGACAACGCGGAACCGTCTGGTGCGCTCAGCGCCCATGAGGCCGTGGCCTGCGCCGTTGCCGCCAACGGCTTCCGTTCCGGCAAGCGGGTGCTGATCGCCTGCGAGAGCCAGGAGCAGGCCCAGCGGCTGGACGAAGCGCTGTGGCAGCGCGAGCCGCATGAATTCGTGCCGCACAACCTGGCCGGCGAAGGGCCGCACTACGGCGCGCCGGTGGAACTGTGCTGGCCCGGCAAGCGCGGCAACGCCCCGCGCGATCTGCTGATCGCCCTGCTGCCGCAGTTTGCCGATTTTGCTACCGCTTTCCATGAAGTGGTAGACTTCGTTCCTTACGAAGACACTCTGAAACAGTTGGCGCGCGACCGTTACAAGGCCTATCGCAGCGTCGGCTTCCATTTGACCACGGCTACGCCGCCAACTCACTGAATACGATAAAGAATGGAAAAGACAAACAGTCAGCTCGACACCGCATACGACCCAAAGCAGATCGAACAGAAGCTGTACGATCACTGGGAGAATCAGGGTTACTTCAAGCCGAACGGCGACACCAGCCAGGAAAGCTTCTGCATCATGATCCCGCCGCCGAACGTCACCGGCAGCCTGCACATGGGCCACGCGTTCCAGCAGACCATCATGGACACCATGATTCGCTATCAGCGCATGCAGGGTAAAAACACCCTGTGGCAGGCGGGCACCGACCACGCCGGCATCGCCACCCAGATGGTGGTGGAGCGCAAGATCGCCGCGGAAGAAGGCAAAACCCGCCACGACTACGGCCGTGACGCGTTTATCGACAAAATCTGGCAGTGGAAGGCGGAGTCCGGCGGCACCATCACCCGCCAGATGCGCCGTCTGGGTAACTCCGTGGACTGGGAGCGCGAGCGCTTCACCATGGACGAAGGCCTGTCGAACGCGGTGCGCGAAGTGTTTGTCCGTCTGCACAAAGAAGACCTGATCTACCGCGGCAAGCGCCTGGTGAACTGGGATCCGAAGCTGCGCACCGCCATCTCCGATCTGGAAGTGGAAAACCGCGAATCCAAAGGTTCCATGTGGCACCTGCGCTACCCGCTGGCCGACGGCGCGAAAACCGCCGAGGGCAAAGACTACCTGGTGGTCGCCACCACCCGTCCGGAAACCGTGCTGGGCGATACCGGCGTGGCGGTCAACCCGGAAGATCCGCGCTATAAAGACCTGATCGGCAAAGAGATCATTCTGCCGCTGGTCGGCCGCCGCATCCGCATCGTCGGCGACGAACACGCCGATATGGAAAAAGGCACCGGCTGCGTGAAGATCACCCCGGCGCACGATTTCAACGACTACGAAGTCGGCAAACGCCACGGCCTGCCGATGATCAACATTCTGACCTTCGACGGCGACATCCGCCAGGAAGCGGAAGTGTTCAACACCCTGGGCGAAGTCTGCACCGACTACTGCAACGAGATCCCGGCCGAGTTCCGTGGCCTGGAGCGCTTCGCGGCGCGTAAAGCGGTGGTTGCCGCCTTCGATCAGTTAGGCCTGCTGTTTGATATCAAACCGCACGACCTGACGGTGCCTTACGGCGACCGCGGCGGCGTGGTGATCGAGCCGATGCTGACCGACCAATGGTACGTGCGCACCGCGCCGCTGGCCAAAGTGGCGGTGGAAGCGGTCGAACAGGGCGAAATCCAGTTCGTGCCGAAGCAGTACGAAAACATGTACTTCAGCTGGATGCGCGACATTCAGGACTGGTGCATCTCGCGTCAGCTGTGGTGGGGCCACCGCATCCCGGCCTGGTATGACGTGAACGGCAAAGTCTACGTGGGCCGCAGCGAAGAAGAAGTGCGCAGCGAGAACAACCTGGGCGCCGACGTGGTGCTGACCCAGGACGAAGACGTGCTGGACACCTGGTTCTCGTCCGGCCTGTGGACCTTCTCTACCCTGGGCTGGCCGGAGCAGACCGAGGCGCTGAAAACCTTCCACCCGACCAGCGTGATGGTCAGCGGCTTCGACATCATCTTTTTCTGGATCGCGCGCATGATCATGCTGACCATGCACTTCATCAAGGATGAAAACGGCAAGCCGCAGGTGCCGTTCAAGACCGTCTACATGACCGGTCTTATCCGCGACGACGAAGGCCAGAAGATGTCCAAGTCCAAAGGCAACGTGATCGATCCGCTGGACATGGTCGACGGCATCTCGCTGGAAGATCTGCTGGAAAAACGCACCGGTAACATGATGCAGCCGCAGCTGGCGGAGAAAATCCGCAAGCGCACCGAGAAGCAGTTCCCGAACGGCATCGAGCCGCACGGCACCGACGCCCTGCGCTTCACCCTGGCGGCGCTGGCCTCGACCGGCCGCGACATCAACTGGGACATGAAGCGCCTGGAAGGCTACCGCAACTTCTGTAACAAGCTGTGGAACGCCAGCCGCTTCGTGCTGATGAACACCGAAGCGCACGACTGCGGCTTCAACGGCGGCGAGAAAGTGCTATCGCTGGCGGATCGCTGGATCCTGGCCGAATTCAACCGCACGGTGAAAGCCTACCGCGAAGCGCTGGACACCTACCGCTTCGATCTGGCGGCCAACATCCTGTACGAATTCACCTGGAACCAGTTCTGCGACTGGTATCTGGAGTTGACCAAGCCGGTGGTGAGCAACGGCAGCGAAGCGGAACAGCGCGGCACCCGCCACACGCTGATCACCGTGCTGGAAGCGCTGCTGCGCCTGGCGCACCCGATCATTCCGTTCATCACCGAAACCATCTGGCAGCGCGTGAAGCCGCTGACCGGCACGACCGCAGACACCATCATGCTGCAGCCGTTCCCGGCCTACGACGCCGCGCTGGAAGACGAGCAGGCGCTGAACGATCTGGAGTGGATCAAGCAAACCATCATCGCCGTGCGCAACATCCGCGCCGAGATGAACATCGCGCCAAGCAAAGCGCTCGACGTGCTGCTGCGCAACTGCAGCGCCGACGCCCAGCGCCGCGTGCAGGAGAACCAAAGCTTTATCGCCCGTCTGGCGCGCCTGGAATCCATCGCGCTGCTGCCGGCCGGTGAGAAAGGCCCGGTCTCCGTCACCAAGCTGGTGGACGGCGCCGAGCTGCTGATCCCGATGGCCGGTTTCATCGACAAAGACGCCGAGATCGCGCGTCTGGCGAAAGAGATGGGCAAACTGGATGCGGAAATCGCCGCGATCGAAGGCAAGCTGGCGAACGAAGGCTTCGTGGCACGCGCGCCGGAAGCGGTGGTCGCCAAAGAACGCGATCGTCTGGCGGCCTGCAAAGAAGGCAAAGTGAAGCTGCAGGAACAGCAGGCGACCATCGCCGCGCTGTAATCCACCGGCTCACGCCAACGCCTGAAAAACAGCGGGGTCTTCCCCGCTGTTTTTTTATCGCCGTTGCATCCGGGCCGGGTTAGGTGTTATTACAAGATATTACTGCTGCAGGGACGCCGCCGGGAAATCATCCCCGGCGCGTTTCGTGCTGCGATAAAAACGAAAAACGAACGTGGTCTCTTTCAATGGCGAGTATAAACATGACAACAGCAACCCCGGCGCGCCTGCTGGTGCGCCCCATCACGGCGGAAGACAATCCCGCCATTGCTCACGTCATTCGCGAAGTCTCCGCCGAGCACGGCCTGACGGCGGATAAAGGCTATACCGTCTCCGATCCCAATCTGGACGCCCTGTATCAGCTCTACAGCCTGCCGCGCAGCGCTTACTGGGTGATCGAGGTAGACGGCCAGGTCGCCGGCGGCGGCGGCATCGCGCCGCTGCAGGGCGGCGCAGACGATATATGCGAATTGCAGAAGATGTATTTCCTGCCGGTGTTGCGCGGCAAGGGATTGGCGAAACGCCTGGCGCTGCAGGCGCTGGATTTCGCCCGCCGGCACGGCTTCCGCTGTTGTTACCTCGAGACCACCGCCAGTCTGACGCAGGCCGTTGCGCTGTACGAACATCTGGGCTTCGAACACATCGACCACGCGATGGGCGCTACCGGCCACGTCGATTGCGAAGTCACCATGCTGAAAACGCTGTAATCGCCCCCGCCTTCCCATCAGGGCGCAGCTTGCTGCGCCTTTTTTATTAATATCGCAATCAATCAGTAAAACTCGCTATAACGCCGTATTTCAAGCAGATAAACTGACGTTAAAAACCACGATGTAAATTTAATGTGAAGTTCGTTAATAAATTAACGATCGCAAATTGACCGCTTTTTCCCCCGCGTTACTCTGCCAGTATCCCAATCGCGCACGGAGAGCTGTCATGTCGGAAAATACCTTTGATTACATCATCGTCGGCGCCGGTTCCGCCGGCTGCGTGCTGGCGGCGCAGCTGATCCGCCGCACCCAGGCGCGGGTGCTGTTGCTGGAAGCCGGCGGCGACGACAATAACCTGTTCATCAAGATGCCGGCCGGCGTGGCCAAGATCATCGCCAAAAAGAGCTGGCCCTACGAGACGGAGCCGGAACCGCACGCCAACAACCGCCGCATGCAGATCGCGCAGGGCAAGGTGCTGGGCGGCAGCAGTTCGGTCAACGGCATGATCTACCTGCGCGGCCAGCCGCAGGACTACGACGACTGGGCCGAGCGCTATGGCTGCGCCGGCTGGAGCTACCGGGAGGTGCTGCCCTATTTCAAACGCGCCGAGGCCAACGAAAGCCTGTCGGACGACTACCACGGCGCCGACGGGCTGCTGCCGGTCAGCGAAAACCGCTACCGCCACCCGCTCAGCATGGCGTTTATCCGCGCCGGCCAGGAGCTGAACCTGCCCTACCGCAACGACTTCAACGGCGACAGCCAGCACGGCGTCGGTTTCTACCAAACCACCACCCACAACGGCGAACGCGCCAGCACCGCCCGCACCTACCTGAAGGCGGTGCGCGACGAACGGCGGCTGGTGGTGAAACTGAACGCGCTGGCGCACCGGCTGACCTTCGAGGGCAACGTCGCCACCGGCGTGGTCTACAGCCAGAACGGCGGCGCGGAAGTGACCGCGCGCGCCACCAAAGAGGTGATCGTCAGCGCCGGCGCGGTCGGTTCGCCGAAGCTGCTGATGCTCTCCGGCATCGGCCCGCGCGACCACCTGCAACAGCTGGGCATCGAGGTGCGGGCGGATCTGCCGGTGGGTAAAAACTTCCACGACCACCTGCACATGTCGATCAACGTCAGCACCCGCGAGCCGATCAGCCTGTTCGGCGCCGATCGCGGCCTGCAGGCGCTGAGCCACGGCGCGCAGTGGCTGGCGTTTCGCAGCGGCGTGCTCTCGTCCAACGTGCTGGAAGGCGCCGCCTTCACCGACAGCCAGGGCGACGGCCGGCCGGACGTGCAGATCCACTTCCTGCCGCTGCTGGACAGCTGGGACGACGTGCCCGGCGAGCCGCTGCCGAACATTCACGGCTTCACGCTAAAGGTCGGCTACCTGCAGCCGAAGGCGCGCGGCGAAGTGCAGCTGCGCAGCAGCAACCCGCGCGATCCGGTCAAGCTACACGCCAACTACCTCGGCCACCCGGACGATCTGGCCGGCAGCGTGCGCGCGGTGAAGTTCGGCCTGGATTTCCTGCAAACCGCGGCGCTGAAGCCGCTGATCAAAGATCTGCTGATGCCGCAGCCGGAATGGACGCGCGACGAAGCGCAGCTGGAAGAGTTCGTGCGCAACTTCTGCAAGACGGTGTATCACCCGGTGGGCAGCTGCCGCATGGGGCCGTCGCCGCAGGACGCGGTGACCGATCCGCAGCTGCGGGTGCACGGTTTTGAACGGCTGCGGGTGATCGACTGCTCGGTGATGCCGCAGCTCACCAGCGGCAACACCAATGCGCCGACCATCATGCTGGCGGAAAAGGCAGTGGACCTGTTGCTGGGCGCGCCGCAGTAAGGGCGCGCCTCAACGTCAGGCGGCGGCGGGCACGCCGCTGTGGAAGCGCAGCTCGCTGTCCGGCGACAGGATCAGCTCAGCTTCGAGGCGGCCGAAATGCGCCACCCGTTCGCTGATGTCGCCGCCGGCGATCTGTTCGGCCAGCGTCAGGTAGTCCTGATAGTGGCGCGCTTCGGAGCGCAGCAGCGAGACGTAAAAGCGGTTCAGCTCGTCGTCCAGGTGCGGCGCCAGTTTGGCGAAGCGTTCGCAGGATCGCGCTTCGATGTAGGCGCCGCAGATCAGTTTGTCGATCAGCGTCGCCGGATCGTGAGTGCGGATCTCGCGGATCATGCCCTTGGCGTAACGGCTGGCGGTGATCTTGCGATACGGGATCCCACGCGCCTGCATGATCTCCAGCACCTGCGAGAAGTGATGCAACTCTTCCTTGATCAACAGCACCATGCGATCCGCCAGATCCTGGCCGTAGGCCGAGCCGTTTTTCGGCAGGATCTTGCGGGTGAACTGGCCCTGGCGAAACAGCGTGTCCGGTGCGCCCTGCGCTTCGTGCAGAAACGCCTCGTAGGGCCGCAGCAGCGCCAACAGCGCGTCGCCGCTCTCTTTGTCCGCCACGTAGCGGCGGATCAGCCACATGCCGGTCTGCGCGGCTTTCAGTTCGCACACCAGGTGGTCGGTCAGCAACAGCTGCAGGTTTTCCGGACGGCGCGCGGCGTCGATCCAGGCGTCAGGAGTTTCACAGTGCAGGAAGCTTAAAATCGGGGCTAACAGGGATTGGTATGTCATCGGCTTAATTGCCCTATGTATTTCAAGTTGCAGCTAGGCGGCCAGCTCACTCATCCCCAGGAGCTTACTTAGGTAAGTGACTGGGGTGAGGGAGTGCAGCCAACAACGCTGCAGCTTGAAAGACGACGGGGATATCAGGGGCCGGCGAGAACCGGCCCACAGGTATTGATCGGAAAGGAATTAGTGGCGTTTACCGTCGTCGTCTTCGTCGATGTAGTCGCCGTCTTCGTCATCCTCACCGTCTTCACCGTTCGGATCTTCGAAGTAGGTGCCCCAGCCGTCGTAATTGACGCCGCAGCGTTCCGCCAGCGCCACCAGCTGCTCGACCTGAGCGTCGATCAGCTCTGCGTTCAGGCCGACTTCGCTGATCACGTCGCAGCACATCACCATCGAACCGTCTTCCACTTCCAGCTCTTCGGCGTCGGTCACTTCGTAGCCCAGCTTGAAGGCTTCAACGGCGGCCTGCTCCAGAACCTCAAATTTCTCGGCGGACAGATGGTGCTCGATGGTGTAGAGCGCGTCCGGATCGCTGCCGTCTTCCAGCAGTTCTTCGATGATCAGGCGGGTCTCTTCACGTTGTTCTTCCAGCAATTCGCGGTTTGCCATGCCTATATCCTCAAGTCAAATGGCCTTCATTCCTTCTATTTTCACACACCGCCGACATTGCTTCCACGATAAACGTGAAAGATTTCCTCGCCGGGGTTGAATTTGAATATTCATACATATAAAGTGAATTTTAATTCAATTAAGCAATCAGGGAATCGGACTATGAGCACCGGCAATGCGTTCTACCAACGTCACTTTCTGAGGTTAATGGATTTCACCCCCGCCGAGCTGCAGGCGCTGCTGAAACTGGCGGCCGATCTGAAGCAGGCCAAGAAGCAGGGGCAGGAACAGCGCCGGCTGCAGGGCAAAAACATTGCGCTCATCTTCGAAAAAGACTCGACCCGCACGCGATGCTCTTTCGAAGTTGCCGCATTCGATCAGGGCGCGCAGGTCACTTACCTCGGCCCGAGCGGCAGCCAGATCGGCCATAAGGAGTCGATGAAAGACACCGCCCGGGTGCTGGGCCGCCTGTACGACGGTATTCAGTATCGCGGCTACGGCCAGGCGCTGGTGGAAACCCTGGCGCAGCACGCCGGCGTGCCAGTGTGGAACGGCCTGACCGACGAGTTCCACCCCACCCAGCTGCTGGCGGATCTGCTCACCGTGCAGGAGCACCTGCCGGGCAAGGCGCTGAGTGAAGTGAAGCTGGCGTACGTCGGCGACGCGCGCAACAACATGGGCAACACGCTGCTGGAAGCCGCCGCGCTGGCGGGCATGGATCTGCGGCTGGTGGCGCCTAAGGCCTGCTGGCCGCAGCCGGAGCTGGTGGCCGAGTGCCAGGCGCTGGCACAGCAAACCGGCGCGAAACTCACCCTGACCGAAGACATCGCCGAAGGGGTGCAAGACGCCGACTTCCTCTACACCGACGTGTGGGTGTCGATGGGCGAACCGAAAGAAACCTGGCGGGAGCGTATCGCGCTGCTGCGGCCGTATCAGGTCAACATGGCGATGCTGAAGCTGACCGGCAACCCGAACGTGAAGTTCCTGCACTGCCTGCCGGCGTTCCACGACGACCAAACCACGCTCGGCAAGCAGATGGCGCAGCAGTACGATCTGCACGGCGGCATGGAAGTGACCGACGAAGTGTTCGAGTCGGCGCACAGCGTGGTGTTCGATCAGGCGGAAAACCGGCTGCACACCATCAAGGCGGTGCTGGTCGCCACCCTGAGCGAAACCCTCTGACCGCCCTCCCCTCCGCCCTGGCGCCCCGGCCAGGGCGGCTAATATATTCCAGGAATATCAAATAGCGGATTGACCTTTGCTCACCGCCGGCAAAGGCTCTACCGTGACAGGCCGACGGCGCCCGCGCCGTAAAAACCAACGATAACAAACCGTTCTCAGCGTCGCCCTGCGGCGCCTTCAGGGGATACACACCGATGAAAGCCAAACTCTTGCCGCTGTTCCTGCTCGCCGCCCTGCCCGCCGCCGCGTTAGCCGCCACGCCGCCGAATACGCTGGTGGTGGTGCAATCGCTGGATGACATCGTCAGCCTCGATCCGGCGGAAGCCAACGAACTCTCCAGCATCCAGACGGTGCCCAGCCTGTATCAGCGGCTGGTGCAGGCGGATCGCGACGATCCGGCCAAGGTGGCGCCGGTGCTGGCGGAAAGCTGGCAGAGCGATGCGGCGGCCAAAACGCTGACGGTGAAACTGCGGCCGCAGGCGGCGTTCGCCTCCGGCAACCCGCTGACCGCCGACGACGTGATCTTTTCCTACAGCCGCGCGGTCAAGATGAACAAGTCGCCGGCGTTCATCCTCAACGTGCTCGGCTGGCAGCCGGACAACATCGACGCGCAGCTCAAGAAGATCGACGAACATACCGTGCAGCTGCGCTGGACGGCGGACGTCAGCCCGGCGGTGGCGCTGAATATTCTTTCGACGCCGATCGCCTCGATCGTCGACAGCAAGGCGGCGCTGGCCAACGTCAAAGACGGCGACTTCGGCAACGCCTGGCTGAAAATGCACTCCGCCGGCAGCGGCCCGTTCAAAATGCGCGTCTATCAGCCGCATCAGGCGATCGTGCTGGACGCCAACCCCACCACGCCGGGCGACAAGCCGCAGCTGAAAAACATCATCATTAAAAACGTGCCGGATCCGGCCACCCGCCGCCTGCTGATCCAGCAGGGCGACGCCGATATCGCCCGCGAACTGGGCGCCGATCAGACCGACACGCTGAAAAACCAGCCGGGCGTCAAGGTGCTGGAGATCCCGTCCGCCGAACAAAACTACCTGGTGTTCAACACCGGCAACGGCGCCAATCCGCTGCTGAACAACCCGGCCTTCTGGGAAGCGGCGCGCTACCTGGTGGATTATCAGGGCATCACGAAGGATCTGCTGAAGGGCCAATACTTCGTGCACCAGAGTTTCCTGCCGGTCGGGCTGCCGGGCGCGCTGGAGACCAACCCGTTCAGCTACGATCCGGCCAAGGCGAAAGCCATCCTGGCCAAGGCGGGCATCACCCACGCCGCCTTTACGTTGGACGTAGAGAACAAGCCGCCGTTCATCACCATCGCGCAGGCGCTGCAGGGCAGCTTCGCCGCCGCCGGCGTGAAGGTCGAGCTGCTGCCGGCTGCGGGCAGCCAGGTTTACTCCCGCGTGCGCGCCAGGCAGCATCAGGCGGCGATCCGCCTGTGGATCCCGGATTACTTCGACGCCCACTCCAACGCCAGCGCCTTCGCCTACAACGACGGCAAAAGCAGCACGGTGGCCGGGCTGAACGGCTGGCAGATCCCGCAGTTGAACCAGCAGACGCTGGCGGCGCTGGCCGAAGCCGATCCGGCCAAGCGCCGCGCGCTGTATACCGCCATGCAGCAGGAACTGCAGCGCAGTTCGCCGTACGTGTTTATCGATCAGGCCAAAACCGAAGTGGTGCTGCGCGACAACGTCAAAGGCTACCAGCAGGGGCTGAACGCCGACATGGTCTACTACGATCGCGTCAGCAAATAGCCGGCGGGCGGCCATCGCCGGCCAATCGATTGCGGGGCGGCAAAAAACGGCGTTTTAACGCTTGCAGTGGCGAAAAGCGCGAGTATAATGCGCCACAATTTGCCAGGAGAAAGCATGAAAAACGACGTTTGTTTTGTTAGCCGCAATCGACAAAACCGACTGCCTATCGGCGGCCAGCTGCCGTTGTTTCTCCTGTTGCTAAACCGATCGTTTCAAGCCCCTCATTGAGGGGCTTTTTTTTGCCTTGAGAATATCCCAAAGTCCCGCGCCACGGGCACGCGTCGAGGAGGAGTGAAAAATGGCCAACCCGCTGTATCACAAACACATCATCTCTATTAACGATCTCAGCCGCGAGGATCTGGAGCTGGTGCTGCGCACCGCCGCCGGTCTGAAAGCCAACCCGCAGCCGGAACTGTTGAAACACAAGGTGATCGCCAGCTGCTTCTTCGAAGCCTCGACCCGTACCCGCCTGTCGTTCGAGACCTCGATGCACCGCCTCGGCGCCTCGGTAGTCGGTTTCGCCGACGGCAGCAACACTTCGCTCGGCAAGAAAGGCGAAACCCTGGCCGACACTATCTCGGTGATCAGCACCTACGTGGACGCCATCGTGATGCGCCACCCGCAGGAAGGCGCTGCGCGCATGGCCGCTGAATTCTCCGGCAATGTGCCGGTGCTCAACGCCGGCGACGGCGCCAACCAGCACCCGACCCAGACCCTGCTGGATCTGTTCACCATCCAGGAAACCCAGGGCCGTCTGAGCAACCTCAGCATCGCCATGGTCGGCGACCTGAAGTACGGCCGCACCGTACACTCGCTCACCCAGGCGCTGGCCAAGTTCGAAGGCAACCGCTTCTACTTCATCGCCCCGGACGCGCTGGCGATGCCGGCCTACATCCTGAAAATGCTGGAAGAGAAAGGCATCGAGTACAGCCTGCACAGCAGCATTGAAGAAGTGGTGCCGGAACTGGATATTCTCTACATGACCCGGGTACAGAAAGAGCGCCTCGATCCTTCCGAGTACGCCAACGTGAAGGCGCAGTTCGTCCTGCGCGCCGCGGATCTGGCCGGCGCGCGCGCCAACCTCAAGGTGCTGCACCCGCTGCCGCGCATCGACGAGATCGCCACCGACGTGGATAAAACGCCGCATGCCTACTACTTCCAGCAGGCGGGCAACGGCATCTTCGCCCGTCAGGCGCTGCTGGCGCTGGTGCTCAACGCAGATTTGGCTCTTTAAGGGGGAACCGCCATGACTCACGACAACAAACTGCAGGTCGAAGCGATCAAATGCGGCACGGTGATCGACCACATTCCGGCGCAGATCGGTTTCAAACTGCTGACGCTGTTCAAGCTGACCGCCACCGACCAGCGCATCACCATCGGCCTGAACCTGCCCTCCAACGCGCTGGGCCGCAAGGATCTGATCAAGATCGAGAACACCTTCCTGACCGAGCAGCAGGCCAACCAGCTGGCGATGTACGCGCCGAAGGCCACGGTAAACCGCATCGACAACTACGAAGTGGTGCGCAAGCTGACCCTCAGCCTGCCGGATCACATCGACGGCGTGCTGACCTGCCCGAACAGCAACTGCATCAGCCGCAGCGAGCCGGTGGCGTCGAGCTTCAGCGTGAAGCCGCGCGACGGCGAAGTGCACCTGAAGTGCCGCTACTGCGAGAAAGAGTTCGAGCATCAGGTGGTGTTGCAGGCCGACTGAATTCTGCCCTTTTAGCGGGAGCGGCGCTGTTAATCTGCGCGTCACTCCCTATAATGGGTGCCTGAAAATAACTCTACCCACGTTGCTACCCACCGAATTTCAAGCTGCGGCCGACCGCGCAGCGGCGTGAAAGACAACGGGTCTATCAGGAGAAAACATGTCACGTAATATCAGCACTGAACTCGCCCCGGCAGCCATTGGTCCTTACGTGCAGGGCGTTGATCTGGGCAGCATGATCATCACTTCCGGCCAGATCCCGGTCGATCCGAAAACCGGCGCCGTCGCCGACGATGTGGCCGCTCAGGCGCGCCAGTCGCTGGAAAACGTCAAAGCGATCGTCGAAGCCGCCGGCCTGATCGTTGCCGACATCGTGAAAACCACCGTGTTCGTGAAAGATCTGAACGACTTCGCCACCGTCAACGCCGCGTACGAAGCCTTCTTCACCGAGCACAGCGCGCCGTTCCCGGCCCGCTCCTGCGTGGAAGTGGCGCGTCTGCCGAAAGACGTGAAGATCGAAATCGAAGCCATCGCCGTGCGTCGTTAATCGACACGTACGCGAATGACGGTCAGCTTCGGCTGGCCGTTTTTATTGGTAAGAATTTTATTAATCCAATTAATTTATAGCGATAGCGTAATACCGCTCACATTTACAATCCCACAATAAAAATACTCCTATAATTATTTCTCACCCGGCCGGGTCATTGCTGTTTCATTTCGTTCACTCCGTGAATAATGACAGGAGATAACCATGGCACCTAGCGTATTGGATTATTTTATCCAACAAGCTTCCCGTTATCCGGAAAAAACCGCCGTCGTCGGCGATAATAAACATCTGACCTACCGTCAATTGGATGAAGCCAGCAGCGCACTGTGCACCCGCCTGAAACAGGAAGGGGTTCGGCCCGGCGATGCCGTGCCGCTGGTCGCGCAGCGCACGGTGGAATTGCCGATCGGCATGATGGCGATCGCCAAGGCCGGAGCCTGCTATATTCCCATTGACGCCCGCTATCCCGAACGGCGCATTCGCAATATTATCGAACAAAGTGGCTCGCCGATAATCCTCTTCAGCAACCATGATGCTCGTGTAAATATCGACAACCTCCCGCGCAAAGTCCTTTCCATTGATAATATTTCCCTGACTAAAGTTTCCATAACTGTATTTTCCCCTCCGCCCTCCGATGCGCTTGCCTATATTATTTTCACCTCCGGCACCACCGGCGCGCCCAAAGGCGTCATGATCGAACACCGTTCGCTGTTAAACCTGCTCCTCTGGCATAACCAACGTTTCGCGATGGATGAACACAGCCGTTCCACGCTGATTGCCGGCGTCGGTTTTGACGTGGCGCAATGGGAAATCTGGGCACCGCTGATCTGCGGCGGCACCCTGTATCTGCCGCACGAGGAGACCCGCCTGCAGCCGGACGCATTGCTGGCCTTCTTCGCCCGGCATCGCCTCACCCACGCCTTTGTCCCTACGGTATTGGTGCCGGAGGTCATCGGCGCGCCGCAGCCCACCGGGCTGGCGCTGAAATACCTGTTCACCGCCGGTGAAAAGCTGAATCCGCTCGAGCTGCGCGGCATCGGCTATGCAGTGGTGGATTACTACGGCCCGACGGAGGCCACCATCTTCGCCACCTGCAACCGCGTGCGCTGCGCGACGCAAAACCCGCCGTCCACGATTGGCCGGCCCATCGCCGATACGCAGGTATTCATCCTCGACGAGCGCCTGCGGCCGGTAACCGACGGCGAATCTGGCGAGCTCTGCATCAGCGGCCTCTGCCTGGCGCGCGGCTACCTGAACGCCCCGCAGCTGACCGCCGAGCGTTTTGTCACTTCGCCGCACGTCGGCGGCCAGCGCTTGTACCGCAGCGGCGATCGGGCGCGCCGCTTGCCGAACGGGGAGATTCAGTTCCTCGGGCGCCTCGACGCCCAGGTCAAAATCCGCGGCAATCGCGTGGAACTCGGTGAAATCGGCAGCCTGATGACGCAGGTCTCCGGCGTAAAAACCGCCATCGCCCTCGTCAATCAAACGGACAATCCGAGCGACAAGCGGATCCTGGCGTTTTTGACCGGTGAAGATCCCGGCGGCGATCTCATTGCACGGGTTAAACGGCAGCTTCAGGATCAGCTGCCCGCCTACTCTCTGCCCGCCGAGTACCGGCATCTGGATCGGTTGCCGATCAACGCCAACGGTAAAATCGACCAGGCGGCGCTGTTGGCCCTGGCGCCCGAGGCTCGGCCGGCCCCTGCTGAACCGCTCGACGGCCACCAGCGGATCGTCGCCGATCTGTGGCGCAGGCTGCTGAAAATCGATCATATCCGCGCCGACGATGATTTCTTCGCGCTGGGCGGGCATTCGCTGCTGGCGGCAAACCTGGCAAACCAACTGGGTAAAGCGTTCGCGGTCAAAACCTATGTGCGTGATATCTATGCATACCCGAACCTGACGACGCTGGCGCAGGCGATGGCGCAACGCCAGGGACAAGCACAAACGCCTGAACCTCAAGACGGCGAGCCGGCACGCGCCTTGCTGGATGACGTGTATTTGCCGTCGGATCTCGTCATCGATCCGACGTTCGATGCGCGGCAAATCAGCGCGCCGCGCGCCATTTTGCTGACCGGCGCCACCGGCTTCGTCGGCGCGCACCTGTTGGCCGATCTGCTGCGCACCACCGACGCCGAGCTGTACTGTCTGGTGCGCGACGGCGCCAAACTGCCGCCGAGACAGCGGCTGGAGGCGGTGCTGCAGCGCTACCGGATCGCGTTGAGCGCCGGGCAGCGCGCACGCCTCCATATCCTGCCCGGCGACGTGGCGGAACACCATTTCTCGCTGGCGCCGGCGGCTTACCGGGTGTTAAGTCAGGATATCGATCTGATTTACCATTCGGCCAGCGCGGTGAATTTTATCCAGCCTTACGCCTACATGAAGCGCGACAACGTACAGGGCCTGCGGGAAATCATTCGTTTCGCGGCGCATAGCCGCACCAAGCCGCTGATGCTGCTGTCGACCATCTCCGTTTACAGCTGGGGGCATCTGCACACCGGTAAGCGGGTGATGCGGGAAAGCGACGATATCGATCAAAACCTGCCGGCGGTCAGCCGCGATATCGGCTACGTGCGCAGCAAATGGGTGATGGAGAAAATCGCCGATTTGGCGGCGGCGCAAGGCCTGCCGCTGATGACCTTCCGCCTGGGCTACGCCACCTGCCACAGCCGTACCGGCGTCAACGCCGATTATCAATGGTGGGGACGGCTGGTGAAAACCTGCATCAGCAGCGGCACGGTACCGGATTTACGGGATATGCGCGAAGGGTTGACCACGGTGGATTACATGACCCGGGCCATCGCCCACGTCTCTCGCAATCCGCAGGCGCTGGGGCAGAAATTCAACCTGATCCATCAAGGCGACAATAATCTGACGCTGCGTGAGTTTTTCAGCCTGCTGGAGCGCGAGTTCGGTTATCGTTTTCGTCCCTTGCCCTTCGCACAGTGGCGGGCCCAATGGGAAAACGACAGCGACGCGCCGCTGTACCCGCTGCTCAGCCTGTTCAAGGATCCTATGGTGGACGAGCTATCGACGGTGGAGCTCTATCAAGACACCTATCGGTGGGACTGCAGCAACCTGCAACGCTTCCTGCAGGGCAGCGGTATCGATGAGCCGCGCTTCACCCGCCAGCTGCTGCTGAATTACCTGCAGCACGCCATCGGGTATGCGCCGCTGTCGCTACAGGCGTAACAAAACCGGGGCTCAACTGGCCGAGCCCCGTCACCCTCACTCCGTTTTAAGCCCCCGCAGCAGCGCCTCCAGCGGGTACACCGCGGCAATCACCACTTCGTCGCGCGTCTGCGCCGCCGCATCCAGCCGGCGCTGCGCTCGTTCGGCCTCGGCCCGGCTCAGCGGTTTATCCTGCTGATAGCGCTCCAGCAGCGTTAACCCCAATGCGGCCAGGGCATCCACGTCCTGCGCCACCGGCGCCAGCTCCCGCAGCGTGCGGTTGCCCGCGATCGCCGTTTGCAATGCCGCGCCGTTCGCCTGCCAGCGCTGCAGCCGTTCGCGCAGCGCCTGCGCCGCCGCCTTATCGCGCTTATCCTTCAGCAAGGCCGCGACCTGGGCATGCATGGCGCGCACCACCTCGCTCTCCGGCGGCAGCGCATCGGCGAAGCGGTTCAGCGGTTCGAACTGGTGATAGTTGCCGGCCTGGAACTTCAGGTGCTGGCGGGTGTAATAGTGCGCCGGTTCCACCGCCTCGGCCAGGATCTGCAGCGGCATGATCTGCACGCTGTTGCTCAGCCGGGTGAATTCGCGCGCCGTTTCCGCGTGCTGCTGCAGGCCGACCGACACCACCGACCAGGCGTCGATCGCCGCCAGCCGCCGGTACATATTGTTCTCATCGGTGACGTCCTGCGCCGACCACAGCCGCTCCGCCACCGCAAAGGCGCGCGGCCACAGCTTAAGATCGATCAGCGGCGCGCGCACGTTTTCCGCCCACAGCGCCGCTTCCCCGCCGAGAATGTTGGCCTGCCCCTTATCATCCGGCACCACCGGCATCTTGCCCGCCGGCGCCGCCGCCAGTTTGTCGCCCTGGGTGGGGTAACGCACGTTGCCGACCAACGTATAGCCGCTGAGCTTGTCCTGTTGCAGCGTAAACACCGGCCGTGTGTCGCCCATCCAGGTATCGACGCGGAACGTCACCTGCTGCGGCGTGCGCCAGACGATATCGTGCACCGCGCGGCGCGATTTGCCGTTGAAATCGATAAAGCCGCGCCAGCCCTGCTTGCCCTCGATCAGCGTGAAACTGCCCTCCACCGCGCTGCCCTTCAGGCGCGGCATGCTGAAACGCCAGCTTTGCGCCTGCTCGCCGGGTTGTACCGCCGTCTCAACCCCCAGCGGCTGCGGCAGAATTTCATTGCGGTAGTGATAGGCGGTGCTTTGCGGCTGATCGAGGTAGAAACCGGTGGAGAGGATGCCCTGATAGCCGTCCTGCGCGCTGGCGCCCAGCGAGTCTTGCCCTTGCCAGGACTGAATGACGATCGAACGCGGCAGCGACGGATGGTAGATCTCGTCCCAGCCGACCATCTGCCGCTGGTGCTTCTCGAGGATCTTTTCCAGCTTCTGGTTGAAGTAGGCCTGCAGCGCATGGGTATCCGCCAGCCCGTTCTGCTGCATAAACGCCTGAATCGACGGCGACGCCCGCCACTGGCTGGCGTCCACTTCGTCGCCGCCGATGTGCAGATAAGGATCGGGGAAGATCGCCGCCAGCTCGCCGACGATCGTGTCGACAAACTGATACACCTCGTCGCGGGTCGGATCGAGCGTCGGCTTATGCACGCCCCACTCGCGCTCCATCCGATACGGCCCCGGCGCGCTCATCAGGTCGGGATAGGCCACCGCAATGCTGGAGGCATGCCCCGGCATGTCGATCTCCGGCACCACGCGAATGCCGCGCGCCGTGGCGTAAGCCACCACCTGCCGCATCTGCTCGCGGGTGTAGAACTGGCCGTCGCTGGCCTGCTGTTGCAGCTTGGGATAATGCTCGGAGGCAAAGCGCCAGCCCTGATCGTCGGTCAGGTGCCAGTGGAACACGTTAAGCTTGGCCGCCGCCATGCCGTCGAGCTGGCGCAGAATGTCCGGCAGCGGCAGGAAATGACGCGCCGAATCCAGCAGCACGCCGCGCCACGGAAAACGCGGCACGTCGCGGATATCCACCAGCGGCAGGAAGGTATTTTGCCCGTCGGTCTGCAGCAGCTGCAGCAGGGTCTCCATGCCGCGCAGCGCGCCGAAACGCGTGTTGGCGGTCAACGTGGCGCCCTGCGGCGTGACCGCCAGCCGGTAACTCTCATCGCTGCCCGGCAGCGGCTGCGCCGCCACCCGGTCCTTGATCACCACCTTGATCGCCGCGCCGTTCGCTTCTTCCATCGGCGCCAGCGTCCAGCCGGTCTGCAGTTCGATGCGCTGGCGCCAGCGCGGCAGCGCGTCGCCCAGATCGTCGCCCTGCAGCGTCAGAGACAAACGGTGATCCAGCACCAGCTTGCCCGCCGGTTGCGTCACTTCCACCTGCTGCGGCCAGGGCATCAGCGGCAGATCGCCGGCCGGCTGCGCCAGCGCGCCGCAGGAAAACCATAACGATGAAGCCAGTAGCGTATAACGGAAAGGTCTGTGCATCGGAAATTCCTCAGAGGAAAAAAACAAAATATCCCCAATGAATTTCAAACCACCGCTAGGCGGCAAGCGCCCGCATCCCCAGGCGCTTAGGTCTGCTAAGTAACTGGAGGGCGGGCGTACAGTCAACAACGCGGTGGCTTGAAAGGCGCAGGGGAAAACAGCCAACGCTGTAGATAAAGACTCAGCCCAGAACAGATGTCCAACCGTTGCGGTGAAAAAGCGGACGGGATCACAGTTGCCCCCTCCCGGCCTGAGGGGGCGAGCGGGTTATTGCCAGCCGTAGCGGCGCACGAACCAGCCTTTCACGCACTGGGTCAGCACCATGTAACCGACGAGGATCAGCACCAGCCACGGGAAGTAGCCGAGCGGCAGCGCCTGCAGCTGCAGGAAGCCGGCCAGCGGCGAGAACACCAGGCCGATGCCGGTGGCGATCACCGCCAGCGTCATGATGCACAGCGGCCAGGACGGGCGGCTCTGGATAAACGGAATTTTGCGCGTGCGGATCATGTGGACGATCAGCGTTTGCGACAGCAGCCCTTCCACGAACCAGCCGGACTGGAACAGCGTCTGCATTTCCGGCGTATTGGCCTTGAATACCCACCACATCAGGCTGAAGGTCAGCACGTCGAAGATCGAGCTGATCGGCCCGAAGAACACCATAAACCGCCCCAGATCGGCGGAGTTCCAGCGCTGCGGCTGGGTGATCTGATCGTCGTCGACGTTATCGAACGGGATGGCGATCTGCGAGATGTCGTACATCAGGTTCTGAATCAGCAGGTGCAGCGGCAGCATCGGCAGAAACGGCAGGAAGGCGCTGGCGATCAGCACGCTGAACACGTTACCGAAGTTGGAGCTGGCGGTCATCTTGATGTATTTCAGCATGTTGGCGAAGGTGCGGCGCCCTTCGATCACCCCCTGCTCCAGCACCATCAGGCTTTTTTCCAGCAGGATAATGTCCGCCGCCTCCTTGGCGATGTCCACCGCCGAATCGACGGAGATGCCGATATCGGCCGCGCGCAGCGCCGGCGCATCGTTGATGCCGTCGCCCATAAAGCCCACCACGTGCCCCTGGCGGCGCAGCAGTTTGACGATGCGTTCCTTGTGCAGCGGCGTCAGCTTGGCGAACACCGTGGCGCGCGCCGCCGCCTGCGCCAGCTGCTCGTCGTCCATCTGTTCGATCTCGCTGCCGCGCAGCAGGCGATCGGCCTCCAGCCCGACGTCCCGGCACACTTTGGCGGCCACCAGCTCGTTGTCGCCGGTGAGGATTTTCACCGTGACGCCGTTCTGTTTCAGCGCCGCCAGCGCCGGTGCGGTGCTCTCCTTCGGCGGATCGAGGAAGGCGACGTAGCCTTCGAGGATCAGATCCGACTCATCCGCCACGCCGTATTCATGGGTTTGCGCCGGCAGGATCTTGTTGGCCACCGCCACCACCCGCAGCCCCTGTTGGTTGAGATCGTCGGTGATGCGGCGAATGCGCGCCAGCAGCGCCTCGCTCAGTGGGATCACCTCGTCTTCGTGGCGCACGTGGCTGCAAATCGCCAGCATCTCTTCCAGCGCGCCCTTGCACACCAGCTCGTGATACTCATTGTCCTTGGCCACCACCACCGACATGCGGCGGCGCACGAAATCGAACGGGATCTCATCCACCTTGCGGTAGTTTTGCAACGCCGCCGGCTGCCGATTCTGCTCCGCGCAGCTCAGCACCGCCACGTCGAGCAGGTTTTTCAGCCCGGTCTGGTAGAAGCTGTTCAGCCAGGCGTAGCGCAGCACCCGCTCGCTGCCGGCGCCGAACGCATCGGTGTGGCGCTCCAGCACGATCTTGTCCTGAGTCAGGGTGCCGGTCTTGTCGGTGCACAGAATGTCCATGGCGCCGAAGTTCTGGATGGCGTCCAGGCGTTTGACGATCACCTTCTGGCGCGACAGCTTCACCGCCCCTTTGGCCAGCGTTGAGGTGACGATCATCGGCAGCATTTCCGGCGTCAGCCCGACCGCCACCGACAGCGCGAACAGCGCCGCTTCCCACCAGTCGCCCTTGGTGTAGCCGTTGATCAGCAGCACGATCGGCGTCATCACCAGCATAAAGCGGATCAGCAGCCAGCTGACCTTGCTGATGCCGCTCTGGAAGGCGTTCGGCTGCTGCTCCTGGCTGGTGACGCGCTGCGCCAGCTGGCCGAAATAGGTGCCGCCGCCGGTGCCGATCGCCATCGCCAGCGCGGTGCCGCTGACCACGTTGGTGCCCATGAAGCACAGGTTCTGGCAGTCGAGCGGATCGGCCGCCGGCAACTGCGGCGCCGCGGATTTTTCCACCGGCAGCGATTCGCCGGTCAGCGCAGCCTGGCTGATGAACAGATCCTTGGCCGACAGCAGGCGCAGATCCGCCGGGATCATGTCGCCGGCCGCCAGCTTGACGATATCGCCCGGCACCAATTGCGCGATCGGCAGCTCCACGTGTTCGCTCTTGCCGGTGAGCGCATCGCTGCGGATCACCGTGGCGGTGTTGCTCACCATCGCTTTCAGCGCATCGGCCGCCCGGTTGGAGCGCGCCTCCTGGATGAAGTTCAGCAGCGTGGAGATCAGCACCATCAGCGCGATCACCAGCGCGCCGGTGAGATCCTCGGTGGCGTACGAGATCATGCCGAGCGCGGTCAGCAGCAGGTTGAACGGGTTGCGGTAGCAGTGCCAGAGGTGTTGCCACCAGGCCTCTTTCTGCTGATCGTCGATGACGTTCTCGCCGCAGCGCCGGCGCACCTGCTCCGCCTCATGGGCGGTGATGCCTTCCGGGTGGCTGTGAAAACGCTCAAACAGCTGCATCGTCTCTGCGGCGGCGCATTCCAGCCGCTGTTGCGCCAGGCCGGCCGGCATATCGTGCGCAGCGCCGCCGACGCCGTCCAGCAGGCTGTCGCGGCGCACCAAACGGCGCGGAAGGCCGCGGGCGAACAGGCCCAGCAGCTGACGGGGGAGTTTTTTCAGTTTCATGGTTCGCACCTCGTCGCCCGGTGCCTCACGGCAGCGGGTAAACGGGGATCGTCATCGGCCGGGCGGATGGCGGGTGCGCCAAAAAGCCTCTGCCAACGCAGATCCTTATTCTTTTTTCAGCAGCAGGAGCGAACGACGAAGCGCGCGCCACCGGTTACCGTGATGTACTTCACCGGTAAAACAGCAGCGCCAGGCGGAAAGGTTTTACCGGTGAACCGAGTGAGTGTCTAAAGCGGTCGGGTCGGGGTCCATATGGGGAATCACCTCCGGTAAAGGGAAAAACAGAGCGGCAGGAGCGGCCGTTCAGCGCAGTGCAACAATCCCGTATTGCCTCAAGATCCGCGTGGGAAAATGAGCTATGCTGACGGGCATTGTTTTACAGGCCATTATGTTACGCCTGTCCACCTCAACGAAAAGTAAACCATGCAAAACCGGCTGACCATCAAGGACATCGCACGCCTGAGCGGCGTAGGCAAATCCACCGTCTCACGGGTGCTGAACAACGAAGGCAGCGTGAGCCCGCAGACCCGCGAACGGGTGGAAGCGGTGATCCGTCAGCAAGGGTTTACCCCCTCCAAGTCGGCGCGCGCCATGCGCGGCCAGAGCGACAAAGTGGTGGGCATCATCGTTTCCCGTCTCGATTCGCCGTCGGAAAACCAGGCGGTGCGCACCATGCTGCCGCTGCTGTATCAGCAGGGTTTCGATCCTATCGTGATGGAGAGCCAGTTCGAAACCCGCCTGGTGCAGGAGCACCTGCACGTGCTGCGCCAACGCAACGTCGACGGCGTGATCCTGTTCGGCTTTACCGGGCTGACCGCGGCGATGCTCAAACCGTGGCAGGAAAAAATGGTGGTGATGGTGCGCGAATACGACGGCTTTTCGTCCGTCTGCTACGACGACGCCGGCGCGGTGAACCTGCTGATGGATCGCCTGTATCGGCAAGGGCACCGGCACATCGGCTATCTGGGGGTGCAGCTCAGCGACGCCACCACCGGCCAGCGCCGCTACCAGGCCTATCTCGACGCCTGCGAGCGCCTCAAGCTCACGCCGCGCGCCACGCTGGGCGAGCTGAGCTACCAGAGCGGTTTCCAACACGCCGCCGAGGTGATCGACCCGCACACCAGCGCGCTGATCTGCGCCTCCGACAGCATCGCCCTGGGGGCGATCAAATACCTGCAGCAGCAGCCGACGCACGCCATCCAGGTGTGCGCCATCGGCAACACCCCGCTGCTCAGCTTCCTGTTCCCCGACACCCTGTCGGTGGAGTTCGGCTACGGCAGCGCCGGCCTGCTGGCGGCGCAACAGCTGCTGGCGCAGCTCAACGGTGAACAGGGGATCCGCCGCCTGGTGGTGCCCAGCAAACTTTCCTGATTAAAAGACGACCATTTTTTGTCATTTTGTGATCCTCGCCCCAAACCGGGAACGTTCCCATTCCATAAAAAAATCCGAGTGACTAAGCTTTGATCATTACTCAGCCAACACCTCTGCAGGTATCCCATAATGAGCAAAGTAAAACAGCAGGATATTGATCGCCTGATTGTTTTGGTCGGCGGCCGCGAAAACATCGCCACCGTCAGCCATTGCATTACCCGGTTGCGTTTCGTCCTCAACGACCCCAGCAAGGCCAGCCCCAAGGAAATCGAAGAGCTGCCGATGGTCAAAGGCTGCTTCACCAACGCCGGGCAGTTCCAGGTGGTGATCGGCACCGACGTCGGCGACTACTATCAGGCGCTGATCGCCAGCACCGGCGTCAACGAGGCCGACAAAGAACAGGCCAAGGTGGCCGCGCGCCAGAACATGACCTGGACCGAGCGCACCATCTCCCACTTCGCCGAAATCTTCTTCCCGCTGCTGCCGGCGCTGATCAGCGGCGGTCTGATCCTCGGCTTCCGCAACGTGATTGGCGACATCCCGATGTCCGGCGGCCAAACGCTGGCGCAGATGCACCCGGCGTGGAAAACCATTTACGACTTCCTGTGGTTGCTCGGTGAAGCGATCTTCATGTTCCTGCCGGTGGCCATCTGCTGGTCGACGGTGAAAAAGATGGGCGGCACCCCGGTACTCGGCATCGTGCTGGGCGTCACCCTGGTGTCGCCGCAGCTGATGAACTCCTACCTGCTCGGCCAGCAAACGCCGGAAGTGTGGAACTTCGGCTGGTTCGTGATCCAGAAAGTCGGCTATCAGGCGCAGGTGATCCCGTCGATCCTGGCGGGCATGGCGCTGGGCTGGATCGAAACCCGGCTGAAAAAGATCGTCCCCGACTATCTCTATCTGGTGGTGGTGCCGGTGGTTTCGCTGCTGCTGGCGGTGTTCCTGGCGCACGCGCTGATCGGGCCGTTCGGCCGCATGATCGGCGACGGGGTTGCCTGGGCGGTGAAAGCGGTGATGACCGGCAGCTTCGCCCCGGTGGGCGCCGCGCTGTTCGGCTTCCTGTATGCACCGCTGGTGATCACCGGCGTGCACCAGACCACGCTGGCCATCGACATGCAGATGATTCAGAGCATGGGCGGCACCCCGGTGTGGCCGCTGATTGCGCTGTCCAACATCGCGCAGGCCTCGGCGGTGCTCGGCATCATCATCATCAGCCGCAAGGCCAACGAGCGTGAAATCTCGGTGCCGGCGGCGATCTCCGCCTACCTCGGCGTGACCGAACCGGCGATGTACGGCATCAACCTCAAATACCGTTTCCCGATGCTGTGCGCGATGATCGGCTCCGCGATCGCGGGCCTGATCTGCGGCCTGGACGGCGTGATGGCCAACGGCATCGGCGTCGGCGGCCTGCCGGGCATCCTGTCTATCAAGCCGCAGTTCTGGCTGATTTACTCGCTGGCGATTCTGGTGGCGATCGTCATCCCGCTGGTGCTGACCATCATGGTCTACAAACGCAAGGCCGCCCGCGGCGAGCTGCCGGTTTAATTGACGCAAAATGAATGTAGGGGCCCGCTCACGCGGGCCCGTTGTCACGATTCAAAGGTATACAGCTATGAGCAACCCAACCCCCTGGTGGCAGAACGGCGTCATCTATCAAATTTATCCGAAGAGTTTTCAAGACAGCACCGGCAACGGCTACGGCGATTTGGCCGGCGTGACCCGGCGGCTGGACTATCTGCAGGAGCTGGGCGTCGACGCCATCTGGCTGACGCCGGTCTACGTGTCGCCGCAGGTGGACAACGGCTATGACGTGGCGGACTACTGCGCCATCGATCCGGCTTACGGCACGATGGCGGACTTCGAGCAGCTGATCGCCGCCGCCCACCGGCGCGGCATCCGCATCGTGATGGACATGGTGTTCAACCACACCTCGACCGAGCACCCGTGGTTCAAGGCCGCGCAGGATCGCCACAGCCCGTATCGCCAGTTTTACGTCTGGCGCGACGGCGAGGGGGATACGCCGCCGAACAACTGGCGCTCCAAGTTCGGTGGCAACGCCTGGCAGTGGCACGCCGACAGCGGCCAGTACTACCTGCACCTGTTCGCCGCCGAGCAGGCGGATCTCAACTGGGAACACCCGCCGGTGCGCGAAGAGCTGAAGAAAGTGTGTCAGTTCTGGGCAGATAAAGGCGTCGACGGCCTACGCCTCGACGTGATCAACCTGGTGTCCAAGCAGCAGGATTTCCCGTCCGACAGCCAGGGCGACGGCCGCCGCTTCTACACCGACGGCCCGCGCATTCACGAGTTCCTGCAGGAAATGAGCCGCGACGTATTCCAGCCGCGCGGCCTGATGACGGTGGGCGAGATGTCTTCCACCACGCTTGAGCATTGCCAGCAGTACGCGGCGCAGAGCGGCGAAGAGCTGTCGATGACCTTCAACTTCCACCATCTGAAGGTGGACTACGCCGGCGGTGAAAAATGGACGCGGGCGGCGCCGGATTATGTGGAACTGAAGCAGATCTTCCGCCACTGGCAGCAGGGGATGCATAACCGCGCCTGGAACGCGCTGTTCTGGTGCAACCACGATCAGCCGCGCATCGTGTCGCGCTTCGGCGATGAAGGCGCACTGCGGGTGCCGGCCGCCAAAATGCTGGCGATGGTGCTGCACGGCATGCAGGGCACGCCTTATATCTACCAGGGTGAAGAGATCGGCATGACCAACCCCGGCTTCCGCACCATCGAGCAGTACCGCGACGTGGAAAGCCTGAACATGTACGCCGAACTGAGCGCCCAGGGCCGCGGCGACGCCGAACTGCTGGCGATCCTGGCGGACAAATCGCGCGACAACGGCCGCACGCCGATGCAGTGGAGCGCCGCGCCGCACGCCGGTTTCACCACCGGCACGCCGTGGATCGGCTGCGCCGAGAACTACCCGCAGATCAACGCCGACGCGGCGCTGGCCGACCTCGACTCGGTGTTTTACGCCTACCGCCAGCTGATCACCCTGCGCAAGCAGTATCCGCTGCTGACCCACGGCGACTATCAGGATCTGGCGCCGGATCACCCGGCGCTGTGGTGCTATCAGCGCAGCTGGAACGGCCAGCGCCTGCTGGTGGTGGCCAACCTGAGCCGCGAACCGCTGGCCTGGGCGGCGGAAGGCGTGGAAGCCTCCGCCCAATGGCGCCCGCTGATGAGCAACTACAGCGACTCGGCGGACCAGCCGCAGGCGCTGACGCTGCGGCCGTTCGAAGCGGTGTGGTGGCTGCTCGAAGACTGACCCCGCAGGGCGCAGCGATGAACTGCGCCCTACAATGTCCCCATCAGCGCCACCACCCCGGCGGCCTCTTGCGCCAACTGCTCATCGCTCATGTCGCTCACGCCCTGCACCAGATGCGGCGGCAGATAATCCATGCCGGTCAGGTTAGCCAGCGCGTGGAACGGCAGCAGCAGATCCTGCACCGGATAGCGGTTGTAGCCTGCCGGCGTGTAGGCCTGCGCGTTGCCGCCGGTGCTCACCACCAGCTGCAGCGGCTTGCCGTGCAGTTTGGTGCCCTCGCTGCCGTAGGCGAAACCATAGGTTAATACCGCGTCCTGCCATTCGCGCAGGATCGCCGGCGAGCTATACCAGAAAAACGGGAACATCATCACCACCGCATCGTGGCTTTCCAGCAGTGCCTGTTCGCGCGCCACGTCGATGCGGTAATCCGGGTAAGTGCGGATCAGTTCGTGCACGGTCACGTTAGGCAGCGGGCGCACGGCCTCGATCAGCGCCTGGTTGATGCGCGACTCGTCGGGGGTGCGGTGGGCGGTTAACACTAAAATGCGTGACATAAATGATTCCTTGAACGTAAAGAAGATGAGGCATTTTTCCATTTCTGCCGCTTCGGGTGTAGGCTGTTCAAGGTCACTTCAATTTCAACCGAAAGTATCAACCACTATGTCGCTGCCCTTTGACGTGCACCGCCTGCTGCCGGCCTTCCTCGCCGCCGCGCAGGCGCAAAATTTCTCCGCCGCCGCCCGCCAGCTGGGCGTCACGCCGGCGGCGGTCAGCAAAAATATCCGCGCGCTGGAAGAGAAGCTGGCGCTGCGGCTGTTTCAGCGCAACACCCACAACGTGCTGCTGACCGACGAGGGCAAAGCGCTGCTGGCGCAGGTGGCGCCGCTGTGGCAGGCGTTGGCGGCAACGCTGGAAAGCGCCGGCGGCGAGCGGCAGGCGCCGGCCGGGGTGGTGCGCGTCACGATGATCCCCGGCTTTGGCCGCCAGATGCTGATGCCGTTGATCCCGCAATTTCTGGCGCGCTACCCGCAGATCGATCTCGATCTGTCGCTGGATGCCCGGGTGGTGAATCTGGTGGGCGAAGGCTTCGACGTCGGCATCGGCAGCCGGGTCGATCCCGACAGCCGGCTGGTGGCGCGCCCGCTCTACCCGATGCACATGGTGCTGGCGGCGTCGCCCGACTATCTGGCGCGGCGCGGTGAACCGCAAACGCCGCACGACCTGCTGCGGCACGACTGCCTGCTGCACCGCAACCCCAGCAACGGCCGCCACGTCAAATGGCAGCTGCGCCATCAGGGCGAAACGCTGGCGCTGGATCTGAACGGCCGATTGGTGGTGAGCCGCCCGGAAATGTTGCTGGATGCGGCGCTGGCCGGGCTGGGCATCGTCAACCTGGCGCGCTGGTACCTCGAAAAGCACTTTGAGCAGGGCACGCTGCGGCCGGTGCTGGCGGAGTGCTGGCCGCGCCCGGTACAGCTGTGGCTCTATTACGCCTCGGCGGATCTGCCGCCGCGGGTGCGCGTCTGGGTCGATTTCCTGCTGGAACATTTTCGCGATCGGCCAGTGAGCGATTGACGACTGTTCAGCTTGCGCACGCTCTTCCGATTTCCTTGTTCTACATCAAAAGAATCTCGCCAATATCTATATATAGTGCATTAAGAATTGCGAACACCTATATATAGTAGTTATCCACAAAATCATCCACACGCCGCCACAGCCCTTGCGCGCTGCGGCTTTGCCCTGTGGATAAGCGAAATTTGACGGTTGCTCGCCACGCCAGGCGGGTATGAACGCTCCCTCGGGGAACAAGGAGTACAACGTGAAACCAGTAGTGATTAAGCGGGACGGTTGCCAGGTACCTTTTGACGAAGCGCGCATCGCGCAGGCCATCGAGCGCGCCGCGCTGGCGGTGGGCGTGGTTGACGCCGACTACTGCGCCACCGTCGCCCGCGTGGTCGCTCAGCGCATGGAGCAGCAGCCGCGCGTCGATATCCACGAGATCCAGCAGGCGGTGGAAAACCAGCTGATGGCCGGCGAGTACAAACAGCTGGCGCGCGCCTATATCGAATACCGCCACGATCGCGACGTGGCGCGCGAGCTGCGCGGCCGCCTGAACCAGGAGATTCGCGGCCTGGTCGAGCAGAGTAACCGCGCGCTGCTGAACGAAAACGCCAACAAGGACAGCAAGGTGATCCCCACCCAGCGCGACCTGCTGGCGGGCATCGTCGCCAAACACTACGCCAAGCAGCATATCCTGCCACGCGACGTGGTGCTGGCCCATGAACGCGGCGAAATTCACTACCACGATCTCGACTACTCGCCGTTCTTCCCGATGTTCAACTGCATGTTGATCGATCTGAAAGGCATGCTGACCAACGGCTTCAAGATGGGCAACGCCGAAATCGAGCCGCCGAAGTCGATCTCCACCGCCACCGCCGTGACCGCGCAGATCATCGCCCAGGTCGCCAGCCATATCTATGGCGGCACCACCATCAACCGCATCGATGAAATTCTGGCGCCGTTCGTCGACGAGAGCTTCCGCAAACACCTGCAGGTGGCGGAGGAATGGCAGATCCCGGACGCCAAAGGCTATGCCATGGCGCGCACCGAGAAAGAGTGTTACGACGCCTTCCAGTCGCTGGAGTACGAGGTCAACACCCTGCACACCGCCAACGGCCAGACGCCGTTCGTCACCTTCGGCTTCGGCCTCGGCACCAGCTGGGAGTCGCGCCTGATCCAGCGCTCAATCCTGAAAAACCGCATCGCCGGGCTGGGCAAAAACCGCAAGACCGCCGTGTTCCCCAAACTGGTGTTCGCCATCCGCGACGGCCTCAACCACCAGTACGGCGATCCGAACTACGACATCAAGCAGCTGGCGCTGGAGTGCGCCAGCAAGCGCATGTACCCGGACATTCTCAACTACGATCAGGTGGTGAAAGTCACCGGCTCGTTCAAAACGCCGATGGGCTGCCGCAGCTTCCTCGGCACCTACGAGCAGGATGGCGAACTGGTGCACGACGGCCGCAACAACATCGGCGTCATCAGCCTCAACCTGCCGCGCATCGCGCTGGAGGCGATGGGCGATGAGTCGCGCTTCTGGGCACTGCTGGATCAGCGCCTGCAGCTGGCGAAAAAGGCCCTGATGACGCGCATCGCCCGGCTGGAAGGCATCAAAGCGCGGGTGGCGCCAATCCTGTACATGGAAGGCGCCTGTGGCGTGCGGCTCAAGGCCGACGACAACATCGCCGATATCTTCAAGAACGGCCGTGCCTCAATTTCGCTGGGCTATATCGGCCTGCACGAGACCATCAACGCGCTGTTCGGCGGCGAAAACCACGTGTATGACGACGAAGCGCTGCGCGCCAAAGCGGTGGCGATCGTCGCGCGCCTGCGCGCCGCCGTCGACGCCTGGAAAGACGAGACCGGCTACGGCTTCAGCCTCTACAGCACGCCAAGCGAGAACCTGTGCGATCGCTTCTGCCGGCTGGACACCGCCGATTTCGGCGTGGTGCCGGGCGTCACCGACAAGGGCTATTACACCAACAGCTTCCACCTCGACGTGGAGAAGAAGGTCAATCCGTATGACAAGCTGGACTTCGAAGCGCCCTACCCGCCGTTGGCCAGCGGCGGCTTCATCTGCTACGGCGAATACCCGAACCTGCAGCACAACCTGAAGGCGCTGGAAGACGTGTGGGACTACAGCTACAGCCGGGTGCCTTACTACGGCACCAACACGCCGATCGACGAGTGCTACGAATGCGGCTTCACCGGTGAATTCTCCTGCACCAGCAAAGGCTTCACCTGCCCGAAATGCGGCAACCACGACTCAGCCAAGGTCTCAGTCACCCGCCGGGTGTGCGGCTATCTCGGCAGCCCCGATGCCCGGCCATTCAACGCCGGCAAGCAGGAAGAGGTGAAACGCCGGGTGAAACACCTCGGCAACGGGCAGCTCGGCTGAAAAGCGCCGTGCAGCCTATGCAGAAGCCTGTTCATCAGGCGTGATTGTCGCAGCCAGTTTGCCTTCGGCCAGCGCGCACCAACCGCAGCGTACACGCAGTACGTGAGGATTGGGGGCACTGCCCGGAGGCAAAATGGCCAGTAAAATAGCCTGATGGGCAGGCCTCACATGAATTATCACCAGTACTACCCGATTGACGTCGTCAACGGCCCCGGCACCCGCTGCACGCTGTTTGTCGCCGGCTGCGTGCACCAGTGCCCCGGCTGCTACAACAAAAGCACCTGGCGGCTCAACTCCGGCCAGCCGTTTACCCCGGCGCTGGAAGACCGCATCATCGCCGATCTGAACGATACGCGCGTACCGCGCCAGGGGCTGTCGCTCTCCGGCGGCGATCCGCTGCATCCGGCCAACGTGCCGAGCATCTTAACGCTGGTGAAACGGGTGCGCGCCGAATGCCCCGGCAAAGATATCTGGCTGTGGACCGGCTACCGGCTTGCGGAGCTGGACGCGCAGCAAATGCAGGTGGTGGACAGGATCAACGTGCTGATCGACGGCAAGTTCGTGCAGGATTTGAAAGACCCGGCGCTGATCTGGTGCGGCAGCAGCAACCAGGTGGTGCATAGGTTGCGATGACAACGCTAATTTGGAAATTTCTCACGCTGGTGGGCAATCGAGAAAACCTTAATAACATCATCGACGATGATATACACCAGCAACAGGGAGGCCTTGTTAATGAGCAGCTTACGTGCCTTCCCATACCAAGGCTTACCTAACTCAGGATGATCCAGCAGGCGCTTTACCGCTTTATCTATCTCGTTATCAGCCTGCACTGCCGCCTGTGGATTGAAAATATAAAGAAACTCAAAAATACGTTCCCTGTCCCGTAGCGCTGCATTATCCCATTCGATACGCATAACGATCCCTATTTTCGGTCGTATTTCGCTCTAATTTTTGCCTTAAAGGCATCCATGCTTTCTTCTACTTCTTGTTGGCTAAGGTAAACAGCATTACCCTCATGCAGACGGGAAAAAGCTGCATCTACCTTATCTTTCAACCAGTTTTCGTGTTCCTCTGCGGCCCGTTGCTCATCAGCCATTTGCTCCGCCAAGCGGCGACAGGCTTCACTTAATGTCGTTCCTTTAGCCTCGGCGGCCTTTTGCGCCAAACGCTTGGTTTCATTTTCGATGCGAAACTGGATGCGACTTTCCATCTTTGCTCCTCCTGCAATCGCACGATGGCGACACTAAATCTTGAACAGACACGTTAGCACATTTGTGACAACAACATCGAGATGAAAGGTCGTTTTTTGAACATTTCACACCAACCCCATCCCCACCAAGCCGGTCACCGCGCCGCACAGCGCCACCAGCGCCGCCGTCAGGCACAGCGCCCGGGCGGAGAAGGCCTTGTTGAGCATCAGCAGCGAAGGCAGGCTGACCGCCGGCAGGGTCATCAGCAGCGCCAGCGCCGGGCCTGCGCCCATGCCCGCCAGCATCATGGTCTGCACGATCGGGATTTCCGCCGCGGTGGGGATAACGAACAGGCAGCCGATGATCGCCAGCGCAACGATCCACAGCAGGCTATTGTCGACGGCGCCGTCGGCGTGCGGGAACAGCCAGACCCGCGCCGCGCCTAGCGCCAGCACCGCCAGCACGTAGATCGGGATGGTCGACCAAAACAGCGCCCACAGCGCTTTGCCCCAGCGGGCGAGGAACGGCCGCTCGTCATTCTGCGCCGTCATCACCGGCGGCTGAGGCGCGGCGGGCTGCGGGTCGTTGGCGGTCACGCGCTGCACCAGCCAGGCGATGCCCAACACCATCACCACGCCCGCCACCAGACGGATGGCGGCAAACGGCCAACCGAGCACAAACCCCATGAACACCAGCGTCGCCGGGTTCAGTACCGGGTTGGCGAGCCAAAAGGCCAGCGCGGCGCCGCTGGACACCGACTGGCGGCGCATGCCGGCGGCGACCGGCGCGGCGCAGCAGGTGCACATCATGCCCGGCAGCGCGATCAGCGCCCCCAGCACGGTGCCGGAAAAACGCCGGTGGCCGAGCGTGCGCGCCAGCCAGTCGCGCGGGATCAGCACCTGTACCAGCGAACCTAACAGCACCCCGAGCAGCGCCGCCTTCCACACCGCGGTGAAGTAGACCAGCGCGTACTGCCAGGCCGCCAGCCAGGGGCTCGCGGCGCCGTCGGCCAGGATCGATTTGCCGATCGAGTGGCTGTCCGCCGCCACGAAGGCCTTGCCGTAGTAAGGCTGCCATTTGACGTAGTAGAGGCCGACGGCCACCACCAGCAGAAACAGGATCGGTTTCCACAGCGGCCAGGCGCGTGGGGCGTGTTCAGGGGCGTTCAGAGATTGCGGCATGGTAGCGGCCAGAGTCAGTCAACAGTGGCGCCAGCATAGCGCGCCGCCGCCGCCCGTGCACGCCCGGGCTGTCCTAAATAGTTCATCTGTTCGCCACCGACGCGTAACGCGATTGTCATCTGCGCCCGGCACCATGATGCCAACTTGAAAACCACAGGGTAGACGCACGATGAAACGCACCGCTTTCGCCTTCATCGCACAGCCATCGGTATGACGAGGTTTTTATTATGATGGAGTTATCTAGACATCCGACCACTTATCCCACCCGCTATCAGCAGATCGCCGCGCAGCTGGAACAGGAGCTGCGCACGCAGTACCGCTGCGGCGACTACCTGCCTTCGGAACAGCAGCTGGCCGAGCGTTACCAGGTCAATCGCCACACCCTGCGCCGCGCGGTGGATCAGCTGGTAGAGCGCGGCTGGCTGCAGCGCCGCCACGGCGTCGGTATTCTGGTGCTGATGCGGCCTTACGACTACCCGCTACACGCCAATACCCGTTTCAGCCAGAACCTGTTCGAGCAGGGCAGTCACCCCACCAGTGAGCGCTTACTCGCTGTCTTGCGCCCGTGCAATGGGCATGTCGCCAGCGCACTCTCGCGTGAGGAAGGCGAAATGGTGATCCACCTGCGCACTCTGCGCCGGGTCAACGGCGTGCCGATGAGCGTGATTGACCATTATCTGCCCGATCTGGACTGGTGGCCGGCGCTGCAGCAGTTCCACAGCGGTTCGCTGCACCAGTTTATCGAACAGCACCTCCAGCAGGCGCTGACCCGCCGCCAGACGCGCATCAGCGCGCGCCGCGCGCAGGCCAAAGAGAGCCGGCTGCTGGAGATCGCCACCCACGCGCCGCTGCTGTGCGTGCGCACCCTTAACGTCCGCAGCGGCGGCGAAGACGTGGCGGAATACTCCGTCAGCCTGGCCCGCGCCGACATGATTGAACTGACGATGGAGCACTGAATGCAAGCCTTAGAGTCGAGACAACGCTGGATGTCGGTGCTGGCGCGCAGCCGGCCCGAGCAGCTGCGCAGCCACTGGCAGGCGCTGAACCTCAGTCCGGGTTACCGCAGCATCCGCGCGCCGGAGATCGGCCTGGCCCAGCTGCAGGGGCGCATGGGCGCCACCGGCCGCCGCTTCGTGCTGGGGGACATGACGGTCACCCGCGCGGTGGTGCAGCTGGACAACGGTGGCTACGGCTACAGCTATATCGCCGGGCGCGACAAGGCGCACGCCGAGCTGTGCGCGCTGGCCGATGCGCTGCTGCAACAGCCGGAACACGGTGAACGCCTGCAACAACAGCTGATCGCGCCGCTGGCCGCGCTGCAGCACGAACAGCGCCAGCTGCGCGCCCGGGCGATCGCCGCCAGCCGGGTGGATTTCTTTACGCTGGTGCGAGGGGATTAAGCCATGAGTTTATTGACCGGTTTTGAGCAACCGATAGACCAATCGCAGCACGCTTTCCGTTTGATTCTTAAGGCCTTGAGCGAACCTGGCCACCGGGTGACGCTGCCGGGCGGCCCGGTCTGGGCGCCGCTGAACGCCGCCAGCACCGCCGCGCTGCTGACGCTGGCCGATCAGGAAACGCCGCTGCAGCTGTGCGCGGCGCTGAATAGTGAGCAAGTACTAACAAACATTCGTTTTCACAGCGGTGCGCCGCTGGCCGCCACGGCGCAGGAGGTCTGTTTTGCCCTGTTCGATGAGCAGCTGCAGGCCGCCGATCTGCAGGCGTTGCCGCACGGCACTGAAATCTCGCCGGAGTTCGGCGCCACGGTCATCGTGCAGCTCGGCGAGCTGGAGAACGGCACCGCGCTGCGCCTGACCGGCCCCGGAATCGAGAATCATCGCCTGATAGCGCCGCGCCTGCCGCCGGCGCTGCTGGATTATTTGGTCAACCGCCCGCAGCGCTTCCCGCTGGGGCTGGATATTTTGCTGACCTGCGGCGATCGCCTGCTGGCGATCCCGCGGACCACCCGCGTGGAGGTGTGCTGATGTACGTAGCGGTAAAAGGGGGCGAAAAAGCCATTGAGGCCGCCCATCAGCTGCAGGAACAGCTGCGGCGCGGCGACGACGCGCTGCCGGCGATCGGCGCAGAACAAATCGAACAGCAGCTGGGGCTGGCGGTGGATCGGGTGATGACCGAAGGCGGCATCTACGATCGCGAACTGGCGGCGCTGGCCATCAAACAGGCCAGCGGCGATCTGGTGGAGGCGATCTTCCTGCTGCGCGCCTATCGCACCACCCTGCCGCGCCTGGCGGTCAGCGAGCCGCTGGCCAGCGAAAACATGCGGCTGGAGCGGCGCATCTCGGCGGTTTACAAGGACTTGCCCGGCGGGCAGGTGCTGGGGCCAACCTACGACTACACCCACCGGCTGCTGGATTTCGCGCTGCTGGCGGAAGGCGAGGCGCCGCGTGCGCCGCAGGCCGACGAACCGCTGCCGGACAACTGCAGCCACGTGTTCGATCTGCTGTGTCGCCAGCAGCTGGCGCGGGAGGAGCAGGACGACGGCAGTACGCCGGACGACATCACCCGCAACCCGCCGGTTTACCCCTGCTCGCGCTCGGCGCGCCTGCAGCAGCTGGTGCGCGGCGACGAAGGTTTTCTGCTGGCACTCGGCTACGCCACCCAGCGCGGCTACGGCCGCAACCACCCGTTCGCCGGCGAGATCCGCACCGGCCACGTTTCGGTGGAGATCGTGCCTGAAGAGCTCGGTTTCGCCATCGATATCGGCGAAATCCTGCTGACCGAGTGCGAAATGGTCAACGGCTTCGTCGATCCAAAGGACCACCCACCGCACTTCACCCGCGGCTACGGGCTGGTGTTCGGCCGCGCCGAACGCAAGGCGATGGCGATGGCGCTGGTGGACCGCGCATTGCAGAGCCCGGACTACGGCGAAGGCGTCGCCGGCCCGGCGCAGGACGAAGAGTTCGTGCTGGCCCACGCCGACAACGTCGAGGCCGCCGGCTTCGTCTCCCATCTCAAGCTGCCGCACTACGTCGACTTCCAGGCCGAACTGGAGCTGCTCAAGCGGCTGCGACAGGAATACAGCGAGCGCCAGGAGGCCCGCAATGAGTGAAGTATTGACTGGCTATAACCTCGGCTATCTGGACGAGCAGACCAAGCGCATGATCCGCCGCGCCATCCTCAAGGCGGTGGCAATCCCCGGCTATCAGGTGCCGTTCGGCGGCCGCGAGATGCCGATGCCCTACGGCTGGGGCACCGGCGGCATTCAGCTCACCGCCAGCGTTATCGGCCGCGCCGACGTGCTGAAGGTGATCGACCAGGGCGCCGACGACACCACCAACGCGGTGTCGATCCGCCGCTTCTTCCAGCGCGTCGCCGGGGTGGAAACCACCGAACGCACGCCGGAGGCCACGCTGATCCAGACCCGTCACCGCATTCCGGAAACCGCGCTGCGCGAAGACCAGATCCTGATCTATCAGGTGCCGATCCCGGAGCCGCTGCGCTTTATCGAGCCACGCGAAACCGAGACCCGCAAGATGCACGCGCTGGAGGAGTACGGCGTGATGCAGGTGAAGCTGTATGAAGACATCGCGCGCTACGGCCATATCGCCACCACCTACGCCTACCCGGTGAAGGTCAACGATCGCTACGTGATGGATCCGTCGCCGATCCCGAAATTCGACAACCCGAAAATGCACATGATGCCGGCGCTGCAGCTGTTCGGCGCCGGGCGCGAGAAACGCATCTACGCCCTGCCGCCGTTCACCAAGGTGGAGAGCCTGGACTTCGACGACCATCCGTTCAGCGTGCAGCAGTGGGACGAACCCTGCGCGCTGTGCGGCTCGCGCCACAGCTACCTGGACGAGGTGGTGCTCGACGATCGGGGCAACCGCATGTTCGTCTGTTCGGACACCGACTACTGCCGGCAGCAGCTGGCGCAATCTTCGCAAGAGGCGCAGCACTGATGACTTCCACCCCTTTGAGCACCACTCCGCTGCTGTCGGTGAACCGGCTCACCCACCTGTACGCGCCCGGCAAGGGCTTCAGCGACGTGTCGTTCGACATCTACCCCGGCGAAGTGCTGGGCATCGTCGGCGAATCCGGCTCCGGCAAAACCACGCTGCTGAAGTCGATCTCGGCGCGGCTGGCGCCGCAGCGCGGGCAGATCCTTTATCGCCCGCAGGCGGGCCAGGAACAGGATCTGTACGCCATGGCGGAGAGCGATCGCCGCCGCCTGCTGCGCACCGACTGGGGCGTGGTGCACCAGCACCCGCTCGACGGCCTGCGGCCGCAGGTTTCCGCCGGCGGCAACATCGGCGAACGGCTGATGGCCATCGGCCAGCGCCACTATGGCGACATTCGCCGCCAGGCCGGTCAGTGGCTGGAAGACGTCGAAATCCCGCTGTCGCGCCTCGACGATCTGCCGACCACCTTCTCCGGCGGCATGCAGCAGCGGCTGCAGATCGCCCGCAACCTGGTCACCCACCCCAAGCTGGTGTTTATGGATGAGCCGACCGGCGGGTTGGACGTATCGGTGCAGGCGCGCCTGCTCGATCTGCTGCGCAACCTGGTGGTGGAAATGCAGCTGGCGGCGGTGATCGTCACCCACGATCTCGGCGTGGCGCGGCTGCTGGCCCACCGCCTGCTGGTGATGAAACAGGGCGAAGTGGTGGAGAGCGGCCTGACCGACCGGGTGCTGGACGATCCGCACCATCCTTACACCCAGCTGCTGGTTTCTTCGGTGCTGTCGTAACCCAAGGCGATAACAGATGACTATGCAAATCCGAGTTGAACATCTCAGTAAAACCTTTGTGCTGCACCAGCAGTACGGCACCCGCCTGCCGGTGCTGCACGACGCCAACCTGACGGTCGGCAGCGGCGAATGCGTGGTGCTGCACGGCCACTCCGGCAGCGGCAAATCCACCCTGCTGCGCTCGCTGTATGCCAACTACCTGCCGGACAGCGGCCATATCTGGATCAACCACCAGGGCGACTGGCTGGACATGGTCAGCGCCGATGCGCGCCAGATTCTGGCGGTGCGCCGCCATACGCTGGGCTGGGTCAGCCAGTTCCTGCGGGTGATCCCGCGCATCAGCGCGCTGGAGGTGGTGATGCAGCCGCTGCTGGAACAGGGCGTCGAACGCGCCGAGTGCCGTGAACGCGCCGAAGCGCTGCTCGCGGCGCTCAACGTGCCGCAGCGCCTGTGGCCGCTGGCGCCGTCCACCTTCTCCGGCGGCGAGCAGCAGCGGGTGAACATCGCGCGCGGTTTTATCGTCGATTACCCCATTCTGTTGCTGGACGAACCGACCGCCTCGCTCGACAGCCGCAACAGCGCGGCGGTGGTGCAGCTTATCGAACGCGCCAAGGCGCGCGGCGCAGCGATCGTCGGCATTTTTCACGATGAAGGCGTCCGCCGACAGGTCGCCGACCGGCTTTATGACATGCAGGCGCCGCAGGCGCTGGAGGCCCTCTGATGATCGTCAATAACGTTAAGCTGGTGCTGGATGACCAGGTGGTGCAAGGCTCGCTGGAGATGCAGGACGGCGTGATCCGCAGCTTCGCCGACGGCCCGAGCCGGCTGCCGCAGGCGCTGGACGGCGACGGCGGCTGGCTGCTGCCGGGGCTGATCGAGCTGCATACCGACAACCTGGACAAGTTCTTCACCCCACGCCCGAACGTCGACTGGCCGGCCCATTCGGCGATGAGCAGCCACGACGCGCTGATGGTGGCCAACGGCATCACCACGGTATTGGACGCGGTAGCGATCGGCGACGTGCGCGACGGCGGCCACCGGCTGGAAAACCTGCAGAAGATGATCGACGCGGTGATCCACAGCCAGCGCGCCGGGGTGAACCGCGCCGAGCACCGGCTGCACCTGCGCTGCGAGCTGCCGCACGAGAGCACGCTGCCGCTGTTCGAACAGCTGATGGACAAGCCGGGCGTGTCGCTGGTGTCACTGATGGATCACTCGCCGGGCCAGCGCCAGTTCGCCTCGCGCGAAAAATACCGCGAATACTATCAGGGCAAATACCGCCTCAACGACCAGCAGATGAGCGAATACGAGGAGCAGCAGGTCGCCCTATCCGCCCGCTGGGCCGCGCCGAACCGCGAGGCGATCGCCGCCCACTGCCGCGCGCGCCGCATCTCGTTGGCCAGCCATGACGACGCCACCGCCGCGCACGTGGCCGAATCCTGCGCGCTGGGCAGCGCCATCGCCGAGTTCCCCACCACCGAGGCGGCCGCCCGCGCCTCGCACCAGCAGGGCCTGCAGGTGCTGATGGGCGCGCCGAACATCGTGCGCGGCGGCTCCCACTCCGGCAACGTGGCGGCGCACCACCTGGCGGCGCTGGGGGTGCTGGATATCCTCTCTTCCGATTATTACCCGGCCAGCCTGCTGGACGCGGCGTTTCGCCTCGCGGCGGACGAACGCAACGCCTACGATCTGCCCCTGGCGGTGCGCATGATCACCCGCAACCCGGCGCGGGCGCTGGATCTGCAGGATCGCGGCACCCTCGCCGAAGGGCTGCGGGCGGATCTGGTGCTGGCACGGCCGCACGGCGAACACGTTTACGTGCAGAACGTGTGGCGCCAGGGCAGGCAGGTGTTCTGATGGCGCGGCTCATCTACCTGATGGGGCCTTCCGGCGCAGGCAAGGACAGCCTGCTGGCCGCGCTGCGGGCCGACGCCGACCGCGCGCCGCTGGTGGCGCATCGTTACATCACCCGGCCGGCGGACGCCGGCTGCGAGAATCACATCGCGCTGAGCGAACCGGAATTTCTGCGCCGCCGCGCCAAGGGGCTGTTCGCGCTCGACTGGCAGGCCCACCAGCAGCGCTACGCATTCGGGATCGAAGTGGATCTTTGGCTGCTGCAGGGGATCGACGTGGCGGTCAACGGTTCGCGCGCCCACCTGCCGCAGGCGCAGCAGCGCTATGGTGCGCAGCTGCTGCCGGTATGCCTGCAGGTCAACGCCGCGGTCCTGCGCCGGCGCCTGCAGGATCGGGGGCGAGAAAGCGCCGAACAGATCGAGCAGCGGCTGGCGCGGGCGGCGGAATATCAGCAGAGTCTGCCCGCCGGCTGCCGGGTGCTGCACAACGATGGCCCACTCGACGACACCCTGGCGGCGCTGCTGGCGCTGCTGCCTACCGCCACCCGACAAGCTCAGGACGCAACGCCATGAACGACTTTGCCCAGCCGAAAATCGGCGACAACGTGACCCTTAACCGCACCCGGCTCGGCCAATATGTGCATCTGGCCGACGATGCGATCCTGGAAGAAGTGGAGATAGGGGACTACTCCTATACCGCCGGGCACAACCAGATTTTTTACGCCACTATCGGCAAGTTCGTCTCCATCGCCTCCTATGCGCGCATCAATCCCGGCAACCACCCGACCTACCAGCGTATCGCGCAGCACCACTTTACCTACCGCGCCTCCGAATACGGGCTGGGGGAAGACGACGCGGCGTTCTTCGACTGGCGGCGCGAGCACCACGTCACCGTCGGCCACGACGTGTGGATCGGCCATAACGCCATCCTGATGCCGGGCGTCAGCGTCGGCAACGGCGCGGTGATCGGCAGCGCGGCGGTGGTCACCAAGGACGTGGAGCCTTACAGCATCGTCGCCGGCGTGGCGGCCAAGAAGATCGGCATGCGCTTTGACGACGCGCTGATAGAACGCATCGAACGCAGCCAGTGGTGGCACTGGGATCACGCCACGCTGCAGGCGCGGCTGGCGGATTTTCGCGACATCAACCGCTTTGCCCAGAAGTACCTTTAACGGAGGGGAGCGATGCAACTGACCTTTCTCGGCACCGGCGGCGCGCAGCAGGTGCCGGTGTTCGGCTGCGACTGCCTGATCTGCCAACGGGCGCGGCGCGAGCCGGCATTTCGGCGGCGAGCATGCAGCGCCATGCTTAACTATCAGGGGGAAACGACCTTATTGGATGCGGGATTGCCAGCTTTGGAGCGGCGATTTTCGGCGGGGCAAGTTCAACGTTTTTTACTGACACATTACCACATGGATCACGTTCAGGGGTTATTTCCTTTGCGTTGGGGGTGCGGAAATTCCATTCCGGTGTATGGCCCGCCGGATGCACAAGGCTGCGACGACCTGTTCAAACACCCGGGCATTCTGGCGTTTCAGCCGCCGCTGGCGCCCTTCTCCACCGTCGAACTGGGCGGCATGCGCATCACCCCGCTGCCGCTGCAACACTCCAAACTGACCCACGGCTATCTGATCCAGGCGGCAGGCGCTGCGCTGGCCTACCTGACCGACACCGTCGGCCTGCCGCCGGCCACCGCCGACTATCTGCAAAACGTGGCGCTGGATCTGCTGGTGCTCGATTGCAGCCTACCGCCGCAGCCGCAGGCGCCGCGCAACCACAACGATCTGACCCGCGCGCAGGAGACGCAGCGGTTGCTGCAGCCCAAACGCACGCTGCTGACGCACATCAGCCATCATCTCGATCTGTGGCTGCTGGACAACGAACTGCCCGCCGGGCTGGAGCTGGCGTTCGATCACCTCAGCGTCAGCCTCGGTAGCAGTGCAGCCGATCCGACTCCAGCACCCTGACCCCTTCGCCCGGCGTGAACGCCTGCTGCAGCAGCGTTTGCGCCACGTCGTTGGCGGAGACGGCGCGCCATTTGCCGGGCAGCAGCCTGAACAGCGGCAGCGTGAGGCGCTCCATCAGGCGCGGCGCAGGGCGATCCCCCACCAGCATGGAAGGCCGCACCAGCGTCAGGCGCGGCCAGTGCTGTTCGCGCAGCGCCTGCTCCATCTCGCCTTTGGTGCGGTTATACAGGAAGGTGGAATCCGCGTTGGCGCCCAACGCGCTCACCACCAGACAGTGCTGCGCCCCCAACCGGCGGCCGGTCAGCGCGCTCTCCACCACCAGTTGATAATCGACGTAGCGGAAGGCATCGGCGCTGCCCGCCGCCCGGCGGGTGGTGCCCAGGCAGCAGAACACCAGATCGACCGGCTGCTGCAGGCTACTCAGCAGTTCGAACAGCGCATCGCCGACCGGGTTGGTCAGCTTGCCGTGCGGCGGCAGCGGCGTGCGCGTCGGCGCCACGATGGCCGTTATCTGCGGATCGCTTTGCAACAGCTGCAACAACTCGCGCCCCACCAGCCCAGTTGCGCCGACTAACAGTGCTCGCGCCATTTCTTCCTCCGCTCCGTTGATTAATTAACCATAAGTATATGCCACGCCCGGCATTGCCCACGGCAACCCGCTTCTATACTCATCCTGACCCGCGTGATCTCATCTTGATTGAGGAGTTTGCCATGCCGTATACCGATTTGCGCAGCTATCTGGCCGCGCTTGAGGAGCAACAACAACTGTTGTGCATCAAGGAACAGGTGAAGCCCGAACCGGATATTGCCGCGGCCGCCTGCGCCGCCGGCAGGCTGGGGGAACACGCCCCCGCGCTGCTGTTCGAGAACATTTATGGCTACCGCGATGCGCGGATAGCCATGAACCTGCACGGCTCCTGGCCAAATCTGGCGATCGCCATGGACATGCCGAAGCACACGTCACTGAAAAACCAGTTTTTTGAGTTCGTGCGCCGTTATCAGAACTACCCAGGCGAAGTGGAATACCGTGACAGCGCGCCCTGGCAAGAAGTGGTCATCTCAAACGACATCAATCTATTCGAAATTTTGCCGCTGTTTCGGCTTAACCACGGCGACGGCGGTTTTTATATTGATAAAGCCAGCGTGGTTTCACGCGATCCTTCACTCGAAGATAACCACAGCAGCCAGAACGTCGGCATTTACCGCCTGCAGGTCAAAGGCCGCCGCCGGCTCGGCTTGCAGCCGGTGCCGTCACATGACATCGCCATTCATCTTCAACGCGCCGAAGAACTGGGCGTAGATCTGCCGGTCGCCATCACCATCGGTAACGATCCGACGATCAGCACCGTCGGCGGCATGCCTATCTTATACGAGCAGTCGGAATACGCCATGGCCGGCGCGCTCAACGGCCAACCGTATCCCGTGGTGTACAGCGCGCACAGCAGGCTGGATCTGCCCTGGGGATCGGAGTTCGTGCTGGAGGGCAAGATCCTGTCGCGCCAGCGCGAAGCGGAAGGCCCCTTCGGCGAATTTACCGGCCATTACTCGGGAGGGCGGTTGATGCCGGTCATCGAGATAGACAAAGTGTCGCACCGCCGCCAACCAATCTTTGAGCATCTTTACCTCGGCATGCCGTGGACAGAGATAGACTACATGATCGGCATCAACACCTGCGCGCCACTGTACGTCCAGCTCAAGCAAACCTTTCCGGAAGTGGTGGCGGTCAATGCGCTCTACACCCACGGGTTGGTGGTGATCGTTTCCACCCAAACCCGCTTCGGCGGCTTCGCCAAGGGCGTCGGTCTGCGCGTGCTGACCACGCCGCACGGTATGGGATACGCCAAAATGGTCATCGTGGTCGATGAAACCGTGGATCCGTTCAATCTGCCCCAAGTGATGTGGGCGATCGCCACCAAGTTCAACCCGGACTTCGACTTGCTCAACGTGCCCGGCCTGTCGGTGTTGCCGTTGGATCCGGCCTCGCACCCCGCCGGCATGACCAGCAAAGTGATTATCGACGCCACCACGCCTAAGGCGCCGGATATGCACGGCCGTTTTGCCCAGCCGTTGAGCGATCCCATCACTACCGGCGATTGGCTTGCAAAACTGCACGCCATGATCGAAACGAAGCAAACTCAACCCAGGAGCACGCCATGAACCGATCTCCCGACAGGTGCCCGCGTTGTGAAGCCGCCGGGCCGGAAACGCTGTGCCATGCCCCGGTGGAAGACACTTGGGCAATCTTCCTTTGCCCCACCTGTTTTTTCACCTGGCGCAGCAGCGAGCCGGATTTCATCACCGATCCGGAAAAGTACCCGTCGCGTTTCAAATTTGCGCCGGCCGATATGGCGAATTTCGGCATTATGCCGAACATCCCTGAATTGAAGCGGCAGTAGGGATACGCAAACTCACTGGGCGCCGGCGCGCGCCCAGTGCAGCTTCTTGCCGAAGCCAAGGGTGTTGTCGGTCATCTTCACCTCGTACAGATCCAGCCGCCAAACCGAGGCTTTCATCGCCCTGGCGATCGGGAAACGCTTGCAGTAACGCGTGCGCGCCGCCTCGGCCTCTTCGCCGCTCAGCAGCACCGCCTCGGCGCGGTACTGCACGCCGCGGATCAGCGCGATGCTTTTCGGTTTCGGCGCGATGGTGCCGACCACTCTGCCGTTGTTCAGCATCAGCCCGCCGTGGCGGGTGTGCGGTTCGGTCATCAGCCACAGCGCCATCGCCGCGGCGTCGAACACGTAAAAACAGTTGGCGCACCACATGTCAAGGCCGTCACCGGCGCACAGCGTCAAGACGTGTTGCTTGCCGATGAAAAGGCGGATGTGTTCCAGATCTGTCCCCATGAATAACCTTAATTTTGAAAGCTGCCTGTGCGGCAGTATACGATATTCGAACCCGGGACCTGATCCGTGACAGTTTCTAAGCTGCCTGTACGGCAGTAGATGTTTGAACGAGTATAACGTGGGCAAGCTGATGATAAGAAAGCCAGTGTCTTTCCGCCCAAAGACGTTTACTTTCTATTATTTTATGCTTTAAAGTCAATTAATTAAAAGTAAGATGCCGCATTCTAGCGACAGACTGTGGCCTTATCTAATTCGGAAAAATGATGACAACTCCAGTCTGGCACCTCTATATGCTACGTTTGCCGAGCGGCATGCTGTACACCGGCATCACCACCGACGTGGCGCGCCGCATGGCAGAACACCAGGCCGGTAAAGGTGCCAAGGCGCTGCGCGGCAAAGGGGAACTGACGCTGGCGTTTCACTGCCCGGCAGGAGATCGCTCAACGGCGCTGAGGCTGGAATACCGCGTCAAACAGCTGAGCAAAATACAAAAAGAGCGGCTGGTGAGTCACCCACCGCTGTCGTTGGAATATTTGCTTCCCGGTTAACACATGTCGGCAAAGTTTTATCCCTCCTATTTCAAACTGCCTGGACGGCAGTACTTAGTAGTAAGGCGAAAACGTATTCTTGCGAGAACTTCTAAACTGCCTATACGGCAGTGAACTCCGGGTTTTCCACCACGTCGGTGTTGGCGCATTTCTAAGCTGCCTATACGGCAGTGAACACGTTGAACTGCTTGTTCAGCGATGGGCTGATTTTCTGAGCTGCCTATACGGCAGTGAACTGTCAGCCGATACCATCGTCGCTGACGCAACCTTTCTAAGCTGCCTATACGGCAGTGAACGCTGAGCAGGTTAGAAAGGCGCTGGCGATGGATTTCTAAGCTGCCTATACGGCAGTGAACAACGTGCGTTTGCCTGCTGCTCAGTGCTGAATTTTCTAAGCTGCCTATACGGCAGTGAACTTAGCGAGATCTCGTTGCGTGTAATTTAGTTCTTTCTAAGCTGCCTATACGGCAGTGAACGGGGCATGCGGAGCATCAGCGCGATGCTTTCATTTCTAAGCTGCCTATACGGCAGTGAACATGGCCAGATCATTGCGCTCTGCTTTGGGCTTTTTCTAAGCTGCCTATACGGCAGTGAACTGATCAGCTCTTGTTTCTCTTCAGTGGTTAAATTTCTAAGCTGCCTATACGGCAGTGAACGTTCAGCTCGTAGGTATGGGTGTCCCCGGTGTTTTCTAAGCTGCCTATACGGCAGTGAACGTCTTTGTGGTGACAGCCGGATCGCCAGCGCTTTTCTAAGCTGCCTATACGGCAGTGAACACCGCTATCAGCTGCGTACAACTGGAACGTGATTTCTAAGCTGCCTATACGGCAGTGAACTTCGAATTGGTCGCGCTGCCCGGCATCATTATTTTCTAAGCTGCCTATACGGCAGTGAACAATGGCGTTAATGCTCATGATGCTTTCTCCTCTTTCTAAGCTGCCTATACGGCAGTGAACCGTCTTGAATCGTTCTCGCGTCGTGTGGAATATTTCTAAGCTGCCTATACGGCAGTGAACTCACCGTCGATTGGTCTGATTTGCTGGCCCCATTTCTAAGCTGCCTATACGGCAGTGAACTTTCCATGAGAAAGGTTATCGTTTTCTTCAATTTTCTAAGCTGCCTATACGGCAGTGAACTCTGATTGTTAAAGAGCGTCCCGGTGGTTTGGTTTCTAAGCTGCCTATACGGCAGTGAACCGTGTGATCTGGTTGTGCCTGCCGCTATTGCTTTTCTAAGCTGCCTATACGGCAGTGAACGGTATCCGTACCGGCGCCATTTCAATTTGCCATTTCTAAGCTGCCTATACGGCAGTGAACCGACCTGGACAACCTGGCCGCCAACCTCGACATTTCTAAGCTGCCTATACGGCAGTGAACAGCTTCAGCATCATTGAATTCGTGAAACAGCATTTCTAAGCTGCCTATACGGCAGTGAACCTGGCATTCACGACCTCTTGCCTCTTTGCGAATTTCTAAGCTGCCTATACGGCAGTGAACCGGCTCTTGGTGCATTCCTTCCTCTTCATTGATTTCTAAGCTGCCTATACGGCAGTGAACGCGTTCACATCAAGAAGGTGCAGGCGCTGATGTTTCTAAGCTGCCTATACGGCAGTGAACCCTGGCTAAGCTTGCCGGGGTTTTTGCATTTTTTTCTAAGCTGCCTATACGGCAGTGAACCCGAACCGACGACGTAATCGCCATCCCACGCCTTTCTAAGCTGCCTATACGGCAGTGAACTTAACGCCAAGCTGGCTTTGTGCGGCCAGCAATTTCTAAGCTGCCTATACGGCAGTGAACTGAACAAAATAGTCTCTAACAAACTGATTATTAAAGAACAACAGGCAAATACCTCGGTTTAACCCTAATTTTTCAGATACCGTTCAGAGGCAACAAAATCAATGTGTTACCTCTGAACGAAAAAAGAGGGTTAAAACCAAGGTACCGTAGCGGAGGCACTCAACCCATAAAAACTAAAAACGCCCGGCGTTGGCCTTTCCTGTAATTGGCCCTGTTTCAGGAACAAGCGGAAGTGTTGCCCGGTGGAGAGACTCTTCAAGGCAATAAAAGGCAATGAGGTTCGCTGCTCGTTCGCCATCGGTATTCTTTCCCGTGCCTGTTCTTCAGTCAGCCAACCTTTACTGACGGCTCGGCGGCGTATACGCTCAACGCTACTCTTTACCTGAACTCTGCTGACGGTACGAAACGCCGTTTCAGCAGGCACGGCCTGGATGAGCGATAGATCGGTATAGTCCCGTAGCCCTTTAATCCAGTCGAATCCCCCCAGCACCGTCAGCGCTTCGTAGCTGCCATGCAACCGCAAAATGGCACCTGGCGTACGTTGCATCTGCGGAAAGCTGATACCGATATCGCCTTTGCCATAGGCAGCCAGCGCCCGATGCAACTTGGCGAACAATGCCGACAGCAGAATGGGTTCGCTGAACTCAGGATCGGGCAATACGCGAACGTCCTGATAATGATCCATGGTATCCCCTTATTCGCCTTTTTCGCCAAATACGCCGCCGCGGATCAGCACCGCCATCACGTAATGCTGCTGTTCAACCGACGGTTTCTCTTCTTTAATTACCCAGCGATCGAGTAGCGTATAAAAATCCATCTTTTCCTTTGGCTGACGGCAGGCGATGCCACGGCTGGTCACCGACCCATAAGGTTCTACGGCGATCGCGCCAAGAGAATCGGCCTGAGAATGCCAGGTATCAATAGTGCGCAAAGCATTACCGACTTTCTGCGAGTGCATCGCGGCAACGCCCTCTACCTGGTACAGCAACTTACTTTTCTTACTGTTGCTGTCTAATACCAGCTCCTGAGAAGGGAAAATTTCCTGCCCATTTCCCAGGCGTACAAACGCCTCGACATTGAATAAGGCAAAACTTTCTCCCACCAGGCCACGTTCAATTTCCGCCGCCAGCTCGCCTAGCGCCCCTTTCGGTTGACTAAATTCGCGCAGGTTGTACTCATGCGCGTTGAATTCCCAGGTTTTACTGCCGGTCACTCGCACGGCGATTTTTTCAGCCCCCACGCGGTTACGCCACAAGAAGCGCCCATTCGCCAGGTTCTCGGCATAACGCGCGGCTAAAGCACCAAAACCATGCTCGGCGATATAGCCCTCGATCACCGCCTGCAGCGCATTTTGATAGTCTTGATCGTTACAAACCGACGGCACCGCCAGATTGCCCAACACACGCAGCGTGAACGTTACTTTTAGGGTATCGGCATTTTGCGGCAGTGCCGCAACATCAACCGTTTGCAGGTTTGGCTTCTGAATTTCAGCATCAAGCTTGGCGGGATCGCTGGTAATCGCGTTTTTCAGGCGGTTAGAGATAGTCCCACGCACCGCCTTTTCTTTAATGACGATAGGTTGCCAACTCTCGGTACCCCACTCACCCGCCAACATGATGGCGTCCGAGTTTGCCAATTTGCGTTCAAATGCCAACACCGAAGCGGTTTTAATCGTTGATTTAGCCATTGCAATAATCCTTTAAAAGTCGTCGAGATAAATTGAGTCAGCGGATTCGTCATCCTGCGGAATCACTACAGATGGGGTACGGCAGTAATAGCCGTTATCGGTTGTTTGATAGCGCCAGAACAGCGCGGATAAATCGTGAATACGGTGCAGACCGCACCATTCACCCACGCCGTAAACGGCTTCAGCGAAACAGAACGGCGTTGACGCATCGCGCGCATTCAGCACTTCACCCGCCGGATAGAGAGGAGAAATACGCTGATAACCCGTCATCAGCGGCACTAAATAGCCGGGTTGAGGTTTACCTACGTATTCCCACTCAGCCTTGTCTCCCACTTCGGGCGTTTTCTCCTGATGAGTGGGCATCGCCTGCATTTTCAATGCGGCGAAGTCCAGCCAGGCATCCAGCATTTCCGCTTGCGGCCGATGCTGTTTTAGCGCCGTGAAATGTTGTTGCAACAGCTCTGAACGGTCCAACAAGGCAAAGCCGGGCAACAGCCGGCACACTAAACGCCGCACATCTTCAGGCTGCTGCGGATAGCCGCGCACGCTCACGCCACGCAGCCGCGTAATGCTGCCACCGGCCAGTTTTTGCGTTTGGCATAAGCGGTAAAGGTGTTCTTGCAGCTGATCCAAGCCAATATCGCCATTGGCAATTTCACCGGCGCATTCAATCACCAGCGAGACCGTCATGTGCATGCGCCCTTCTTCATTGAAGGCGGCGGTTTTAGCTTCTTTGGTCAATGGATTGCGCGTCAACGCGAACTGGTAATCACGCCCTGATGAATGAGCATGAATTTGGCGCCGATGGCATATCACACCACAACCGCCCAGCGTTAAGCCGTGACTGGCCTGTAACTTGCGCGACAGCGCGTGCACATAGCCGAGGAAGTGGCTGATGGCAGGAAAACCGTAGGTCAACCCCGCCACCGCGTTGGCATTCTCAACCTGAAGATGACGCAATACGATCACATGGCTCATTTGAGATCCTCCGCCAGCGCGTCTTCCAACTCCCTTAAGCGTTGGCGGAACAGCGGCGCAGCGCGCCAGTCTCGGCGTTCCACCATTCCCATGTTCATCGGTTCAACACTCAACTGACGATTCAGCCAAACGGCAAAGTCATCGGCAATATCAATCTGCCACGCTTCTTTTTCCCGTTCGGCTCGGAACAGCTCGTCGTCTATACTCCGAAAGGGATCGAGCCACAGCCGTTGCGCCGCCTTCAGCTCGCAGCCATCCTGACTGCTCCAGCCGCGCCATTCCTCACGTTGAATATCTGCCACAACGTTAAACAGCATGTCGATGATCTGATCGATATAATCCTGACGACGACGACGGATCTCTTTGGTGCTTTCCCGCTCCTGTACCCCAAGCAAGAAGTGCCTCAGCTGCGCCACGATGCCACGCACCAGATAGCTGAACGGCCCGCGCCGTTCAAAAATGGATTTACAGCCATAAGGCGGCTTATCCAGGCTTTGCCATTCCGGCGGCGTACATGGCAGCAGCCACACTCGGCCGCCACGCACGCTGTTAAGGTAGGAAATATTCTGCGGTTTGGTGCCGCCCATATTCATCACCGCCGTCTGCGGGAAATAAGTCAGCTGCTCCGGATGCCACTGCCCCGCTCTGCGCGCCTGATTGGCCTCTTTGGTTTCGTCGCTGAAACGCACGTGCAGCAAACGATCGTGCAATGCCTGAGCGAGGGAGGAAGAAAACAGCGGGCTCAGCAAATGATAACCGTCCCCCACCGGGAAATAGATCTGCTTGGCCAACTTATGCGAGCTGGGCTGTTTGTTAATCAGCGCCTGGCTAAAACCACTGATCCACTGCTCAAGCTGCTGAGGAGTTTCAGCCAGCTCGGCTAGCGCCGAATGCTCCTGTCGCTGCAGGCTGGCAAGCAGAGAATCGCCTTGATGCTCGGTTTGCAGCAGTTTTGCGACATCCAACGCGGCAGCATTGCCAACCGCATCAACCGCAGGCTTTGGCAACGTCGCCGTTGACAGGTAACGCTCATCGCCTTCCCCCTGGCCGTATACGCTGCTGCCTTTGGCATCGCTGTGGGTGTATTTGGCGGCATGGGTGACCAGGCTGATTTGCCCGGCACGCGCGGCGGCGTCCGTTAACCAGGCCCGCACCTCATAACGCTGCTCCAGATCGCGCCGTTCCTGCGCCAACTGCTGTTGCAACACACCCTGTTCGGCCTCCGTTGCTGCCGCCAGCTTCTTTTGCGCGTCCTTATCGAAGGCTTCGAGCTTAGGCTCTCGCCTGCCCGCTACGTAAGATACGATAAAAGAAGCCAGTCCTTGTTGTGCCATATGAGCTCCTTGTGCTGTTTAACGGTTCAGGGTTATCACAGAAAAGAAGTTATTGCTCCCCTGAGAAAAATCAACACTATTACTTTGAATATAAACGGGTTTTAATAAAACCATACACACAATTACCAAACTGCATGCCAGATAAAAATTGTGACCGGTTGGTTGCTTCATTTTTACTCACCCTCATTTCACCATGAGCAAAAACTACACTCCGACAAGACAAATATCAATACCTATATATTAAGGATAAGATAAAATTTGAGTATGGCGTTTTTAACACGATTTCACTACACTCTTTTCACTGCCGTTATGGGCAGCTTAGAAATATATGTGAAGCATAAGCATGACAACTGCCGTACAGGCAGCCCGCGCCCTCAGTTGAGGGCGCGGAACACCCCCAGCGCCGGATGGAAGCGCCACGTATCGGTCTCGTCCTCACTCGGCTTGCGTAAATTGATTTCGCCAAATCTCTCGCTGATCTGCGCAAATTCCATCCCCAGCGTATCCGCCAAACGGCGGTATAGCTGCGGATAATCGTTATCCATCCAAAGGCTGTTGCCATCCGCTAATACCAGACCCGGATAGTCAAAATCACCGCTCTGTTTACTGCCGCTGGGGCCTGCGTCGCGATTCACAAACACCATGCTTTCTTCGTCTTCCTCCAGAGACAGGTAATACTGTGTTTCTTGGGCAGACTGACGGAATGGGTAGCGCCGTTGCATTTCAGCATTCCAGCTCAGGGGATAACGCCACCACAGAGCGGCGCTTTCTGTGGTTTTCTGCGTACCCAGTAACGTTTCCCACAACCGGCGATGCTCCAGATCGACCAAATTCTCGAACAGGGGCCCCTTACCGGCGCCTTGCCGTTCGCGAATTCGTGGGATAGCGCTGGGGAATTGGTACTGCTGAGGGAGCAACAACGCCTGCAGATCGTGGCTGGCTAACCGGAAATGTCGGGATTCGAACCCCGGCCGGCAATACGCCAACTGCTCACTGTTTCGTTCGCGCAGCGCTTTGATATTTTTATTGAGAATTAACAGATTAGGCGTTACCGGTGGCTGCTGCCGGTGTCGCTGAATACGCCCCGCCAATTGGATAAGCGAGCGCATGGAGCTGGGTTCAGCGATTGCCCAATCCAGATCCCAATCACGCCCAACCTCCGCGACCGGTGAAGCCAGTACGACAAAAAGATGGTTCGATTCATCATCACACGCGACGGCCCGCTTGATCTCCTCAACCTCCCATAAGGTTTCAGGTTGGTGGCGTGTCAGCGTGGCATCCAGCCGCCGCTCGATATGCGAGCGCATCGCCAAAGGATGCTGGCTGTGGTAAACGCAATAATGAATGCGGTAATCGGCCGGTGGAGCGAGTTGCATCAAGCATTGTGCTACCGCCACGAGCGGATCGATATTCGCCATGCGAATCAGGCCGATGGAGACTGTCTTACTGCTTGTATGCTGCTGGCAGTGATGCTGGTGCTGTTGAATAATCGCAGAGTGCAAACAGGCCGCAATCCCCTCCAACACCACCTCTTTTTTCCGACCAGCAACCACGACGGGCAACAATTCCGCCTGACGCAAAGGCGTAAGTTGTTCCAGCTTGCCGATACGCTGCGTGACAAAACGGGTGTGCTCTTCCAAAAACATCGGCGCTTTATCGATCTCTGCACTGACAGCGCCATGCTCATCGAACCAGGCGCAGCAAACGTTCAGCGGTGTGCCCGGTTCGGCACAGGATCGTTGATACTCACGTCTGCCGGTGCAATAGGCGTTAAACAGCGCCTGCACCAGCGCAGGGGGGAGCGTCGCGGACGAAAGCAACACGCGGGTGCCGAGCATTCCAGCCCAGTTAACCAAACGGCAGAGGGCCGGCAAGTCAGTGATATCAAAATCATCCGGCTCATCCAACACCAGATCGGCAGTGAGCAGGCGCAACATCGGGGCGATTTGCCGCCCACCGCGCACCCCTTCCGTCGCAGGGATCAGATAATCGATGGTGCTTACCAGAACCGGGGCACTGATCAACTTATGTAAGCGACTATCCTGGGCCAGCCAGCGGCTCAGGCGCCCATCATCCAGCGAGCCTTCGTAACGGACATACTGATGTTCGGCAAATAACGCCTCCGCCGAAACGCTACCGACATCGGCAACAGGAAGCTGATGCAGTTGTTGAACGGCCGTGGAACCGATCATCACGGCGAGATCGTCGTCTTGTAAATGCAGCCGGTCACGTAACGCATCGCCAGTTTGCAACGTCAACGTACGCAGGCCCAGCGCAATGCTGAAACGGCATCCCTCCTGTTCGTCCGCCAGCGCATACATAATGCGAGCGTTGGCAAACGTTTTTCCGCAGCCGGTCGATGCCATATTCACACCGAAGAAACCTTGTTTAACCGAACGCGGCCGCAGTGCGGCCGCGACGTCGTAGGCTTTGTCCTGCCAGCGATACCTTTCGTGCGCAGAGCGGCGTTTAAAGCCTTTGTGGCGAGTGATGGCGGGCAGCGTTTTGCGCACATGCGGTAGCAAACGCCCTAAAAGCAATGCCCCTTGCCCTACGCCAATATTATGCTCGTCCAGTTGCTGTTTACGCTGGCCGGTCTGACGATCGGTATTCGCCCATGCCGCATACCCAGCCGCCTGCCAATCAGTTACCGCCGGCCCTGCGGAATAGACGTGATCCGCCAACATCAGCGTCAAACGCGCCAAATGAACGGCAAACTGTTGATCCAAATTGCCGAATTGAACCAATGAGCCAAGTTGCTGCGCGCGCTGGGCCAGCTTTTGCGCTTTCGCGCACCATAAGGCACTTTGCAGCGGTGTGCCTTGTGGGAACTGCCATACCTGAGCGAAATCCTCCGGTTCCCAGTCACTGTGATCCTGATTCGTCGAGTTCCAGCATGCGTTAAGCTGATTTTCCAACCAACTGTCGCTGCAAGCAAAGTCTGGGGTATCACGGTAGCGTTCGGTAGCATCTGACCGGGGATATGCCGGTAATCGATGGTGAGCCACTATCAGCCAGCCAATCGCCTGCGCCAAAGGCGGTAAGGTTTTGAACGGGCTTTCAGACATCCCTTGCCTGTCGCGATACAAGCGCTGTAATAGAGCCGGTTCATCCTCTGCGGTGATTTCAGCTAACGCGGCCAACCACTGCTTATCTTGCCGCTGACCGACAAAGGCCTGGAACAGGCGCAGAGAAACCCATTCGTGGCGATACGGCTGAAACCGTTTCGCCCCTGCTTGTATCAACCCCGCCTGAAACAACGCGTTCGCTTTGCCAAAGTCATGAAACAGCCCGGCTATCCCCGCCATCAACGCAATCGCCTCAGCGCTGTGCCAGTGGTTCTCATCCTGGCTTTTCAAAACATCGCGGGCGGTGCTGTTGGTCGGCACGGTTCCCTGGGCGTTAAACCTGCGCGGATTGCCTACCACCCATAGCAGCTCCGTCTGATTAGCTCCCCGGATCCAGTGGCAGGCAACCGCAGTATTTCGGCGCGCCGTCTTACGCAATGCGCGCCGCAACGTGTCCAGCCCCTGCAGAGTGATAGCCGTTTGCCAAGTGCGATCACCCTTTCGTTCTGCGAACTGATCGAGAATTTTACGCGTTTGAGTGAGCGCGAACTTATTGCATTGCGAGATCAGCAGAATATTCATGAAGTGCCCGCCCCTAAACGTAAGGCGGTTTCTTGTAAGGTATCGATCATCAGATCCAATGCGTCGGCACGCTGAAAACCATTCAGGCAGCGTTGCCTAAAGTCTTGCTCCTCTTCCCCCGCCATCGCCGCGATGAAGGCTTGGGGCAAAATCAATGCATCTTTTATCAAGTCCGCCACGTCGAAAACCAACCCACCGCGCCGCGTTTTGCCATGCAAAACGGCTAAACCGTGGGGCAAACCGGTCACCCAGGTTGCCGTCGCCGCCAGCCCATAGGCCAGGTAGTTACCGTGATCGAGAAAACGGTTAGCCAGATCGCTACCACCGCCGCGCTTGGCGCGAATGAAATCGCCATAACTGACCGCTTCCGCCGCTAACTTATACAGCGCTTTGGTCATTACGGCTTCTTGCAACATCAATTCATTGTGCGTTGTACTCTCGCTGAGCTTTGACTGATAGCGTTCAACCAACGCCAGCAACCGCTCTTCATGCAATACAAACCCGTCTTCGCGCTGCATTCGGGCCCCCAGCCAATGCCGTTTAATTTGCTCGATACGCACCTGTTGAAAAATTCGGGCGGCCGCCAGCCTTTTTGCCTCGTCGAACCAAAAACTAACCCAGTGCTGAAGGTATTCCGTAGGGCGATACTCGCTCTGAGGAGTCAGCCACGAGACGGCGACTTCCACTTCGTTCGCTGCAAATAGGGGTGTCCCACCACCACCACAGAATCCGACTAAAACGCCGGCGCGAGCAAACTCACGCATTGCAGCCTGCGTGACCGAGGTTCCGGTTCCCAACATGATGGCGGTAGTGTTGGCAATAGGGATGTTCCAGTAAAGAGACTGCTTTCCTTCGTCCGTGACATATTCGACGCGGCCGCCATTCACTAAAACTCGGCAATATTGCAGGTAATACAAGTTTGCTCGTTTCGAGTGCAGTATTGTTTTTAACTCAGAGGGGGAGAGGGTATTTTTCATTGTTATATTTCTTATCCATAATGAAATAATTACAATTAAAATAAATAACAAGCAATACAGATCAATGCCGACGACACCAACGTTCTACCACGTTTTTCCAGGGAAATCCTTTGCAACCGAGTCAATATTCATCAATCAGAAAAATAAAGTCATCCACTTATTGATCACTGCCGGAATCTACCAAATACATATTACTTTTTCCTATATTCTGCCTGTACGGCAGTGCACGGAGTGGTCACGACAAGGCGTAGCCGCAGTCGGTTTCTAAGCTGCCTGTACGGCATTGAACTCATCTACTACCAACGCATGCGCGCCGCCCAGTCTCTAAGCTGCCTATACGGCAGTGCACCGATACCGGCGAAATCACTACCCGCCAGCTATTTCTAAGCTGCCTATACAGCAGTGCACAGGCTGCATCACGATTTCCCGTTTGCGCGAACTTTCTAAGCTGCCTGTACGGCAGTGCACGCTTCACATCCTCGACCACTGCTTTAACAAATTTTCTAAGCTGCCTGTACGGCAGTGCACCCTCTCATGATGAATGATCGGTATCGGTTTTTTTTCTAAGCTGCCTGTACGGCAGTGCACTTAGCCTTGTTAACTTTCTGCCTTGGCAAACGTTTCTAAGCTGCCTGTACGGCAGTGCACTTCCCTGTCGTCGTGTTCGATCCACCGCATCTTTTCTAAGCTGCCTGTACGGCAGTGCACTCGATCTGCGCGTCACGCTCGTCGCCGTTGGTTTTCTAAGCTGCCTGTACGGCAGTGCACTGGCGGCCAGTTAGACCCGGTTCATTCCCGCTTTTCTAAGCTGCCTGTACGGCAGTGCACCCGCAAAATCCGGCGCTCAAGCTTCAGATGATTTTCTAAGCTGCCTGTACGGCAGTGCACGTAGTCGCCAAGGATGAAGATCCGGTCTGGATTTTCTAAGCTGCCTGTACGGCAGTGCACCGTTGCATATTAGCGCTAATCAGCTGATTGATGGAGGAAAATCGAAATCTCCGTTCAAAAAGCCTTTTTTAAAGAGTTTAAAAATATGACTTTAAATCAATCAATTAAAAGTGGCACTCAAAAAAGGGTTCGGCAAACAAGAACGGGGTAAGGTGACATTTTTGCATTTTAGGGGGGAATTATTATAGGTTCCCTGTTTGGTATCACCATCCGTCCCACTCAGACGCATAGCCCCCACAGATGGCCTGAATTGCCAGCTCAAACAGCTGAGCAAAATACAAAAAGAGCGGCTGGTGAGTCACCCGCCGCTGTCGTTGGAGTATTTGTTGCCGAGTGCTAGAAGCGATTAAACGGTGCCGAAAAAGCCACTTCGCCGCTGACGCCATTCAGGGCGTCTTCCGCCAGCGGGTAGACCTGGAACGCGCTTTCCGTGTCCGGCCAGCGGCAGTGCAGGCCATAGGCGGCGGCCGGTTTAAAGCCGAAGCGGCCGTAGTAGGCCGGCTCGCCCAGCACCACCACAGCGGCGTAGCTGAATTCGTTCAGCGAATCCAAGCCTTCGTACACCAGCTTTTCAGCCAGCCCCTGGCGGCGCAGGCTTTCGTCTACCGCCAGCGGCGCCAGCGCCACCCATTGGCGGTCTTCGCCAGCCACGTCTACCGGGCTGAACGCGGCGTAACCCACTACCCCGCCTTCGTCGTCAGTGGCGACCACACCCAGCGTCAGCAGGCCGTCTTCGCGCAGCTGCTGCACCAAATCGGCTTCGTCATCGCGGCCAAAGGCGCGGCGCAGCAAGGCGTCGATGCCCGCCGCGTCTACCGGGATCTCTACGCGGATCAGCATGATACCGCCACACGGGAAGCCGACGCCGTGCCCTCCTGCAACCCTGCTTCGACAAAATCAGCCAACTGCAACAGCCCCATGCGCAGCGGCGCGGGCATGCTTTCCAGCTCGATGGCGTCCATCAAATTTTTCACATACAGGCCCAATTCGGTATCCCCTTCAATCTGCAGCCGACGCTGAAAGAACAGCGTATCCGGATCTTGCTTGCGCGCCGCGATCAGGATCAGATCGTTGGCGTCGCCGCTGAAGCTGACGTCCGCTTCGGCGTGCTGGCTGACCACCAGTTTGTCGTTTTCTACCGTCATAAACCATTGTAGCGCCAGATCGCGAACTTCGATCTTCAGCCAGCGCGATTCGAGAAATTCCAGATCCCCATCCGCCAACGCCTGGCGGAATTGCCAGCTCAGCACCTGTTGCAGCAGTTGGCGCTGCAGGGCGAATGGCGTGAATTTCAGCGGGATGCGCAGCAGCGACGGCCCCTGGCGCACAAGGCGTGCTCGTAGTTGTTCCAACACGGTCATCCACTCCTTTCAATACGGACTACCGCTATTTTGCCACACTGATGCGCGGCTTCAGCGGTCTATATCAACAAATAGTGCATTTCACCGCCACGTTTATCAATACGCCATAAGCTGCCTCAAATCAAAACCTGTGCGCGTCCCTTTGCCTAAAATGGCCTCCCCGATTCGCGTTTGCCGTCGGAACACCGCCGTCGGCAACCTTTAAAGACAGCGTGCGCCCGGCCGGGCGCACGGCTAAGCCAGGATAAATCTATGGAGCTGCTTTGTCCCGCCGGCAACCTGCCGGCCCTGAAGGCCGCGGTGGATAACGGCGCCGACGCCGTTTACATCGGCCTGAAAGACGATACCAACGCGCGCCACTTCGCCGGCCTCAACTTCACCGAGAAAAAACTGCAGGAAGCGGTCGATTACGTGCACCGCCACGACCGCAAGCTGCATATCGCCATCAACACCTTCGCCCATCCCGACGGCTACGCCCGCTGGCAGCGCGCGGTGGATATGGCGGCCCAACTGGGCGCCGACGCGCTGATTCTGGCGGATCTGGCGATGCTGGAATACGCCGCCCAGCGCTACCCGCAGCTGGAGCGCCACGTTTCGGTGCAGGCCTCCGCCACCAACGAAGAGGCGATCCGTTTCTACCAGCGCAACTTCGAGGTGGGCCGGGTGGTGCTGCCGCGCGTGCTGTCGATGCATCAGGTGAAACAGCTGGCGCGCACCAGCCCGGTGCCGCTGGAAGTGTTCGCCTTCGGCAGCCTGTGCATCATGGCCGAGGGGCGCTGCTATCTCTCTTCCTACCTGACCGGCGAATCGCCGAACACCGTCGGCGCCTGTTCGCCGGCACGGTTCGTGCGCTGGCAGCAAACCCCGCAGGGCATGGAGTCGCGCCTGAACGACGTGCTGATCGACCGCTACCAGGACCATGAAAACGCCGGCTACCCGACGCTGTGCAAGGGCCGCTATCTGGTGGACGACGTGCGCTACCACGCGCTGGAAGAGCCCACCAGCCTCAATACGCTGGAGCTGCTGCCGGAGCTGCTGGCCGCCAACATCGCCTCGGTGAAGATCGAAGGCCGCCAGCGCAGCCCGGCTTACGTCAGCCAGGTGGCGCGCGTCTGGCGCCAGGCGCTCGATCGCTGCCAGGCCGATCCGGCCGCCTACCGTGCCGACGCCGCCTGGATGGAGACGCTGGGCGCGATGTCCGAGGGCACCCAGACCACGCTGGGCGCCTATCACCGCAAATGGCAGTAGCCGGAGGAAACATGAAATACGCACTGGGGCCGGTGCTCTACTACTGGCCGAAAAACGACATCGCGGCGTTCTATCAACAGGCGACGGAGAGCAGCGCCGACATCATTTACCTCGGAGAGAGCGTCTGCACCAAGCGGCGCGAGATGAAGGTCGGCGATTGGCTGGCGCTGGCGCGCGAAATCGCCCGCAGCGGCAAGCAGGTGGTGATCTCTACGCTGGCGCTGCTGCAGGCGCCGTCCGAGCTGAATGAGCTGAAACGCTATGTGGAGAACGGCGAGTTCCTGTTTGAAGCCAACGATCTGGGCGCGGTGAACATGGCGGCGGAGCGCGGCTTGCCGTTCGTCGCCGGCCACGCGCTGAACTGCTACAACGCCTATACCCTGCGCCTGCTGCGCCGCCAGGGCATGATGCGCTGGTGCATGCCGGTCGAGCTGTCGCGCGACTGGCTGGCCAACCTGCTGACGCAGTGCGACGAGCTGGGCTTCCGCCATGATTTCGAGGTGGAGGTGCTGAGCTACGGCCACCTGCCGCTGGCCTATTCGGCGCGCTGCTTCACCGCCCGCTCGGAGAACCGCGGCAAGGACGAGTGCGAAACCTGCTGCATCAAGTATCCGCAGGGCCGCATGATGCGCTCGCAGGAGCAACAACAGGTGTTCGTGCTCAACGGCATTCAGACCATGAGCGGCTACTGCTACAACCTCGGCAACGAGCTGCCGAGCATGCAGGGGCTGGTGGACATCGTGCGGCTGTCGCCGCAGGGCGCCGAGACGCTGGCGCAAATCGATGCCTTCCGCGCCAACGAACGCGGCGAAAAGCCGCTGGCCTTGACCGATCACGCCGACTGCAACGGCTACTGGCGCCGCGTGGCGGGATTGGAGTTGGTGTCTTAGCGAGGTAAGCGCCGGCGGCGCACTGTCGCCGGCATTGTTTATTTATCAAGATGAATACGGTTATTTCCGCCGTGGAACCAATGGAATAAACTTACACACATCAGGCAGCAGCTTCTGATACCAAAATAAGTAAAAACCGCGATGACCGCATCTACCAAATGTTCTCCGTATGAAATAACACTTAGCGAGGAGAACGAGACAAGTAACATGCTCAACGTTAGCGCCATCATATTACAAAGCGGGTCTAAAATACGTCTATTGGCCATAACCCACCCTCTATTGTTGAAACGGTAAAAGCGATGTTCTCATCACCATCGACACTGCCCATTAACGCTATTGGCGTTTTTATTGCCACCCAAGGCACCACCGTTATTCTTATTATTCCCTGCGGGGCTGTTATCGGCGCAAGAGACCGCCCCCATCAAGCCACCGGCAACCGCCATACCTATCATCCCTGGCGGGCCACCTGAAAAACCGGTAAATGCGCCAATGATGATACCCATTCCAACCTGATTGGCACAGGAGTTTGGTGCACCTCTGCTTGGCCTGTCACGATCGCCGCCGTTATTTCCATCACCACAACCGCCAATCAGTTTCATCTCATCAGAAGTAAGCTCTCTTATTGTTGACATATTTATATTATCCTTTAAATAACACGTTATAGATAAAACTAACGCCAACCATTAATTCCCTAAACCGGTCGACAATGACAATTACCAAAGTCAATATAAGAAATTAAATCAAAATAACAATAGACATCCCGCTAAATAAACAACCTTAAACATATCGATAATACGAAATAATAAAGGCGCCGAATATGGCGCCTTTATTGGTTCCCTACGCCCGCCGCTTCCTGAACATCCCGCGCAGCGCCACGCTGTTGCGCAAGAAGCCGACGCCGAAGCCCAGCAGGGTGTAGACCACGCCGAGCACCAGCATCATCATCACGTCGCCCCACACTTCGTTCAGCGACAGCCCCATCTGGTTGACGCCGGCGATCGCCTTGGTGCCCCAGGTGGAGGGAATGCTGTAGGAGATGGCGCGCACCCAGGCCGGCATCGACTGCAGCGGCCAGATGGTGCCGGACAGGTAGAAGATCGGCGTGGTGATGAACGCCAGCGTCAGGTAGATCATTTCGACGCTGCGCAGGCACTCGGTCACCAGCTTGCCCAGCCCCAGCACCGCCAGCAGGAACGGGAAGGTCAGCAGCAGCAGTTCGGCGATGTTCGCCGTCTGCCTGTAGCCCAATACCCACGGCCACAGCACGAACAGCACGATCGACAGGAACAGCCAGATCGGCAGCAGCGCCGTCAGCCCGCCGAGGTGCGCCGCCAGCGGCGCCTTGCCGCCGGGCATGCTCTTCATGGCGATGTTGACGCGGATACAGGCGATCAGCAGCGAGTGCTGCAACAGCATCACCAGCAGGCCGGGAAAGATGATCGCCGCGAAGCTGATGCCGGGGTTAAACACGTCCAGCGTTTGCCCCAGTATCGGCGTCAGCAGTATCTGAGCCTGCCGTTCGCTGAAGCCGCTGCGCAGCAGCAGCCCGTTGTTGTACTCCGTCAGCAGCTGCTGGTAGGCCGCCACCACGTCCTGTTGGATCTGGCCGTTGGCCAGGCGGTTGGTGGCGTCGCCGTACACCGGCACCACGATGTTCTGCCCGCTGAGGATCTTCTTCTCCAGATCCACCGGCATGATGATCACCGCAAACAGCTTGCGCCAGCCGAGATCGCGCTGCGCCTGCTCCAGGCTGTCGTAGGTTTCGATCGCTATCTTGGAGGTGGCGTCCAGCTGGCGGATCAGCTGCCGGCTGGCGGTGCTGTGATCCTGATCGACCACCCCCACCGGCAGATCCCACACCGTGCGGTTGGCGTACACCAGGCTCATGATGCACAGCGACAGGATCAGCATCAGCCACACCGGCCGCTCCAGCATGCCGAGCAGCACCTTAACGAAGGTTTGCCAATAGAGCTTCATCCGGCGTTCCCCTCTTTTTCCAGCCGCGCCGGCAGGCGATTACGCACCAGCAGCGCGGCCACCAGCGGGTAGACCGCCAGCAGCGCACACACGCTGAAAATGGCGCTGGCGTGCACCTGCCTCAGGAACACGTCGAACATCGCGTACAGCGCGTGGGTCAGCGGTTCGATGTTGGAAATGATGCGCGCCGGCAGCGGCATCGACAGCTCAGGCACCGCCATGCCGGAGAAGGTCATCGCGATACTGACCAAAATACCGATCAGGCTGTAGGCGGTGATGGTGCTGCCGGTAAAGGTATACAGCAGCAGGCCGATGCTCTGCGCCGCCATCACGTAAAACAGGCCGATCATCAGCATAAACAGCGGGTTGCCGCTGACGCGGGCGTCAAAGATGCCCACCAGCGCCGCGATCTCCACCATCAGCAGGGTGGTGAAACACAGCGTGTAAGGCGCCAGCTTGCCGAGCAGCGCCAGGCTGAACGGCTTGGCCTGCAGCAGCGATTTGCTGCGCGCCAGCACGTAGATCATGCAGGTCACCACGAACAGCTGCAGCAGGTGAATGGTGGCGGCGAACTGCTGATAATAGATATAGCTGCCGCTGGCGTTGAACAGGCTGCCGTAAGAGAGCGTCACGTCCGCCAGCGGCGGCAACGATTTGCCCATTTCGGTGGCGATGATGCTGCGGGTGCTGGCGTTGATTTCGTTCATCAGGCCGCCGAAGTCCTGGGTGGAGTACAGCCCGGCGCCGTAGAACAGCGCGTTGTAGTACATCACCACGCTCGGCTGCTTGCCCGACAGCGCGTTGGCCTCGAAGTCCGGCGGGATGTACAGCAACGCGTAATCCTGCGCGCTGCGCAGGCGGTTCAGCGACTCCGGCAGCCCGCCGCCGTAGGCCTCGACGTGGGCATGCGACCCGGCGTCCAGCCGCCGCGTCAGCGATTTGGACAGCGGGCTGTGATCGCTGTCCACCACCGAGACCGGCAGATCGAGCAGCGTGCCTTCGGAGAAGTTGCTGCTGATCAGCCCAAACAGGATCAGCGGAAAGATCCAACTCAGCCAGTGCACCACCGGGCTGCGAAAGGCGACGCGGCACTCTTTGTCGAACGCGTGACTGAAGCAGCGCCAGCCGGCCCTTACTCTTTCCATTGCCATAAGGTGCTCATCCCCGGACGCAGGCCGTCCACCGGCTGTGACGGATACAGGCGCACTTCGAAGGTTTTCAGGTCGAAGTCGCCGGTGGCGCGGGTGGCGCGCTTGGTGGCGTAATCCCCCAGCGGCGCGATGTAGCGCACCTCGGTGTCGATCATTTTGTCCTTCAGCGCCGGCACACGCAGCTTGACCTTGTCGCCTTTGCGCACGTGAGCCAGGATGTCTTCGCGCAGGTTAAACACGAAATAGGCGTCCGGCACCCGGATCAGCGTCACCAGCGGGCTGCCGGCGTTCAGCAATTCCCCCACTTCGGCCGGGATCGGCCCCACTTCGCCGTCCACCGGCGCTTTCACCTGCAGATCGTCGCTCTGCGCCTGGATCTGCAGCAGGTTCTCTTCCGCCGCCCGCAGCGCCGCCGCATATTGCTGCCGCTGCTCGACGCGGTCGCCGTTGATGCCTTCGTCCAGGTTGGCCTTGGCCGCCTGCACCTGCTGGAAGCCGGTGTCGCGCGCCCGGCGCGAAGCGTCCAGCTCGGACTTCGAGATATAGCCCTTGCCGGCCACGCTCAGGTTGCGGTTGTAGTCGTTTTGCGCATTGCGGTACTGCGCCTCGGCCTGCGCCAGGTTGGCGCGCAGGTTGCGGATGCTCTCTTCACGGGTGCCGTGCAGCGACAGCTCGAGCTGCGCCTTGGCCTCGTCGCGCGTCGCCTGCGCGGAACGCAGCTGCGCCATCAGTTCGGGGCTGTCGAGCTGGATGATCAACTGACCGCTTTTCACGTCGTCGCCGCGTTCGATCAGGCGTTCAACCACCCGGCCTTTCGCCTTGGAAGCGACGATCACTTCGGGGGCATCCACTTCCCCCTGCAGTAACAGATCCTGATTGTGCGCGCGGAACAAGATCGCCAATGCGATCGCCACCATCATCAGCAATAGGGTAAACAGCGTCTTTTTTTTCATTATGTCGGCTCCCGGGACGGTAAGCGGCGGGCGGGGATCATCATTTCCATGTCTTAAATTGCTCCAAAAAACACCATTGCTCTCATGAGGATATCACAAGCACATATCTCCTCTTTTATAACTATAAATTGGATTATGCTTTTAACACTAAAAAGCATCATTTTCGGCCTTTTGGTATGCAGACTCCTGCAATCGCCCTTTAAGCGATCCACTCTCTGATGGACGATGTCATGACTGAAAACACTGCGGTACCGCTGTCGGTGCTGGATTTATCGCCAATCCCGCAAGGGGCCAAAGCGCGCGACGCTTTCCACTGTTCGCTGGATTTGGCGCAGCACGCCGAACGCTGGGGCTACCGGCGCTACTGGCTGGCCGAGCACCACAACATGACCGGCATCGGCAGCGCCGCCACCTCGGTGCTGCTGGGCTATCTGGCCGCCGGCACCCAGAGCATTCGCCTCGGCTCCGGCGGCGTGATGCTGCCGAACCATGCGCCGCTGGTGATCGCCGAGCAGTTCGGCACGCTGGAGTCGCTCTACCCCGGCCGCATCGATCTGGGGCTGGGCCGCGCGCCCGGCACCGATCAGCGCACCATGATGGCGCTGCGCCGCCACCTGTCCGGCGATGTGGATACCTTCCCGCGCGACGTGCAGGAGCTGCAAAACTACTTCTGCGACGCGCAGCCCGGCCAGCCGGTGCAGGCGGTGCCGGGCCAGGGGCTGCACGTGCCGCTCTGGCTGCTCGGCTCCAGCCTCTACAGCGCGCAGTTGGCGGCGCAGCTTGGCCTGCCGTTCGCCTTCGCCTCGCACTTCGCCCCGGATATGCTGTTCCAGGCGCTGCAGCTGTACCGCGAAAACTTCAAACCGTCCAAACAGCTGGCGCAACCGCACGCCATGGTGTGCGTCAACGTGATCGCCGCCGACAGCGATAGCGATGCGCGCTTCCTGTTCAGCTCGATGCAGCAACAATTCATCAACCTGCGCCGCGGGTCGCCCGGCCCGCTGCCGCCGCCGGTGGATAACATCCACGCGCTGTGGACCGCCGGTGAGCAATACGGCGTCGAGCAGGCGCTGCGGATGTCGATCGTCGGCGATGAAAAAACCGTGCGCCACGGGCTGCAAACGCTGCTGCGTGAAACCGATGCCGACGAGATCATGGTCAACGGCCAGATCTTCGATCATCAGGCGCGGCTGCGTTCGTTCGAGATTGTTGCCGGAGTGAAAGGCGACGTCGTGAAGGGATAAAAAGCGAAAAGGCGGTGGGGAACCCCACCGCCTCGGCGTTAACGCTGGATCAGATAGCGGATGGTCGGCCCGTCCTGCTGGATATCCAGCACCTTGTAGCCGTGGTTGCGCGCATCGAGCGGGATGTTGTTGATCGACTGCGGGCAATCGCTGATCACCTCCAGGATTTCCCCCGGCTTCAGCTGCGGCATCGCCTCCAGCGTCGCCACCGCCGGGTACGGGCAAGGCTCGCCCAGCATGTCCAGCCGGTAGTCCGGCACTATCGTCTTCTCTTTCATGGCATGCTCCTCAAATTCACCACCTGCGCCTCAGGCCGGGCGCGGAAAAAGCGTTTCTCCCACCACAGCATGGCGGCGAAGGCCAGCGCCAGCAGCAGGTAGGTCACCAGCAGGCCGCCGATCGGGCCGAAGGTGTCGAGCAGGTTGATCTTGTCGTAGTCGGTCGCCAGCGCCGGCGCCAGATCGTCCCAGTAATAGGCCAGCAGCGTGGCGCCGATGATGTTGCCCAGCCCCACCCACCAGTAGTGCACCTGCCCTTCCACCGCGCGGTACATCCAGCCGGTCTCGCAACCGCCGGCCAGCACGATACCGAAGCCGAACAGCAGGCCGCCCAGCACCGCATTCGGGCCGGCCCACATGATTTTCGGCGCCACGCCGAGCTGCACATAGCTGAAGATGCCGATGGCGCTCACCGCCATGCCGATGATGATGGCTTTCGCCATGTGGGTGCGGCCGGTGATCCACAGATCGCGAAACGCCGAGGTGAAGCAGATCTGCGCGCGTTCGATCAGCAGACCGAAGCCGATGCCGAACAACATGGCGATGCCGAGCTTCGGCGCATCGAACAGCGTCCACAGCGACCAGGCCACCGCCAGGCCGAAGACCGCCATGCCCAGCCGGAAGCGGCGGCGCGCCTGCTCAGGCTTCTGCGTCAGCGGCGCGGCGGCCTTCACCTTTTGCAATTTAACCGGAATGCGGAACATCGGCAGCAGCGTGAATTTGGCGCCGAAGTACGACCCTGCGGCGGTCGCCAGCGCGAAGAACCAGGCGTGCAGCGAGAACTGCGGAATGCCGGTGAAGAACGCCGCCAGGTTACAGCCCATCGCCAGGCGCGCGCCGAAACCGGCGATAATGCCGCCCAGCAGCGCCTGCACGATGCGAATGCGGTGCTGCGGCTGGCGCAGCTTGATGTTGTTAGCCCACAGCGCGGCGGCGATGCAGCCGGCGAACATGCCGATGATCATGCGCCCGTCGATGCGCTCCAGCGGCGTGCCCTGCAGGCCGATAACCTTGAAATAGCCCCACTGCTCAGGGTGCAAGCCGAACCACTGCAGCACATGGCCGCCCCAGCGAGTGAATTCGCCGGTCACCGCCCAGAAGGTGCCGGTCATGCCGAAGTAGTAGGTAGAAAGGATCCCGGCGGCGATCACCGCCGGCAGCGGCGCCCAAAAGCGCACCAGGTATTGAGATTTGAACTGCTGCCAACTCATGGCATCTCCCGTGCATATCATCCGTAAGAAAAAACCTTATGAATGATACGCCATTCAGGGGCGTTTGACGGCAACTTTCAGGCATAAAAAAACCAGCCCGCAGGCTGGTTTTTCAGAGCGCTTCACCGCGAACGGTGAATCAGCGATTACGCGTCGCCGAAACGACGACGTGGTGCGGCAGGTGCTGCGTCATCACGGCGTGGCGCTGGCTTACCGTCACGGTTGAAGTTACCGCCACGACGCTCGCCGCCGTTACCGCCTTCACGACGTTCGCCGAAGGAACGACGTGGGCCGCCTTCGCGACGTTCGCCGTTGAACGGACGACCGTTGCCGTTGCTACGACGCTCGCCGCCGTTGCCACCGTCACGACGCTCGCGACGTTCGAACGGCTGTGCATCGCCCAGCAGCTGCATGTTCATCGGCTTGTTCAGGATGCGGGTGCGAGTGAAGTGATTCAGGATCTCGCCCGGCATGCCTTTTGGCAGCTCGATGGTGGAGTGGGAAGCGAACAGCTTGATGTTACCGATGTAACGGCTGCTGATGTCGCCTTCGTTAGCGATAGCGCCAACGATGTGACGGACTTCTACGCCATCGTCACGGCCCACTTCGATGCGGTACAGCTGCATTTCGCCAACGTCACGACGTTCGCGACGCGGACGATCGCCGTCACGGCTGTCGCGGCGATCGCCACGGTCACCGCGACGATCGTCACGGTCGTTGAATTCGCGGCGCTGACGCGGCTTGAAGACCGGATCCGGCGGCAGGATCAGCGGACGTTCGCCCTGAGCCATTTTCAGCAGCGCTGCGGCCAGGGTTTCCATATCCAGCTCTTCTTCCGGCTGCAGTTTGGTCAGCAGCGCGCGGTACAGATCCAGATCGCTGCTTTCCAGCTGCTGCTGAACTTTTGCGGCGAACTTGGCCAGACGGCGCTCGCCCAGCAGTTCTGCGTTCGGCAGTTCCACTTCCGGGATGGTCAGCTTCATGGTGCGTTCGATGTTGCGCAGCAGGCGGCGTTCGCGGTTTTCCACGAACAGCAGCGCGCGGCCGGCGCGGCCCGCACGACCGGTACGGCCGATACGGTGAACGTAAGACTCGGAGTCCATCGGGATGTCGTAGTTGACAACCAGGCTGATGCGCTCAACGTCCAGGCCGCGGGCCGCAACGTCGGTTGCGATCAGGATATCCAGACGACCGTCTTTCAGGCGCTCCAGGGTCTGCTCACGCAGCGCCTGGTTCATGTCGCCGTTCAGTGCGGCGCTGCTGTAACCGCTGCGCTCCAGCGCTTCGGCCACTTCCAGGGTCGCGTTCTTGGTGCGCACGAAGATGATCGCTGCGTCAAAGTCTTCGGCTTCCAGGAAACGCACCAGCGCTTCGTTTTTACGCATGCCGTACACCGACCAGTAGCTCTGGCTGATGTCCGGACGGGTGGTCACGCTGGACTGGATGCGCACTTCCTGCGGCTCTTTCATAAAGCGGCGGGTGATGCGACGGATCGCTTCCGGCATGGTGGCGGAGAACAGCGCGGTCTGATGTTCAGCCGGGATCTCAGCCATGATGGTTTCTACGTCTTCGATAAAGCCCATGCGCAGCATTTCGTCGGCTTCATCCAGCACCAGACCGCTCAGGTTGGAGAGGTTCAGGGTGCCGCGCTTCAGGTGGTCCAGCAGGCGGCCTGGGGTACCCACAACGATTTGCGGGCCCTGGCGCAGAGCGCGCAGCTGCACGTCGTAACGCTGGCCGCCGTACAGGGCTACCACGTTGACGCCGTTCATGTGTTTGGAGAAATCAGTCATCGCTTCGGCAACCTGAACCGCCAGTTCGCGGGTCGGTGCCAGCACCAGGATCTGAGGTGCTTTCAGGTCTGCCTGCAGGTTGTGCAGCAGCGGCAGCGAGAACGCTGCAGTTTTACCACTACCGGTCTGTGCCATGCCCAGCACGTCGCGGCCGTTCAACAGGTGAGGAATACACTCAGCCTGGATCGGAGATGGTTTTTCATAGCCCAGATCGTTCAGGGCGGAAATGATTGGAGCAGACAGCCCCAGATCAGCAAAAGAGGTTTCAAACTCAGTCGTCATGTACACGTGCCTCATTAATAATGGCAGCCAGTCTACATAACTCGTCGAGAAAATTTTCAGTCATTTTCATTGAAAAGTGTGAACCGGCTCAAATTAGATTATAAAACGAACAAAAAAGCCCTCGCCCGTGAAGGCGATAACTTTGGTTAAAAACCAATGTTCATCAGGCTGATAGGTGTTCGTCAGCTATTGCTGGTCCGATTCCGATAGGTCGTCTTGCTCTTGGCCCAAAAGCGCCAATTCCAACAATGCATAGCGGTGCTCAACGAAGTTGTGAACGTTGTTAGCCACCGTCAGTTTGAACAGCGCCGAAGCGGTGTCCTTGTCCCCCAGACTCAGGTAGTGTTTACCCAAATAGAAGTCAGTTTCACTGAGATGCTCAGCGAGCGAAGTGTTATCCGTTGCATCTGCCTTTAGGCGTTCCATCAGCGTTTTTTCGCTGATCTTGCCCAGGTAGAATTCGACAATATTCCATCCCCATTGCCCTCTGTCCGCTTTGTCATAGCGCTGCTGAAGCGCTACCTCGGCCTTCTTGGGATCGATTTCTCGCTCCACCAGATACAGCCATAACGAACGGAAGGGATCGTTTGGGTCGTCTTGATAAAACGCCTGCAGATCATCCTGCGCCAACGGGAAGCGGCCGCCATAATACAGTGCGATGCCCCGGTTTAAACGCGCGTAATTGTAAGTTGGATCAAGCTCTAGTACAGAATCAAACGCTTCATAGGCAGCATCAAAATTGCCTGCCTGCGTTAAGTAAATGCCCAGGTAGTTGAAAACTTCCGGCATGTCGGGACGTATCGCCAGCGCCTGCGAGAAATCATTGCGCGCTAATGCACGTAACCCGAGGCTATCATACAGCACACCGCGCTCATATAAAAGCTGTGCGCGTTCGTCATCCGTCAGTGCCCGGCTGGCAAGAATTTGTTCCATGCGCGCCAGGATCACTTCCTGCTGCAACGTTGGCTGCAACGGGATTGCCAAAACTTCGTCTTTACGCCAATCATGGTTGCTGCATCCTGCCAGCATGAGTGCTGTCGCAACGTAACACCAGCGCAAGAAAGGCTTCATTTCCCACTCCCGAAGACAAACATTGGATGAACGTCCTGTCCTCCGTTTGCTAAAACGCGGGTATCCTACCCGCGCGATACGAACAGCTCCCAACCCCGTGGCGGGGAGCTGTAAAACTATCTATACAGTTATTCTGCTTCAGGCGCAGGTGAACCTGCTTCCGGCGCCATCGCTTCTTTGATGCTCAGACGCACGCGGCCCTGACGGTCAACTTCCAGTACCTTAACCGGCACTTCCTGACCCATCTGCAGATAGTCGGTCACTTTCTCAACGCGCTTGTCGGCGATCTGAGAAATGTGCACCAGACCTTCTTTACCACCGCCGATAGCGACGAATGCGCCGAAATCAACGATACGGGTCACTTTACCCTGGTAGATACGGCCCACTTCGATCTCTGCCGTGATCTCTTCGATACGACGGATAGCGAATTTCGCCTTCTCACCGTCGGTCGCAGCGATTTTAACTGTACCATCATCTTCAATTTCGATGGTAGTGCCAGTCTCTTCGGTCAGTGCGCGGATAACGGAACCGCCCTTACCGATCACGTCTTTGATCTTATCCGGGTTGATGCGGATAGTATGAATACGCGGTGCGAATTCGGAGATATCGCCGCGCGGGGAGCTGATAGCCTGTTCCATCACGCCCAGGATGTGCAGACGCGCGCCCTTGGCCTGGTTCAGAGCCACCTGCATGATTTCGCGGGTGATGCCTTCGATTTTGATGTCCATTTGCAGCGCGGTGATACCGTCGCGGCTACCGGCCACTTTGAAGTCCATGTCGCCCAGGTGATCTTCGTCACCCAGAATGTCGGACAGAACCACAAAGTTGTCGGCTTCTTTCACCAGGCCCATCGCGATACCCGCAACGGCAGCCTTGATTGGCACGCCGGCGTCCATCAGCGCCAGGGACGCGCCGCACACGGAAGCCATGGAAGAAGAACCGTTGGATTCGGTGATTTCAGACACCACGCGAACGGTGTACGGGAAATCTTCCGGTTTAGGCATCATAGCCAATACGCCGCGTTTCGCCAGGCGGCCGTGACCGATTTCACGACGCTTAGGAGAACCGACCATGCCGGTTTCGCCCACGGAGTACGGAGGGAAGTTGTAGTGGAACAGGAAGCTGTCGGTCTTTTCGCCCATCAGCTCGTCCAGGTTCTGCGCGTCGCGCGCGGTGCCCAAGGTCGCGGTAACCAGCGCCTGAGTTTCGCCACGGGTGAACAGCGCGGAACCGTGGGTGCGCGGCAGTACGCCGGTGCGCACGTCCAGGCCACGGATCATGTCTTTTTCACGGCCGTCGATACGCGGCTCGCCACGCAATACGCGGCTGCGCACCACGTTTTTCTCGACGTTGCCCAGGATGTCCTGGATTTCGCCGGCGTCCAGCGTTTCGTCCTGCGCCAACAGGGTTTCAACGACGCTGTCTTTGATCGCGTCAACCTGAGCGTAGCGCTCTTGTTTCTCGGTGATGTGGTAAGCGTCGCCCAGGCGAGCTTCGGCCAGTTCAGCCACGCGCGCGTGCAGCACTTCGTTGACCGCAGGCGCCTGCCAATCCCACTTCGGCTTGCCGGCTTCGGCAACCAGCGCGTTGATGTTTTCGATAACCACTTGCTGCTGGTCGTGGCCGAACACCACGGCGCCCAGCATCTGGTCTTCGCTCAGCACGTCCGCTTCGGATTCAACCATCAGCACCGCGCCTGCAGTACCGGCAACCACCAGATCCAGACGGCTTTCTTTCAGCTCGTCAGTCGTCGGGTTCAGCACGTACTGATCGTTGATGTAACCTACGCGCGCTGCGCCGATTGGGCCGTTGAACGGAATACCGGACAGGCTCAGGGCCGCGGAAGCACCGATCATCGCAACGATGTCCGGGTTCACCTGCGGGTTAACGGAAACCACGGTCGCGATCACCTGAACTTCGTTCAGGAAGCTGTCCGGGAACAGTGGGCGGATCGGACGGTCAATCAGACGGGAAGTCAGCGTCTCGCCTTCGCTCGGACGGCCTTCGCGACGGAAGAAGCTGCCCGGGATACGGCCGGCGGCGTAGGTACGCTCTTGGTAGTTAACGGTCAGCGGGAAGAAGCTCTGGCCCGGCTTGGCTTTTTTCTGGCCAACGACGGTAACGAATACGGCGGTGTCATCCATGCTCACCATAACGGCGGCGGTGGCCTGACGAGCCATCATACCGGTTTCGATGGTGACGGTATGCTGGCCATACTGGAATTTGCGAATGATCGGTGTCAGCAAAATTATATCCTTGATTAGCGGCGCGCAATCGCATTGACGACTCGACACGCCTGTGACTCGATTTGCCTTCTCACTACATCCTCGCGACTAATGACAATCCTTATCTCAGGCGGGAGATAAAGCCTCTCATTAGCCGCGCGAACCTCTGTAACGGAAGAACCTGTTTGGAAACATCAGTAATACATTAACCTGATTTGCTTATGCTTCCTAGAAGAAAGGGGCCAAAATAGGCCCCTTTCCACTGAAACTTGCTAGATTAGCGACGCAGACCCAGACGCTCGATCAGGCTGGTGTAACGCGCTACATCTTTACGCTTCAGGTAGTCCAGCAGCTTACGACGCTGAGAAACCATACGCAGCAGACCACGACGGCTGTGGTGATCTTTTTTGTGCTCGGAGAAGTGGCCTTGCAGATGGTTGATCTGCGCAGTCAGCAGGGCAACCTGAACTTCGGTAGAACCGCTGTCGTTAGTACCACGACCGAAATCAGCTACGATTTGAGCTTTAGCTTCAACACTTAGAGACATTGTAATACTCCAGATTATAGATAATAAAAACAGGCGCCGATCTCTAATTCAGCAACCCAATGCATAAGCTGCGCCATTCTACTCTTAGCGCAGTGCGATCGCAAGGCGACGCAGTGCCCCGCCGTCAGTCGAAATGCTCGACCACCAGGCGGCGCGGCGCCACGCGACCATCCTCGGCGATGTCGCCAACGCCGATGAATTTCCGCTCTTCACCCTCGGTGATACGCACCATGCCGGAAGCCGGCGCGCTGGCCACTTGCACCGGTTGTCCCTGCTTGACGTAGCCCGCCACCACCGGCAGCAAATTCACTTCCGGATAGTTCTCAACCGGGCTGTCCATCGGCATCAGCAGCGGATCGAGCAGCTCGCCTGGCGCGATCGCCTGTTCCTGCGCCTGCGCCAGCAAGGCGTTCAGCTGTTCCAGCGTCACCATGCGCGCGATCGGATAGGTCGCCACCTGCAGGCGGCGCAGATAGATCACGTGCGCGCCGCAGCCCAGCAGCTCGCCGAGATCGTCGGTGATGGTGCGGATGTAGGTGCCTTTCGAGCAGTGGATCTCCAGCTCCAGCTCATCCCCTTCCCAGCGGATAAACTGCAGCTCGTACACCGTGATGCTGCGCGTTTCGCGCGGCACTTCAATCCCCTGGCGCGCATACTCGTAGAGTTTCTTGCCCTGGTATTTCAGCGCCGAATACATCGACGGCACCTGCTGGATATCACCGCGGAAGGTGTCCAGCGCCGCGTCGAGCTGCGCCTGGGTGAAGTTCACCGGGCGCTCCTGCACGATCTGACCGTCGGCGTCGGAGGTATCGGTACGCTGCCCCAGCTTGGCGATCACCCGATAACGCTTGTCGGAATCGAGCAGGTATTGCGAAAACTTGGTCGCTTCGCCCAGACAGATAGGCAGCATGCCGGTCGCCAACGGATCGAGCGCACCGGTGTGGCCCGCTCGGTTGGCGTTGTACAGGCGTTTTACTTTTTGCAGCGCATCGTTGGATGACAAGCCCTGCGGCTTGTCCAGCAACAGCACGCCGTGGATATCACGGCCGCGGCGACGAGGGCGACTCATTAGTCCTCCTTGTCATCGCCTGAGGCGGAACGGCGCTCGGCGTCGTTCTTCACCACGTTGGTCACCAGGTTGGACATGCGCATGCCTTCCACCAGGGAGTTGTCGTAAGCGAAGGTCAGCTCCGGCACCACGCGCAGGCGCATCGCTTTGCCCAGCAGGGTGCGGATATAACCGGAAGCGTCCTGCAACGCTTTAATGCCGTTGGTGACCAGATCCGGATCGTGGTTCTCGGTCAGTACGTTCAGAAAGGTGACGTAAACCTTGGCATACGCCAGGTCACGGGACACTTCTACGCCGGAAACGGTCGCCATGCCGACGCGCGGATCTTTCACTTCACGCTGCAGAATGATCGCAATCTCTTTCTGCATCTCTTGCGCCACGCGTTGGCCGCGGCTGAATTCTTTTGCCATTTTGGATTCTCCAGACAAATCGGGGGGCACAAGGCCCCCCGTAAACAGATATAAGCAGATGTGCAATCGTTAAGCGATGGAGCGTTGGATCTCAATGATTTCGAACACTTCGATCATGTCGCCGACGCGCACGTCGTTATAGTTCTTAACGCCGATACCACATTCCATGCCGTTACGGACTTCGTTAACGTCATCCTTGAAGCGGCGCAGGGATTCCAGCTCGCCTTCATAGATAACCACGTTGTCGCGCAGTACGCGGATTGGGTTGTGACGCTTGATGGTCCCTTCGGTAACCATACAGCCAGCGATAGCGCCGAACTTAGGCGATTTGAACACGTCACGCACTTCGGCCAGGCCGATGATCTGCTGCTTGTATTCCGGCGCCAGCATACCGCTCATCGCCTGCTTCACTTCGTCGATCAGGTTATAGATCACGGAGTAGTAACGCAGATCCAGGCTCTCCGCTTCGATCACGCGGCGCGCAGAAGCGTCGGCACGCACGTTGAAGCCCAGGATGATGGCGTTGGAAGCCGCAGCCAGCGTCGCGTCGGTTTCGGTGATGCCACCTACGCCGGAGCCGACAATCTTCACCTTCACTTCGTCGGTGGAGAGTTTCAGCAGCGAGTCGCTGATCGCTTCGCAAGAACCCTGTACGTCGGACTTCAGTACGATGTTCAGCTCGGACACTTCGCCGTCGGTCATGTTGGCGAACATGTTTTCCAGCTTGGACTTCTGCTGACGCGCCAGTTTGACTTCGCGGAACTTGCCCTGACGGTACAGCGCCACTTCACGCGCTTTCTTCTCGTCACGCACCACGGTCGCTTCGTCACCCGCTGCAGGCACGCTGGACAGACCCAGGATTTCCACAGGAATAGACGGACCGGCGGAGGTCACGTCACGGCCCAATTCGTCGCGCATCGCACGCACACGGCCGTATTCGAAGCCGCACAGGACGATATCGCCCTTGTTCAGCGTACCTTCCTGAACCAGCACGGTAGCCACAGGGCCACGGCCTTTATCCAGGAAGGACTCGATCACCACGCCGCTCGCCATGCCGCTGCGAACTGCTTTCAGTTCCAGAACTTCGGCCTGCAGCAGGATAGCCTGCAGCAGCTCGTCGATACCGGTACCGGCTTTCGCGGACACGTGGACGAACTGCGCTTCGCCGCCCCACTCTTCCGGCATAACGCCGTACTGAGACAGCTCCTGCTTAACGCGGTCCGGATCGGCTTCCGGCTTGTCGATTTTGTTCACCGCAACCACCAACGGCACCTGCGCCGCTTTCGCGTGCTGGATAGCTTCGATGGTCTGTGGCATCACGCCGTCGTCGGCCGCCACTACCAGCACCACGATGTCAGTTGCCTGAGCACCGCGAGCACGCATCGAGGTAAACGCGGCGTGGCCCGGGGTATCCAGGAAGGTGATCATGCCGTTCTCGGTTTCTACGTGGTAGGCACCGATGTGCTGGGTAATGCCGCCGGCTTCGCCCGCCGCCACTTTGGTGGAGCGGATGTAGTCCAGCAGAGAGGTTTTACCGTGGTCAACGTGGCCCATGATGGTCACGACCGGCGCGCGCGGCTCGGCCGCAGCGCCCGTATCACGGTCGCTCATCAGCGCTTCTTCCAGCTCGTTTTCACGACGCAGGATAACTTTGTGGCCCATCTCTTCGGCAACCAGCTGTGCGGTTTCCTGGTCGATAACCTGGTTGATGGTGGCCATGGCGCCCAGCTTCATCATCACTTTGATGACCTGAGAACCTTTTACCGCCATCTTGTTGGCCAGCTCGGCCACGGTGATGGTTTCGCCAATCACCACGTCACGGTTAACCACCTGCGCCGGCTTGTTGAAGCCCTGCTGCAGAGCGCTAGGCTTGCGTTTGCCTTTACCGCCACGGGTAACGGCACGCGCCTCTTCACGATCCGCTTTGGATTCGGACAGCTTGTTGCCTTTCTTCTGCTTGGTGGCTTTGCCGCCGCGGGTGCGGCTGCGACGATCGCCTTCAACTTTGGCGTCGTTTTCATCTTCCGCGGCGCGGGCGTGCTGAGAGGTGGTCACGTGATAGTCGGCGCTTTCAACCGCGGCGCTTGCCGCGTCTGCCTGGGCCCACTTCTCGCCGTTCTCTTCGGCCATGCGACGGGCTTCTTCCGCCACGCGCTTGGCTTCCTCTTCAACCTTGCGGCGCACTTCCTCTTCCGCTTTGCGTTTCAGTTCAGCGGCTTCGGCTTCACGGCGTGCTTTTTCCGCCTGAGCTGGCTTGGTCATTTCGTCGGTATGTTGATTGGTCACTTTTTCTTTTTCCGCTGAATTACGCTTAGCAATCTCCGCGGCCTCACGTTTGGCTTGCTCTTCGGCTGCGCGCTTCGCTTCCGCTTCGCGTTTTGCGAGCTCTTCCGCTTCGCGCCGTGCCTGCTCTTCCGCTTCACGCTGTGCCTGCTCTGCCGCTTCAGCCAACTGGGCTTCCTGCGTATCGCGATTTACATAAGTGCGTTTCTTGCGGACCTCAATTTGCACCGATTTACTTTTACCGCCGGTGCTCGGGATATTCAAGGTGCTGCGCGTTTTGCGCTGCAAAGTGAGTTTACCCGGCGCGCTGCCGTGTTCACGGTTCAGGTGCGCCAGCAATGTTTCTTTTTCTTGCTGGGTAACAGAGTCCGACTCGGACTTGTTGATCCCTGCATCAGCAAACTGCTGTACCAGGCGATCAACCGGAGTCTGAATCTCTGCTGCCAGCGATTTTACGGTTACATCTGTCGTCATGCTGTTCCTTCCTGCTACAGTTATTACGCGTTGTCGCCAAACCAACAGATATTGCGTGCAGCCATGATCAGCTCACCGGCTTGCTCATCGCTAAGCCCTTCAATATCAGCCAGATCGTCAACACCCTGCTCGGCAAGATCTTCCAGCGTACAAACCCCACGCGCGGCCAGTTTAAAGGCCATGCTGCGCTCAAGACCCGGCAGGTTGAGCAAATCGTCGGCCGGTTTGTTGTCGCCCAGGCTTTCTTCTTGAGCCAGGGCCAGCGTGGTCAATGCAGCTTTGGCGCGTTCGCGCAATGCTTCAACCGTATCTTCATCCAGACCGTCGATTTCCAACAGCTCTTTGATCGGCACGTAGGCCAGCTCTTCCAGCGTGGAGAAGCCTTCTTCAACCAGTACGGTGGCGAAATCTTCGTCGATATCAAGATACTTGGTGAAGGTATCAATAGCGGCATGAGCCTCGGCCTGGTGCTTGGCCTGCAGGTCGTCCGCCGTCATCACGTTCAGTTCCCAACGATCGTCGCCGCGGTGTTGTTTCAGCAGTTGGGAAGCCAAACGCACGTTTTGGCCGTTACGGCCGATCGCCTGCGCCAGGTTGCTGGCTTCAACGGCGATATCCATGGTGCAGTTATCTTCGTCTACCACGATCGACGCGACGTCGGCCGGTGCCATGGCGTTGATGACGAATTGCGCTGGGTTATCATCCCACAGGATGATGTCGATACGTTCGCCGCCGAGCTCGCTCGACACGGCCTGAACGCGCGCACCGCGCATGCCTACGCAGGCGCCGACCGGGTCGATGCGCTTGTCGTTGGTTTTCACTGCAATTTTCGCACGGGAGCCTGGATCGCGGGCTGCCGCTTTAATTTCGATCACTTCTTCGCCGATTTCCGGCACTTCGATGCGGAACAGTTCTTTCAGCATTTCCGAGCTGGAACGGCTGACGAACAGCTGCGCGCCGCGTGCTTCAGGACGCACGGCGTACAGTACGCCGCGAATGCGGTCGCCCGGACGGAAGTTTTCGCGCGGCAGCATGTCTTCACGGCCAATCACCGCTTCAGCGTTGTTGCCCAGATCCAGCGCGATGCTGTCACGGTTCACTTTCTTCACCACGCCGGTGACGATCTCACCTTCGTGTTCACGGAAAGCGTCAACCACCATCGCACGCTCGGCTTCGCGCACTTTCTGCACGATAACCTGCTTGGCGGTTTGGGTGGTGATGCGGTCGAAGGTCACGGATTCGATCTGATCTTCGACGTAGCCGCCGAGCTCGATGCTCGGATCCTCAAACTGAGCGGCTTCCAGCGTGATTTCACGCGTTGGCTGCGTCACTTCGTCTACGGCGACCCAACGGCGGAAGGTATCGAAATCGCCGGTTCTGCGGTCAATGCTGACGCGCACGTCGATTTCCTGCTCGTATTTTTTCTTGGTTGCGGTGGCTAATGCAGTTTCCAGCGCTTCGAAAATCTTCTCGCGCGGAAGGGATTTTTCATTGGAAACTGCTTCAACAACAGCCAGAATCTCTTTGTTCATCCTAGTTGCCTCTTCCAAACTTTAAAAGTGGGGTACCAGGTTCGCTTTCTGGATGTTGCTCAGCGCGAACACTTCATCTTTCCCTTCCACAGTAACCGTGATCATCTCGCCTTCGACAGACTTGATAATACCCTGCCACTTGCGACGGTTCTGTACCGCCATGCGCAGGACCAGGCTGACTTCTTCACCGAGGAAACGCGTATAGTGCTCTGCGGTGAACATCGGGCGATCAAGGCCAGGAGAGGAGACTTCCAAGTTGTAAGCGACCGTGATTGGATCTTCGACGTCCAATACAGCGCTGACCTGGTGGCTGACATCAGCGCAATCATCAACATTGATGCCGTTATCACTATCAATATAGATGCGGAGCGTCGATTGGCGCGCACGAATGAATTCGATGCCTACAAGCTCAAAGCCCAACGCTTCTACGGGTGCCGAAAGCATCTCTGTTAACTGTTGCTCTAATGTGGACAAGCCCACCCCCAAGACATAAAAAAAGGGCTAAATAGCCCAGTGATTCTGTTGCCAAATAACAAAAAACCCCGAAAAATCGGGGCTTTATGCAACTGGACCCTGTTTGCCGCTAGGCGGCCTCGGTACAACTTTCGAGCAAGTGTCATTTTCAAATGTTGATCGAGAAAAGCGGATTTCAATCGAAAAGTGTATTTGAAAATAAACACTTAAAGGAAAGTGGTTGCGGGGGCCGGATTTGAACCGACGACCTTCGGGTTATGAGCCCGACGAGCTACCAGGCTGCTCCACCCCGCGTCCGAAAACGTGGCAAATACTACGCCGATAATCGCAAAATTGCAAGTTATCTCTGGGATTTGGTACCGAGGATGGGACTCGAACCCACAAGCCCGTTAGGGCACTACCACCTCAAGGTAGCGTGTCTACCAATTCCACCACCTCGGTACTGATTCTTACTGCTAACGGCCGTTGTTCTTTCGAGTTCACAACCACCGTTTACAAACTTTTTCGGCTTACTGCGGGATATCGCTGCTCGGCTTGGCCGGTGCTGCCGGCGCGGTTGTCTGCTCAGTTTTCACTGGCTGACCCAGGTTTTCCCACTCGCTGCCTTTCTTGCTTTGGTTGCTGCTGAGGTTGCCCAGAATCAGGCTGATGACGAAGAACAGCGTCGCCAGCACAGCAGTCATGCGGGTCATAAAGTTACCGGAACCACTCGAACCGAACAATGTGCCTGATGCACCTGCTCCGAAAGAGGCTCCCATATCAGCGCCTTTACCTTGCTGCAACATAATCAGAGCAACCAGCCCGATTGAAATCAGCAGGAAAATTACCAGAAGAGCTTCGTACATAGTAGTACCCGTATCCTTGCGGCCTCACCGCATGCCAAATGCTTCACACTCATCAAGCAGGCGTTTTTATAAACTGCCTACTGAAGCGGGTGTGAATACTAACCAAAGCCGCCAACCCGCGCAAGGGCAATTTGCAGCCGCCGGCGCGTTTGCGGAAAAAAACGCCAACAATCGCCTATTCGGGCTCAGCTGTGCCGAGCCCGATGGCTAACTGTCTGTTTTAACCGGCGGATTTCACCGCATCGGCAATGCGATGCGCCAGCGCGGTCACCTGCTGCTCGTCCTCGCCTTCCACCATTACGCGGATCAGCGGCTCGGTGCCCGATTTGCGCAGCAGCACCCGGCCGCGGCCGGCCAACTCGGCCTCTACCTGCTCGGTGACCTTGCGCACCGCGTCGGACTCCAGCGGATTGTGATCGCCGGCGAAGCGCACGTTGACCAGGATTTGCGGCAGCAGCTTCATGCCGCTGCACAGGTCGTGCAGGCTCATGTGGTTGCGCACCATGGCAGTCAGCACCTGCAGCCCGGCCACGATGCCGTCACCGGTGGTGGTTTTGTCCAGCAGGATCACATGGCCGGAGTTTTCCGCACCGATACGCCAGCCCAGCTCCTGCAGCTTCTCCAACACATAGCGGTCGCCCACTTTGGCGCGAGCGAACGGAATACCCAGCTGTTTCAGCGCCAGCTCCAGCCCCATATTGCTCATCAGGGTGCCGACCGCGCCGCCGCGCAGCTGGCCCTGACGCAGGCCTTCGCGGGCGATGATGTACAGGATCTGATCGCCGTCCACCTTGTTGCCCAGGTGATCCACCATCATCACGCGGTCGCCGTCGCCGTCGAACGCCAGGCCCACGTGCGCTTTTTCCTGCAGCACGCGCTCCTGCAGCTGACGCACGTCGGTAGCGCCGCACTTCTCGTTGATGTTCATGCCGTCCGGCTCAACGCCGATGGCGATCACCGTGGCGCCCAGCTCGCGCAGCACGCTCGGCGCGATGTGGTAGGTCGCCCCGTTGGCGCAGTCGACCACGATTTTCAGCCCCTTCAGGCTCAGCTCGCTCGGGAAGGTGCCTTTGCAGAATTCGATATAGCGGCCGGCGGCATCGATGATGCGGCTGGCTTTACCCAGCTCGGCGGACTCCACGCAGGTCAGCGGCTTTTCCATCTCGGCTTCGATAGCTTCTTCGACGTTGTCCGGCAGCTTGGCGCCGTCGATCGAGAAGAACTTGATGCCGTTGTCATAGAACGGGTTATGAGAAGCGGAAATGACGATGCCCGCTTCAGCGCGGAAGGTGCGCGTCAGATAAGCCACCGCCGGGGTCGGCATCGGCCCGGTGAAGGAGGCGGACAGCCCTGCGGCCGCCAGGCCGGCTTCCAGCGCGGACTCCAGCATATAGCCGGAGATGCGCGTATCCTTACCGATGATGATCTTGCGGGAACCGTGACGCGCCAGCACTTTACCGGCCGCCCAGCCGAGCTTCAACACGAAGTCCGGCGTGATGGGGCTGTCCCCGACCTTGCCACGAATGCCGTCGGTGCCAAAATATTTGCGCTCGCTCATGTCTCTACTGTCCCTTAGCTGAAAGTGTTGCCTCGACGACACGCATCGCCTCGACGGTTTCTTTAACGTCATGCACTCTGACAATCTGCGCGCCCTGCATCGCCGCGATCACCGCGCAGGCCACGCTGCCGATCACCCGTTGATCCGGCGGCACGTTCAGCAGTTGCCCAATCATCGATTTACGCGACATGCCGACCAATAGCGGCAAACCGAAACGATGAAACTCCGACAACCGCGCCAGAAGCTGATAGTTGTGCGCCAAATTTTTACCGAAACCGAAGCCTGGGTCGAGCAGCAATTTCTGATTTGTTATCCCCGCCTCGTTACAGCGCCGGATATGGTGCTCGAAAAACGCCTGAACGTCGGCAATCAGATCGTCGTAGTGCGGCGCCTGCTGCATGGTGCGCGGCTGCCCTTGCATATGCATCAGACAGACCGGCAGCCCGCTTTCCGCCGCCGCCGCCAGGGCACCCGGCTCCTGAAGTGAGCGAATGTCGTTGATCAGGTGTGCGCCGGCGTGCGCTGATTCGCGGATCACGCCCGCTTTCGAGGTATCGACAGAGATAAAGACTTCAAAACGCTGCGCCAGCGCTTCCACCACCGGCACGACCCGTTCCAATTCTTCCTCTTCACTCACCTCTGCCGCCCCCGGCCTTGTCGACTCGCCGCCGATATCGATCATCGTGGCGCCGGCCGAAATCAGCGCATGCGCGTGCAGCAATGCCTGGTTCAGGGTGTTGTGGCGGCCGCCGTCGGAAAATGAATCCGGCGTCACGTTGAGGATGCCCATCACCTGCGGATGGGAGAGATTGAGCGTCATGTCGCGCACGGTTAACTGCATGGTTGGTCCACCTTACTGTTGCCTGGTTCACTGCCCGCCGGGCAAAAAAAACCCCGGCGTACCGGGGTTTGATGTTATTACACAGCCGCAGTTACTTGTCGAGCTGCTCGGACATGGTGTTGCCCGGCGTTGGGGTGCGAGGTTCATCTATCGGCGTCGGGGCTTTCGGGGTGCCGCCGTTGTCGGAGCTGTTGCCTTTGTTCGCATCGTCCCAACCCGCAGGCGGACGCACGTCTTTGCGGTTCATCAGATCGTCGATCTGCGGCGCATCGATGGTTTCGTACTTCATCAACGCATCCTTCATCGAGTGCAGGATGTCCATGTTTTCCATCAGCAGCGAGCGAGCACGCGTGTAGTTACGCTCGATCAGCGACTTCACTTCCTGGTCGATGATGCGCGCGGTTTCATCCGACATGTGCTTCGCCTTGGCCACGGAACGGCCAAGGAACACTTCGCCCTCTTCTTCCGCATACAGCAGCGGCCCCAGCTTCTCGGAGAAGCCCCACTGGGTCACCATGTTGCGGGCGATGGAGGTCGCCACTTTGATGTCGTTCGACGCACCGGTAGAGACTTTCTCCGGCCCGTAGATGATCTCTTCCGCCAGACGGCCGCCGTACAGGGTGGAGATTTGGCTCTCCAGCTTCTGACGGCTGGCGCTGATCGCATCCCCTTCCGGCAGGAAGAAGGTCACGCCGAGCGCACGGCCGCGAGGAATGATGGTCACCTTATGCACCGGATCGTGTTCAGGAACCAGGCGGCCAATGATGGCATGGCCCGCTTCGTGATACGCGGTCGACTCTTTCTGCGCTTCGGTCATCACCATGGAGCGGCGTTCCGCACCCATCATGATCTTGTCTTTGGCTTTCTCGAACTCCACCATCGACACCACGCGCTTGTTGCCGCGGGCGGCGAACAGCGCCGCTTCGTTGACCAGGTTAGCCAGATCGGCACCGGAGAAGCCCGGCGTACCGCGCGCAATGACGGAGGCGTCGATGTCGGCCGCCAACGGCACGCGGCGCATGTGCACCTTCAGGATCTGCTCACGGCCACGCACATCCGGCAGCCCGACCACGACCTGACGGTCGAAGCGGCCCGGGCGCAGCAGCGCAGGGTCAAGCACGTCCGGGCGGTTGGTGGCCGCGATGACGATGATGCCTTCGTTGCCTTCGAAACCGTCCATCTCAACCAGCATCTGGTTCAGGGTCTGTTCGCGCTCATCGTGACCGCCACCCAGGCCGGCGCCACGCTGGCGACCGACGGCGTCGATTTCATCGATGAAGATGATGCACGGCGCGGCTTTCTTCGCTTGCTCGAACATGTCGCGCACGCGGGATGCCCCCACGCCGACGAACATTTCGACGAAGTCGGAACCGGAAATGGTGAAGAACGGCACCTTCGCTTCGCCGGCGATCGCTTTCGCCAGCAGCGTTTTACCGGTCCCCGGCGGGCCAACCATCAGCACGCCTTTCGGGATCTTGCCGCCCAGCTTCTGGAAACGGCTCGGCTCGCGCAGGTATTCCACCAGTTCGCTCACCTCTTCTTTCGCTTCGTCACAACCGGCGACATCGGCGAAAGTGGTCTTGATCTGGTCTTCCGTCAGCATGCGGGCCTTGCTCTTGCCGAAGGACATCGCGCCCTTGCCGCCGCCGCCCTGCATTTGCCGCATAAAGAAGATCCAGACCCCGATCAGCAACAGCATCGGGAACCAGGAGATAAAGATAGAAGCCAGCAGGCTCGGCTCTTCAGGCGGCTCGCCGACAACTTTCACATTCTTCGTTAACAACGTATCCAGCAACTTAGGATCGTTGACAGGGATGTAGGTCGTGTATTTGTTACTGTCTTTCTTGGTAACGTTAATTTCACGTCCGTTGATTCGCGCTTCGCGAACCTGGTCCTGGGTCAGTTCGGACATGAAGGTAGAGTAATCCACCCTACGGCCATTCGACTCGCTGGGCCCAAAGCTCTGGAATACAGACATCAACACTACCGCGATGACTAACCAGAGAATTAGGTTTTTCGCCATGTCACTCAAGGGATTAACCTCATCTTACAACTGTGTTAACAAACAGCGTTAGGGTACTACAGTTTGCGCCCTGTCGCTACAATGTACACTTCGCGCGAACGGGCGCGGGAAGCGTCTGGCTTACGAATCTTAACCTTCGTAAACAGGGAGCGAATTTCCCGTAGGTACTCGTCAAAGCCATCTCCCTGGAACACCTTCACCAGGAAACTTCCGCCTGGTGCGAGGACATCCCGACACATATCCAGCGCCAACTCCACCAGATACATCGACCTTGGAATATCGACCGCCGGGGTGCCACTCATATTCGGGGCCATATCGGACATGACCACCTGAACCTTACTCTCGCCTACTCGTTCCAACAGCGCCTTCAGCACCAGTTCATCACGAAAATCGCCCTGAAGGAAATCGACGCCAACGATAGGATCCATTGGCAAAATATCACAGGCGATGATGCGCCCGGTACCGCCGATTTGGGTGACCACATACTGCGACCAGCCGCCCGGCGCGGCGCCGAGATCCACCACGGTCATGCCCGGTTTGAACAGTTTGTCGCTCTGCTGTATTTCATCAAGTTTAAACCAGGCGCGGGAACGCAGTCCCTTTTTCTGCGCCTGCTGTACATATTTATCGCTAAAGTGTTCTTGTAACCAGCGACTGGAGCTAGCCGAACGCTTTTTATTAGCCATCTCGTTTTCCAACTATCATAAAAAGAGTCTTATGTCAGGGTCGCTGCTCACGTAGACTCACACCGGTGAAGACCGATTTGGTGATATACATGAGATGGCGGTAGAATGTACCGTTTTCAATCCCAACTTAAGCAAAAAAGACAATGAATCTGAATAATAAACAAAAACAGCACCTGAAAGGCCTGGCGCATCCGTTAAAACCGGTGGTGATGCTGGGCAATAACGGTCTTACCGAAGGGGTGCTGGCTGAAATTGAACAGGCTCTGGAGCATCACGAGCTGATCAAGGTAAAAATCGCCGCTGAAGATCGCGAAACCAAAACCCTGATCGCCGATGCTATCGTGCGTGAAACGGGCGCCTGCAATGTGCAAGTTATCGGCAGTACGCTTATTCTTTACCGCCCGTCGAAAGAGCGCAAGATCAGTCTACCGCGTTAATAACCATCAGGTTAACGAAAAGGTGCCATGCGCCTGACCAAGATAAAAGGCCGCTTGCGGCCTTTTTCCTATCTTTACAAAACGTTGGCGCATTAATGACCAACGGCCTCGATCAGAGATACTCAACCTTCAGGATCTCATACTCGACGTCGCCGCCAGGGGTTTTGATCACCACCACATCGTCTTGCTCTTTGCCAATCAGGCCGCGCGCCATCGGCGAGTTTACCGAAATCAGATTTTTCTTGAAATCGGCCTCATCGTCGCCAACGATGCGGTAAGTCACTTCTTCTTCACTGTCCAGATTCATCACCGATACGGTGGCGCCGAAGATCACTCGGCCGGTGTTCGGCATCTTGGTGATATCGATCACCTGAGCATTGGACAGCTTGGCTTCGATTTCCTGAATGCGGCCTTCGCAGAAACCCTGCTGTTCGCGGGCGGCGTGGTACTCGGCATTCTCTTTCAAATCGCCGTGCTCGCGCGCCTCAGCGATGTCCGCAATGATTTTCGGGCGGCGCACGCTTTTCAGATATTCGAGCTCTTCGCGCAGTTTTTCAGCGCCAAACAAGGTCATCGGAATTTGGTTCATCGTATAAATACCTCTAAATCTTTCCTGTTCAAATAACCGTCATCCTGACGTATTCGTATGAAAACACGGTTGGCATACCGCCACCCGCCTCCAGGCGACAAACAAAAGAAACCTGACTCGGAACGGAGCCCAAGCCAAGATCGGTTTTGCATTTTGATACGCATTTTAGCCTAGAGTTCCTTGAGGGTCATCGTTTACTTTTTCCCTGATTGCACCGTAGTATGACGGCACGTTATCCAGCTGTTATCCCGAGATTATGCGTTTTTCACGAATTGTCAGTGCATTGGCTTGCGCATTTGTTCTGAATGCGAATGCGGCCCCGGTTGAAGAGTACACACAATATCTGCCTGATGGGGCCAACCTTGCCCTGGTCGTTCAGAAAATCGGTGCCGGCGCGCCGACGATCGATTATCACTCTCAGCAGATGGCGCTGCCGGCCAGTACCCAAAAAGTGCTGACGGCGCTGGCGGCATTGCTGCAACTCGGGCCCGATTACCGTTTCACCACCACGCTGGAGAGCCAGGGCGATATCCGCGACGGCGTGCTGCGCGGCAACCTGATCGCCCGCTTCAGCGGCGATCCGACCTTCAAACGCCAGAGCCTGCGCAATATGGTGGCCGTCCTGAAGAAACAGGGCGTGCGCCAAATCAGCGGCGACGTGCTGGTCGATACCTCGGTCTTCGCCAGCCATGACAAGGCGCCCGGCTGGCCGTGGAACGATCTGACGCAGTGCTTCAGCGCGCCGCCGGCCGCCGCCATCGTCGATCGCAACTGTTTCTCGGTCTCGCTGTACAGCGCGCCGAATCCGGGCGACATGGCGTTTATCCGCGTCGCCTCCTATTATCCGGTCAATATGTTTAGCCAGGTGCGTACCCTGGCGCGCGGCTCTGCAGACGCGCAGTACTGCGAACTGGACGTGGTGCCGGGCGAGCTGAACCGCTTTACCCTGACCGGCTGCCTGACGCAGCGCAGCGAACCGCTGCCGTTGGCCTTCGCCATCCAGGATGGCGCCAGCTACGCGGGCGCCATCCTGAAAGACGAACTGATCCAGGCCGGCATCCAGATCGACGGGCACTTGAAACGCCAGACGCGTCCCGGCATCACCGGCACGGTGATCGCGCAAACCCAGTCGGCGCCGCTGCACGATCTGTTGAAGATCATGCTGAAAAAATCGGACAACATGATCGCCGATACCGTCTTCCGCACCATCGGCCACGAACGCTTCGGCGTGCCGGGCACCTGGCGAGCGGGTGCCGATGCGGTACGCCAGGTGCTGCGCCAGAAGGCCGGCATCGATCTGGGCAACACCATCATCGCCGACGGCTCCGGCCTGTCGCGCCACAACCTGCTGGCGCCGGCGACCATGATGCAGGCGCTGCAGTACATCGCGCAGCACGACAACGAGCTGAACTTCATCTCGATGCTGCCGCTGTCCGGCTATGACGGCACCCTGCGCTATCGCGGCGGCCTGCACGAAGCCGGCGTCGACGGCAAAGTGTCGGCCAAGACCGGCGCGCTGCAGGGCGTGTACAACCTGGCGGGCTTCATCACCACCGCCAGCGGCCAGCGCATGGCCTTCGTGCAGTATCTCTCCGGCTACGCCGTGCCGCCGGAGGATCAGAAACAGCGCCGCGCGCCGCTGGTGCGTTTCGAAAGCCGCCTGTATCGGGATATTTACCAAAACAACTGAGGATCATCATGAAGCTGCTGGTCGTTGAGGATGATGAACTGTTGCAACAGGGGCTGGCGCTGGCGCTGACCGGCGAAGGTTACGTCTGCGACTGCGCCGCCACGGCGGCGGAGGCCAACAGCCTGCTCATCACCAGCCAATACAGCATGGTGATCCTGGATCTCGGCCTGCCGGACACCGACGGCGCCGCGCTGCTGCGGCAGTGGCGCCGCCAACAGATCGATCTGCCGGTGCTGATCCTGACCGCCCGCGACGCGCTGGAAGACCGCGTCGACGGGCTGGACGCCGGCGCCGACGACTACCTGGTCAAACCCTTCGCGCTGGTCGAGCTGCAGGCGCGCGTGCGCGCCCTCCTGCGGCGCTACCAGGGGCACAGCGACAATCTGATGCAGGTAGATGATCTGCAGCTGAACCTCTCCAGCCAGCAGGTTTACCTGCAGCAGCAGCCGGTGGAGGTCACGCCGAAAGAGTTCGCCATTCTGGCGCGTCTGATCATGCGTGCCGGGCAGACGGTCAACCGTGAACTGCTGCAGCAGGATCTCTATACCTGGCAAGACGATTTAGGTTCCAACACGCTGGAAGTGCACATTCACAACCTGCGCCGCAAACTGGGCAAGGATCGCATCCGCACCGTGCGCGGCATCGGCTACCGCCTGGAACCCTCCTCATGATCAGCATGCGCCGCCGCCTGCTGCTGATGCTGGCGCTGATCCTGCTGGTCACGCAACTCATCAGCGCCTTCTGGCTGTGGCACGAAAGCCAGGAACAGATCGGCTTCCTGGTGGACGAAACCCTGTCCGCCAAAGTGCGTACCGAACGCGTCGATAGCGAGATCGCCGAGGCCATCGCGTCGCTGTTGGCGCCTTCGCTGATCATGATGATCGTCACGCTGCTGGCGTCGTTTTGGGCCATCAGCTGGATCATCCGCCCGCTCAACCAATTGCAGAAACGGCTGGAAAAGCGCTCTGCCGATAACCTGACGCCGCTGCCGATCGCCAGCGACAGCCAGGAAATGGTGGCGGTCACCAATGCACTCAATCAGCTGTTCTCACGATTGGACAACACCATTCAACAGGAACGCCTGTTCACCGCCGACGCCGCCCACGAGCTGCGCACGCCGCTGGCCGGCATCCGCCTGCATCTGGAACTGATGGAGAAACAGGGCGTCAAGGGCAGCCAGGCGCTGATCGCCCGCATCGATCAGCTGATGCACACCGTCGAGCAGTTGCTGATGCTGTCGCGCGCCGGGCAAGACTTCGCCCGCGGCCATTATCAGCATGTCGATTGGGTGGCCGATGTGATCCAGCCGCTGCGTGAAGAGCTCGACGAAATGGCTGCCCAACGCGGACAGACGCTGGACTGGCACTTGCCGGCTACTGCCACAGTAAACGGCGATCCGGTGCTGCTGCGGCTGCTGCTGCGCAACCTGGTCGAAAACGCCCACCGTTACGGCCCTGAAGGCGGCGCGATACAGGTGCAGTTAACGCCGCAAGACAACGGCTATCTGCTGCAGGTCATCGACGATGGCCCGGGTATCAAGGAAGAGATGGTCGGGGAGCTGACGCAGGCGTTTCGCCGCATGGATCAACGCTACGGCGGCAGTGGGCTGGGCCTGAATATCGTGATCCGCATCGTGCAGTTGCACCAGGGGCGTTTGACGCTGGAAAACCGCCGCGATGCGCGCGGCCTGAACGCCCAGTGCTGGCTGCCGGAAAAGGCGCTTAAATAACAAGGGCCCAGCGTTGCTGAGCCCCTTATCACCGAATTACTTCTGGTAAATGATTTCGACGCCTTCGTCGTCGTCTTCGTCCCAGTCGTCATCCCAGTCATCTTCCGCTTCGGCTTCCACTTCCGCGATTTGCTCGCGGTGGTAGTCATCCCACATGAATTCGACTTTTTCCGGTGCGCTTTCTTCGATCGCCATCGCTTTCGGCTGGGTGTTGATGAAGTTCATCACGTCCCAGCACAGCGCGTTGACGCCTTCGCGGTTGGCGGCGGAGATCATGTAGTACTTCCCTTCCCAGCCCATGCCTTCCACAATCGCCTTGGCGCGTTCGGCGGCTTCTTCCTCACCAATCACATCAATTTTGTTGAACACCAGCCAGCGAGGCTTCTGCGCCAGATTTTCGCTGTATTGGTTCAACTCGTTGATGATGACTTTGGCGTTCTCCACCGGATCGGATTCGTCGATCGGCGCGATGTCCACCAGGTGCAGCAGCACGCGGCAACGCTCCAGGTGTTTCAGGAAGCGAATGCCCAGGCCCGCACCTTCGGAGGCGCCCTCGATCAGCCCCGGAATGTCGGCGACCACAAAGCTCTGCTCGTGATCCATACGCACCACGCCCAGGCTCGGCACCAGCGTAGTGAACGGATAATCGGCCACCTTCGGCTTGGCGGCGGACACCGCGCGAATGAAGGTCGATTTACCGGCGTTCGGCAGCCCCAGCATGCCTACATCGGCCAGCAGCAACAGCTCCAGCAACAGGTCGCGCGCTTCGCCAGCGGTACCCAGCGTCTTCTGACGCGGTGCACGGTTGACCGAAGATTTGAAACGGGTGTTGCCCAGGCCGTGCCAGCCGCCTTTGGCGACCATCAGCTTCTGCTCGTGGCGGGTCATGTCGCCGAGGATCTCGCCGGTGCCCTGATCCTTCACGCGCGTGCCGACCGGCACCTTGATGATGACGTCTTTACCGCGTTTACCGGTACAGTCGCGGCTCTGGCCATTCTGGCCGCGCTCAGCGCGGAAAGACTTCTCAAAGCGATAGTCGATAAGAGTGTTGAGGTTCTCGTCCGCCAGCAGGTAGACGTCGCCGCCGTCGCCGCCGTCGCCGCCGTCAGGTCCGCCGTTGGGGATATATTTTTCGCGGCGGAAGCTGACGCATCCGTTGCCGCCGTCGCCTGCAACGACCAGAATCGCTGCTTCATCTACAAACTTCATTTACCGTCTCCGTAAATCATTCACCGGGCTGCTTCAAAGGAGCAACCAGGGGGGGTTCTGCCCGTCGCGGCCACCACCGGTGACCAATTGCGGAAAACATGGCGCCCGCCACAACCACAAACGCACCGACATAGCCGACAATGTTCAGCGTCGGCGCGGCGAATGCCTGGGGCCAGGCCAACGCCAATAAATCTGAAAACAGCAGGGTAAACAGCGGTGTCAGCGTCACCAACGCGCTTACCTGCGCCGCCTGCCAACGCGCCATCGCCTCTGCCAGCGCGCCGTAGCCGATCAGCGTATTGGCGCCGCAAAACAGCAAACACGCCAATTGCCAGCCGCTCAGCTGGAAAATCACCTCGGGTTTGGCCAGAGGGAACAACGCCATCGCACATAAAGTGTACAACATAACCAGGATCTGCGGCGAAGCCAGCCGGCGCAGCAACACCTTCTGCGCCACGCCGTAGCTCACCCAGACCATCGCCGCGCACACGCCCAGCATGACGCCCAGCGTGTAGTCCGTCAGCCGGGTGAAGATCTCTATCAGACTGACGTTGAAAAACAGCATCAGTCCGCAAATCAGCATCAGGGCGCCAATGACCTGGGTGACGCGCATGCGTTCTTTTAAAATCAGCACGCTGGCGAACATCATGCCGACCGGCGACAGCTGGCCAATCACCTGCGACGCCGTCGGGCTCAGGTATTGCAGCGAGGAGCTGAAGAACACAAAGTTGCCCAGCAGGCCCGCCGTCGCGATCGCCAACAGCAGCAGCCAACGCGGTTGGCGGAACATCGTCAGCGGCGGCAGCTTGCCGCGCACCGCGAGGATCGCGCCCAAACCGATGGCGGCCATGGTAAAGCGATACCAGACAACGGTAAACGGCTCCATCACCACCAACACTTCTTTCATCGCAATCGGCAACGCGCCCCAGCAAACCGCCGTGGTTAACGCCAGAGAAATGCCAACGCCGACCTGCTGCTTCGTATCCATATCACCTTCGCCAACGCTGACGGGCCTGCCCTCAGGCAACCCATAAATGTAAAAAGCCCCGCAACGAATTGCGGGGCTTACATCTATTTCGTAAGGCTCGAAAAATTATTCAGCTTCGATGCTGATGAATTTACGATTGCTCGGGCCTTTAACTTCGAATTTGACTTTACCGTCTTTCAAAGCAAACAGAGTGTGGTCTTTGCCGCAACCCACGTTAGTACCAGCGTGGAATTTGGTGCCGCGCTGACGAACGATGATGCTGCCTGCCAGTACTGCTTCGCCGCCAAAGCGTTTTACGCCCAGACGTTTAGCTTCTGAATCGCGACCGTTACGAGTCGAGCCGCCAGCCTTTTTGTGTGCCATTAATCCGCTCTCCTAACTTAAGCGCTGATGCCGGTGATTTTAACGTCAGTGAACCACTGACGGTGGCCCTGCTGCTTACGGTGGTGTTTACGACGACGAAACTTAACGATTTTAATTTTCTCGCCACGACCGTGAGCAACGACTTCAGCTTTGATCTTGCCGCCATCGACGAAAGGAACGCCGATTTTGATATCTTCGCCATTAGCGATCATCAGAATCTGGTCAAACTCAACCGCTTCACCAGTTGCGATGTCCAGCTTTTCCAAGCGAACGGTCTGACCTTCGCTTACTCGGTGTTGTTTACCACCACTTTGGAAAACCGCGTACATATAAAACTCCGCTTTCCGCGTGCCCGACTGTGTTAGTTCAGAGCGCGCTATAAATATTCACAATAGGGCGCGAATTCTACGCAAAAAAGCAGCGCATGACAAGAGCAGAATAAGACCAGAACAAGAAAAAAGAAGAAAAAAAGCGCAGTTTCTTTCGTGGCGTTTATCTGAACCGTTTTTCAAGTACAATCATAGGGACAGTTACCGCCATGTACCGATGTGAGCAGCGATCTCAACGCGGTGAAGAGAAACACAGCTGAAAAAAATACAATGAACCTAGAGCAAATTACCGAGTTAACCGCGCAAGATATGGCGGCCGTGAACGCAACAATTCTCGAACAGCTGAATTCCGATGTCACGCTCATCAATCAGCTTGGCTATTACATTATCAGCGGTGGCGGTAAGCGCATCCGGCCGATGATCGCCGTCCTGGCGGCGCGGGCATTGGGCTATGAAGGCAGCAAGCACGTCACCGTGGCCGCCCTGATCGAATTCATCCATACCGCCACGCTGCTGCATGACGACGTCGTCGACGAATCGGACATGCGCCGCGGCAAAGCCACCGCCAACGCGGCGTTCGGCAACGCCGCCAGCGTGCTGGTCGGCGACTTTATTTACACCCGCGCCTTCCAGATGATGACCAGCCTGGAATCCCTGCGCGTGCTGGCGCTGATGTCGGAAGCGGTCAACGTCATCGCCGAAGGTGAAGTGCTGCAGTTGATGAACGTGCACGATCCCGACATCAGCGAAGAAAGCTATATGCGGGTGATCTACAGCAAAACTGCCCGTCTGTTCGAGGCGGCGGCGCAATCGTCGGCGATCCTGTCCGGCGCCAGCGCTGAGCAAGAACGGGCGCTGCAAGACTATGGCCGCTACCTCGGCACCGCTTTCCAGCTGATCGACGATCTGCTCGACTACAGCGCCGACGGCAGCACCCTGGGCAAAAACACCGGCGACGATCTGAACGAAGGGAAACCGACCCTGCCGCTGCTGCACGCGATGCACAACGGCGACGACGCCCAGCGTGACATGATCCGCGGCGCGATTGAGCAAGGCAACGGCCGTCACCTGTTGGAGCCGGTGCTGCAGGCGATGCAGCAATGCGGTTCGCTGGAATACACCCGCAAACGCGCCGAGGAAGAGGCCGACAAGGCGATCGCCGCGCTGCAGGCATTGCCGGCATCGGAGCACCGCACGGCGCTGGAGGGCCTGGCCCATCTGGCGGTGCAACGCGACTTTTAAGAAATTAATGTTTCTTAAAAACCATCAGGCCCGCATACGCGGGCCTGCCTAGGTATTGCTCTCTTCGTTGATACGCGCCAGCAGGCCGCCGATCCCTTCCCGCATCAGGAAAGCCACCATTTTCTCGCGCTCGCTTTCCGTCAAATGGTAGTAATACTCGATCCAGACCGCCAGCGGATCCTGACGCTCTACGTCATATGCCGCCCCGTCTTCCTTCAGCACCAGCAGGTTACGCACGCCTGAAGGCAGGCTGTCGATATGGTACTCCAACGCTTTTCCCTGCACGCCTTTACGCCTGCGGCTGATCCAGCCTTCGCGCCGGGCCATCAGATTGATTCCCTGTGGTGAGGAAGGTAATCCTGCGATGCCTGTCAGTTCCTTGGCGGCAAACCACTCTTTTTTCATAGCCATCATCTCTGGGCAATAGTGGGCAACGTCATTTTTTGGAAATTACTTGGGTATTTTTTAGGAAATTTAATGGTATTCTGGTTTCCGAATAAGCGTTTCACGTTGTTCATGCGCTTAACCTTGACCCGTTAGTTATACCACTAACGCAACTTTGGCTAATCAGAAAAGGAATGTAAACATGAATTCAAGGAACCCAGATTGGCATCCGGCAGATATCATCGCGGCGCTACGCAAGCAGGGCACCACGCTGGCGGCAGTGTCGCGCAAGGCCGGATTAAGCTCATCGACGCTGGCCAACGCGCTGTCGCGCCCGTGGCCGAAGGGGGAATGGCTGATCGCCGAAGCGATAGGCGTCCACCCCTCGGAGATCTGGCCAAGCCGCTATTACGATCCGCACAGCGATTGCCTGCTGGATCGCAAGGCGCGCATCAAATCGTGAACGCGGAGCAAAAAAAACCGCCGGAACAGCGTCCGGCGGCGTTTATCGGCTGACTATCGGCGTCGATCAGTTATTGATGAACTTCTCGCCCAGTTCGATATCTTTGTGCAGCACGTCCAGCATCTCGTTCAGCGCTTTCTGCTCGAAGGCGCTCAGGGTGCCGATATCCTTGCGCTCTTCAACGCCGTTCTTGCCCAGCACCAGCGGCTGTGCGAAGAAGCGAGCGTATTTGCCGTCGCCTTCAACGTAAGCGCATTCCACAACGCCTTTCTCGCCCTGCAGCGCACGCACCAGAGACAGACCGAAACGGGCGGCCGCCTGGCCCATGGACAGCGTTGCAGACCCGCCGCCGGCTTTGGCTTCCACCACTTCGGTGCCGGCGTTCTGAATGCGCTTGGTCAGATCCGCCACTTCCTGATCGGTGAAGCTCACGCCTGGGATCTGCGACAGCAGAGGCAGGATGGTCACGCCAGAGTGGCCGCCGATGACCGGCACGTTCAGCTCTTCCGGCTGCTTGCCTTTCAGCTCGGCCACGAAGGTGTTGGAACGGATGATATCCAGCGAAGTCACGCCGAACAGTTTGTTCTTGTCGTAAACGCCGGCTTTTTTCAGCACTTCCGCCGCGATGGCGACCGTGGTGTTAACCGGGTTGGTGATGATGCCGATGCAGGCTTTCGGGCAGGTTTTCGCCACTTGTTCAATCAGGTTACGCACGATGCCGGCGTTAACGTTGAACAGGTCAGAGCGATCCATGCCTGGCTTACGGGCCACGCCGGCGGAAATCAGCACCACGTCCGCACCTTGCAGAGCCGGGGTCGCGTCTTCGCCGCTGAAGCCTTTGATTTTAACTGCGGTTGGGATGTGGCTTAAGTCGACGGCAACGCCTGGGGTAACGGGGGCAATGTCGTAGAGAGAGAGTTCAGAACCTGAAGGAAGCTGGGTTTTGAGTAGAAGGGCGAGGGCCTGGCCGATACCGCCAGCAGCACCGAGAACTGCAACTTTCATCCTATACTCCTTTATTATCTTAAATATATAAAGCGCCGTGAATGTGTTGGTTACGGACCTTAAGTCATTACACCTTTCAAAACAATAAATTAGCCAATTCTTGCCTGCAGGTGTAATAAAACGGCCGCTGTCGCGCCCATTTTAGATTAAATCGCTTACGCATGAAGGGCATAGCGCACACTAATCAAAAATAGTGCGAGGTTATTCACGAGCAAGTTAACCGGCCGTTACATTACACCCTTACGCAACATCAGAACAACATCATTTTAATAACATTTTATTTACCACTGCGGGCCGATTTTCCGTCGCCAAAAGGGCATATTCATCGCGGCCGGATTTTGTTAAAATGCCGCCCTTTCCTCGCCGCCCGGTCATGCTTATTTTCTTTGGGTCGGCCTTTGTTGCATAAAAATTCATCTATATGCATAATCATGACTTCCACTATCAACATTCCACGGTGCAAAATGCGTAATCCCGCAAAACAGGAAGATCTGATCAAGACGTTCAAAGCGTTATTGAAAGAAGAAAAATTCAGTTCTCAAGGCGAGATCGTTTTGGCGCTGCAAGAAGAAGGCTTCGAAAACATTAACCAATCCAAAGTATCGCGCATGCTGACCAAGTTCGGCGCGGTACGTACGCGCAATGCCAAAATGGAAATGGTGTATTGCCTTCCTGCCGAACTCGGCGTGCCGACCACCACCAGCCCATTGAAGAATCTGGTGCTGGACGTCGACCATAACGACGCCGTCGTGGTGATCCACACCAGCCCGGGCGCCGCGCAGCTGATCGCCCGCCTGCTCGACTCATTGGGGAAATCCCAGGGCATCCTCGGCACGATTGCCGGCGACGACACGATTTTCGTCACCCCGTCCAACGGCTTTACCGCTCAGAAACTGCATGAGGCTATTCTGGGCGTGTTCGAGCAAGAGCTGTGAAACCTGGCGCTAACAAAGTGCGGCTTTAGCCCGCACTTTGTTAGCGCTTCTTTAACTCTTACGTTACCTTTCCCGCCCTCAACCGCGTTTAACACTGCTTTTTTATCCCTCAGCAACACATTTCCATGACATCTACATGTAACCAGCAGTACCCACTGTGATCTTCCGCACTTTTGGTCAAAAGCACTTACCTTATTGAAATTACATAAATTTAACATCAAAAGATCGTTTTGTGAGCGTTTTTTATTCCTTACAGTTATAAAAAATAAGGATCATAAGGTTAAAGTTTCACTAGCAACTGTTAGCTAACTATTAATTTTTCGCGTTACTAGCTGTATACTCATTTTCGTGAACTGAATCACAGTTCGTTGGAACTGATAAAAGAATACGATGAGGTGAGATGATGAAAATTAAAGCTACCGTTGCAACCCTGAGCGTTCTGTCCATGCTTTCCTTTGGTGCATTCGCAGCACAATCTATTGATGCAACTCAGGCCGCAAAACTGCAACCGGCCGGTGTAATCACCGTGAGCGGCGTCGCCGCTGCGCCTTCCGACATCCGCCAGGCGCTGTCCGACAAAGCCGACGCCAAAGGGGCGACCGCTTACCGCGTAATCGAAGCCCGCAATGACGGCAGCTTCCACGCAACCGCTGAAATCTACAAATAAGTACCGGCATTACCCGGCAACGGGCAATACATCTCTGGAATCAAACGCTGTCATAACGGCCTTCAAGAATAAAAATCGCTGCCAAGCCCTTCCAGGCTGTTATGACCAAGGATCGCTATCATGAACATGAAAACTACTCTCGCTGCATTCGGCCTGCTGTCTGTCATCTCCTTCGGCGCCTCCGCCGCCCAACTGGTGACTAACGATCAGACCGCCAATCTGCAATCTATCGGCACCATCACCGTCAGCGGCATCGACGGCGCGCCGACCGACATTCGCCAAGCGTTGTCGGAGAAAGCCGACGCGAAAGGCGCGACCGCCTACCGCGTGATCGAAGCGCGTAACGAAGGCAACTACCACGCCACCGCCGAGATTTACAAATAACAACTCTGGGAACGGCTTTGCAGAGCTGATTACCCTCGTCACTGCCACTGCCGAGTTCTGACGCAAACGCCGATTTCCCAGAGACCCTCTCGTCGTCCTATCCGACGAACCCCGTTGCCCTCGCTCGCGAGGGCTTTTTTATGGGCGTAAAAAAGGCCGCGAATGCGGCCCTTGATGCGGCTGAGCGATCAGTAGGTGACTTTCGGTTCCTGCTTTTTCGCCAGCGCGTCCAGCAGGCGATCGTGAATGCCGCCGAAGCCGCCATTGCTCATCACCAGAATGTGATCGCCCGGCTGTGCGGTTTTCACCACCATGTCCACCAGCGTGTCGAGATCCGCGCTCCAGTGCGCCGGCTGCACGCAGGCATCCGCCACTTCCGCCACCTGCCACGGAATGTGGTGCGGCTGGAACAGAAACACCTCGTCGGCGCGGCCGAGCGAAGGCGCCAGATCGTTTTTGCTGATGCCCATTTTCATGGTGTTGGAGCGCGGCTCCAGCACCGCCAGAATGCGCGCCGTGCCGCCGACCTTGCCGCGCAGCGCGGCCAGAGTGGCCAGGATCGCCGTCGGGTGGTGCGCGAAGTCGTCGTAAACCGTGACGCCGTTGGCTTCGCCACGCAGCTCCAGGCGGCGGCGGGCGTTGATGAAATCGCCCAACGCGCGGCAGGCGTCCGCCGGCTGCACGCCGACGTGGCGGGTGGCGGCGATGGCCATCAGGCCGTTATGCATGTTGTGCTCGCCCACCAGCGCCCAGTTCACTTCGCCGACCTGTTCGCCGTCGAGGAACACAGCGTAATGGCTGGCGTCCGGCGTCAGCTTCTGTGCGCGCCAGGTGCCCTCTTCCCCCACCAGCTCCTGCTCGCTCCAGCAGCCCATCGCCATCACCTGCTTCAGGTGGCTGTCGTTGTCCGGCAGGATGATCTTGCCTTTGCCCGGCACCAGACGCACCAGGTGGTGGAACTGTTTCTGGATGGCTTTCAGATCGTCGAAGATATCGGCGTGGTCGAACTCCAGGTTGTTCATGATCAGCGTGCGCGGGCTGTAGTGCACGAACTTGGAGCGCTTGTCGAAGAACGCGCAGTCATATTCGTCGGCCTCGATCACGAAGAACGGGCTGCCGCCAAGGCGCGCCGATACGTCGAAGTTGCCCGGCACGCCGCCGATGACGAAGCCGGGCTGGTAGCCGCAGGCCTCGAGGATCCAGGTCGCCATGCCGGCGGTGGTGGTTTTGCCGTGGGTGCCGGCGACCGCTAGTACCCAGCGATCGCGCAACACGGCGTCGTGCAGCCACTGCGGGCCGGAAACGTAAGGGATGCCACGTTCCAGCACCGCCTCCACGCACGGGTTGCCGCGCGTCATGGCGTTGCCGATGATCACCAGATCCGGCGCCGGATCCAGCTGGGCCGGATCATAACCCTGAATAAGATCGATCCCCTGGTTCTCCAGCAGCGTGCTCATCGGCGGATAGACGTTGGCGTCCGAACCGGTGACGTCATGCCCCAGTGAGCGCGCCAGCATCGCCAACCCGCCCATAAAGGTGCCACAGATCCCAAGAATGTGAATGCGCATAGGTTTCTCATGTGAGTGCATCGAATGTCGGCATATTCTAACGCTCAGAATCGTCCAGAAGAAATGGATTTGCCTATGAATAGCGCGCATCTTTGGGCTACACTGCACGCGAAAACGTTGGCGGTTTGTTAACAGGCCGCTATCCATCCGTAGATTCAGGGATTGTGTCATGAAAACGTTAGGCGAATTTATCGTCGAGAAACAGCACGACTTCTCTCACGCCACCGGCGAGCTGACCGCGTTACTTTCTGCAATTAAACTGGGCGCCAAAATCATCCACCGCGACATCAACAAGGCCGGCCTGGTTGATATTCTGGGCACCAGCGGGGTGTCCAACGTACAGGGCGAAGTTCAGATGAAACTGGACCTGTACGCGAACGAAAAACTGAAAGCGGCGTTGAAAGCGCGTGGTGAAGTTGCGGGTATCGCTTCCGAAGAAGAAGATGAAATCGTGATATTCGACGGCGAGCGAGCTGAAAATGCCAAGTATGTCGTTTTGATGGATCCGTTGGACGGTTCGTCCAACATCGATGTCAACGTCTCGGTCGGTACGATTTTCTCTATCTACCGTCGCATCACGCCGGTCGGCACGCCGGTGACCGAAGAAGACTTCCTGCAGCCGGGCAGCGCCCAGGTCGCAGCGGGTTATGTGGTTTACGGTTCGTCCACCATGCTGGTGTACACCACCGGTTACGGCGTCCACGCCTTCACCTACGACCCGTCTCTGGGCGTATTCTGCCTCTCCCACGAGAAAGTGCGCTTCCCGGCGAGCGGCAACATGTATTCCATCAACGAAGGCAACTACATCAAGTTCCCTCTCGGCGTGAAGAAATACATCAAATACTGCCAGGAGCAGGATGAAGCGACGCAGCGCCCTTACACCTCGCGCTACATCGGTTCTCTGGTGGCGGACTTCCACCGCAACCTGCTGAAAGGCGGCATCTACATCTACCCAAGCACCGCCAGCCATCCACAAGGCAAGCTGCGCCTGCTGTACGAATGCAACCCGATGGCGTTCCTGGCCGAACAGGCCGGCGGTAAGGCCAGCGACGGCAAAAACCGCATTCTGGACATCACGCCGGTGAAACTGCACCAGCGCGCGCCATTCTTCGTCGGCACCAAGTCGATGGTAGAAGACGCGGAACGCTTCATCGCCGAAAACCCGGACGAGTAACGCGTTCTTTGCAAGGGTTCGGCGCCGCGCCGAACCCTTATCACCTTACAGCTTGAACGCCGCCATGCTCTGCGCCAACAGCTGAGCCTGATCTTCCAGCGAGCGCGTCGCCGCCGCCGACTCTTCCACCAGCGCCGCATTCTGCTGCGCCACCTGATCCATCTGCGCCACCGCCAGGTTCACCTGTTCGATACCGCTGCTTTGTTCGCGCGTCGCCGCCGAGATCTCACGCATCAACGCCGTCACCCGGCCCACTTCGCCGGTAATGCCGCTCATGGTCTGCGCCGCCGACTCCACCATCTGCTCGCCTTCCTGCACCCGGTTCTGCGACGCTTCGATCAATCCTTTGATCTCTTTCGCCGACTGGGCGCTGCGCTGCGCCAGATTGCGCACTTCACCGGCCACCACCGCGAAACCGCGGCCTTGCTCGCCGGCGCGCGCCGCTTCCACCGCCGCGTTCAGCGCCAGGATATTGGTCTGGAAGGCGATGCCGTCCATCACGCTGATGATGTCGGCGATGCGGCGCGAGCTGTCGGTGATCGCCTGCATCTTGCTCATCACCTGGCTGACCACGTCGCTGCCCTGGTTGGCGATATCGGACACGCTCAGCGCCAGTTGATTGGCCTGTTCGCAGTTCTCGGCGTTCATTTTCACCGTCGAAGTCAGCTGTTCCATGCTGGCGGCGGTTTCTTCCAGCGAAGCGGCCGATTCTTCGGTGCGCTGCGCCAGATGCAGGTTGCCGGCCGCCAGTTCGCGTGAACCGGTGTCAATCTGGCTGCTGGCGTCGCGCACTTTGCTGACCGAACTGGCCAGCGCCTGCTGCATGCGCTGCATCGCCCGCACCAGGCGGCCCATCTCGGTATCGCCCTCGCCACGGATCTCATGGGTCAGATCGCCGCCGGCGATGTGTTCCAGCTGCGCAATGGACTCGTCCAGCGGGCGCAGAATGATCACCCGCAGCGCGAACCAGGCCAGCACCGCCAGCAGCACGCTGAGCAGGCCCGCCACCACGATCAGCGAGATCTTGGTGCTGGCGTTGCTTTCCGCGTCATACACCTGCTGCGCGCCGAGCTTCATCGCGAAGCTGCGGAAATCGCTGAGATCCTTTTCGAACGCGATGCTCAACGCGGAGATGCGCGTTTCCTGAATGTGATAATACTCATCGATTTTGCCGGCCTTGATAGCGGCGGCCATCGGCTTCACGCCCTGATCCAGATAGGCGCGGTAGCTGTTTTGCAGGCGGTTGGAGAGTTCGCGGCCGCGCTCGGTCACGGTGCCGACGCCGACAAAGCGCGCCATTTCCTTGTTCGACTGCTCGAGGTAACCGTAGATGCGGCCCACGGTGGCGTCGGAGACATCAGTCTGGCCGATCTCCCGTTGGCGCACCGCCAGCGAGGCGGCGGTTCTGGCGCGCAGCGTCAGGTTGGAGCTGTTGGCCAGCGAGCCCAGCTCTTCGCCGAGGATCTGGTTTAAGGTATGGATCGAGCGCGATCCTTCGTTAATCGCGTTGACGCCAATAACGCTGACCATGATCAGCAGCATGGTCATCAGGCTCAGCAGGGCGATCAGCCCAGCCTTCACCGTAATCTTTTTTAGCATGAGTTCTTCCCGGCTTCAGAATAGTGAGATCAGACGTAGTAGGGGTGGCAAAACGCGGAGCCAGCTTTGCTGGCTCATTATTGTTTGTTGAAGTTATCGGCAGGCGGAGGCAAAACTTCATGCCGCGGCGGGATTAATCTGGAAATTCTCCGTGCGCCAGCGCACTGGGTTTTCGACGATGAAAAGGGCAGGAAATCGCAAAAGAGTCCGCTATAATAGCCGCCACTCCATTTCTGGTTTGATGATTAAAGGAAACCGACATGAGCTTGAATCTGGTCCCTGCTGGCAAAGACCTGCCGGAAGATATCTACGTAGTAATCGAAATCCCGGCCAACGCCGATCCAATCAAATACGAAATCGACAAAGAAACCGGCGCGCTGTTCGTTGACCGTTTCATGTCCACCGCGATGTTCTACCCGTGCAACTACGGCTACATCAACCACACCCTGTCTCTGGACGGTGATCCGGTTGACGTGCTGGTCCCAACCCCATACCCGCTGCAGCCGGGCTCCGTGATCCGCTGCCGTCCGGTTGGCGTGCTGAAGATGACCGACGAAGCCGGTGAAGACGCCAAGCTGGTTGCGGTACCGCACAGCAAGCTGACCAAAGAGTACGATCACGTGAAAGACGTGAACGACCTGCCAGAACTGCTGAAAGCCCAGATCGCTCACTTCTTCGAGCACTACAAAGATCTGGAAAAAGGCAAATGGGTGAAAGTGGAAGGCTGGGCAGACGCTGCCGCAGCTAAAGCGGAAATCATCGCCTCCTTCGAACGCGCTGCCAAGAAGTAATTCTCGCCGCCGTCCGATGAAAAAACACCGCTCATTGAGCGGTGTTTTTTTTCTTACTGTTCGTCGAGACGCTTCAGCCAGTCGCCGCTGGTAATTCGCGGGTAACCGTCCACGCTGTGTTTGTACAGGTAGATCCACGCACTCCCATAAGGCGTCTGAATCAGCTCGCGCTTATAGTCCTTGGTGTTGCTTTTCAGTTCGTCCAGCTCTGCCAGAATCGATGAGTTAATACGATACACTTCGCAATGTATCGTGCCCTCTCCAGGGATCGCCGCCGGGTAATGGCCCAGATTATAAATCTGATAGCCTTCGAGCTCGTGCTCGCCGAGCCATTGAGCGTTGGTCATCCAATGGCTGTTTCCCTGTTTGCGCCGTAAACTGCCGTAGACAATTATTCGCATCGCTAAAACTCAAACTGATAGAGCAAATCTAATGCCTGGTCGAGACCAGACACCGCTTCAAGATACAACTTAGGCATCAGGCGATAACGCAACGTCAGCGTGGCCAAGGAGTCGAAGATGCCCACCCCATATTTTACTTGTAAGCCTGGGAGAACATAGCCGCTCACGACAACCTGGGAACTGTCGCCAACCCCCTGAGTGTCCAGAGCCAAATTACTTACGCCGAATGCCTCGCCGATTTTACCCACAAGTTGACCACTTTGTGCAACCCCCATGCCGATTAACATCGAGGTCATGGCGTTACCGTCGGCGCCGGAGCTGCTCAAGCCCTGGCCGCGCAGCAGATAAGACAGGGCTTCCTGTTGCGATTTGGCCGGATCGGAGAACACTTCCAGCTTCGGCGCATCCGCCAGGCCGGTCACGCGCACGCCGGCGGTCACATCGTCCTCGGTGGATTCCGGGTTGCGGATCGCCTCGATATTCAGCAGCGGCTGATCCGGCGGGCCGGAGAACATCAGTTGCCCTTTACGCACGATCAAATCCTGACCATAAGCATGGAAGCGGCCGGAAGGGATGTCAATCTGGCCGTTGAGGCCCAGCCCTTTCTTGTCCTGCACCACCTTCAGGTCGCCCTTCAGACGGGCCTTGAGACCAAAAGCGTCCAGCCGCACGTCATTGCCGACGTGGATCATCAGATTGCTGTTGATCGGGATCGAGGCGGTCTTCGGTTGAATCGGCTTCAGTTGGTCGTCCAGCATCACCTCGTCGGAAGAGACGCCCACCGCGCTTTCCGGCAGCTCCTGCACCGTGATGCGCGCCCAGGGAATGTCGACCTTGCCGTTGAGCGAGAACAGCTGCGGCGTGGCTTCGAACACCAGATCCGGCGACACGTCGATGCGGATCATCGGCGGCACCGTCACCCGCAGCTTATCGCCCTTGGCGGCAATGCGCGCACGCCAGGCGTTGATGTCACGCCAGTCGGCGTCGCCCGCCAGATTCAGCTGGCCGCGCGTGGTGCTGAGCAGCCCTTCCAGCGTCGAGGTCATGCCGTTGAAATTCACCGCCAGCCGCGCGTCGGTCATATCGAACGGCATCCAGTGCCCCTGCACCTTCGCCCGATCCAACGCCAGGCGCCCGAACACCAGCGGCTTCTGCGCGCTGCCGCCCAGGCGCAGGTTGGCGTTCAGCATGCCCGCCGCGCTTTCGCCCTTCATCAGCGCCGGGTTGATCAGCGCCAGTGAGATGTTGGTGATATTGACGTTGCCGCTGATGGTGCGCCGCACCTGCGGATCCGCCACCTGGATATTGCCGTCGAACTGGCCGTTGTTGGTCAGCTTGATCCGCCAGTCGGCCAGCGCGCGACCGTTGTTCAGGCCGGCGTTGAGGGTCAGCGTGTCGAAGGCGATCGGCAGCGCGTTGCCCTGCACCTGCTGCACCACTTTGACGCCGTTGCCGGCCAGCGTGACTTTCGCCTCCGGCAGCGCGCCGCCCGGTTTCCAGCTGACGTCGGCCCGGCCGGTGAACACCCCGCTCAGGGCGGTTTCCGGGCCGAGGAACGGCTTGATCATCGCCAGATCGAACCGGTTGAGCACCACGCTGGCCTGGCCGCTCTGGCCGGCTTCAATGGTCTTAGGCACGCACAGCTCGGCGTTCGGGTTCTGCCAACAGTGCGGCCCGACGCTGATTTTCTGCTCGGTGTTCAGGTAGTCCAGCGCGATGGCGCGCGTCAGGCGCCATTCCCCTACCGGCGTATCGAAGCGAGTGTTGTTCAGATTGCCGCGCCAGCGCTGCTGCTGGCGATCGAAGCTGCCCTGCAGCGCCAGTTGGCCGGAGACCGGTTTGCCGTCGATCTTCAGCTGCAGTTGGTGCTGCTTCTCGCTGCCCTTGGCGTCGAGGGTCAACAGGCTGACCTCCAGCGCATCCTGCTTCAGCTGCTCGACGCGTACCGCCAGTTGCCCCTGAATCTGATCCGTGGAGCGCACGTCGCCGTCTATTTTCACGCGGTTGATGCGCAGCGCCTGCCACTGCAGGCCGGAAGCGGTCAAATCCGCCAGCAGCTGCGGCGCCTGCAGATTGCCGCGCAGTTTCAGCAGCCCTTTGGCGGTGCCGCCCAGGCCCGGCAGCGCGCCGTCCAGACGCGGCGCGTCGATGTTGGCGTCCAGGTTCCAGCTCTTCTCGTCCAGCTGCCCTTTGACGTTCAGTTGGTTACGCCCCAACGCCAGATCGATGCCGGGGATTTTCCACTGCCCGGCGGCGTTGCCGCTCAGCGTACCGCGCGCCGTGACCTTGTTCTGCTTCACGTTGCCGTCCAGCTGCAGCACCGGCACCTGCAGTTGCCAGCTGCCGCCGTGCAGGCTGCCGCGCGTGGTGATCTTGCCGTCGAGTTTCGCCGGCCATTCCGGCCACTGCTTGGCGGTATTGATGCCGCTCAGCGTCAATTGCGAGTTCCAGCTGATGGCCTTGCTCCAGTCCACCAGCGCGGTGAGATCGGTATTGCCCTGCAGCGCCGCCAGGCGCAGGCGCTCCAGCTTGAACTGCTCGACGTTGCCTTTGCCGTCCAGCGTCAGCACCGCCGGCGGCAAGTCCTGGCCTTTCAGATTGGCACGCGTCGACAGCGCGTAGTCGGTCGCCTTGCCGTTAAAGCGCAGGCGGAAATCGTTGACCTGATACTGCGCCTCGCCGCTCAGCGGCCATTTCAGCTGCTTGCTCTGCAACGTCAGCGCCAGCGGCAGGCCGGCTTCGGCCAGCCGGGTTTGCACATCGAGCTGGGCGCCGACCGGGCCGGACAGGTTCAGCGCCACCTTCAGCTCGTCACGCAGCCCGCCGCCGACGTTCAGCTTCACCTTCTCGCCCTTCAGCGGTTCGATGTTCAGCGCGCTGTTGGCGGTCAGGGACACCGGCCAGTCGCCGGTCAGTGTCGCCTGCCCTTGCAGCGACAGCGTGCCCTGCGGCGACTTCACGTCGAAGTTGTCCAGCTGGATATGTTGATCCTGCGTGCTGGCCTGCAGCAACAGGCTCGTGATCAGCACGTCGGTATCGCCGGTCAAGCGCAGCTGTTCGCCACTGATCTCTTTGACGGTGATATCCAGCGGCAGGCGGATGTCCGGCAGATCCGGCAACAGCGGTTTGGCGAACAGTTCCTTCAGCGTTTCGCCCAGCGGCTTCTCTTCCGGCTGAGGTGCCGGCTTCGCCGCGTCGGTAACCTGCTCGCCGACCTTTTTCGCCACCTCGACCGCCGGCTGCACCGCTTCCGGCAGCGGGTTTTGCGGGGTTTTCGGCAAGGCGATCAGCAGCGAGCCGATCTTGGTCGGCATCAGCGTCAGCGCGCGCTCTTGCCACTGCGCGCCGGTGCGGAACTCGGCCAGCGAGATGGCGGTGTCGTCGACGGTGACCTTGACGTTGTTCAACGCCAACAGGCGCAGCGTGATCGGGTAAGGCGTGCTGAGATTGGTGGTCGGCTCACTGCTCTCCTCCACCGGCGCGGAAGGCGCCATCTCTTTGGTGTTCACCGCCACGTCCACATCCTGGGCGGTCAAGGCGTTGACGCACAGCGAGCTGCGCTTAAAGCAGGAGAGATCGAGCGACAGATGGAACTGCCCGGCGTTGACCGTCACGCCCGGCATCTGATACTTCACGCCCTTCAGCGTCAGATCGCGCCAGCCGCCGCTGACGCTGGCGATCTCCAGCCCCGGCACCCAGCGCGCCGCGCCGTTGATGACCATATGCAAACCGGTGGTGGTGCCTATCAGGAAGGCCAGGCCGCCGATCAGCAACAGCAGAACGACCAGAAATCCGAGACAAATCTTTTTAACCAGGCTCATAGTTCAGGCCCCAAACCGATGTAGAACTGCATCCCGTGGGTGTCCTTGTCTCCCACAGGCGCGGCGATATCCAGCTTCACCGGCCCCACCGGCGACTGCCAGCGCACGCCTACGCCGGCGCCGGTCTTGAAGTTGCTCTTCTTGATATCGTTCACCGCTTCACCGGAGTCGACGAACATCGCCCCCCACCATTTGCCGGTCACGTTGTATTGGTACTCCAGCGAGCCGGTCAGCATCTTGGAGGCGCCGGTCAGCTTGCCGTCGTCACCGCGCGGCGAGATGTCTTTGTACTTGTAGCCGCGAATGCTGCGGTCACCGCCGGCGAAGAAGCGCAGATCCGGCGGCACCTTGTCGAAGTCGTTGGTTTCTATCCAGCCCACCTGCCCGCGCGCCACAAAACGATGCTTGTCGGCCAGGGTGCGGATCCAGACGTTCTGCGCCTGCATCAGCGCAAAGTCCACGCCGGAGCCCCAGGAGGTGTCGGACACGTCGATAGAGTAGCGCTGGCTGTCGCCCCAGGTCGGCATCAGACCGCCGCGCGAACGGGTGCGGCTGAAGCTGACGCCAGGATACAGCAGCATGGTGGTGTTGCTGACGTTACCCTGGGTAAAGTTATCCCAGCGCCAGGTCAGGTTGATCGCCCGCTGCCAGCCGCTGGAAAGATCCCAGTTGCGCGAGGCCACCACTTTGGAGGTGACGGACTTGGTGTCGTTAAGATCGACGTTCTTGAGGCCGCCCTGCAGCAGGTAATACTGCTCCAGCGGGTTCTTCAGCAACGGGATCTTGTAGGTCAGATCCAGCTGCTGCTCCGGCGCCGATACGCTGGCGCTGGTTTCCAGACTATGCCCGCGATCGTTGAGCCAGGGCTTTTTCCAGGTGCCTTTCACCCGCGGGCCGACGTCGGTGGAGTAGCCGATACCGGTTTCGACGGTGTTGCGCGTGCGCGGCGTCACCAGCGCGTCCAACGGCAAAATCTTGTTCTCTTTGGCATCGTTGAAATCAGGGGATACCACCACCGAGTTGAACCAGTTGGTGGCGGACAAACGGCGGTTCAGCTCAGCCAAATCCTCCGAACTGTAGTAATCCCCCTGATGAAAGGGCACCAGATTTTGCAGATAGTCTTCGCGGATTTGCGAACCGGTGAATTTCACCTTGCCGAAGCGGTAACGTTCGCCGCTGTTGAAATCGATATCCCAAAACGCCTTGTGCAGATCTTCGGCCACGCCGAGTTGGCTTTTGGTCATGTCGGCGTCGAAGTAGCCTTTGCGCAGCGCCAGGCCGGTGAGCGAGCCTTTGAAACTGTCATACTTGCCGTGGTTGAGGATCTCGCCGATGGTCGGCCGCCCCTTCTTCACCAGCGCCAGATAGTCCTCATCGGTCTTCGCGCCGCCTTCCAGCACGATGTTGGCGCCGGCGATACGCACCGGTTCGCCCGGATTGACCTTGGCGTGCAGCACCGGGCGCGACATCCCCGGCCGATCGTCCAGCGTAAACTCGATGGTCGGCTGGTAATAGCCGAGCGCGCGCAGCCCCTGGCGCACCGCCTCATCCACCCGCGCGCGGAAGCGCCCGTCGGTGCCGACCTCTTCAGGCGTGATCGACGACAGCCGCACCCGGACGTTTTTTTCCAACTCTCCGCTTAACCCCTCCACCTGCAAGCGCACGTTGGCCGCATAGGCCGCAGGTGCCGCAAGCAACACAGATATCAAGCACATGACCGGGTACTTTGGCACGTGTTCTCCTTATTGATTTTACTTTCCTGTTATGGTGTTCGCTCCGGGGCCAGGGCAGACTCCGCGCTATCATGACGGCAGCCCTCTTCAACCTTGTTCCGGACGCCGCCCGCCGCGCTTGCCACCACCGCGCAACAGGCGAATTCTTCACTTTTGGCGCTCAAAATACTGCGTTAAGCTTATACATAAACTCAACTTGCCACTTATTGTGGGCAAAGACGCGGTGAGATACAACCGAACCGCCCCCATGTAGGGTCAATTCTTACTGTGACAACAGGAGTCAACCGTGGTGCCATTTTTTGATAAATCACAAACCGTCGATAAGGCAAGCGCGCTGCCTGGCCGCACCACGCCAATGCCTGTCGCAACGCTCAACGTGGTCACCGAACACTCGATGACCCAGGTGCCGGCAGGCATGGAGGTGGCAATCTTCGCCATGGGCTGTTTCTGGGGCGTTGAGCGCCTGTTCTGGCAGCAGCCGGGCGTCTACAGCACCGCCGCCGGCTACAGCGGCGGCTACACGCCGAACCCGACCTACCGCGAAGTGTGCAGCGGCCAGACCGGCCACGCCGAAGTGGTGCGCGTGGTGTTCGATCCGCAGGTCGTCAGCTACAAACAGCTGCTGCAGGTGTTCTGGGAAAATCACGATCCGGCGCAGGGCATGCGCCAAGGCGGCGACGTCGGCACCCAGTACCGCTCGGCGATTTATACGCTGAGCCCGGAGCAGCAGGCCGAGGCGGAAAGCAGCCTGCAGCGCTTCCAGCAGGCGATGGAGGCGGCGGGCGACAAGCGCGTCATCACTACCGAGATCGCGCCGGCGCTGCCGTTCTATTACGCGGAAGACGATCATCAGCAGTACCTGTTCAAGAATCCGGAAGGCTACTGCGGGCTGGGCGGCATCGGCGTTTGCCTGCCGCCGCAGGGCTGATCCGATGCCGGCCGGCGGCACTTTTTTAACCGCTGGCGGCCCCTGTGGGGCAACTGCTATACTGTGCGGGCCGCTTCTGCGGCCCGATAGCTTCCCTTCTGGTTGTTATCGCTGCTTTTTTTACTATGTACTACCCTTCCTCAAGAGCGCCGGCATCCCGTCGGCACGTATGGATAGATTATGTTAAACAGTATTTTACTGATTCTTTTTCTGATCGCGGTGAGTGCGTTCTTCTCACTGTCGGAAATCTCTCTGGCCGCCTCGCGCAAGATCAAACTGAAGCTGATGGCGGACGAAGGCAACGTCAACGCCGCCAGAGTGCTTAAACTGCAAGAAACCCCAGGCATCTTCTTCACCGTGGTGCAGATCGGCCTGAACGCCGTGGCCATCCTCGGCGGTATCGTCGGCGACGCGGCTTTCTCTCCCACCTTCAAGGTGTTGTTCGATCGTTTCCTGTCGCCCGAACTGGCGGAACAGGTCAGCTTCATCTGCTCCTTCGTGCTGGTGACCAGCCTGTTTATCCTGTTCGCCGATTTGACCCCGAAGCGCATCGGTATGATTGCACCAGAGACGGTCGCCGTCCGGATCATCAACCCGATGCGTTTCTCCATCATGATCTTCCGCCCGCTGGTGTGGTTCTTCAACGGCATGGCCAACCTGATCTTCCGTATGTTCAAGCTGCCGATGGTGCGCAAGGACGACATCACCTCCGACGACATCTACGCGGTGGTGGAAGCCGGCGCCCTGGCGGGCGTGCTGCGCAAGCAGGAACATGAGCTGATTGAAAACGTGTTCGAACTGGAATCGCGCACCGTGCCGTCTTCGATGACCTCGCGCGAAAGCGTGGTGTACTTCGACCTGCGCGAAAGCGAAGAGAGCATCAAGGAGAAGGTCTCGACCCATCCGCACTCCAAGTTCCTGGTGTGCGACGGCCATATCGATCAGGTGGTCGGCTACGTCGACTCCAAAGACCTGCTGAACCGCGTGCTGGGCAACCAGAGCCTGGTGCTGAGCAGCGGCGTGCAGATCCGCTCGGCGCTGATCGTGCCGGATACGCTGACGCTGTCCGAAGCGCTGGAAAGCTTCAAGACCGCCGGCGAAGACTTCGCGGTGATCCTCAATGAATATGCGTTGGTGGTGGGCATCATCACCCTCAACGACGTGATGACCACGCTGATGGGCGATCTGGTCGGCCAGGGCCAGGAAGAGCAGATCGTGGCGCGCGACGAAAGCTCATGGCTGATTGAGGGCGGCACGCCGATCGACGACGTGATGCGCGTGCTGGATATCGACGAGTTCCCGCAGGCGGGCAACTACGAGACCATCGGCGGCTTTATGATGTATATGCTGCGCAAGATCCCGAAACGCACCGACTTCGTCAAATACGCCGGCTACAAGTTCGAAGTGGTGGATATCGACAGCTACAAGATAGACCAGCTGCTGGTCACCCGGCTGAGCGACAAACCGGCGGCGGTGCTGCCGAAAGCGCCGGAAGACACCCCGTAGCTTGACGGCGATAAGACAAAAACATCAGCGGCCCCATCGGGGCCGCATTTTTTTACCGCTGTCAGCGAGGTGTTCACCCCATCTCGGCCTGCAGCAGCAGCACCTGACGGTTCACTTCAGACATCACGCTGAAATGGCGCTTGTCGCGAATCTTCGGCGGCAGGATTTTCCCCTCGTCGAATTCAAATGCGCCCACGTCCTTGATATACAGCCTTCCGCGAAACAGGGTCTTAACGTACTTCGCCACTTTCAAAGGGTTATAACGCTGGAAGATTCTCATTCTTTTACGCTCCTCCCGTTGATCCATGCGCTCAGCGAGCCGCCAAAGGTGGCAGCCTCGAAATTCAGAACGCAACTTGATTGCATGTAGTAGACCCAGTAAAGACCAGATCGTTCACTTCTGCCCGGTGATCTGCACTGGATTTACACTTTTTGACAGAATTGTATATGATAATTTATAACGTTTTCAGGATATCCCTTCAAAATCTGATGATTAGCGAACCAAGGGAAAATCTGCGATCCGGTTAACAGGACAGACCTCTTATCACATCCTATGCTTTAGGCTGTCGAAGTGCTGTCGCACAAATTCCCCCCATTACAAGGAGAAAGCATGAAAACAAGTCGCATGCTGATGGTATCCCTGCTGCTCGCCCCGCTTTTCGCTTCCGCGCACAACTTCCAGCTCCAGCAGCGCGTGGCGCCGGTCGGCGTCAGCGACAAAGGAGAGCTCAATTACGCTGAAGGTAATTTTAGCTACCAGAACTGGAACAGCGCGCAGCTCAGTGGAAAAGTGCGAGTGATACAACATATTGCCGGCCGCAGCTCCGCCAAAGACATGAACGACCCACTGATTGAAGCGATCAAGAAGGCGAAGCTACCACACGATCGTTACCAAACGACGACAATCGTCAACACCGACGATGCCCTGATGGGCACCGCGATGTTCGTGCGCAGCAGCATTGAAGACAGCAAGAAGGAGTTCCCGTGGTCGCAGTTTATCGTCGACAGCGACGGTAACGTGCGCAAGGCCTGGGATCTGCAGCCGAAAGGCTCCGCCATCGTGGTGCTGGATAAGCAAGGGCGCATTCAGTTTGCCAAAGACGGCGCGCTGACGCCGGAAGAGGTGCAGCAGGTGATGTCCAAGCTGCACCAGCTGTTGGCGAACTAACTCAGAACAGCGACACCCGGAAGCCGGGGTTGAGGAAGGATTCACGCGGGGTATAGAGCAACGGCCTGCCCTGCCAATCGTGAATTTGCGCCCCGGCGGCCACCGCCACCGCATGCCCTGCGGCGGTATCCCAAATGTTGGTCGGCCCGAAGCGCGGATAGAGCTGCGCCTTGCCTTCCGCCACCAGGCAGAACTTCAGCGAGGAGCCGACGGACACGGTCTGGTGCTCGCCCAGCTGCTGCAGATAATCTTTCAGCTCGTCGTCGATATGCGAGCGGCTCACCACCACCAGCGGCGGATGCGCGTTGCTGACGCCGATCGCCTGCCGCACGCCCTTCTCTTCTTTCCAGGCCTTGCCGCGCTCCGCCAGATACAATACGTCTATCGCCGGCGCGTACACTACGCCCATCACCGCCTGCCCCTCTTCAATCAGAGCGATATTGACCGTGAACTCACCGTTGCGGTGCAAGAACTCTTTGGTGCCGTCCAGCGGATCGACCAGCCAGTAACGCGTCCAGCTGCGGCGCTCTTCCCACGCCGGCGGATCTTCTTCCGACAGCAGCGGCACCTCCGGTGTCAGCGCCGCCAGGCCGCGCTTGATGATGTGATGCGCCGCCAGATCGGCCGCCGTCACCGGTGAATCATCTTTTTTCTGTGCGACATCAAGCGGTTGTTCACCGTCGTACACCGCCATGATCGCCGCCCCCGCCTCGCGGGACAGTTGGCAAATTCGCTCTAACATCATGCACCTCAACTCTGCATCTCCGTGGGAAATTTCCCTCTGTCTCTGCTAGCAGACTAGTTTTTTTTACGCCGAATATCCATCTCAACCGGCTAACCCCCAGGAATTCCTCAGATCTTGTTGGGCACAACTGTGAACTTCCCCGCGTTACCTGCCGCCGTTTTCTGCCACACTTCACAGTTTACTGTGGCAAGCAATGTTAATTACATTTCCCTCTGCGATAACACTCGAATAAATGGAATGGAGAGCCCCCAAATGATGAAGCATCCCCTGACGCTGTCCGCGCTTGCGCTGCTGGTGTGCGCCTCGGCGCAGGCGGCCACCGTCGATCTGCGCGTGCTGGAAACCACCGATCTGCACAGCAACATGATGGACTTCGATTACTACAAGGACACGCCGACCGACAAGTTCGGCCTGGTGCGCACCGCCAGCCTGATCCAGCAGGCGCGCCAACAGGCTACCAACGCGGTGTTGGTGGACAATGGCGACATCATTCAGGGCAGCCCGCTCGGCGACTACATGGCGGCCAAGGGGTTGAAGCCGGGCGACGTGCACCCGGTCTATAAGGCGATGAACACGCTGGACTACGTGGTCGGCAACATCGGCAACCATGAATTCAACTACGGGCTGGACTACCTGAAGAACGCCATCGCCGGCGCCAAATTCCCGTACATCAACGCCAACGTCATCGACGCCAAAACGCAAAAACCGCTGTTCACGCCCTACATCATCGTCGATACGCCGGTGAAGGACCGCGACGGCAAGGCGCATACGCTGCGCATCGGCTACATCGGCTTCGTGCCGCCGCAGATCCTGGTGTGGGATAAAGCTAACCTGCAGGGCAAAGTGACGGTGGACGACATCACCGCCACCGCCAAGCGCTACGTGCCGGAAATGCGTAAACAGGGCGCCGATCTGGTGGTGGCGATCCCGCATTCCGGGCTGTCCAGCGAGCCTTACAAGGCGATGGCGGAAAACTCGGTCTACTACCTCAGCCAGGTACCGGGCATCGACGCCATCATGTTCGGCCACGCCCATGCGGTGTTTCCGAGCAAGGACTTCGCCAACATCAAAGGCGCGGATATCGATAAAGGCCTGCTGAACGGCGTACCGGCGGTGATGCCGGGCCAATGGGGCGATCATCTCGGCGTGGTCGACCTGCAGCTCAACAACGATGGCGGCAGCTGGAAAGTGACCGCCGCCAAAGCGGAAGCGCGGCCGATCTACGACAAAGAGAACAAGAAATCGCTGGCGGCGGAAGACGCCGCGCTGGTGAAAGTGTTGGCGGACGATCACAAGGGCACGCGCGAGTTCGTCAGCCAGCCGATCGGCAAATCCGACGGCAACATGTACAGCTACCTGGCGCTGGTGCAGGACGATCCGACGGTGCAGATCGTCAACAATGCGCAGAAGGCCTACGTTGAACATTACATTCAGGGCGATCCGGATCTGGCCGATCTGCCGGTGCTGTCGGCGGCGGCGCCGTTCAAGGTCGGCGGCCGCAAGAACGATCCGGCCAGCTTCGTCGAAGTGGAAAAGGGCCAGCTCACCTTCCGCAACGCCGCCGATCTCTATCTCTACCCCAATACCCTGGTAGTAGTGAAGGCCAGCGGCAAAGAGGTGAAAGAGTGGCTGGAGTGCTCCGCCGGCCAGTTCAACCAGATCGACGTCAACAGCGCCAAGCCGCAGGGCTTGATCAACTGGGACGGCTTCCGCACCTATAACTTCGACGTGATCGACGGCGTCAACTACCAGATCGACGTCAGCCAGCCGGCACGCTACGACGGCGAATGCCAGCTGATCAACGACAAGGCGGAGCGCATCAAGCAGCTGACCTTCAACGGCAAGCCGATCGATCCGAACGCCACCTTCCTGGTCGCCACCAACAACTACCGCGCCTACGGCGGCAAGTTTGCCGGCACCGGCGACAAACACATCGCCTTCGCTTCGCCGGATGAGAACCGTTCGGTGCTGGCGGCCTACATCAGCGCCGAAACCCAACGGCGCGGCGCGGTGCATCCGCAGGCGGACAACAACTGGCGTTTGGCGACCTTCAGCAGCCAACAGCCGCTGGATATCCGCTTCGAGACTTCGCCGTCGGACAAAGCGACGGCGTTTATCAAGGAGCACGCTCAATATCCGATGACCGCCGAGGGCAATGACCGTATCGGCTTCACGGTCTATCGCATCGATTTAAGCGCGAAATAATCACCCGGCCGGGGCCATCCCCCGGCCAGCTTCGCTATTTTCCCACTGGCGCGCCCTTTAAATTGCATTTAAAATACATGTTATAAAATTCCTTCGTTTAAAGAGGCACTACCATGGATTACCGCAACCAATCCCTTGGCGCGCTCGCCATCGCCATTCCCCGGGCATCCCGGCTGTTTCGCCAGCATCAGCTGGATTTCTGCTGCGGCGGCCGGCAGTCGCTGGCGCGCGCCGCCGAGCGTAAAGGGCTGGACATCGACCAGTTGGAGAACGCGCTGGCCGCACTCGCCGCCACGCCGGAACAAAGCCGGGACTGGCGCACAGCGCCGCTCGGTGAAGTGATCGATTACATTCTGCCGCGCTTTCATCAGCGGCACCGCGAGCAATTGGCCGAACTGGTGCTGATGGCGGAAAAAGTCGAACGCGTGCACGGCGACAAACCCAGCTGCCCGCGCGGGTTGGCGAAGCAGCTGAACCTGATCCGTCTGGATCTGGAGAATCACATGATGAAAGAGGAGCAGATCCTGTTCCCGCTGATCAAACAGGGCATGGGGCCGCAGGCCGCCGGACCGATCTCGGTGATGGAGCATGAACATGACGAGGCGGGTGAGCAGTTGGAAGTGGTGAAGTTCCTCACCGATAACGTGACGCCGCCGGAGGGCGCCTGCACCACCTGGCGAGCGCTGTACACCGGCATCGATGAGTTTATCGGCGATCTGATGGAGCACATCAGCCTGGAAAACAATCTGCTGTTCCCGCGCGCGCTGCGCGGCGCATAAAATAAGGGCGCCACGAAGGCGCCCGGAGCAATCCTCGGTGGGATTACAGGATTTCCAGCAGCTCGACGTCGAACACCAGCGCGCTGAACGGCGGGATGGACGCGCCTGCACCACGCTCGCCGTAGGCCAGGTTATGCGGGATATACAGCTGCCATTTGGAGCCGACCGGCATCAGGGTCAGCGCTTCGATCCAGCCTGGGATCACGCCGCTGACCGGGAATTCTGCCGGCTGACCGCGCTCAACCGAGCTGTCGAACACGTCGCCGTTGATCAGACGACCGGTGTAGTGCACGCGCACGCGGTCCTGACGGGACGGGATCGGGCCGTTGCCCTGCTCCAGCACGGAGAACTGCAGGCCGGACTCGGTCAGCGTCACGTCGTCGCGCTTGGCGTTGTCGTCCAGGAATTTCTGGCCTTCAACCGCCATCGCCTGCTGGCGCTCGCGGCGCACCGCGTCCGCACGCTCGTGGATTTCACGCAGCGCACGGTGCACCACGTCTACCGGAACCGCCGGGGCATTCCCTTCCAGCGCGTCACGCAGGCCCGCCAGCAAAGCTTCCGGTTGCAAACCTTCCAGCCCGGACTCTTGCAGCTGCTGGCCGACCTGTAAACCAATCCCGTAACTTGCTTGCGCTTCAACGCTGTCAAAAGAAGGGGTTGTCATGGGGTTTTCCTTAAGTCTGTAAAAAGTCGAAAGCGCAGCATAACAGCGCGTCAATGCCGGGTAAAATCTTGTGTGGAGAATGATGACTTTTGTCGTAGAAAAAGAAACAATAACCTTCTGTTAACGCCCGCAGCCGCAAACCCCGGCCCTGCCGCTCAGCCGCCTTTCACTTCAATCAGTTAGCGGACTATACTGAAAGCAGGATATCGGGCAGGCGACGCGCTTGCCGCGCCGCGCTCATTATTTCGCCGTCGAAGAGAGGTCACCATGGGCAGAATCGCGCCCAGGAGAAGGAAAACCACCCGCATCTACCAGCCGCTGCTGCGCACCTGGCTGAACGTCAGCCAGCGCCTGAAATCGGGCGCCGCACCCACGTCTGAAGGCGCGGAACCGCCATCGGAGCCACCGCCGGCCAACGACAAAATGCAGCAGGTCAAAGCGCTGCTGGCCAAAGTCTGGCATCTGCCGGACGGTTTCCATTGGATGGAGCCGCTGCCCTACTTTCACCGCCGCTGGGTGCTGATTTTCGGCGCTATCCTGCTGCTGGCCCTGCTGTGGCCCTACTCGCCCGAAAGACAGCCGTTCCCGGTATCCCAGCAGGAAACCAGCGTGCCGCTGCAGGCCGAGCGGCAAAGCGGCGGCGGCGCCACTCCAGCCAACGAACCGACGCCGGCGGGCAACTGGCAGCGTTACCAAATTCAGCCCGGCCAGACCCTGGCGCAGCTGTTTCGCGACAACAATCTGCCGGTGAATGAAGTGTTCGCCATGGCGCAGGTGGAAGGCGGCGACAAGCCGCTGAGCAACATGAAAGCCGGCCAGGAAGTGCGCATCGAACGCGGCGCCAACGGCATGATTAACGCGCTGTCGGTGACCACGGTGGACAACAGCCAGGCGCTGTTCCGCCGCCAGGCCGACGGCAGCTACCGCCGGGAACGCTAATCCCTACAGCTGCGCCAGCAAAAACTCGCGCAGCACCACGCCCTGGTTGTGCTCGGTATCTTTGCTGCCATACAGCAGCGTCAGCGCTTGCCCCTGCCGTAACAGCGCCACCAGCGGCCGCCAGGCGTCGTTGGCCGCCAGCTGTTGGCGGTAACGCGCCTCGAAGACCGCCCACTGGTCGGTATGCTGATGGAACCACTTGCGCAGTTCGTCATCCGGCGCCACCTGTTTCAGCCACTGCACGCCCGTCAGCCGCTCCTTGCTGATGCCGCGCGGCCATAGCCTGTCTATCAGATAACAGTGTTCCGGCGCCGGCGCGCTGAAATCGTAAACCCGCTGTAGCGTAATCTTTGCCATCGCACGCTCTCCTTTTTATCCCGTCTTCAAGCGTAGCGCGTTTTGCCGGGCGCAGAAAAGCAAAACGCCAGCGCGAGGCTGGCGTTTTAACCGGGTTAACAGCAGCGTAAATTACGCTTCTGCAACCACAACTACATTCAGCTGTGCGAACACGTCGCTGTGTACCTGGAAGTGCACTTCGTGCTCGCCAGTGGTACGCAGAACGCCGTTCGGCAGACGAACTTCGCTCTTGGCAACTTCAACGCCTGCCGCAGTCACTGCGTCAGCGATGTCGCGGGTGCCGATAGAGCCGAACAGTTTACCTTCGTCGCCAGATTTGGAAGCGATGGTGACTGAACCCAGTTCGTTGATCTTGGTTGCGCGAGCTTCAGCAGCAGCCAGAACGTCAGCCAGTTTGGCTTCCAGTTCAGCACGGCGTGCTTCGAAGAACTCAACGTTTTTCTTGGTAGCAGGAACAGCTTTGCCCTGTGGTACCAGGAAGTTACGAGCGTAGCCCGCTTTAACGTTAACTTGATCACCCAGGCTGCCCAGGTTTGCTACTTTATCAAGCAGAATAACTTGCATTACCTTATCCTCTCAAAGTCGTTAATGGACAGTGGCCGATTACTGATGACGATCAGTGTACGGCAACAAAGACAGGTAGCGCGCGCGCTTGATAGCACGGGCCAGCTGGCGCTGATATTTTGCACGAGTACCGGTGATACGGCTCGGTACAATTTTACCACTTTCGGTGATGTAGTTTTTCAGCGTAGCGATGTCTTTATAGTCAATCTCTTGAACGCCTTCCGCGGTGAAACGGCAGAACTTGCGACGACGGAAATAACGTGCCATTTGGCTAGTCTCCAGAATCTATCAATTCAATCTGCTCGGCATGCAGAACCAATTTGCTCAGCCCGTTGCGCCCTTGATGGCAGCTTACAAAGCCTTGCACGGTAATCTGACTGCCGACCGTTAATCTTTGAGTTAGTGCTTGTGACTGTTGTCCGCTGACAACCACGGGCATTCGGCACCATGCTTGTCTGCTGAATCCGGCTTCCGTCTGCTGCGAACGGTGCTCTAGCACAAATTGGCAGTGCGGTATCCCGGAAGGACTCACTTTTCGAACCGGCGCCTTGCACACAGTGCCCGACAAAACCAGACGATTAGCCGTCACGGCGGCAATTACTCTTCAGAATCCCCAGCATCTGCATCATCTGCGGTTTCGTTAGCGAAGTCTTCGCGGCGATCGCCACGACGTTCGTCTTTCGCTTTAACCATCGGAGATGCTTCAGTTACCGCGTGCTTAACGCGCATAACCATGCTGCGGATAACGGCGTCGTTGAAGCGGAAGTTAGTTTCCAGCTCATCGATCGCTTCCTGCGGCGCTTCAACGTTCAGCAGAACGTAGTGAGCCTTGTGCAGTTTGTTGATCGGATAAGCCAGCTGACGGCGGCCCCAGTCTTCCAGACGGTGAATCTGACCTTGCGCGTTAGTGATGGTAGCACTGTAACGCTCGATCATGCCCGGAACCTGTTCGCTTTGGTCAGGATGGACCATAAAAACGATTTCGTAATGACGCATCGAATTGCTCCTTACGGATTATTCAGCCTCCTGTCAGGGTCAACCGCGGCCCATGGAAGCAAGGAACGTGTTTAGTGTGCGGCTGAAAAATGACGCGTAATCATACTGACGCAGGGCGGGAAACTCAAGAACTGCGTGGGTTTTATTCGCGTTAATGCGAGGCGTTATGGGAAATAGCACGATTTGCTCGTGGGAGAACCTATGTACGCCGATCCATCGGTTTCAAAAATCTTTCAATGAAATCAGCGTTGAGTCACAAATCTATTTCACTTTTTTTGAAAGAGGCCATCAAAAGACCCCGCTTTTTAATCCGCCGCAACGGACTAAAATTAACCATATCCGCCGCAGACAGCGCGACGAAAAAGATTCCAGGTTATTCAATGCAGATAAATGACTTTTTGCCGCAGCGACACTCGCTGTCAGGCCGTAACGGCAAAAAGTAAGAGAGGCACTATGAAACGCATCATTCTCGCAACGGCGCTGGCCGCCCTGTTCTCCGCCAACGTAATGGCCGCCACGGAGATCACGTCGCACCAGGTCGATCAACGCCAGAGCGTCGGCTTCATCACCCTGAACCAGAACGTGGTTTCGCCGGATGACGCCAGCAGCCAGGTCAGTAAAATCGCCGATCAACGCGGCGCGACCTCTTATCGCATCATCGCCCTGCACGAACCGGGCGACAACAGCACGATGCACGTCAGCGCCGAGCTGTATCGCTAAAGAGACAAGCCACGCCAGGGAAATCCCCAGGGCTTCATCAGAAAGCCCGTTCAGTCCGCACCGGAGCGCCGCTCGTTGGGCGCTCCGCTTTCCTCATCACAGCTTGAGCAGCGCCGGCATGCTGAACGCCTTGCCCGGATTGTGCAATTGCAGCGCCGTCCGCAGATAGTTCGTTCGCGTTTGCAGCAGCTCTGCGCTTTCCGCCAGCGTCGCCCGCTGTTCGAACGAGAGCGCACCGGCTGCCGCGGGGTGAGTGGGCGCCGCTTTCGCCGCGGAGGCGAACAGCGCCGTCACGTTTTGCATCGTCTGCGCGGTGATGCGCGACAGCGGATTCGCCTTGTTTTGCCGCGCCTTGCCGTCGGCGGCCCCCAACATCTCGCTGAAGGCCGCTGAGTTAAGCTCGGCGCGTGCTTTCATCGTTCCCATTAAACCGTCCGCACTGCCGATGTTTTTTATCATGCCCTTTGCTCCTTGCTACCCTGAAAGAATTCACGCTGGCATTCTCCCCTTTATTCGGCCAAACGATGGCCGAAACAGCAGGCACAGAGAGGTGCAATTCCAGGCATCGCGCCAGGATGCGTACTACAGCTCGCGGCGGAAGAAGTCGGCCGTGGCGGACAGCGCCAGCGGCGTGATGCGGTGCTTCACCCCCGGTTCGACGAGCGACGTCAGACGGCTGCCCGCACCTTGCCGGCGCAGTTCAGCCGCCAAACGCAGGCTGTCCGCCGCCGGCACCACGTCGTCCGTCTCGCCGTGCCACAGCAGCAGCGGCCGCCCGGCGATCGTCTCCAAACGCCCCTCCAGCTCATATTCCGCCAGCACGGCGGTGCGCGCCGCAAACGCCGCCGGCGAGAGCGCCTCGCCCTCTGCGCCCAACGGCGGATACAGCGTTTGCGCCAGCGAACGGTAATAGCCGGAGCCCATCAGACTGGCGGCCGCCCGGATCCACGGGAAGCGCGCGAAGGCGCCAAGCGCGGTCATGCCGCCCATTGAGGCGCCGGCAACGCCGATGCGTCCGTCGGCAATCAGGCCAAGCTGCTCAAAATGTGCCTTGATCTGCGGCAGCTCGTCGATATTGCTGCGCAGGATCTCCCAGAACGCCGCCAGGCGCCGCGTCTCATCGCCGTCGAACCGCTCGCCGTGCCGATCGGCATCCGGCAGCACCGCCCGAAAACCGGCGCGCGCCAGCGCATAGGCGAAGTAGGCGTACACCTCTTTCGACGAGGTATAACCATGGCAGAAGAACACCGTCGGCAACGGCCGATGATACTGCCCCGCCGGCACCGCATGGATCACCGCAATATCGCCCGCCCGCTCGTCATGAATTTCGATCATCCGTTCATCCTCAACTCACCTGTTGGCATTCATCATGACAAACTTGCGCCAGCCAGCGTTAGCTCAATCTGTTCCAGCTTATATTGCGTTACACTGAAGCCATCGCACCGGCTCTTTCGAGGTTCCCATGACGTTTGTCCGCACACTTATCGCCCTGACGCTGGCCGCACAGCTTTCCGCCTGCGGCATCATGACCACCACGCCGAAACCGCCGCCGCCGCCCACCGCACAGGCGCAGGAGATCGTTCGCGCGCAGACCGCCGAGCTGGCGAAAATGGGCACCGTCACCGCCGTGGTGCGCGGCAGCCCGATGGACGTGGAAGCGGAGATCCAACGCAAGGCCACCGCCGCCGGCGCCCGTTATTACGTGATCATCATGAACAGCGAAACCGTCGTGCCGGGCCAATGGTATTCCCAGGCGATCCTGTATCGCTAAGGCGGGGATTTTTTAAGCAGATTTACACTGGCTTTGCACAGGCTGAAGCAGGGTGTTGCACACTGAGGGACAGCATGCCGCATGTTGCGGGTGCGATTCAGGATCTGACGAAGGGGAACGCCATGAAACGCTCCACCGCACTCACCTCCCTCTTGCTTTCCATGGGGTTGCTCAGCACCGGCGCACAGTCCGCCGAGCTGGCACCCGCCGATCGCGTGACGCCGCTCAGTGAAATCGCCGAGATCACCTTCAGCGATCTGCCCGGTTCACCGCAGGAGGCGGAACTGGCCATCGCCCGCACCGCCGACCAACACGGCGCCAGCTATTACCGCATCCTGCGGATGGAAGAACAGGCGCACCCGCTTGGCTGGCGCGCCTCGGCCATCTTATACCTTTAGTAGCTCATGCACGCCGCATTCAACACGCCGCCGCTAACGGAGACGCCCCCCAGGAAAATCCCGGCGGCCAGATGGTTGGCTTCGATCTTGTCGCTGATGCGCGGCATGTAGATCTTCACGGCCGCGAACAGCAGCAGTTGCACCACCAGCGCCACCACGCCCCACAGCAGGTAATCCAGCAGGCTGATCGAGTTGATCGCCGCGCTGGCCAGCGGGATCACATACCCCAGGCAAGCGCCGATAAAGGCAAAGGCGGCGGATTGATTATCGGCCTTGATCAACGCCCATTCGTCATGCGGGGTGATGCGGGTATAGACGAACAGAAACACCAAAATCATGGCGAAACCGCTGAAGAAATAAGAGGCGAACGCCGCCAACGCGCTGAGAATATCCATGTGCATTTTCCTGTCAGAGTGAGGCTGAATTAAAAAGGTTTTCGCCGCCGCGCGCCACCCTTTTCCCTAACCGCCGATGGCGCGGTTCAGCAGCAGTTCGCACACCTCGGCCGACAGCAGGCTCTCACCGCGGTGATCCAGCGTCAGGTGGCACCAGGCGTCGGCGATCTGCGGGCTGGCGTGCTGCAGCAGCTGCGCGGCGCAGCACAGGTCGAACAGCTGCTGGGTCAGCAGCCGCCCCATCTCTTCACGCGGTTGCCGGGCGCGCTGCTGCCACTGCCGCCAGGCATGATCGAACAACCGATTCTGGCCGCGCACCGGCTGCAGCTCGAACTGCAGCATCTCGAGCGCACCCGGCAGTTTGTGCAGGCTGCGCAATACGTCCAGACACATGATGTTGCCGGAACCTTCCCAGATGCTGTTGACCGGCATCTCGCGATACAGGCGCGGCAGCTCGCTCTCTTCGCAGTAGCCGATGCCGCCCAGCACCTCCATCGCCTCGGCGATGAACGGCATGCCCTGGCGGCAGATGCTATATTTGGCCGCCGGGGTCACCAGACGGCTGTAGATCAGTTCGCCCTCATTGCTGCGGCTCTCCCAGGCGCGGGCCAGCCGGAACAGCAACGCGGTATGCCCCTCCAGCCGCAGCGCCATGCGCGCCAGAACCTGGCGCATCAGCGGTTGTTCGATCAAGAGCTTGCCGAACGCCTGCCGCTGCAGCGCATGATACAGCGCCACCGACAGCCCGCGGCGCATCAGGCCGTGGCTGCCGAGCGAGCAGTCGAAACGGGTCAGGCCGCCCATCTTCAGGATATGCCGCACGCCGTCGCCCTCCTCCCCCAGCAGCCAGGCGGTGGCGTCCTGAAATTCCACTTCGCTGCTGGCGTTGGAACGGTTGCCCAGCTTGTCTTTCAACCGCTCCAGGCGAATGGCGTTGCGGCTGCCGTCCGGCAAAATGCGCGGCAGGAAGAAGCAGGACAACCCGCCTTCGGCCTGCGCCAACACCAGGTGTGCATCGCTCTGCGGCACCGAGAAGAACCACTTATGCCCCACCAGCCGGTAGGCTTCACCCGGCCCGCGCGCGCCGAGCGGCGCGGCGGTGGTGGTATTGCTCAGCACATCGGAGCCGCCCTGTTTCTCCGTCATGCCCATGCCGATCAGCAGGCCGCGCTTTTGCCCGCCAGGCAGCAGGTGAGCGTCATAACGATCCGACAGCAGCGGCGTCAGCCATGAGCGAAACTCGGCCGGTAACGCCTGCAGCAACAGCGGCGTAGCGCCGAAGGTCATGGTCACCGGGCACAGCGTGCCGGCCTCGACCTGCGCATGCAGCATAAAGCGCGCGGCGCGCGCCACGAAGGAACCGATGCGCGCATCCTCCTGCCAGGGCAGGTTGTGCACCCGGTTGGCGATCAGCCCCTGCATCAGGATATGCCAGGCGGGGTGAAAGCGAACGTCGTCCAGCCGCTGGCCGGTGGCGTCGTAGCGCAGCAGCTCCGGCGGGTTGGCATTGGCCAGGCGCCCCAGCTCCAGCGACTCCTGGGTGCCGAGCTGCTGGCCCAGCGAGGCCAATACCTCGGCGTCCCAGCCGCCCTGCTCGCGCTGCAACGCTTCGCGCAGCGGCGTATCGGAGAGAAACAGGTTGCTGTTGCCCAGCGGCTTGGGTTGGTTAAAAACGGTGTGCGTAGTCCAGACCATGAGAGTGCTCCCTGAGAAAAGCGTCAGGAGTAAGTATGGTCGGCGCAGAGATTTCTGCCGCAGGCGGGATCACAAGAGGGGGAATTAACGGGAGCACTAAGCCCCCGTCAGAAGAATCAGCCGCGCTGGCGCACCGCTTCGAACAGGCAGATGCCGGTGGCGACCGACACGTTCAGCGAAGAGACGGTGCCGGCCATCGGGATGCTGATCAGTTCGTCGCAGTGTTCGCGGGTCAGACGGCGCATGCCTTCGCCTTCCGCGCCCATCACCAGCGCCATCGGGCCGGTCATTTTGCTCTGATACAGCGTATGGTCGGCTTCGCCGGCGGTGCCCACCACCCAGACGTTCATTTCCTGCAGCAGGCGCAGCGTGCGCGCCAGGTTGGTCACGCGGATCAGCGGCACGTTTTCGGCGGCGCCGCAGGCCACTTTCTTGGCGGTGGCGTTCAGTTGGGCGGAACGGTCGCGCGGCACGATCACCGCGTGCACGCCGGCAGCGTCGGCGCTGCGCAGGCAGGCGCCGAGGTTGTGCGGGTCGGTCACGCCGTCCAGCACCAGCAGGAACGGTGTCTCCACGCTTTCCAGCAGGCCCGGCAGATCGTTCTCCTGATACTGACGCCCCTCGCGCACCCGGGCGATGATCCCCTGGTGCACCGCGCCTTCAACCTTGTCATCCAGCCATTGGCGGTTCGCCACCTGGATCACGATGCCGGTCGCTTCCAGCTCGGCGATCAGCGGTTGCAGGCGGCGATCTTCGCGGCCTTTCAGGATAAACACTTCCAGGAAGCGTTGCGGATCGCGCTCTAACAGGGCTTTGACGGCGTGGATGCCGTAAATAATTTCGCTCATGATGCTCTTTTAAATTCGTGCGGCCGGCGATAACCGGCCGATGATAACGATGTGCGGCAGGTTAAGCCTGCTCGGCACCTTTCTTCTTGGCTGCGCGTTTGGCTTTGGTCGCCGCCGCGATTTTCCGCGTTTTGTCGGACGCTTTCTTGGCTTTCTTTTTCGCCTTCTTCACGTTGTCCGCGGGCTTGGCGTCATCCTGCTTGCGGAAGGCGCTGTCCGGCTCGAAGTTGGCCGGCGGTTTGCCGCCGCGGCGCTTGCCGCGCCCCGGGTTGCCGTTGTCGCGCAGCGTGCGCTGGCCGCCCTTCTTGGCGCGATCGCGCTCGGTTTTACCTTCACCGCGCGCTTTGCGGGTGCTGGACACCAGCGCGAAGTCAATCTTGCGCTCGTCCATATGCACCGCGTCCACGCGGATCTCCACCGTATCCCCCAGGCGATAGACGGTGCCGGAAGATTCGCCGATCAGGCGCTGGCCGATATTATCGTAGCGATAGTAATCATTATCCAGCGTTGATACGTGCACCAGCCCGTCGATGAACAGATCGTTCAGGCGCACGAAGAAACCGAAGCCGGTCACGCTGGAGATGATGCCGCTGAACACTTCACCGACGTGATCCTGCATGAAGTCGCACTTCAGCCAGTCGGCGACGTTGCGCGTCGCTTCGTCCGCGCGGCGCTCGGTCATCGAGCAGTGTTCGCCCAACTGCAGCATCTCTTCGAATTCGCTGTGCCAGCCGCCGGTCGGCGTCCAGCGCTCTTTCGGCTCGCCGTGTTCTTTGGCCAGCTGATATTTGATCGCGCGGTGCAGCGCCAGATCCGGATAACGGCGGATCGGCGAGGTGAAGTGGCCGTAAGACGCCAGCGCCAGGCCGAAGTGGCCGCGGTTTTCCGGATCGTAAATCGCCTGCTTCATCGAGCGCAGCAACATGGTTTGCAGCATTTCGTGGTCAGGGCGCTCGGACACTTCATCCATCAGCACCGCATAGTCCTTCGGCTGCGGCTTGTTGCCGCCGCCCAGCGTCAGCCCCAGCTCACTCAGCACGCTGCGCAGCGCGGAGATGTGGTCGTCGCTCGGACGATCGTGCACGCGGTACAGCGCCGGCTCGTTGCGTTTCTCGACGAAGCGCGCGGCCGCCACGTTGGCCATGATCATGCACTCTTCGATCAGCTTGTGGGCGTCGTTGCGCACCGTCGGCTCCACGCGCTCGATGCGACGCTCGGCGTTGAAAATGAACTTGGCTTCTTCGGTTTCAAACGCGATGCCGCCGCGCTCGGCGCGCGCCTTATCCAGCACCTTGTACATCGCGTGCAGCTCTTCCAGGTGCTTGACCAGCGGATGGTAGTGCTCGCGCAGCTCCTGATCGCCCTGCAGAATGTGCCACACCTTGTTGTAGGTCAGGCGAGCATGCGAGCTCATCACCGCCTCGTAAAACTTGGCCGTAGACAGGCGCCCCTGGGCGGAGATGGTCATCTCGCACACCATGCACAGGCGATCGACCTGCGGGTTCAGGGAGCATAGCCCGTTGGACAACACTTCCGGCAGCATCGGGATCACCTGCGACGGGAAGTACACCGAGTTGCCACGGCTGCGCGCTTCGTCGTCCAGCGCGGTGCGCGGGCGCACGTAGTAACTGACGTCGGCGATCGCCACCCACAGGCGCCAGCCGCCGCCGCGTTTCTTCTCACAGTACACGGCGTCATCGAAGTCGCGTGCGTCTTCACCGTCGATGGTGACCAACGGCAGCTTGCGCAGATCGACGCGGCCCTTCTTGGCCGCTTCCGGCACCTGCTCGCTGAGATCGGCCACCTGTTTTTCCACCTGCGGCGGCCAGGTATGCGGGATCTCATGGGTGCGCAGCGCGATGTCCACCGCCATGCTGGTGCCCATCTTGTCGCCGAGGATCTCGACGATCTTGCCGACCGCCTTGGTGCGGCGGGTCGGGCGCTGAGTCAGCTCCACCACCACCATAAAGCCCATGCGCGCGCCGCTGACGCTGTCCGCCGGGATCAGAATATCGAAGCTCAGACGGCTGTCGTCCGGCACCACGAAGCCGGTACCGGCGTCCATGAAGAAGCGGCCGACAATCTGGCTGGTTTTCGGCACCAGCACGCGCACGATGCGCGCTTCGCGGCGCCCTTTGCGATCCGCGCCCAGCGCCTGCGCCAACACCACGTCACCGTGGATCGCCATTTTCATCTGTTCGGCAGACAGGTACAGATCGTCTTTGCTGCCTTCAACGCGCAGGAAGCCGTAGCCGTCGCGGTGGCCGATCACCGTGCCGCGCAGCAGATCCAGACGTTCCGGCAGCGCGTAGCACTGGCGGCGGGTAAACACTAACTGGCCATCGCGCTCCATGGCGCGCAGGCGGCGACGCAGCGCTTCCAGCTGCTCTTCACCGCTGAGGCCCAGTTCGTTGCCCAGTTCTTCGCGGCTGGCCGGCGTTTCTCTTTTCGCCAAATGGGCCAGGATATATTCACGACTGGGGATAGGGGATTCGTATTTTTCTGCTTCTCGTTCCAGGAATGGATCTTGTGACATTGCGGTTCCTCCGTTGTCATCAGCAGGATGACGTTGAGCCTTGTCTTCTCAACGTCGTTTTATTCGACAAGCAATAGCTTGTAGAGCGGCGGATTGTCTTCGACCATGTCGGCCAACGTATGCTTATCCAGCTCTTCAAGGAAATTCTGTACGCCCTGGTGGAGCACCTGCTTCAATCGGCAGGCAGGGGTGATGTGGCAAAAATCACTGCTGCAGTTAACCAGCGCGAGCGGCTCCAGCGCCCGCACCACGTCGCCGAGGCGAATGCTCTCGGCCGGTTTGCCCAAGCGAATGCCGCCATGCTTGCCGCGCACCGCCGTGACAAAACCTACCCGGCTCAACTGATTGATGATCTTCACCATATGGTTGCGAGACACGCCGTAAACCTCGGTCACTTCCGAGATGCTGGTCATCTTGTCCTGCGGCAACGAGGCCATGTAGATCAACGCCCGCAGGCCATAATCAGTAAAACTTGTTAACTGCACATCTTACCTCTGGGTATCGCTTTACCCGTCTGATACGCCGCTTTTCGGCGCTATTCAAAAGATTACTCATTGGATAATAAACCAGCCGGAGAGTTCGTCGCTAATTATTTAGCGAATCCCGCGCCCTAAGGCGGGTTTATGAAAGGATTTTTTGACGTGAAACCGCAATCGGAGGGAGTCAGGATAAAAACAAACCGGGACGCGCCCGGTTTGTTTAATGCCGCAAAGCCTGATTATGCGTCGAACGGGTCGCGCAGGATCATGGTTTCGCTGCGATCCGGGCCGGTAGAGATGATGTCTACCGGTACGCCGGTCACTTCTTCGATGCGCTTGATGTAGTTCAGCGCAGCCTGAGGCAGCTTGCTGTGCTCTTTCACGCCAAAGGTGGTTTCGCTCCAGCCCGGCATGGTTTCGTAGATAGGCTCAATGCCTTCCCAGCCTTCAGCCGCCAGCGGAGTGGTGTCCACTTCACGGCCGTCCGGCATGCGGTAACCCACGCAGATCTTCACTTCTTTCAGGCCGTCCAGGACGTCCAGTTTGGTCAGGCAGAAGCCGGACAGGGAGTTGATCTGCACGGCGCGGCGCACCGCTACCGCGTCCAGCCAGCCGGTGCGACGGCGACGGCCGGTGGTGGCGCCAAACTCGTTACCCTGCTTGCACAGGTACTCGCCGGTTTCATCGAACAGTTCGGTTGGGAACGGGCCTGCACCCACGCGCGTGGAGTAGGCTTTCACGATGCCCAGCACGTAGTCCACATAACGTGGGCCAATGCCGGAACCGGTAGCCACGCCGCCGGCGGTGGTGTTGGAAGAGGTCACGTACGGGTAAGTACCGTGGTCGATATCCAGCAGGGTGCCCTGAGCGCCTTCGAACATGATCAGGTCGCCACGCTTGCGCGCGCCGTCCAGCAGTTCGGAAACGTCAACCACCATGGCGGTCAGGATGTCGGCGATAGACAGCACGTAGTCCAGCGTCGCCTGATAATCGACGGCTTCAACTTTGTAGTAGTTGACCAGCTGGAAGTTGTGGTAATCGACGATTTCTTTCAGCTTAGCGGCGAAGGTTTCTTTGTTGAACAGATCGCTGACGCGCAGACCGCGACGAGCCACTTTATCTTCGTAAGCCGGGCCAATGCCGCGACCGGTGGTGCCGATCGCTTTTGCGCCGCGCGCTTTCTCACGCGCGTTATCCAACGCAACGTGGTAAGGCAGGATCAATGGGCAAGCTTCAGAGAGTAACAGACGTTCGCGTACCGGGATGCCACGCGCTTCGAGTTCACCCATTTCTTTCATCAACGCGTCCGGCGCCAGAACAACACCGTTGCCGATGATGCTGGTGACGTTTTCACGCAGAATACCTGAAGGAATTAAATGAAGAACGGTTTTTTCACCGTTGATTACCAGAGTGTGGCCAGCGTTATGGCCACCTTGGTAGCGCACAACATATTGAGCCCGTTCAGTCAGCAGGTCTACAACCTTGCCTTTACCTTCGTCACCCCATTGGGTGCCCAGTACGACGACGTTCTTACCCATTTTTCAAAATCACCGATTGCTTAAAAATGGATTCTACCACCGTAATTTTCGATTTTCAGCACTTTTAGCATACGATTGCATAAATTTTGGGCTAGACTTTAAAGACCCGTGCGGCCGCTCAACATGTAGTAGATCACGCAGCCCGCAACCACTATTCCACCGCCAAATCGCCGCAGCGTCGCGTCCGGCAACTGCGACATCGCCACAATCATTTTGCGCCAGGCCTGCGGAAACAGCATCGGCCCCAATCCTTCCAACACCAGAACCAGCCCGAGCGCCAGCCAAATCGTTGAGTTCATGCATCCCCCAAAAACGAGAAAGGGCCCGCGTAAACGGGCCCTCGATCAGATTGCCTGCCGCGCTTATTTGCGCAGGGTATCAGGCGACTTCATGTAGCGGAAGAAATCGCTGTCCGGGCTCAGTACCAGCACGTCCTGGTTGTCCTTGAAGCTGGCTTCATAGGCACGCAGGCTGCGGATAAAGGCATAGAAGTCCGGATCCTGGCTGAACGCGTTGGCGAACAGCTTGGCCGCTTCGGCATCGCCTTCACCGCGGGTGATACGCGCCTGACGCTCGGCTTCCGCCAAGGTGCGGGTCACCTCGTAGTCCGCGCTGGCGCGCAGCTTCTCGGCTTCTTCCTGGCCCTGCGAGCGCAGACGACGGGCTACCGCTTCACGCTCGGCGCGCATACGCTGGTAGATGGCGTCGGACACTTCGGCCGGCAGGTTGATCTGCTTGATACGCACGTCGATCACTTCGATGCCCAGCGCCGCCATGCTGTTCGGGTTAACCTGCGGCTGTTTGCCGGTGGTTTCCCGCTCAACGCGCGCCGCCGCAGAGGCGATAGCGTCATCGGCTTCGGTGGTCGCCACTTCTTCGCCGTCACCCACGGTGCCGGTGTTCAGCGCGTCACGCACGTCGGACATCAGCTTGCCGCGCGAGTCGGTCACGATGTCTTTCACGTCCAGGCGGCCGATTTCGGAACGCAGACGGTCGCTGAACTTGCGTTTCAGCAGCACTTCGGCCTGGGAGACGTCGCCGCCGCCGGTCGCCAGGTAGTAACGGCTGAAGTCGCTGATGCGCCACTTCAGATAGGAGTCGACGATCAGGTCTTTCTTCTCGCTGGTCACGAAGCGATCGGCCTGGTTGTCCATGGTCTGGATGCGCGCATCCAGGTTCTTCACGGTCTCAATGAACGGGATCTTGAGGTGCAGACCCGGCGCATACACCAGCGGCTTGTTTTCGCCGTCGCGCAGAACCTTGCCGAAGCGCAGCACGATGCCGCGCTGGCCTTCCTGCACCACGAACAGCGAAGCGTACAGCACCACCAGCACCGCGAGGACAATAACTACAAAAGACTTACGCATTGATTACTCTCTCCCTACGCGAGTGGTGTCGTCACGCTGCGCATTCGCCCGGCGCTGATCCATAATCGAACCGCCGCTGGTGCGCGGGGCGCTGCTGTTGGCAGCCGGCGCAGGATTCGGATTGAGGCGAATCAGGCTGGTATCCTTGTTGCCGCTCTCCGGCGCCGCGCCTTGGCCGCGCAGCATCTGATCCAGCGGCAGCACCATCAGGTTGTTGCCTTTGTCGCTCACCAACACCTTACGGGTATGGCCCAGCACTTTTTCCATGGTTTCGATATACAGACGCTCGCGGGTGATCTGCGGTGCGGACTTGTATTCCGGCAACAGCTTGGCAAAGCGCGCCACCTCACCCTGAGCTTCCAGGACGGTACGATCCTTATAAGCCTTGGAGTCTTCCAGCAGACGCTGCGCCTGGCCGTTCGCACGCGGCTGAACTTCGTTGGCGTAAGCTTCCGCTTCACGGATGTATTGCTGCTCGTTCTCACGCGCGGCGATCGCATCGTCGAAGGATGCCTTCACCTCTTCCGGCGGACGCGCCGCCTGGAAGTTGACGTCCAGCAGCGTGATGCCCATGTTGTAAGGACGGATGGTCTCTTCCAGCATGCGCTGCGTATCGTTACGCACCACGGTACGGCCTTCGGTCAGGATGCGGTCCATCGAGTATTTGCCGATCACGCCGCGCAGGGCGCTGTCGGTCGCCTGGCTCAGGCTGTCGTCGGCATTGACGACGCTGAACAGGTACGCTTCCGGGTTGGTCACGCGGTACTGCACGTTCATTTCCACGCGCACCACGTTTTCATCGGAGGTCAGCATCACGCCGGACGCCGCCAGCTCGCGCACGGATTCCACGTTCACCGGACGCACGTCGTCGATGAAGGTCGGCTTCCAGTTCAGGCCCGGCTGCACCAGGTGGCTGAACTTGCCGAAACGCGTCACGACGCCGCGCTCGGCTTCCTTGATGGTGTAGAAGCCGCTGGCGGCCCAGATCACCACCACGGCCACCGCCGCGATACCGATAATGCGGCCGCTGAAGCCCGGACCAGAGGTGCCGGTGCCGCCGCTATTGCTGTTGGAGCCTTTGCCCCCGCCGAAACCGCTCAATTTCTTGCTCAGTTTACGGAAGATATCGTCCAAATCAGGTGGCCCTTGATCACGACCGCCTTTGTTGTTACCGCCAGAGTTGCCGCCATTGTTATTGCTGCTCCCCCACGGGTCGCGGTCCTGTCCGTTATTACCGGGCTGATTCCACGCCATGTTTTAGCTCCATATTCTGTGATTGGGTACTTCAGGCTTTCGCGAAGCATAAATGTAACAGGATATGATCATACGATAAAGTCAATCAGGTCCTGTTCTTGCTTGCAGAGACGACGCCATTCGACGATCGGCATTCGCACCACCACGCCAATGCTGCCGTCCTCTTCGTTCCACTCTTTTTCAATCGCCTGAAGCTGGTAAAAACGGCTGCGAAGACGGCCTGCCCGTGGCGGTAAGCGCAATTCGTAATGCGCGATCTCCCCCGATAAGCGCTCCGTCAACGCCTGATACAGCAACGGAATACCCTCTCCGCTGGCGGCAGACAGCCACACCCGGATCGGTAGGTTTTCGTCGTTGCGGTCGATACGCGGCACAAAATCGTCCAGCATATCTATTTTGTTCATCACTAACAGTGTAGGAATTTCATCCGAGTCTATCTCCGCCAGCACGGTGTTCACCGCTTCGATGTTCTCATCGACGCGCGGATCTGCGGCATCGATGACGTGCAGCAGCAGAGACGCCTGGCGCGTTTCCTGCAGCGTCGCCTTGAAGGCGGCCACCAGATCGTGCGGCAGGTGCCGGATAAAGCCTACGGTATCCGCCAACACGGTATCCCCCACGTCCGGCACGTCGATGCGCCGCAACGTAGGATCCAGGGTGGCAAATAGCTGGTCCGCCGCATACACCTCGGCAGACGTTATTCGGTTAAACAGGGTGGATTTGCCGGCGTTGGTGTAGCCCACCAGCGATACGGTCGGCACATCGGCGCGGGTCCGCGCGCGTCGGCCTTGTTCACGCTGCTTTTCTACCCGCTCCAGGCGGCGCAGAATCAAGCTGATGCGATCGCGCAACAGGCGACGGTCGGTCTCAAGCTGGGTTTCCCCCGGCCCGCGCAGGCCAATCCCCCCTTTTTGCCGCTCCAGGTGCGTCCAGCCGCGCACCAGACGCGTGGCGATGTGACGCAACTGCGCCAGCTCCACCTGCAGCTTACCTTCATGGGTGCGGGCACGCTGGGCGAAGATGTCTAAAATCAGCCCGGTGCGATCGATCACCCGGCATTCGCACAGGCGCTCGAGGTTTCTTTCCTGCGCCGGGGAAAGGGAATGATCAAACAGGACAACAGACGCGCCGCTGGCTTTCACCGCATCTGCAATTTCTTCGGCCTTTCCTTCGCCGACAAAGTACTTCGGATGCGGGGCTTTGCGGCTACCAGTCACCACTTGCAAAGCTTCGACACCGGCTGAGGAAACCAACGATTCGAACTCGTTGAGGTCTTCCGTATCTTTGTCTTGCGAGAAATAGATATGAACCAGTACGGCCTGCTCACCGGCTTCATAACGGTCAAACAAGCGTGCAACCTCTCAAACGGACACTTACCGTGAGTTTGGGGGACATAAACAGCCCGCGGCTGCTTATGCTCCCCGTCATGGTTGACTTGCAACGCGCTTTATTCAGCGTCATCGCTTTCCTGCTGCGGCTGTTGCTGCGCAGACGGATTGTTGCCATGGTGATAGTTGCTTGAACCGCCGCTCGGGTTGTTGCTGTGATGCGAAACCGGACGTGACGGGACAACGGTAGAGATAGCGTGCTTGTACACCATCTGGCTAACCGTGTTCTTCAACAGGATGACAAACTGGTCAAAAGACTCAATCTGGCCTTGCAGCTTAATACCATTCACCAAATAAATAGAAACCGGAACACGTTCACGACGCAATGCGTTCAGGAACGGATCTTGCAAAGATTGCCCCTTAGCCATTCTATCTTTTCCTTATTTGCTTGTTGTTTGTAACTAAGAACCTGTCGGCTCTAAAATAAACGACGTAAAAAATTTGCGCGCTGAATACTCAGCAATTGTACACAATCACCCAACCTATGCACTAACAACCTGTGTCACCGAGTCCAAAGCCTCTCCCGGCTTTTCACTGTCCAACCAATGGACCGACTCCCAACCCCGTAACCAGGTCATCTGGCGTTTAGCCAACTGACGTGTTGCGCAAATACCACGATAAACCATCTCATCGTAACTAATTTCACCAGACAAGTATGACCACATCTGGCGGTAACCGACACAGCGAATGGAGGGCAAGTCCGTATGCAAATCACCCCGTGCGAAAAGTGCACGCGCTTCCGTCTCAAAACCCGCCGCCAACATTTGATGGTACCGCAGCTCGATGCGTTGATGGATCAACTCACGGCTGGTCGGCGCTATCGCAAATTGGTGAACTTGATACGGTAACGATTCACCCGAAATTTTAGTCAGTTCCGTTAAAGTTTTACCCGAAATAAAAAAAACTTCCAGTGCTCTGGACAGTCTCTGCGGATCATTCGGATGAATTCTCACTGCCGCGACCGGATCGATCGCCTGTAACTGACGGTGCAGCGCCTCCCAGCCCTGCTCCGCCGCTTGCCGTTCGATGCGCTCGCGCACCGCGGGATCGGCGGACGGCAGCGGCGACAATCCTTCCAGCAACGCCTTGAAATACAACATCGTGCCGCCGACCAGCAGCGGAATGCGCCCGGCGGCGGTGATGTCGGCCATCTCCTTCAGCGCGTCGGCGCGGAACTCCGCGGCCGAGTAAGCTTCGGCGGGATCGCGGATATCGATCAGCCGATGCGGCGCCTGCGCCAATTCTTCGGCGCTCGGCTTGGCGGTGCCGATATCCATGCCGCGGTAAATCAGCGCGGAATCGACGCTGATCAGTTCCACCGGCAGGCGTTCGCGCAGCGCGATCGCCAGCGCGGTCTTGCCCGAGGCGGTCGGCCCCATGATGAAAATAGCCGGGGGACGTGGTGTCATTTCAGTGTCAGTCATGCTTGAGGGCCGCCAGTGCGGCCTGTAAATCAACGGGTTGTAAAAGTCCGCTCGGTGGCGATTTGACCAGCTGCGGGCAAAGTCGTTCAACGTCGGTCAACAATTGTATCGCTTGCGAGGTGTTCCACTGTTCATGTTCGCTGCCAAGACGGCGAGCGAGCCAGGTGGCCAGCACCGCGGGCGACATCTCCTGATGTTCGGCCAGATAGCCTAACAGTTCGGGTATCAGTTTTTGTAAATTTTGTTGGCGTAATGGTAAAGGCACTGCGCGCAGCGTCACACGGCCATGATCCGTCTGTAGATCCAGCCCCATCGCCACGAGCAGCGCCTGATGCCGCGCAATGGCCGCCGCTTCGCGCTTCTCCAACGTCAGCTTAATCGGGATCAGCAGCGGCTGCGGCCGCAGCCCTTCCGCCGGCGGGTTGAGCTGCGCCTGGCGCAGCCAGCGTTCGGCTACCGCCAGATTGAGCAACGCTGGCTGCTGGCGCTGCTCAATCAGCGCGTAGCACGGCGGATGGATCATCAGTACCCGGCCAAAACTGTGTTGGCCGCCCGCCAACGGCGTTTCCGCTGCGGCTTTCGCCGGCGGGAACAGCGGCGGCTTGCTCGAAACTGCCGGCGCGGCATCGGCCTGCGGCTCGGCGTCGGGCTGCATCAGTTTACCGTACAGCTCGCCTTCGCGTTTATGGTAACCGCCCGCCGTTTGCCAACCCGGCTGCGGCGCCCGCTCACGGGCGGTGCCGGCCGGTGGCGGCGTTTCACGGCGCGGCGCAGGCTGAGAAAAATGGTTGCCGCCGGCGGCGACGCGGTTCTCCGGCTGCCAGACCGGCGCGGGCGCTTCGTCAGGCGTTTCCGCCAGCGGCAGCGGCGGCGTCTGACCGGCCTGCTGCAGCACGGTGGTTACCGCCTGGTAGATAAAATCGTGCACCAGCCGCGCCTGATGGAAACGCACTTCGTGCTTGGCGGGATGAACGTTGACGTCCACCTGGTGCGGATCGACCTCCAGATACAGCACGTAAGCGGGCTGCTGATCGTCCTTCAGCTGATCCTGATAGGCCTGACGAATAGCGTGATTGATCAAACGATCGCGCATCATGCGGCAGTTGACGTAGCAATACTGCATTTCACCCAGCTGGCGCGCCCCGGCCGGATCCGCCACCCAACCGCGGATGCTCAAATCGCCGTGCTGCCAGTCGATGTTCAGCGCATGCTGCAAAAACGCCGGGCCACAGATGCTGCCCAAACGGCGTTCGTGCTGGCTATCTTCTTTCGCCGCCCGGTATTGGCGGATCGGTTTGCCGTTGTGGCTGAGGTTGATCGCCACATCGAAACGCGCCAGCGCAATGCGCCGCACCACTTCATCGATATGGCCGAATTCGGTTTTTTCGGTGCGCATGAACTTGCGGCGCGCCGGGGTGTTGTAAAACAGATCCAGCACTTCCAGCGTGCTCCCGACCGGGTGCGCGGCGGGTTTGACGGTCACCGCCTGCTCGCGCCCTTCGGCATAGGCTTGCCACGCCTCGCTTTGCTCGGCGGTGCGCGACGTCAGGGTCAAACGGGAAACCGAGCTGATACTGGCCAGCGCTTCGCCGCGGAAACCGAGGCTGACGATAGCCTCCAGATCGTCGAGCGTGCTGATTTTACTGGTGGCGTGCCGCGCCAGCGCCAACGCCAGATCGTCCTTGCCGATGCCGCAGCCGTTGTCGCGAATGCGGATCAGCTTAGCACCGCCGCGTTCAATATCGATATCGATGCGCGTCGCGCCGGCGTCCAGGCTGTTTTCCACCAGCTCCTTGACGACCGACGCGGGGCGTTCAACCACCTCTCCGGCGGCGATCTGGTTGGCAAGCTGCGGTGGTAACACCTGGATAGGCATGCTGGCTCCTGTAGCGATGGCGCTAGGCCTGCGGAATGGTCAGCGTCCGATCCAGCGGCGCGACGTCCGACTTCAGATTATTGACCCGTTTCAGATCGCCGACGCTGACCCCGTAGCGAGAAGCGATGGAGGAGAGCGTATCCCCGCGGGCCACTTTATGTTTAGACGTTTTCTTCGCCGGCGTTTTCGCCTTGGCGACGGTGGTGGTGACGGCGGCGGCTTTCCCCGCCGGCACCTTCAGGCGTTGCCCGACCCACACGCCGTCTTTTTTCAGTTTGTTCAGATCACGCAGCGCCGCCATGGTGGTGCCGTAGCTGTCGGCGATGCCGGACAGCGTTTCCGCCCGCTTCACCACGTGGATCCGGGTCTTGCCGCTTACGCTGCGGCTCGCGCCGGCCGAGCTGACGATAGGCTCAGGCTGGCGCACGTCTGGTGTTGAGGTGTTAACCGCCGCTGCGACGTCCAGCGGTCGGTTTTCCACCTTTGGGTCGGCTTGCAGCGGATGCGCCAGGAAGTAGCTGCGCAGGCCGTTATGAATGGCTCTGGCAATCTTCTCCTGATACGCGCTACTGCCCAGCAGCCGCTCCTCCGTGCTATTGCTGATAAATCCGGTTTCCACCAGCAGCGAGGGAATATCCGGCGAACGCAGCACGCCCAGGCTGGCGTGTTCCGGCCGGCGTTTATGCAACGATCCGACACTCTGCAGCTGCTGCAGCACTTTCACCGCCACGTCGTATCCCACGCGCTGCGAGTGGCCGAACTGCAGATCCAGCACTGCCTGGCTCAGGTAAGGGTCAGCCTGGCTGTTGGCCAGCAGATCGCCAGCGCCGCCGAGCAGCTCGGACTGTTTCTCATGCTGTTCGAGCCAGCCGGCCATTTCGCTGTTGGCGCGGCGGTTGGACAGCACCCAGACGGAGGCCCCGCTGGCGCTGCGGTTTGGCGCGGCGTCGGCGTGGATGGAGACCAGCACGTTGGCGCCCTGTTTACGCGCCACGTCGGAGCGCCCCATCACCGAGATGAAATAGTCGCCGGTACGGGTCAGCACCGGTTTGAACTGCGGATCGGCGTCCAGCATCGCCTGCAGGCGGCGCGCGATGGCGATGGTGACATTCTTTTCTTTCAGCCCGCTCGGGCCAATGGCGCCCGGATCCTGGCCGCCGTGGCCGGCGTCGATCGCTACCACCACCCGATCGCCGGAACCGGCGGAAACGCGGCTGCTGCGCGGCGTGACCTCTGTGGCGGTGCCTGCGACCACGGTCTGTTTATTGGTAAAGGGATTCGATCCTGTCGGCGCTTTGCGCAGCGGCGGCTCCGGCGCTTCACGCACCGCGACCGGCGCCTGGCGCGGTGGCTGGCTGACCGTGACCGGCGCCTGACGCGGTGGCTGGCTGACCGTGACCGGCGCCTGACGCGGCGGTGGATTGACCGCAACCGGCGCAGGCGTTTGCACCGGCGCTTTACGCACCACGGTATTGGCGCCGCCTTCGGCCGTAATGGTGAACACCACGGTATGCACGCCGCCGTTCTGGCGGGTGGCGACGCGGGTTTTGGCGCGCTGGGTCAGATCAAACACCAGGCGCACGCTCTGCGCGTCTTTCGGCGCGCTGGAACGAATGCTTTTCACCAGGTTTTGCCCGCTGAAATTGAGCGGAAGACCGCCGACCTTGCCCTTCTCGTTAACGTCCAGCACCACGCGTTCCGGGCCGTGCAGCGGGAAAAACGCATAGTCCGGCGGGCCATTGAAGCTCACCGACACCGTCGCTTCGCGTTGGGCGTTGGTCACTTTGATATCGGACAGCGAGGAAGCCGCCAGCGCGTTCAGCGCGCCGAGCGGCCCCAGCACGGCGATCAGCATGATGACCGCAAATTTTTTCAACACGTGCGTCATTGCAGCATCATCCCTGTGATCCATGAATGCGGTCTAACAGCTGGCTGCCGTATGCGGAAATCGCCTCGATCTTCGCCTCTCGCCCCTCGCCCTGATAGCTAAGATGCAGCGCCAGATCCGGCTCCGGCAGCACGCCGGTGCCCTGCTGCGGCCATTCGACCAGGCAGATGGCGTCTTGCGCGAAGTAATCGCGAATGCCCATGAATTCAAGCTCTTCCGGATCGGCCAGGCGATACAGATCGAAGTGATACACCGCCAGCGGCTGCAAGGCATAGGGTTCCACCAGCGTGTAGGTCGGGCTTTTGACGTTGCCCTGATGCCCTAACGCCTGCAGGAAACCACGGCTGAAGGTGGTTTTACCGGCGCCCAGGTCGCCGTAGAGATAGATGACGCTGGCGCGATCGCAGGCCTGGGCCAAAGTGGTGCCCAAAGCGACAGTCGCTGCCTCGTCCGGCAGAGGTAAAACGAGTTCTTTCATTCGATAAAGTCTATTTTGCCCACTCAGGGTTAACGAAATGAAGGATGTCCGGCAGTAAATCGGTCGCCAACATGCCTCTTGTTCCTTGTCTTTCCGCTACGCGATCGCCGGCCGCGCCGTGTACGACGCAGCCCGCACAGGCGGCATCATACAGCGAGAGCTTTTGCGCCAGCAAACCGCCGATGATGCCCGACAGCACATCGCCCATGCCGCCGGAGGCCATGCCGGCGTTGCCGACGTCGGCGATCGCCATCTGCCCCTGCTCATCGGCGATCAGCGTACCGGCGCCTTTCAGCACCGCCACGCCACCGTAGCGCGCCGTCAGCTTGCGCACGGCAAGTAAGCGATCACTCTCGATGTCGGCAGTGCTGCAGCTCAACAGCCGAGCAGCCTCTCCAGGATGCGGAGTCATCACGCGATTCTGCCGTTTCTCGGGATTTAATGCCAGCAAGTTCAGCGCATCGGCGTCCCACAAGGCCGGTTTATCGCTGGTTTGCAGCACGTTCAGGGCGTTTTTGCCCCACTCAGCCTGGCCCAGACCCGGGCCAATCACCAGCACATCCGCCCATTGCATCGCCTGCCGCAGCGTCGCCTCGTCCAGCGCCTGCGCCATCAGCTCCGGCCGGGCCGCCAACAGCGGCGCGACATGCTCCATGTGAGTAAGCACTCGCACCAATCCAGCCCCGCTGCGCAGCGCCGCCTCTGCCGCCATGCGAATGGCGCCGCCGAACCCGCGATCGCCGCCCACCAACAGCAGGCGGCCATGCTCGCCCTTATGGGCGCAGGGACGGCGCGGATGCAGCCAACGCGGCAACACCTCGGCGGTAAGCCGCTGAATCTGCTCCGGTTGCTTCGCCAACCAACCCGATAAGCCTAGCGCATTCTGATGAAGTTGCCCGACCCAGTCGCGCGCCTGGCCGGTCAGCAACCCCGGTTTGAGGCCGATGAACGTGACGGTGTGCGCGGCACGCACGACCGCGCCCGGCGCCGCGCCACTCTCCGCCAGCAGGCCGGACGGGATGTCAAGAGCCACCACCGGTGCCGAATGGCGGTTGGCGGCCTCGATCAGCGCGTCGTAGGGCGCACGCGGCGCGCTGCCCAGGCCGGTACCTAACAGGCCGTCGATGATGAGAGAAACAGACGCCGGCCAGCGGCTGCTCGCCGGCAGAATGTCGCCGCCTGCGGCTTGCCAGGCCTCGCGGGCCGCTGCGGCTTCCGGTGGCAAAGGCCGTGCGCCGTCGCAGGCGATCAGCGTCACCTGCACGCCCGCCGCCTTCGCCAGGCGCGCCACCACATAGCCGTCGCCGCCGTTGTTGCCGTGGCCGCACAGCACCAGCCAGTGGTCGCGGGAGGGGTACGCGTTGCGCGCCAGCGCGTAGGACGCCTGACCTGCGCGCTGCATCAAATCGTAAAGAGAAATACCGAGCGAGGCCGCCGCTGCGGGTTCCGAGCGGCGGATCCAATCCGCAGGCCAGACAGAGTGTGGTAAACTGTCAGCGTATGCTTTTTCACTGTGGCCCGTCATGACGCACCCCCTCGATCTCCATCAACTCGCCCAACATATCAAGCAATGGGGGCAATCGCTAGGATTCCAGCAGGTTGGCATCTGCGATACCGATTTAAGCCTTGAAGAGCCGAAGCTGCAGGCCTGGCTCGACAAACAGTACCACGGCGAAATGGAATGGATGGCGCGCCACGGCATGCTGCGCGCACGCCCTCACGAACTGTTGCCGGGCACGCTGCGAGTGATCAGCGTACGCATGAACTACCTGCCGGCCAAGGCGGCGTTTGCCAGCACCTTGCAAAATCCGCAGTTGGGCTACGTCAGCCGCTATGCGCTGGGGCGCGACTATCACAAGCTGTTGCGCCAGCGCCTGAAAAAGTTGGGCGATCAGATCCAGGCCTACTGCGGCGAGTTGAATTTCCGCCCCTTTGTCGATTCTGCGCCGGTGATGGAACGCGCGCTGGCCGCCAAGGCGGGCATCGGCTGGGTTGGTAAACACTCACTAATCCTCAACCGTGAAGCCGGGTCATGGTTTTTCCTCGGCGAATTGCTGATCGATCTGCCGCTGCCGGTGGATAAGCCGCAGGAAGAGCAGTGCGGCCGCTGCGTCGCCTGCATCACCACCTGCCCGACCGGCGCCATCGTCGCCCCCTATACCGTAGACGCCCGGCGCTGCATCTCCTACCTGACCATCGAGCTGGAAGGCGCGATCCCGGAGGAGTTCCGCCCGCTGCTCGGCAACCGCATCTACGGCTGCGACGACTGCCAGCTGATCTGCCCGTGGAACCGCTTTTCACAGCTTACCGACGAAGACGATTTCAGCCCGCGCGCCGCGCTGCATGCGCCGCAGCTGATCGATCTGTTCAACTGGACGGAGGAAAAATTCCTGCGCATCACCGAAGGCTCGGCGATACGCCGCATCGGCCACCTGCGCTGGCTGCGCAATATCGCCGTGGCGCTGGGCAATGCGCCCTACGAGGACGGCATCGTGCTCGCACTGCGCACCCGTTTGGGCCAGAACGCCATGCTGGACGAACATATCCACTGGGCGCTGGCGCAACAGCTCGCCCGCCGCGAAGCGCAGGGCATCGAGGTGCAAACGGCGCAGAAAAAACGGCTGATACGGGCTGTGGAAAAAGGTTTGCCAAGGGATGCCTGACGGCGTGCGCCATTCGGACGTAGCGCCGGAAGACTCACTCTGTGGATTTGTGCATAAAAATAAAAACACGTTGTCTTTCAACTGCAACAAAAAGAGCAAGTGATCGGCATAACGTTTTGGGATAAATAAATAAACTTATAAATCAAATAGATAAATATTTAATTTGTATGACGTTGATTTTTCAGGCAGGCGAGTTTATGTGCAGAGGCTGTGGATAACTCTGTTCACAACATTTTTACCAGGCGTGTAAAACGGGACAAAAACCCGCGCCGGATAAGGCGTTGGATTTGAGTTTGAAACGAAGAGAAAATTGGAGCGGGAAACGAGACTCGAACTCGCGACCCCGACCTTGGCAAGGTCGTGCTCTACCAACTGAGCTATTCCCGCATTGAGATGCTTTTGGCATCCGGCCACCAAACACTGGCGTGACCTTTGAATTTTTGGAGCGGGAAACGAGGCTCGAACTCGCGACCTCAACCTTGGCAAGGTTGCGCTCTACCAACTGAGCTATTCCCGCGTCGCATAGGTACTGCTTGATACTGCTTTATTTATTCATCATGCCGCATCGCGACATTGTTGAATTTGGAGCGGGAAACGAGACTCGAACTCGCGACCCCGACCTTGGCAAGGTCGTGCTCTACCAACTGAGCTATTCCCGCCCGGCGTATCGATGGTGGAACGTTACGAAATTCTTCATCGGTACGGGGTGCGCATTATACGAGAAATCCTTTTTGCCGCAAGCCCCTGAAAGCAAAAAAACGCGATTTTTGTTTGATTGCCGATTAAAGCGCCAGATTGGCGAATTAAGCGGCTAAAACCGGCGTTTTTTCCCCGCAGAGGCCCTCGCACCTTAGAGCTGGATGAAATGTTCGCGGTAATACGCCAGTTCGGCCACCGATTCACGAATGTCGTCCAGCGCCTGATGGGTGCCCTGCTTTTTAAAGCCGGCGAGAATTTCCGGCTTCCAGCGGCGCGCCAGCTCCTTCAGCGTGCTGACGTCCAGGTAGCGGTAATGGAAGTAGGCCTCCAGCTCCGGCATATAGCGGAACAGGAAACGGCGATCCTGGCCCACGCTGTTGCCGCAGATCGGCGATTTGCCGGCCGGCACCCACTGCTGCAGGAAGGCTATCGTTTCCAGCTCGGCGGCGCGATCGTCCTGGCGGCTGGCTTTCACCCGCTCCACCAGCCCGCTGCCGGTATGGGTGCGCACGTTCCACTCGTCCATCAGCGCCAACTGTTCGTCGGACTGATGCACGGCGATCACCGGCCCTTCCGCCAGGATGTTCAGGTTGGCGTCGGTGACCAGCGTGGCGATCTCGATGATGCGGTCACGCTCGGGATCCAGCCCGGTCATCTCCAAATCGATCCAAATCAGGTTATTTTCGTTTCCTGTCATGATGTTTCCTGCCTAAAAGCCGAGAGAAAAACGCTGTGCGGACGAGACGGCGGGCGCCGCCGGTGGCGACGCGCCGCAGCCGACGGCTAACAACGGTTATTTAATATAAAATAGCGTGTATCATAGTCTTTTTGGTCGCCCTGGGCGACATATACCCCGACGGGTTCAAGGCTGCGGCCGGGGAAGGCCCCAACCGCCGCCGTACGTGTAAAGGTATAAAATCGAGTCAAGTGAGGCGCAGTGAGTAAGAACAAACTGTCCAAAGGTCAGCAACGCCGCGTGCAGGCGAACCATCAGCGCCGTCTGAAGCGCGCTGATAACAAACCGGAACCGGATGATTCCCAACTGGGCGAGCCGCAGGAAGGCGTCGTCATCAGCCGTTTCGGCATGCACGCCGACGTTGAGGCGCCGGATGGCACTCAGCACCGCTGCAATATCCGCCGTACGCTGCGTTCGCTGGTCACCGGCGATCGCGTGGTGTGGCGCCCCGGCCTGGGCGCCCATGAAGGGGTGAAGGGCATCGTGGAAGCGGTGCACGAACGCACCTCGGTGCTGACGCGCCCGGACTTCTACGACGGCGTGAAGCCGATCGCCGCCAATATCAATCAGATCGTCATCGTGTCGGCGATCCTGCCCGAGCTGTCGCTGAACATCATCGACCGCTATCTGGTGGCCTGCGAAACGCTCGAAGTCGAGCCGCTGATCGTGCTCAACAAAATCGACCTGCTGGACGCCGAAGCGCGCAAGCTGGTCGACGGCATGATGGATATCTATCGCAAGATTGGCTACCGGGTGCTGGAAGTCTCCAGCCAGACGCGGGAAGGCATGGCGGAGTTCGAACAGGCGCTGGCCGGGCGCATCAGCATCTTCGCCGGCCAGTCCGGCGTCGGCAAATCCAGCCTGCTGAATGCGCTGCTGCCGCCGTCCGAAGAGCAAATTCTGGTAAATCAGGTTTCCGACGTATCGGGCCTCGGGCAACATACCACCACCGCCGCGCGGCTGTACCATTTCCAGCACGGCGGCGACGTGATCGACTCCCCGGGGGTGCGCGAGTTTGGCCTGTGGCACCTGGAGCCGGAACAAATCACCCGCGGATTTGTCGAATTCCGTGATTATTTAGGCGGTTGCAAATTCCGCGACTGCCGCCACGATACCGATCCCGGCTGCGCCATCCGCGCGGCGATGGAGAAAGGCGATATCGCGGAAGAGCGTTTCGACAACTATCACCGCATTCTGGAAAGCATGGCGCAGGTGAAGGTTCGCAAGAACTTCACGGACGCCGCAGACTGACACTGACGGGCGGGCATTGACGACGGCGAGGCCCTCGTTACAATGCGCGCCTTTTACCCTGATTCACGAGGTTAACGTGCTGGATAGCATCAAGATTAAATTGCAATATTGGCTACCGAAGCTGGCGCTGACCCGCCTGGCGGGCTGGGGCGCCGACAAACGGGCCGGCTGGCTGACCCAACTGGTGATCAAGGCCTTCGCCCGCTTCTACCGCGTGGACATGCAGGAAGCGCAAAATCCGGATCTGGCGTCTTACGCCACCTTCAACGACTTCTTCGTGCGCCCGCTGCGCGATGGCGCACGCCCAATCATCGCCGACGCCAACTGGCTGGCGCTGCCCGCCGATGGCGCCATCAGCCAGCTCGGCCCGATCCGCGACGATCAAATCTTCCAGGCCAAAGGCCATCACTACAGCCTGGAAGCGCTGCTGGCCGGCAACTACCTGCTGGCCGAACCGTTCCGCAACGGCCTGTTCGCCACGACCTATCTGGCGCCGCGCGATTACCACCGCGTGCACATGCCATGCGCCGGCGTGCTGCGCGAAATGATCTATGTGCCGGGCGATCTGTTCTCGGTCAACCCGCTCACCGCCGCCAACGTGCCTAACCTGTTCGCGCGCAACGAGCGCGTGATCTGCGTGTTCGACACCGACATCGGGCCGATGGTGCAAATTCTGGTCGGCGCCACCATTGTCGGCAGCATCGAAACCGTTTGGGCCGGCACCGTCACACCGCCGCGCGAAGGCATCATCAAACGCTGGACCTACCCGGCCGCCGGTGAAGAGGGCGCCATCGCGCTGGAAAAAGGCGCCGAGATGGGCCGCTTCAAGCTTGGCTCCACGGTGATCAACCTGTTTACCGCAGGCAGCGTGCAGCTCGCGCCGCAGCTGCAAAACGGCACCGTCACCCGCATGGGTGAGGCGTTCGCCGAAATCCCGGCCGCCGCTGAAACACCACAGACCCCGCTCTAAAGGAATCGACGCCGTGCGCCTGATCATCACGCTTTTGCTCGGTTGCCTGCTGTGGCAACCGGCGCTGGCCGCTCCCCTGCCGACCGAGACCCAGCTCAAGCAAGAGCTGAAGCAGGCGGAAAGCAGCAAAAACGCGCCGAATCAGGCGGAGACCACCGAGGCGCTGCAAAGCGCCCTCAACTGGCTGGCGGAGCGTAAAGAGTCGCAGACTCGCTCCGAGCAGTATCAGAGGGTGATCGACGATTTCCCGAAGATGACGCAGGAACTGCGCCGCCAACTGGTGCTGGAAAGCAACAAGATCCTGCCGAACGGCGACGATCTGCCGGCCGCCGAGTTGGAACAGCAGATCCTGCAAACCAGCAGTCTGCTGCTGGAACAGGCACGCCTGCTGCAGCAAGAGCAGGATCGCACGCGGGAAATCAGCGATTCGCTCGGCCAGCTGCCGCAGCAGCAGACCGACGCCCGCCGTGCGCTGACGGAAGTGCAGCGCCGCCTGCAGGCGCAGCCCGCCAACCCGACCACGCCGTACGCGCAGGCCGCCCTGGCCCTGCTGCAGACCGAAGCCGCGGCGCGCAAGGCCAAAGTGGATGAGCTGGAACTGGCGCAGCTGTCGGCCAACAACCGGCAGGAGCTGGCGCGCATGCGCGCCGAAGTCTATAAAAAGCGCCACGAGAAAATAGACGTTCAACTGCAGGCGCTGCGCAACAACCTCAACGCCCAGCGCCAACGCGAAGCGGAACAGGCGCTGGAAAAAACCGAGCAGTTGGCCGAGCAGAACGGCGATTTGCCAAAAAGCATCAGCCAACAGCTGCAGATCAACCGCGAACTGTCCGCCGCGCTGAACAGCCAGGCGCAGCGCATGGATCTGATTTCATCGCAGCAGCGGCAGGCGGCGGCGCAGACGCTGCAGGTGCGCCAGGCGCTGAGCACCATCATCGAGCAGGCCCAGTGGCTCGGTTCGTCGTCGGCGCTGGGGGAAACCCTGCGCGCCCAGGTGGCGACGCTGCCGGAAATGCCCAAGCCGCAACAGCTGGACGGCGACATGGCCCAGCTGCGCGTGCAGCGCCTGCAGTTTGAAACTCAGCTGGAAAAACTGTCGCAGCGCGAATTCAAACGCGACGACGGCAGCGCGCTGACCAACCAGGAGCAGCGCATCGTCGATGCCCAGCTGCGCACCCAGCGCGAGCTACTGAACTCGTTGTTGTCCGGTTGCGACACCCAAATCCTCGAGCTGACCAAGCTGAAGGTGGCCAACACCCAGTTGATCGAAGCGTTGAACGAAATTCGCGACGCCACCCACCGCTATCTGTTCTGGGTGCCGGACGTCAATCCGATCAACTTCTCTTATCCGCTCAACGTGGCGCACGATCTGACGCGCGTTCTGTCGCTGGACACGCTGTCGCAGCTCGGCGGCGCCTTCATGATGATGGTGACCAGCCGCGAAACGCTGATCCCGATCTTCGGCGCCCTGCTGCTGGTGATTTTCAGCATCAGTTCGCGCAAGCACTACCACGCCTTCCTCGAGCGCGCCAGCAGCCGCGTCGGCAAGGTGACGCAGGACGAATTCTTCCTGACGGTGCGCACCGTGTTCTGGTCGATTCTGGTGGCGATGCCGCTGCCGGTGCTGTGGGCCGCGCTCGGCTACGGCCTGCAGAGCGCCTGGAACTACCCGGTGGCGGAAGCGATCGGCAAAGGGGTGACCGCCACGCTGCCGATCCTGTGGATCTGCATGATCTGCGCCGCCTTCGCCCACCCGCAAGGGTTGTTCATCGTGCACTTCCGCTGGCCGGCGAAGCAAGTTTCGCGCGCCATGCGCTACTACAAGATGTCGATCTGGCTGATCGTGCCGCTGATCATGGCGCTGATCACCTTCGATAGCCTGAAAGAGCGCGAGTTCGCCAACACGCTGGGGCGGCTGTGCTTCATTCTGCTGTGTCTGGCGCTGGCGCTGGTCACCCACAGCCTCAAACGCGCCGGCATCCCGCTGTATCTGGATAAAAACGGCTCCGGCGACAACATGCTCAACAGCGCCTTCTGGGGGCTGCTGCTGTCGGCACCGCTGCTGGCGGCGCTGGCGTCGAGCGTCGGTTATCTCACCACCGCGCAGGCGCTGCTGGCGCGCCTGGAAACCTCGGTGGCGATCTGGTTCCTGCTGCTGGTCGTCTACCACATCATCCGCCGCTGGATGCTGATCCAACGGCGACGCATCGCCTTCGACCGCGCCAAACAGCGCCGCGCGGACATTCTGGCCCAGCGCGCCCGCGGCGAAGACGAAACCTCGCATACCCCGAACAGCACCGAAGGTTCGGTGGATATGGACTACTCAGAGATAGACCTGGATACCATCAGCGCCCAGTCGCTGCGGCTGGTGCGTTCTATCCTGACGCTGATCGCGCTGGTGTCGGTGATCGTTTTGTGGTCGGAGATCCACTCCGCCTTCAGCTTCCTGGAAAATATCTCGCTGTGGGACGTGACCTCGACGGTTAACGGCGTGGAAACCGCCCACCCGATCACCCTCGGCGCAGTGCTGATCGCCATTCTGGTATTGATCATCACCATGCAGCTGGTGCGCAACCTGCCGGCGCTGCTGGAACTGGCGGTGCTGCAGCACCTGGATCTGTCGCCGGGCACCGGTTACGCCATCACCACCATCACCAAATACCTGCTGTTGCTGTTCGGCGCCATTCTCAGCTTTTCCTGGATCGGCATCGAATGGTCGAAACTGCAGTGGGTGGTCACCGCGCTCAGCGTGGGTCTCGGCTTTGGCATGCAGGAGATTTTCTCCAACTTCATCTCCGGCCTGATCATCCTGTTCGAGAAGCCGATCCGCATCGGCGATACCGTAACGATCCGCAACCTGACCGGCACGATAACCAAGATCAATACCCGCGCGACCACCATCGCCGATTGGGACCGCAAAGAGATCATCGTGCCGAACAAGGCGTTCATCACCGAGCAGTTCGTCAACTGGTCGCTCTCGGACGCCATCACCCGCGTGGTGCTGACCGTGCCGGCCCCGGGCGAGGCCAATAGCGAAGAGGTGACCAAAATCCTGATGAACGCCGCCGAGCGCTGTTCGCTGGTGCTGGACAATCCGGTGCCGGAAGTCTACCTGGTCGATTTGCAACAGGGCATTCAGATCTTCGAGATGCGTATTTACGCCGCCGAGATGGGCCACCGCATGCCGCTGCGCCACGAGATCCACCAGCTGATCCTAGCGGGCTACCGCGAGCACGGCATCACGCTGCCGTACCCGCCGTTCCAGGTGCGCACCGAGACGCTGTCGCGGCTGACCAACAACGGCCGTACGCCGCCGTCCACGCCGGCGCCGAACACCAAGCGCGACGCCGGGGGGCTGTAAGCGGTTCTCGCGATAAAAAAAGGGCCGGCAAATGCCGACCCTTTTGCTTTTCTCTGCGCCTGAAACGTCAGGCGATCCCAACCGGGAAAGCCAACACGTCGCTCAGGCTCTCGGCGCCCAGCGCCAGCATCACCAGGCGATCCACGCCCAGCGCCACGCCGGAACATTCCGGCATGCCGTGCTGCAACGCCGCCAGCAGGTTGTAGTCGATCGGCTGCTGCGGCAGGCCGCGCTCCGCGCGTTTGCGATTGTCCTGCTCGAAGCGCTGCTGCTGTTCACGGCCGTCGGTCAGCTCGCGGAAACCGTTCGCCAGCTCAATGCCCTTGAAGTACACCTCGAAACGCTCCGCCACTCGGTGGTCTTCGGTGCTGATCTCCGCCAACGCCGCCTGGCTGGCCGGGAAGTGGTAAACGAACGCCGGCTTTTCACGGCCGATATGCGGCTCCACGCCCACGGTGAACAGCAGCTGCAGCAGCGTATCGCGATCTTCTTCGGTATCGGCGATGTTGCTCAAGTCGAGTTTGGCCGCCGCTTCGCGCAGCTGCGCCTTCTCCGCCGACAGCGGATCGATGTCCAGATGGCGCAGGAAGGCCTGCTGATAAGACAGGGTCTCCGCGCTCTCGCAGTCCAGCACCTGTTGCAGCAAATCGTCCACCTCGTTCATCAGGCGGTACATGTCGTAGTGCGGACGGTACCACTCCAGCATGGTGAATTCCGGGTTGTGATGCCGCCCGGCTTCTTCATTGCGGAAGCTGCGCCCCATTTGGTAGATCGGGCCGCTGCCCGCCGCCAGCAGGCGCTTCATGTGATATTCCGGGCTGGTCATCATGTATAGCGTCAGGCCCTCTGCCGCCCCCGGCCCGACGAAACGCGTCTCGAACGGGAACAGGTGAACGTCGGTGACCGTCGCCTGGCTCATGGTGGGCGTCTCAACTTCCAGCACGCCACGATCGGCGAAGAAACGCCGGATCTCAGCCAGAATCGCTGCGCGTTTCAACAAATTGGCGATGGGTGCACTAGGCTGCCAGCTTGCCGTTTCGCTCATGGTAATTAACTCCGAAATCAAACAGGGGATGCAGTCTACTCGCATCCTTGCAGCCAAACAAATTCTTCACGATGCACAACCGGCCATAACGCCAATTTCCGATAAATAGGCGACAAAAGCGCGTTAAAAAGGGTAAAGCACGCCGAACACGCGAAAAGGCAGGCAAGCCTGTTGGTCGAGCGTTAATCGACAAAACAATCGATCACATCAAATTTCGACTACTTAACTTTAGGTATAGTTAATTCCCCATTATTGGTGGGAGATATCTATCCTTAACCTTTAAGCAACATTAATCGGTTCAATTAGTTAGCACCCGAAGAGCTCGCTAAATTTTAAGCATAGATATTTAACTTGCCGTTCTTAACAAGAACATTGGAGGAATGCAGTGCAAACCTTTAACGCCGATCTTGCCATTATTGGGGCCGGGGGCGCTGGTTTACGTGCAGCAATAGCCGCAGCGGAAGCCAATCCCCAACTGAAAATCGCGCTGATCTCTAAGGTCTACCCGATGCGCAGCCATACGGTCGCCGCCGAGGGGGGCTCCGCCGCCGTCACCCAGGATCACGATACCTTCGACTACCACTTCCACGACACCGTCGCCGGCGGCGACTGGCTGTGCGAGCAGGACGTGGTCGATCACTTCGTGCATCAGTGCCCGCGCGAGATGACCCAGCTCGAGCAGTGGGGCTGCCCGTGGAGCCGCAAACCGGACGGGTCGGTCAACGTGCGGCGCTTCGGCGGCATGAAGATCGAACGCACCTGGTTCGCCGCCGACAAGACCGGCTTCCACATGCTGCACACTCTGTTCCAGACTTCGCTGAAATACCCGCAAATTCAACGCTTCGACGAGCACTTCGTGCTGGATATCCTGGTGGACGACGGCCAGGCGCGCGGCCTGGTGGCGCTCAACATGATGGAAGGCACCCGCGTGCAGATCCGCGCCAACGCGGTGGTGATGGCCACCGGCGGCGCCGGGCGCGTCTACCGCTACAACACCAACGGCGGCATCGTTACCGGCGACGGCATGGGCATGGCGTTCCACCACGGCGTGCCGCTGCGCGACATGGAGTTCGTGCAGTATCACCCGACCGGCCTGCCCGGTTCCGGCATCCTGATGACCGAGGGCTGCCGCGGCGAAGGCGGCATCCTGGTGAACAAGGACGGCTACCGTTACCTGCAAGATTATGGCATGGGCCCGGAAACCCCGCTGGGCGAGCCGAAGAACAAATACATGGAGCTGGGCCCGCGCGACAAGGTGTCCCAGGCCTTCTGGCACGAATGGCGCGCCGGCCGCACCATCGCCACCCCGCGCGGCGACGTGGTCTACCTCGATCTGCGCCACCTGGGCGAGAAAAAGCTGCTGGAGCGGCTGCCGTTCATCTGCGAACTGGCCAAGGCCTACGTCGGCGTCGATCCGGTGAAAGATCCGATCCCGGTGCGCCCTACCGCGCACTACACCATGGGCGGCATTGAAACCGATCAGAATTGCGAAACCCGCATCAAGGGGCTGTTCGCGGTCGGCGAATGCTCCTCCGTCGGCCTGCACGGCGCCAACCGTCTCGGCTCCAACTCGCTGGCAGAACTGGTGGTGTTCGGCCGCGTCGCCGGTGAGCACGCGGCGCGTCGCGCGCTGGAAACCGCGCCGGCCAACGGCAGCGCGCTGGATGCGCAAACCCGCGATGTCGAAACCCGCCTGAGCAACCTGATGAAGCAGGAAGGCAACGAAAACTGGGCGAAGATCCGCGACGAAATGGGGCTGTCGATGGAAGAGGGCTGCGGCATCTACCGCACGCCGGAGCTGATGCAAAAAACCATCGATAAGCTGGCGGAGCTGAAAGAGCGCTTCAAGCGCGTCAACATCACCGACAACTCCAGCGTGTTCAACACCGATCTGCTGTACACCATCGAGCTGGGCTACGGCCTGGACGTCGCCGAATGCATGGCGCACTCCGCGTTTAACCGCAAAGAGTCGCGCGGCGCTCACCAGCGCCTGGACGAAGGCTGCACCGAGCGCGACGACGTCAACTTCCTCAAGCATACGCTGGCGTTCCATAACCCGCAGGGCGCGCCGCGTCTCGAATACAGCGACGTGAAAATCACCAAGCTGCCGCCGGCCAAACGCGTCTACGGCGCAGAAGCCGAAGCGCAGGAGAAAAAGAATAAGGAGCAGGCAAATGGCTGAGATGCAAACCCTGAAGATCGAAGTCATGCGCTATAACCCGGAAAGCGACGCCGAGCCGCATTTCGTCACCTACGCCGTGCCTTACGACGAACAGACCTCGCTGCTCGACGCGCTGGGCTACATCAAGGATAACCTGGCGCCGGATCTCTCCTACCGCTGGTCCTGCCGCATGGCGATCTGCGGCTCCTGCGGCATGATGGTCAACCGCGTGCCGAAGCTGGCGTGCAAAACCTTCCTGCGCGATTACGTCGGCGGCATGAAGGTCGAAGCGCTGGGCAACTTCCCGATCGAGCGCGATCTGGTGGTCGACATGACCCACTTCATCGAAAGCCTGGAGGCGATCAAGCCTTACATCATCGGCAACGATCGCAAGCCGGAAGACGGCCCGAACGTGCAGACCCCGGCGCAGATGGCCAAATATCACCAGTTCTCCGGCTGCATCAACTGCGGCCTGTGCTACGCCGCGTGCCCGCAGTTCGGCCTCAACCCCGAGTTTATCGGCCCGGCGGCGATCACGCTGGCGCACCGCTACAACCTGGACAACCGCGACCACGGCAAGAAACAGCGTATGCCGCAGCTTAACGGCCAAAACGGCGTCTGGAGCTGCACCTTCGTCGGCTATTGCTCCGAAGTCTGTCCGAAACACGTCGATCCCGCCGCCGCCATCCAGCAGGGCAAGGTGGAGAGCGCCAAAGACTTCATGATCGCCATGCTGAAGCCGCAATAAGGGAGAAAATTGCCATGACAACTCAACGTAAGCCCTATGTGCGCACCATGACGCCCACCTGGTGGCAAAAGCTCGGCTTTTACCGTTTCTACATGCTGCGCGAAGGCACCTCGGTGCTGGCGGTCTGGTTCAGCATCGTGCTGCTCTACGGCGTGTTCGCGCTGAAGGGCGGCGCCGAGAGCTGGGCCGGCTTCGTCGGCTTCTTGCAGAACCCGCTGGTGCTGTTGATCAACGTCGTCGCCCTGCTGGCGGCGGCGCTGCACACCAAAACCTGGTTCGATTTGGCGCCGAAGGCCGCCAATATCGTGGTCAACAGCGAGAAAATGGGACCGGGCCCCATCGTGAAAGGGCTGTGGGCCGTCACCATTGTCGTCAGCGTGGTCATCCTGGCCGTGGCCCTGATCTAATCCGGAGGAAACATGATAAATCAATCACCTAAACGCTCCGACGAGCCGGTTTTCTGGGGATTGTTCGGCGCCGGCGGCATGTGGAGCGCGATCGTCGCGCCGGCCATCGTGCTGCTGGTCGGCATTCTGCTGCCGCTGGGGCTGTTCCCCGGTGAAGCACTGGGTTACGAGCGCGTACTGGCGTTCTGCCAGAGCCTGATCGGCCGCCTGTTCCTGCTGCTGATGATCATTCTGCCACTGTGGTGCGGCCTGCACCGCATCCACCATGCGATGCACGATCTGAAGATCCACGTACCGGCCGGCAAATGGGTGTTCTACGGTCTGGCGGCGATCCTCAGCGTGGTCACCGTTATCGGCGTCGTCACCCTGTAAACCGCTCAGGCGGCCAACGCCCGTTGGCCGCCCTTTGCTCATCGGCTACACTGTCTACTCGCCCCCGGTAAACAGGAGTCACCGATGCGTTTATGGTCAAAGCTTAGCGTCATGCTTTCCGCCCTGCTCTCCGTCGCTTGCAGCGTCTCCCCGCCCAAAGACATCAAGGTCGTGACCCCTTTCGACAGTCAGCGCTATCTCGGCACCTGGTACGAAATCGCGCGTCTGGATCATCGTTTTGAACGCGGCTTGCAGCGGGTGACCGCCCACTACAGCCCACGCGCCGACGGCGGGCTGAAAGTCATCAATCGCGGCTTCAATCCGCAGAAACAGCAATGGCAAGAAAGCGAAGGCAAAGCCTACTTTATCGGTTCACCGCAGGTCGCGGCGCTGAAAGTGTCGTTCTTCGGCCCCTTCTACGGCGGCTATAACGTGATAGCCCTGGATCCGGAGTATCGCTACGCGCTGGTTTGCGGCCCTAACCGCGACTATCTGTGGATCCTGTCGCGCACCCCGACGCTTGACGCCGGCGTACGCGACAGCTTATTGCAGACGGCCAAAGGCTACGGTTTCGCCACCGATGCGCTGATCTGGGTGGAGCAGCCCGCCGATCAGTGACTGCTGAACTTCAGCCCGAGGATGCCGACCACGATCAGGCACAGGCTGATGATACGCGCGATATTGGTCGACTCGCCCAACAGCACCATGCCCATGATGGCCGCGCCCACCGCGCCGATGCCGGTCCACACCGCATAAGCGGTGCCGGCGGGCAGCGTTTTCATCGCGTTGGCCAACAACAACATGCTGACCACCATCGCGGCGATGGTGATGATGCTCGGCGTCAGCCGGGTAAAACCGTGGGTGTATTTCAGACCGATAGCCCAAACCACTTCAAGCAAACCGGCGATAAGCAGAATAATCCAGGCCATGAGACGGCCTCCCTTCCACTGGGGTCGTCCCCGATATAATGACGCGTAAACGGGTCGTCCCGTTCAGCGGGGTGAAGAACGGCGGATAACCTCACCCGCACTGCGGCAGGATAGCAGCAGCGTTAACGCTCAGGCAAGAGGAGGAAATGCGGCGGCCCTCCGCACGCGGAACGCCGCCGGGTGGAGAACGGATTATTCCGCGCTGCGCTGAATGGCCTTGCCGCCGGCCTGAATGTCCTCACCCACGCCGCGGGTGGTATTACAGGCGGTCAACGAGGTCAAAATCATCAAAGAGAAGATCGCGATAATACTTTTCTTCAGCATAAGAAAGTCCTTATTTGTCGTTGATGAAAAAGTACGGCTTTCTAAGCTTAGTCAAAATTGGCGCAGGGAGTGGAATCACCACCGGCTTTGTGGCGCAAATACATCGGGTTAAAGGGCGGGATCAACTGGCCGTGCGCGAAATGGCGCCGCCGAGATGCTGCACGTCTTCGCCGAAACCGCGAAACGTATTGCAACCGCTAAGGGAGAAAAGGAACAACAGGGAGAGCACGGCCAACAACGTTTTCTTGAACATGCGGGTTTTCTGCCAACGAACGGGGATGGGATAAAACAGAGGAACCGCGGGGGGTTCCTCTGCTTTGAAACTTATTTAACGCGAGAGACGTATTCGCCAGAGCGAGTGTCAACTTTGATCACTTCGCCGATTTGGACGAACAACGGCACTTTAACCACGGCGCCGGTGCTCAGGGTAGCCGGCTTGCCGCCAGTCCCTGCGGTATCGCCTTTCAGGCCAGGATCGGTATCGGTGATTTCCGCTTCAATGAAGTTCGGCGGCTGAACGGCGATTGGACGGCCATCCCACAGGGTGATGATGCACTCTGCGTTATCCTGCAGCCATTTGGCCGCGTCGCCGACGGTTTTGCCGTCAACCTGATGCTGTTCGAAAGACTCAGGGTGCATGAAGTGGTAGAACTCACCGTCGCTGTACAGGTAGTTCATGTTGGTGTCCATCACGTCTGCGCCTTCGCAAGAATCGGTAGACTTGAAGGTTTTTTCCACGCGGGTGCCGGTCAGCAGACGACGCATTTTCACGCGTGCAAACGCCTGGCCTTTGCCCGGCTTAACGAACTCACTGGCTTCGACGGCGTAAGGTTCGCCCTCGAACATGATTTTAAGACCCGGACGGAAATCGTTGCTAGAATAAGTCGCCATGATGGCCCTCTGAATATTTGAACTGGTAGCTTAGCCAAAAAAATGGCACACATTATAACCCAAAGTACGGCACATAGAGAAGATTGGTTGCATCAACTCGCCGATGTTATTACCGATCCAGATGAATTACTGCAGCTTTTGTCACTGAATACGCACCCGGAACTGCCGCAGGGGCGCGATGCCCGCCGGCTGTTCGCCCTGCGCGTGCCGCGCGCCTTCGCCGCACGCATGCGCCCCGGGGATGCCAACGACCCGCTGCTGCGCCAGGTGCTGACCGCCAGAGAGGAGTTCATCAACGCCCCAGGGTTCACCACCGATCCGCTCGATGAGCAGCGCAGCGTGGTGCCGGGCCTGCTGCACAAATACCGCAATCGCGCGCTGCTGCTGGTCAAGGGCGGCTGTGCGGTCAACTGCCGTTACTGCTTCCGCCGCCACTTCCCCTATCAGGATAATCAGGGCAACAAGAACAACTGGCGGCAGGCGCTGGATTATATCCGCCAACACCCGGAACTGGACGAGATCATTTTTTCCGGCGGCGATCCGCTGATGGCCAAGGACAGCGAGCTGGAGTGGCTGGTCGGCGAGCTGGAGGCCATCCCGCACCTGAAACGCCTGCGCATTCACACCCGTCTGCCGGTGGTGATCCCGGCGCGCATCACGCCGGCGCTGTGCCGCCTGCTGTCGGCCTCGCGCCTGCAGGTGCTGATGGTCACCCACATCAACCACGCCAACGAAATTGACCGCGATCTGCAGAGCGCCATGGCGCAGCTGCGCCTCGCCGGCGTCACGCTGCTCAACCAGAGCGTACTGCTGCGCGACGTCAACGACGATGCCGACACGCTGGCGGCGCTCAGCAACGCGCTGTTCGACGCCGGTATCCTGCCTTACTACATCCACGTGCTGGACAAGGTGCAGGGCGCGGCGCACTTCATGGTCAGCGACGATGAAGCGCGCGCCATCATGCAGGCGCTGCTGAGCAAGGTGTCCGGTTATCTGGTGCCGCGCCTGACGCGCGAAGTGGGCGGCGAACCGAGCAAAACGCCGATCGATCTGCGCCTGATGCAGGAGTAACGTGCGCCAAATGCCCCAACGAAAAGAGGAATGCCGTGGCATTCCTCTTTTTTTACCTCTTTGCGGTTGCGGCCTCAGCGCCTTACGGGCACTTGTAAACCTGGCCGACCATTTTGCTGTCCAGCGGTGCGAAGCTGGAGAGCAGGTTCTGGCTCGGGCTGTTGGCGCCGTAGATCACGTTGCCGCCCATGGCCGCCGCCTTGTTGCGCAGATCGTTGGCCGCCCCACGCATGGAGCTGCCTTCACCGCCGTTGCCGGACAGCCAGTTGCTCTGGGTGCCGGTCACTTCCCCCAGCAGCTGGCATTCCGCCGCCGGCTTGCTGTCGGTGAACTTGATCTGCTGACCCGCAGCGGTCAGTTCATGAGTGGTGCTGCAACCCGCCAGCAGCATCGCTGCCGAGAGACCCAGTAAGGCTTTAATCCGCATCTTGTTCCCCATTCGATGTTGAGAATTACGCAAAAGCTTATCAGAAAGCGATGCCATCTCTTAAGCATCCGTTGCCACGCGAGCGGGCCAACGTCTTGAGCGACAGCTGATGACTTAACAGTTTACCAGCTAAATCGCCCCCGGCGGCAAAAATATCATCAAATACAGTGCGGCGGCGTTATGCCCAACCGGCAACGGCCGCCGATGCCTGCGCTTCGTCCTGGCGCGTTTCCCCCTCCGCCAGTTGGAATACCGCCACCGCCTGCGCCAACAGGGCCGCCTGCTCCTCCACGCCGACGGCGGTGGTCGCCACCTCCTCCACCAGCGCGGCGTTCTGCTGCGTCACCTGATCCATCTGGGTCACCGCCACTCCGACCTGCTCAATGCCCTTGCTTTGCTCTTCCGACGCGTACGAGATGTTGTCCATCAGCGACGTCACCTGGTTCACCGAGCCAACGATGGCATTCATCGTCTCGCCCGCCTGCTCGACCAGGCGCACGCCGACGGCGATATCGCCGGTTACGCCGTCGACCAAACTGCTGATCTCCTTGGCCGAGGTCGCGCAGCGCTGCGCCAGATTGCGCACCTCGCCGGCCACCACCGCAAACCCCCTGCCTTGTTCTCCGGCTCGCGCGGCCTCCACGGCGGCGTTCAGCGCCAGAATATTGGTCTGGAAGGCGATGCCGTCGATCACGCTGGTGATATCCCCCACCTGGCGCGCGCTGTCGTTGATAGCCCGCATCTTGTCGACCGCGTTGGCCATCAGCGTTTCGCCGTTGCGGGCAATGCCGGCAGTCTGATTGACCATGCCGGCGGCCTGGCTGGCGTTATCGGCGTTTTGCCGCACCGTAGCGGTGATCTGTTCCATGCTGGCGGCGGTTTCCGTCAGCGCGCTGGCCTGTTCTTCCGTACGGCTGGAAAGATCGGCGTTGCCGACGGCGATCTCGTGCGTGCCGTGATTGATCGACTCCACGCCGTCACGCACCTGCTGCACGGTGGCGCTCAGCTCCTGCTGCATCGTCCGCAGGCTGGCGAACAGCATGCCGATCTCATTGCTGTTGCGTACCGCGATCTCGCTGCGCAGATCGCCGCGCCCAACCTTTTGCAAGTGTTCGGCAATCTGGCGCAGCGGCAGGATCAAGCGCCGGCGGAAATCACGTTGCACGGCGACCAGCAGCAGCAGGATCGCCGCCAGGGTGCCGCTCAGCAGGCGTGCAAAGACTTTTTGGGTCTGCACCGCCGCCTCCACCGCCAGACGATGAGCGGCCACCGTGGCCCGCATATAGTCGGCAAACTGACTATCCAGCCGCTGGCGCACCTGGCGCTTCTCAGCGGCCATGGCGTGCAGCCGCTCGATCAGCGCCGCCTGCGGCGTGTCGGCCAACAGCGTCAGCTCTTGCTTCAGCACCGCCTGCTCCGCCAGATAGACCGTTTTCATCGCCTCGCCCAGATCCGGGCGCGATACCGTCAGGCCCGGCGTCTCCCAAAACAGGTTGAACGCAACGTCGGCGCTGCGCAGCTCGTTACGCGCCTCAGTGATGCCCTTACGGATATCGGCGGCGTCCGTCTGCGCCATGCGCTCGAACGCCATGTTGTCGATCAGCGTCTGCGTTTGCAGCAAAGCACGCCAACTGCGGTTCAGCGCCGCTTCCTCGTCGGAGAAAGTGCTCATCCTGCCGATGCTGTTGCCGTTTTGCTGCATGAAATAGAAGGCGATGGCGCCGGTTCCCATGGGCATCAAGCCCAACAGCAACAGCATCAACATCAGCCAGGTGGCTATTTTCATATTTTTCAGCATAAGTCGTCTCCGTTGACAGTCACACCGGCGAGGGAAAATTCCCCGCCCGGTAGGGGCTATATCGGTACGAAACGACAACGGTTTAGGGCAAAAGCAAAATAATGCAATAATTCATTCAGTAAACTAATAACAAGCTAAATAAACATTCTTTTTATTGATTTTTAAGATAAAAAAAACCCCGGTCGTTTGACCGGGGTTCTCAGCACACCAGCGTGTGGGGGATGATTACATCATGCCGCCCATACCGCCCATGCCGCCCATGCCGCCTGCTGCGCCCAGATCCGGTGCGTCAGCCTTCGGCAGGTCGGTGACCATGCATTCGGTGGTGATCATCAGGCCAGCCACGGAAGCCGCGTACTGCAGAGCAGAACGGGTCACTTTGGTTGGATCCAGAATACCCATCGCGATCATGTCGCCGTATTCTTCGGAGTAAGCGTTGTAGCCGTAGCTGCCTTCGCCCGCTTTCACCTGGTTGGCGATAACGGAAGCTTCTTCACCGGCGTTCACCACGATCTGACGCAGAGGGGCTTCCATTGCGCGCAGCGCAACTTTGATACCCACGTTCTGGTCTTCGTTGTCGCCTTTCAGCGCGGCGATTTTGCCTGCAACGCGGATCAGCGCTACGCCACCGCCGGCAACCACGCCTTCTTCCACTGCGGCGCGGGTCGCGTGCAGGGCGTCTTCAACGCGGGCTTTCTTCTCTTTCATTTCAACTTCAGTCGCTGCGCCAACCTTGATAACGGCAACGCCGCCGGCCAGTTTCGCTACGCGCTCCTGCAGTTTTTCACGATCGTAGTCAGAGGTCGCTTCTTCGATCTGCTGACGGATCTGAGCAACGCGGCCCTGGATGGTCGCTTCGTCGCCCACGCCATCGATGATGATGGTGGTGTCTTTGTTGATCACAACGCGTTTTGCCTGGCCCAGGTCTTCCAGGGTGGCTTTTTCCAGCTCCAGACCGATCTCTTCAGAGATAACGGTACCGGCAGTCAGGGTTGCGATGTCCTGCAGCATGGCTTTACGGCGGTCGCCGAAGCCAGGCGCCTTAACGGCAGCCACTTTCACGATGCCGCGCATGGTGTTGACCACCAGGGTCGCCAGCGCTTCGCCTTCTACGTCTTCAGCGATGATCAGCAGCGGTTTGCCTGCTTTGGCAACGGCTTCCAGCACCGGCAGCATTTCGCGGATGTTGGAGATCTTTTTGTCGGCCAGCAGGATGAACGGGCTTTCCAGCTCAACAGAACCGGTTTCCGGCTTGTTGATGAAGTATGGGGACAGGTAACCGCGGTCGAACTGCATACCTTCAACCACGTCCAGCTCGTCTTGCAGGCCGGTGCCTTCTTCAACGGTGATAACGCCTTCTTTGCCCACTTTCTCCATCGCTTCCGCGATCAGTTTACCCACGGTTTCGTCGGAGTTGGCGGAGATGGTGCCTACCTGAGCGATAGCTTTGGAATCGGAGCAAGGTACGGACAGTTTTTTCAGTTCTTCAACCGCAGCGACAACCGCTTTATCGATGCCACGCTTCAGATCCATCGGGTTCATGCCTGCAGCAACCGCTTTCAGGCCTTCGGTGATGATGGATTGAGCCAGTACGGTTGCAGTGGTGGTGCCGTCGCCCGCCGCGTCGTTCGCTTTGGAGGCCACTTCTTTCACCATCTGTGCACCCATGTTCTCGAACTTGTCTTCCAGTTCGATTTCACGCGCAACGGAAACGCCGTCTTTGGTGATGGTCGGTGCGCCGAAAGATTTATCCAGCACTACGTTGCGGCCTTTCGGGCCCAGGGTCACTTTTACTGCATCAGCGAGAACATTCACGCCGCGGAGCATTTTCACGCGAGCGTCATTGCCGAATTTTACGTCTTTAGCTGCCATTGGTATTTCCCTTCAACTCGTTCAGTTCAGAAGATAAAGCGCAATTACGCTTCAACAATTGCCAGAATGTCGCTTTCGGACATGATCAACACTTCTTCATTGTCGATCTTCTCTGCTTTCACGCCGTAGCCGTCGTTGAAAATCACGATATCGCCAACTTTCACATCCAGCGGTTGGATGTTGCCGTTTTCCAGCACACGCCCTTTACCCACTGCAACCACTTCACCGCGAGTGGATTTACCCGCAGCAGAGCCAGTCAGGACGATGCCGCCAGCAGATTTTGATTCAACTTCTTTGCGCTTGACGATAACGCGGTCATGCAATGGACGAATACTCATTGAACGCTCTCCTGTAAGAAGGTCTCTATCAGATTTAGGGTTGTACACCGGATGGTTGTTATTACCGGCCTCGTGGCATTTGAGATGGGGGCGTTCCAGCCCCCTTCAAGGGGGCTAACGAAAAAAATTTCGCATTTTTGGCCGCGCGGGTGCTACAGAGAGAAAAAACGCGGCCTGAGCCGCGTTTGCTTAACGATCGTGAGGCTTGCGCTCCTCGTCCGGGCGGTGTTCCAGCACCGAGCGTTCGTCGTCCTTGCGCTGGAATTCGCCGTCGAAGGTGTTGCCGTTGGCGGCGTCACCGCCCGTCCAACCGCCGGGGCGATAAACCGACAGATGCGGCATCAGCTTCAGCGTCAACGATTTTTGCACCGGCGGCAGCAGCAGCAACAGGCCGAGGAAGTCGGTGAAGAAGCCCGGGATCAGCAGCAGGAAGCCCGCCAGCACCAGCGAAACGCTTTTCACCATTTCCGCTGCCGGGCTTTCGCCGGCCGCCAGTTTTTGCTGCATCTGCACGAAGGTTTTCATGCCCTGATTGCGCACCAGCGAAATGCCGACGCAGGAGCTGAACACCACCAGCAGCAGGGTGACAGCCACGCCGAGCACGGCGGCGACTTTGATAAAGATGGATATTTCTATGTAAGCCAGCAGAAATATCAGCAGTAGCGGTAACCAGCGCACCTGGTTCTCCTATCGGTAGGTAAAGCGCGGCCGCCACGGGGCGACGGCGCGAAAAAAGAGGCCGTAAACGGCCTACACCATTACAATGAGGGCATCCCCCCACCATTTCAACCGAGAGCCGGTTTTTATTGCTAAAGTTCACAAACGTGAAAGAAGTCACAGAACCGGAAAAGGGCATATCCTTAAACACCATAAGGTGATCTGGATTCAGTCATTTCTTACCAACCAGCATATGATCTGGGCAGCAACGGGCGATTTGGTTAATCGTTTCACGCCCCAAGCCTTCGGCAACATTAATTTAGGCTGTGCCCTTATTAGCCTTGACCTGACACATTATTAATTCGGCAGCAACACATAGAGAAGGTTCTCATGTCAAACAACATTCGTATCGAAGAAGACCTGTTAGGAACACGTGAAGTCCCCGCAGACGCTTACTACGGAGTCCACACTCTGCGTGCGATTGAAAACTTCTACATCAGCAACAGCAAAATCAGCGATGTCCCCGAGTTCGTTCGCGGCATGGTGATGGTGAAAAAGGCCGCGGCGATGGCCAACAAAGAACTCAAAACCATCCCGCGCAAAATCGCCGACGTGATCATCCAGGCCTGCGACGAGGTACTGGATAAAGGCAAGTGCATGGATCAGTTCCCGGTGGACGTGTTCCAGGGCGGCGCAGGCACCTCGCTGAACATGAACACCAACGAAGTGCTGGCGAACATCGGCCTGGAACTGATGGGCCACCAAAAAGGCGAATACCAGTACCTGAACCCGAACGATCACCTCAATAAGTGCCAGTCCACCAACGACGCCTACCCGACCGGGTTCCGCATCGCGGTGTACGCCTCCAACCAGAAGCTGATCGACGCCATCAACCAGCTGCGCGAAGGCTTCGACCGCAAGGCGAAAGAGTTCGAAACCATCCTGAAAATGGGCCGCACCCAGCTGCAGGACGCGGTACCGATGACCCTCGGCCAGGAATTCCACGCCTTCAGCGTGCTGCTGAACGAAGAGACCCGCAACCTGCACCGCACCGCGGAGCTGCTGCTGGAAGTGAACCTGGGCGCCACCGCCATCGGCACCGCGCTCAACACCCCGGAAGGCTATCAGCCGCTGGCGGTGCAAAAACTGGCGGAAGTCAGCGGCCTGCCGGTGGTGCCGGCGGAAGACCTGATCGAGGCCACCTCCGACTGCGGCGCCTACGTGATGGTGCACAGCGCGCTCAAACGCCTGGCGGTGAAACTGTCCAAAATCTGTAACGACCTGCGCCTGCTCTCCTCCGGCCCGCGCGCCGGCCTGAACGAAATCAACCTGCCAGAGCTGCAGGCGGGATCGTCCATCATGCCGGCCAAAGTGAACCCGGTGGTGCCGGAAGTGGTCAATCAGGTGTGTTTCAAGGTGATTGGCAACGACACTTGCGTTACCATGGCGGCCGAAGCGGGCCAGCTGCAGCTGAACGTGATGGAGCCGGTGATCGGCCAGGCGATGTTCGAGTCGATCCACATCCTGACCAACGCCTGCTACAACCTGCTGGAAAAATGCATTAACGGCATCACCGCGAATAAAGAAGTCTGCGAACACTACGTCTTCAACTCGATCGGTATCGTCACCTATCTGAACCCGTTCATCGGCCACCATAACGGTGACATCGTCGGGAAGATCTGCGCCGAAACCGGCAAGAGCGTGCGTGAAGTGGTGCTGGAACGCGGCCTGCTGACCGAAGCCGAGCTGGATGACATCTTCTCCGTGGAGAACCTGATGCACCCGGCCTATAAAGCCAAACGCTATACGGATGAAAATGAACAATAACAGACCTACCCGGTAGCCCTGAAAGGCACGCTAAATCCTCTGGATAGCGTGCCTTTTTACTTTTAGGCGCCCACAAAATTTTAACGTTTGATTTTCAATTTCTCTCATTTTAAGGAGTAAACACTATGCTAGCCGTAGAATTGGTTATCGTTCTGCTGGCCATCTTTTTAGGGGCCAGGTTGGGCGGTATCGGTATCGGGTTCGCGGGGGGATTGGGCGTTCTGGTCCTGGCGCTGATCGGCGTCAAGCCGGGCAGCATTCCCTTCGACGTGATTTCCATCATCATGGCGGTGATCGCGGCGATCTCCGCCATGCAGGTCGCCGGGGGGATGGATTACCTGGTGCAGCAGACCGAAAAGCTGCTGCGCAAGAACCCCAAGCACATCACCATTCTCGCCCCTATCGTCACCTACTTCCTGACCATCTTCGCCGGCACCGGCAACATCTCGCTCTCGGCGCTGCCGGTGATCGCCGAAGTGGCGAAAGAACAGGGCATCAAGCCTTGCCGGCCGCTGTCGACCGCCGTAGTGTCCGCCCAGATCGCCATCACCGCCTCGCCGATCTCCGCCGCGGTGGTATACATGTCTTCGGTGATGGAAGGCCACGGCGTCAGCTACCTGCATCTGCTGATGGTGGTGATCCCGTCCACCTTCTGCGCCGTGCTGGTGATGTCGCTGCTGGTGACCTGGCTGTTCGACTCCAAGCTGTCTAACGATCCGGTGTACCTGAAACGCCTGGAAGAAGGCCTGATCACCCTGCGTGGCAACAACGCGCTGGAGATCAAACCGCGCGCCAAAGCCTCGGTGCTGCTGTTCCTGCTGGGCGTGCTGTGCGTAGTGGCTTACGCCATCATCAACAGCCCGGGCCTGGGCCTGGTGGCCAAGCCGCTGATGAACACCACCAACGCCATCCTGATCATCATGCTGAGCGTCGCCACGCTGACCACCCTGCTGTGCCGCGTCGACACCGACATGGTGCTGAACTCCAGCACCTTCAAGGCCGGCATGAGCGCCTGTATCTGTATCCTCGGCGTCGCCTGGCTGGGCGATACCTTCGTGCAGGCCAACATCGACTGGATCAAAGAGACGGCCGGCAGCGTCATTCAGGCGCACCCGTGGCTGCTGGCGGTGATCTTCTTCTTCTGCTCGGCGCTGCTGTACTCGCAGGCCGCTACCGCCAAGGCGCTGATGCCGATGGCGCTGGCGCTGAACGTGTCGCCGCTGACCGCCGTCGCCTCCTTCGCCGCCGTCTCCGGCCTGTTCATCCTGCCGACCTACCCGACGCTGGTCGCCGCGGTGCAGATGGACGATACCGGCACCACGCGCATCGGCCGCTTCGTGTTCAACCACCCGTTCTTCATTCCCGGCACCATGGGCGTGATTTTCGCCGTGGTATTCGGCTTCCTGCTCGGCAGCATCATGCTGTAACGCTCCGACCGGGGCTGCGGCCCCGGTTTTCCTTCTGGCGATAAACTCGCCTTCTAGCCAATCCGCCTTCAGGGTATAGTGCCCATTCGAACCGATGAGAGGGCTGAAGATGTCTGATTGCGAAGCTGTCGTCATACTCTGTACCGCACCCGATGAAGCCAGCGCCCAGGAACTGGCGGCGCGGATCCTGGGCGATAAGCTGGCGGCCTGCGCCACGCTGCTGCCCGGCGCCACCTCGCTGTATTACTGGGAAGGGAAACTGGAACAGGAATACGAAGTGCAGATGCTGTTCAAAAGCGATCGCCGCCGTCAGCAGGCCCTGCTCGACACCCTGAAACAACATCACCCCTACCAGACGCCCGAGCTGCTGGTGCTGCCGGTGATAGCCGGAGATAAAGACTACCTGTTATGGATCAACGCTTCCTTAAACTGATTTTGCTGCTGTGCAGCCTGTTCTTCCTGCCGCAGGCGGCGCAGGCTTCGCTGTTCGCGCCGAAGGGCGGCAGCCAGTTCGTGCCTGTCGATCAGGCCTTCGCCTTCGATTTCAAACAGCAAGGCAGCCAGGTGACGCTGAACTGGCAGATCCGCCCCGGCTACTACCTGTATCGCCAGCAGATCAAACTGGTGCCGCAGCAGGCGACGCTCGGCGCCTTTACCCTGCCCGAAGGGCTGAGCCACAAGGACGAGTTCTTCGGCGAAGTGGCGATTTTCAAACAGCAGCTGAATCTGCAGGTGCCGCTGCAACAGGCGGCGGCCAACGCCAGCCTCAGCGTCACCTATCAGGGCTGCGCCGAGGCCGGCTTCTGCTATCCGCCGGAAACCCGCATCATCCCGCTGGATGCCGTCAGCGCCGGCGATGTCGCCCCGCTCCCGGCGGCTGCCCCTGCGCCAACCGAACAGCCCGCTACGCCGGCCAGCCTGCCGTTCTCGCCGCTGTGGGCATTGCTGATCGGCATCGGCATCGCCTTCACCCCCTGCGTGCTGCCGATGTACCCGCTGATCTCCGGCATCATCCTCGGCCGCGACCGGCCGCAAAGCAGCGGCCGCATTCTGGCGCTGGCAGTGGTTTACGTGCAGGGCATGGCGCTCACCTACACCCTGCTGGGGCTGGTGGTGGCCGCCGCCGGCCTGCAGTTCCAGGCGGCGCTGCAGCACCCTTACGTGCTGATCGGCCTGTCGGTGCTGTTTATCGCGCTGGCGCTGTCGATGTTCGGCCTCTATTCCCTGCAGCTGCCCTCGGCGCTGCAAACCCGGCTGGCGAGCTGGAGCAACACCCAGCGCGGCGGCTCGCTGACCGGCGTGTTCCTGATGGGCGCCCTTGCCGGGCTGATTTGCTCGCCCTGCACCACCGCGCCGCTCAGCGCCATCCTGCTGTATATCGCCCAGAGCGGTAACCTGTGGGCCGGCGGCGGCACGCTGTACCTGTACGCGCTGGGGATGGGCATTCCGCTGGTGATCGTCACCCTGTTCGGCAACCGCCTGCTGCCGCGCAGCGGCCCGTGGATGCAATACGTGAAAGAGGCCTTCGGCTTCGTCATCCTGGCGCTGCCGGTGTTCCTGCTGGAGCGGGTGATCGGCGATCTGTGGGGCCTGCGCCTGTGGAGCCTGCTCGGCCTGGCGTTCTTCGGCTGGGCCTTCGCTCTGAGCCTGAGAAGCGCGCGCGGCTGGGCGCGCGCCCTGCAGCTTCTGCTGCTGGCGGCGGCGGTGATCGCCGCGCGGCCGCTGCAGGACTGGGCCTTCGGCGCCGATCAGGCGCAGCAGGCGGCTCAACAACACCTGGCCTTTGCCCGCATCAACAACGTCGAGCAGCTCGATCTGGCGCTGCAACAGGCGCGCGGCAAGCCGGTGATGCTGGATCTGTACGCCGACTGGTGCGTGGCCTGTAAAGAGTTCGAGAAATACACCTTCAGCGATGCGGCGGTGCAGGCGAGCCTGGCCAACGCGGTGCTGCTGCAGGCGGACGTCACCGCTAACGGCGCGGAACAGGCGGCGCTGCTGAAGCATTTGCAGGTACTGGGGTTACCCACGATCCTGTTCTTCGATCCGGCGGGCCAGGAGCTGACGGCCCAGCGGGTCACCGGTTTTATGAAGGCAGAAGCCTTCAACGCGCATTTGCAGAAAGTGATGCGATAACTGACACTGAAGATCGGAAGCGAATGGGAGGAAGCACAAGTGCAACGTGAACACGTCCTTGATACCGCGCTGGGCCTGTTGGAACAACAGGGCCTGGCGACCGCCACATTAGAGATGCTGGCGGAAAAACTCGACGTTCAGCCCGGCGATCTCAAACGGTTCTGGCCGGATCGCGAAGCGCTGCTGTACGACTGCCTGCGCTACCACGGCCAACAGATCGACACCTGGCGCCGCCAGCTGTTGCTGGATGAAAACCTGAGCCCGCAGCAAAAACTGCTGGCGCGCTATGACGTGCTGGCGGAATACGTGCAGCACGACCGCTATCCCGGCTGCCTGTTTATCGCCGCCTGCAGCTTTTTCCCGGAAACGGATCATCCGATCCACCAGCTGGCGGAGCAGCAAAAGCTGACCTCGCTGGAGCTGACCCGCGAACTGCTGCGCGAAATGGACGCCGACGACGCCGACATGGTGGCGCAGCAAATGGAATTGATTCAGGAAGGCTGCCTGAGCAAACTGCTGGTAAAACGCCAGCTCCAGGACGTATCGGTCGCCAAACGGCTGGCGGAAGACATCTTGCAGGTGGCGCAGTGCCGCCGCAACGGGGCGCTAAGCTAGGCGAGCCGCGCTTGCGGCGCCGCCAGCCCAAGGAGATAGCCTGAACAGGCGCAATTTTTGCGCCCTTTGCCTGAAAAGCCAGCAACCGGACGCGTTTTAACGCCTTTCATGCATAAAGCCGTTGACGGCCATCGGCCAATACGGTTTAATGCTGCCCGTTGCCCGGATAGCTCAGTCGGTAGAGCAGGGGATTGAAAATCCCCGTGTCCTTGGTTCGATTCCGAGTCCGGGCACCATATTTAGAGAACCCGCCCAAAAGGCGGGTTTTTGCTTTTCAGGGCCAGGACTCTCCATCGAACTGCATTCGATTATTCGGCCAAAGGCCTCACCCTGCGGGCCAGCGCTGAAGCGCTGTTCAACGCGGCGCAGACGCCGGTTGTCCGAGTCCAGGCACCATATTCAGAAGAACCCGCCTATGGCGGGTTTTTCGCTTTCTGGGGTACGGACTCTCCATCGAACTGCGTTCGATTATTCGGCCAAAGGCCTCACCCTACGGGCCAGCGCTGAAGCGCTGTTCAACGCGGCGCAGGCGCCGGTTGTCCGAGTCCGGGCACCATCTTCAGAAGAACCCGCCTATGGCGGGTTCTTCGCTTTCTGGAGTTCGAACTCTCCATCGAACTGCGTTCGATTATTCGGCCAAAGGCCTCACCCTGCGGGCCAGCGCTGTTCAACCCGGCGCAGGCGCCGGTTGTCCGAGTCCGGTCGCCCTATTTAGAGAACCCAGCCTATGGCTGGGTTTTTGCTTTTCAGGGCAAGGACTCGTCATCGCGTGACTCCTGATGATTGCAATTAGCCCCACAGCCACCACCGCATTGTTCTATCGACCATTTCTCCCTGCAGCGTCAAACGCCTTTTTCTCATACGTTTCGCATGCATAAAAAATGAGAACACGCTCAGGCAAAACAGTAATATCGCCAGAAAAAATAAACTCACTGTACCTTCCTTTGGTAACGCTTATTGGCGCGCTTTATTTCCGAAAAACTACCTAACCAGATACCGGAGCGGTATTATTCCCTAGTGTTATCTTTAGGGCTGAATCCATAAACCTCTCCAATCAGAATCACAAAAAGCAGAGAGGCAGCCCTGCTTTTAATATGCATAATGACAACTGACAGATAACGGCATACTTTTCATAACGGCTGCAGAAAAAATGGACTTCTACGTCTCATTTTTCTCTTTTTCCTTAGGTTTGTCGGTGCTGCCGCCTGATACTTCAGTACACCGTGGTTGCCGTTGAAACCGGCATATACACAAGTCACCAGCATCGTGCAGAAAAGAATCAATGAATATTCACTTTATCCATAGATACATATCGAAACATCAATTAAAAACATTCTGGCTGTGAATTTAATGATTGAAACAAAATCACACATAAAATGATAAAATATAACAAAAATAATAAACTGAATATCCCTCATCACGGTTAAGAATATTCTCCATCATGAGAAAGCAGCCAGTAAATAAAATCATGCTGCCGCGTCAATAATAACTTGTCCATAACAGATCGTTTATGGCTATGCACCGTTTTTACACTTACCCCCATCATTCTGGCAACCTGGGCCTGCCCCACACCACGGCGTAGATGGCCGACTACCTGCCTTTCACGATCGGTGAGCGTCAAGGTCGCCACATTGGAACGGATGCCGTCCTTGGAAAATAAACAAGCCAATAGCCGGAAAAGCTCATTTTGCCGCCCCGCGCGATAAAGTACGTATGACATTTCGTCTGAGGCCGTGAACTTTCTTTCCTTAATCGTCACAACCTGAGCCGGAACGGGCTGGCCTGCACGGCGCCAACGCTGCGCACGTCGTCCCGAAGTGGCGATCACTACATCGGCACGCTCCGCCTCTTCCGGCTTTAAGAAAGACACCTTTTTCTGATTAACCTGGGCATACTCAATAATACTGTACTGTAAACCGGCCGCGTAATAGCGATTTTCGTCATCTATAAGGAAATTAAGCTTTTTCATTTTACCCCCTATTTATGCATTACGTACGGTTCAATCATCCGCTAAAAATTAAAGCTAACGCCCCCTCTCAGAGGGTAATAACAACTTATAAGAAATTTTTCTCTCATCACTTGAATTGCAAACGCACTTACATCATCAAAACCGACATTGAACAGGCTCTATATTTTTTCTTCATAAAAAATTTCAATAATGAACATCTCCCAGCAAGAGATAAAAATAATGAAAGCCTGACTGACACCCCTCACCAAAATTGAAGGTATTATTAACTATATCACCACGAAAGATCTCACCATCACTAAAAAAATTCTAGCAACACAAATAATCAACTTTATAGAACAACTGAAAACGGAGATAAAACACGTCAATCAAAAATATAACCCATCAGTTAAAAATAACAGATCAACTACCATTTCTCCGACACCGGGAAAACTAGAGTATTGATAAAACCGCTACGGCGCTAGCGTTGAAAACCCCCGGTGATATGTCACCAACAGATTTTAATGTTGAACTCACCTGAACCACTCTACCTGTTGGCTCAATAACAAGATCGACCCCCGGCCCAGCCGGCTGACCATTAATTTTAAGGTTTGTCCTTAAGGTTCCAGTTTCATTCAACGCCAACCCATTCACCCCTTCACTAATAAATAATTGAATGTTTGATTTTTTATTACAGGTAATGTTCAAAGACTCAGAAGCCGTATTCCCCTCCACCTCACCAATATTAATTACACCATGATTTAGCGTAAGGCTCGGCGTCACAATATCACAAGAAACATTCCCTTCAGGAGGGTTTGCACATATTGAACCAGGCATGCGCTTTATCACCCCGACAACATCGCTCCTATAGAACAATCCTACGCACGCACCACCAACAATAAGGTATCGGTTATAGGCAAATCCCCCGGCTCTCGGCAGGCCCACGTTTCTTTTAAAATTCTCGCCGAGCTCCCCCATCGTCCGTGAACTTGCAACCCACGAAACTTTTGAAGCCTCCCAATAGCCATCAGAGTCAGACGGGTAACCCGATGCATTATATGAGCTGGTAATCATCATTGTACAATTTAAATTATTATAACAGGGGTTTGGCTTATTATCATCCGTTGTCCACTCAAGCATCTCATAGTAAAACTTCCCCCACAATAGCCCCCCTTCTTTCTTTGTCACCTGGAAATATATTTCTGCGTTGGCACTTTCTAAACTAAAAATCATAAAAATAGCCATCAGTATTTTTTTAGCCATAACATTGCCAGTTTAAAGTTCAAGAAATCTAAGTTATAAAATGTTAATTAACCACCTTGGTCAATCAACGCCATCAGCACGGTATAAAGAACGCCTCACACTTGCATCAAAATAAAAAAGCAAAAAATTCAATAGGTAATACCCCAAAAAAATCAAACAAGGTAATGGATATCTTTTGCCTGGATACGTACATTACGCGATTAACGAAGCAACAATACCTTTTGCACGTAGAGCCTATTACTCATATTCCAGGTTAAAAGTGGCTACCGCACTAAAAGCACCGTGACCGATAGTTTTATTCGCAATCGCTTCCGGCTCACCGCGCACATAGGCCAACAGGCGAATACCGTTGGTTCCCTCCGCCAGCGTGAGCTTCTCTACGGAGTGGTTAATGGCCACCGTTTGGCCTTCCAGCGTTTCCAAGCCGATGCCGATACCGCCAGCTTGGCCAGCCGGTGCCAACAAGCCTGGCAAAGCCAAACTCTCTGTTCCGTTCAACGTCATTCGCACCGTTTTGCCCACGCTGAGATCGCACTCAGCCAGGATAATTTCGAACTGTACGCCCGGTGAACGCAGATTCTGATAAAGATACTTGTCCACTATGCTGCCAAAATTGAGCACCACCGTCTCCTGGCCAGGCGGGATCACACAGGGTTCCGCCACCAGTGCGCCTCTAAATGTCATATTGTCCGCAGCCCACGCCGGCAACAATGCTCCCCACCCTAACAGCAGCCCGGCGATGATGTTCTTTGCTATCGTCCGTTTCCTCATTGGTACTCCACCTGTAGTGTCGCCGTGGCCAGAAAAGCCCCCTCTTTTAACTTTTCCCCAGGCTTAGCGACAGGAACAGCTTCCAGCAGCGGCGGGTTGCCGGGATCGATCTTGATGCCGCTGTTAGGGGGAAAGGGCACACCGTTCTGATAAACCCGGATACCCAGGTTGACGTTATCGGTTAGCACCGCCGCCTTGTCGAATCCGGCAGCAGCCCCCTTTAATGTCAGCACCGTCTCCCAAGGTACAGCATCCGGCGCCTCACACCGAATACGATAATTCACTGCCTGACGATAGTTATTCCCGTCTATTTTATTAACGCCAACCCGTAGGCCGAAATCAACATCTACCATCCCCCCATCATTGATGCTACAGGGGGGCGGCGCACGAAGAAAACCACGAAACTGCATATCGGTCTCAACAACCGCCCACAGTGGCATGTGGAATAAGGTCAAGGCGCTCAGTAACAGCATAGCTATCGGACCAGACTGCATGGTATTTATCCCCTCATTGATAATCGACCCGCAGTGTAGCGGAGGCGGTAAATTCCCCAGTCGGCAGGGTGGCCCCGCTCTGCTTCACCGGCACCGCTTCCAGCTTCGGCATGCTGGGATAAGTGAAGTTTTGCCAAGCGTTAAGCGGTATACGCACACCGTCCCTCTGCAGTTCAATACCTAAACCATTCACACTGGTTTTCAACAGCGTCCCATCGAAACCTGCAGCGGCGCCGGAGAGCTGCAGCCGCATGGCATTTTTCCAGGGCCCGTTACAGCTCAACCCATAGCCCACCGGCTGACGGTAATTATCGCCGTCGATGCGTGTAGTCATAACCTCATCGCCGAAGTTAACCTCGATCGGTTTGCCACCGTTGAGGGTACAAGGCAACGGTGCCACTACCGTCACACTGACCGTCACGATGCTCACCGCCGCCTGCGCTATTGAAGTCATCGAAACCAATAAGGTGAGCACCAGCCATACTTTGCCTTTTTTACTTTTCATGTATGTCCCTTACGTTACTTACCTGACATTCACACTCAGAAAATATCTACCGCCACCACCGTCGAGCAGGGGAAATCTCCCGATGTGAATGTAATAATGGTAAACCGTAGGGAAGATGACTTTTCATATTCGCCTCAGTCATAACTCAGAGCAAAATCCACCATCGCCCGATACGCACCGGCTCTCAGCGGCGCCACGGTGCGCTCAGGAGTGATGCTATAACTCAGAACGCTGTTGCCCGGCGTTAGCCACAACGGCGCGCCGCGGCTGCCCAGCCGCACATCCCGGCCATGTGCATCCAGCAGGCGCAGCCCCATACCGCTGGCCCCCTGCACCTTTACAAGCTGCGCGTTATCGGCGTCGGCCGGGGCATTAAAGGCCACCCGCACCGCCGGCTGGTCATGTGCCCAGAGCAGCGCCCCGGTGCGTTCATCCCGGCTCGCCGTCGGGCCGCGCAGGCAGTCGCGCAGCCGCAACTGGAACGCCACCGGTGCACCGCGATCGCCCGGCTGCACCAGCCGGCCGGTCGTTACCTCACCCAGACTGATATCCTGCCGCGCGCTGTCCATCTCCAGCCGGCAGGCGCTCTCCGTCAGTGCCCCACTGATATAGAGCACGCCGTTGGCGCCCTCCACATCCCAGTTGTCAACGGCGTTGGCCGCCGGCAGCAGCCACAGCAGCGCCGTCAGACTGAGCGGGGCCATCAGCGCCAGCCCGCCCAGCGCGGCGTAATAGCGCAGTTCACTCAAGGCATACGTCCACTCACGCGCTTTGACGTTTGTCCTTGCCATTTTTCTTCCTCCTCAGGCGCCGTACGGCCCGTTGACTCAGGACGCCTTCTTCTCCGGCACCACTGTGCAGCTGCTGCCGCTGCAGGTGAAGCTCAGCTGCGGCCGGCCGCCGTAGTCGTTAATGTAGGTCAGCACCGGGATGCCACCCAGGCTCCCCGCGCTTACCGGCAGCGGCGTGTTGCCCTTCGGCGGCACCATAAACGGCTCGAACCCTTTGACCCCTTCCGCGCCTTTACGGCTGGCGGCATCGATGATGGTGACGTAGTACGGCGTCGGGTTGTTGACGATGTACCTGTCGCCCTGTTTGGTCAGCGTCAGCTGCTCCTGCCACGGCGCCGCGTTGCGCTCCGGCGCGATCGCCGCCGGGCGGTAGAACAGCTTGATGCGCGTCTGCAGCGCGATCTGCAGCGAGTTCGGCTTGTTGCTCTTCGGTGGGATCTCGCGCAGGTTGAAGTAGTACAGCGACTCCCTGTCCTGCGGCAGCAGCTTCGCCGCCGGCAGCGCCTGGATCTTCACCTGGCTCGGCTTGCCCGGCTCGATGCGCTGCACCGGCGGCAGCACCGTCAGCGGGCTTTGGATCTTGTTGCCCTGTTCGTCTTCCAGCCAGCCCTGCGCCAGGTACGGCAGCTGCTTGTTCTGGTTGCTGACGCTCAGACTCACCGACTGCACGCTGCCGTCGAAAATCACCCGCGTGCGGTCCAGCGCGATGGCGGCGTGCGCCGTCGGGGCCAGCGCCCCGGCCAGCAGAGCCGTGGTGGCCAGCAGGCCGATTACGTTACGATTGTTCATCATCAAAACTCCTCAATTCAGTGTTCTTTGCTATCCGCATCGGCGCTTAACGCCCGGCACGGCAGCAGTAAATTCGTCGTCAGCATCTCCGGCGGCAGCGGCGTCGGCATCTGCACCTCACACTGCGCCGCCCCGCTCCAATGCACCGTCATGCGCTCGCCGGCGTTGATGCCGCTCAGGTAGACGCTGCCGCCGTCGTTGACGATGCCGGTCTCCTGTTTGCGGGCGTTCAGCACCGTGGCGCCGAACGGCGGCTCGCTGCCGTCCGCCAGCTTAATCACCGCCATCGCCTTCTCCCCGGCGATCACCGCGAACTTGCGGTAACCAATGGCGCCCTCGGTCAGCGTCGCCTGCACTACCGATTGGGTGGCCTCGGCGTTCTCCCCCAGCTTGTCCAGATCGATGCTGGCCCGGTTGCGGTAGTAACTGTTGACGTCCGTCACCACCGCCTTGCCCCAGCGGTTGGTCGACGCTGCGCTGCCGTAGCCGCGCACCGGCACCCCGGCCACCCCTTCGGTGTCCAGCAGCAGCCGGGTGCCGCCCGCCATGTTCGTGCGGTGCAGGGCGCCGCCCTCGGCGGTCAGCGTCATCCCGCCCTGGGCGCTCAGCCCGACCGCGCTGTACCGGTCCTGCTGGTAGCTGGCGTTGGCGCTCATACGCGCCAGATCGCCGTTGCGGTTGTAGTAACCGCTCAGGCTGGCGCCGCTGCGCGAACCGCCGGCGCTGAGCTGATAGTTACTGCGCTCGTCGAGGCGGTCGTAATAGCCCACCCGGTGGCTGTTGTCGTCACGGTTGACCGTGGTGTTGTAGCTCAACGTGGCGCCGTTGCCCCACGGCACCGACAGCGATAGATAGGCGCCGTCGTCGTTACGCTCGTTGTAGCGATTGCGGTACGCCGACATCGACAGGCTCATGTTCTTCACGTTGCCCAGATCGAAATAGCGCGACAGCGTCAGGCTGTAGCGATCGTTAGCCGGCCGGTCCCAGTAGGTCTGGTGGCTGTAGTTGAGGTAGGCACTCAACCCCAGGTCGCGCAGCTGCTGGTTGTAGGTGATGGTGTACATCTCCTTGCTGTTGCCGAACCGCCGGCCGTATTCCCGTGCGTCCAGGAATTCGCTCATGCTCATAAAGTTCTTTTCCGCGAAGCGGTAGCCGGCGAAGGTTACCTGGCTGTCCAGCTCGTCGAAGGTCTTCGAGTAACTGAGACGGTACGAGCCGCCGCTCAGCGTTTCGCCGCTTTGCGCCCTTTCATTCTGCTCATTCTGCGCCTGCTGCGGCAGCCTGGCGCGCGACTGGGTGACGTCGAACGACAACGCACCCAGCAGCATCAGGTCGCGGCCGATACCCAGCGCCAGGGCGTTATAGTCGCCACCCAGCAGGGCGCCGCCGTACAGCGACCAACCGTTGCTCACCCCCCAGGAAAACTCGCCGGTGCCGAACAGCGGCCCGCGGTAGCGGTGATCGAGATCCGACGGCTTGCCCGCCGCCAGCTTGTAGCGCACAGAACCGGGGCGCGTCAGGTACGGGATGCTGGCGGTGCTCATTTTGAATGCCTGCACGCTGCCGTCCTGCTCTTCCACCTTCACGTCCAAATCGCCGGAGATCGCGTCGTTGATGTCCTGAATGCGGAACGGCCCCGCCGCCACCTGCGTCTCGTACAGCACCCGCCCCTGCTGGCTGATGGTCACTTTGGCGTTGCTCTTCGCCACCCCCACCACCTCCGGCGCATAGCCGCGCAGGTTGGGCGGCAGCATCATGTCGTCGGAGCGCAGGCTCAGGCCGCCGAAGCGGAAGCTGTCGAACAGGCCGGAGTCGAGGTAGTCCTCGCCGACGGTCAGCTTCGAGCGCAACGCCGGCAGCGCCCGATAAGCGTAGTAGCGGCTCCAGTCCAGCCGCTTCTCCATGCCCTGACCACTGCTCTGGTGGTTTATATTCGCCTGCCAGTCGGCGCGCAGCCGCCAGGCTGCCAGGTTAGCCCCCGCCGTGCCGTTGCCGCTCAGGCCGTAGCTTTGCCCACCATATTGCAGCTGGCGCTGCGTTTGGGCGTTGAGGTTGTAATCCAGCAACACGCCCGATATGCCCTCGTCCCAGCGCGCCGGCGGATCCCAGTCCTCCGAGACATAGTCCAGATAGGCCTGCGGAATGCTGAGGTACAGCGCCGAGGTAGCCAGATCGCCACGCGCCTCCATGCCCGGCAGGCTGGCTTCATCCAGGCACTCGCCCTGGTGCCACCAGTTCAGCTTGCCACGCATCTCGTCCTTAAGGCCGAGCTGCTCCACCAGCGCCGGCGACAGGCAGGCGCGGCTGCCGTTCGGATCGTCGTCAGGCGCGTAGAACGGCACCGGCTGCTCCGGCAGATCGCTCTTGTTCAGACGCACCACCATGCTGTAGCTACCAGGCATGATGAAACCACCGCGCGCAAACTGGCTGAGATCGATATTTTTGCGGTCGTTCACGTCCAGCACGTCGGTGTTGAACTGGATCTCTTCCGCCTGCGCCGCAGGCATTCCGCCGGCGAAGCCCAGCGCCAGCGCCACGCTGACGCTCAGAATATGAAAACGAAATGGCTTCCCTGCAGGCAAAAACATCATGTCCAGACCTTTTATTTATCAGATTCCCTGTGGGTAACGGTCGCCTCAGTAATAATCCATTTTGAAACGCACCGAGGAAAAATAACCCCCTGCTTTAAGCGGCCGATTATTGGCAATCAGCGCCAGGGTAAAATTCAGCCGGTAATTTCCGGGAATAATCTCCATTGGCAGTAATGGCCTGCCCGGCCGAGCAATATTCCCATTGGAATCGGTAATTCTTAACGCCACGCCGGAGATATCACCGTTAATGCCAAACGCCTCACCATCGGCGTGACCGTCAAAGATAATTTGAAATTGTTTCCAGTCCGGCAGTTTTTTATCGGTGCGTTCAAGCACGCAGTTCACCAGCTCAATGCTGAACGGCACTCCTATCCCATTCCCGCCGCGTTCAATATCCGCCAGCGCCGTATTTTTCATGTCGACAATTTGTTCCCGGCTTTCCGTGGCGATGGCGCAAGCGGTATCGATAATAGCGCCTTGCATATTGACGCGTCCTTCGCCTTGCGCAGCAGAAATAGCCTGCGAAACAAAACCAAACGACACCCACAATAGGCAAAACGCCCCTATTATTTTTATTCGACAGTTCATTCAACTTTCCCGTGAAATAACGATTCCCTGTAAATGGCATGCGGGTTGCCCCGCATGCCCGATAATCACACGTATTTCTTCGGGTAACTTATTACTGGTAAGCCAGGGTAAAGTCGGCCACGGACTGGAATTCACCCGGTACGATAGTTGCGCCGGAAGCAGTGCTGCCCTGCAGATAAGCGCTGAAACTCAGGGTATTGTTGCCATTGCCCAGACTTTGTGCAGTTGTAGCCGTACCCAGCTTGATCGGTTTACCAGCACTATCGGTAATGACGATCCCTGCCCCTTTAGCATCACCTGACAATGCCAGCAGCTCAGGGTTAGCGTCGGAAGCCGCGCCAGAGAAGGTCAATTTTACCGAATTCTTTCCACCCTCCTCAATGACACAGTTATCCAGCTTAACCTGGAAGTTTTTCGGGGCGGATTTACCGCCGCCTTTCAGCGCCACGTTGGAAATCGCACCCAGTTCAACTGTCTGATCCATGGATTCCGGGGTAATAGAGCAAGGTGCATCGATAATAGAGCCGCTAAAGGTCACTTTGCCGTGACCCTGATCGGCCGCGTTTGCCACAGAAGACGCGCCAAATACCATGGCCGCAGCCAGCATGATTTTGTTCAGTTTCATATAAATCCCTTACATTCCTTAGTAAGCAGTGGAGTAAATTAAATCCATAAGTCACCGACGTTATGCACTTCAGAATTTTCTGCGCCTCACATCGGTGGCTAATACGCTGCGTTTGGCGCCCCGTATCAGTGGGAACAAATTTACATCCCCTCACTGAAAATTGAAATGTTATGTCGTAAAAATACAAAAACACAGTTTTAAACACCAACAAATACACATAAAATAGGTTTTAAATTCAAAAAATAGCTTTTAATTATCGATATTTATTTTAAAAAACTTGTAAACAAATAAATATTTCACCTCTATTATAACAATAGAGAGAAAAATCCTATTTACAGCCAGGCGAGAGGATTGAAAAAAAGATATACAGCCATCAGAATAATCTCTCGACAGGAAAGTTGACGGAAAAGAGAAATGATTTTCATCATAAATGACATCGTCCTTTACAATGAGGAGGACGGCACGCTGGCGCATATCGATAACGCCAGTAATAAAATAGCTTTACTTAAACCCAGCGCCAGACTGCTATCGTTATTTATTCGCAATAATAACAAGCTGTTGCTGCGCGAGAGATTGCTTAATGAAGTTTGGGTTGAACACGGTCTGAAAGCCTCGAACAACAACCTTAATAATTATGTTTCCGGCTTACGCAAGTCTTTGGCGCAATGCGGTACAGAAGAGATTATCGTGACTTACCCGCGCCAGGGGTTTAAATTCAACGCCATTAGCATTCACGAGACAGATGAAAAGAAGGATGAATATAAAAAAGAACATGAGAATATGTTGGAAACCACCACTATCCCGCCGCCGGGGAATAAACATCCAGGTATACGGCGTTCGCTGCAGAGATTAATTATGATCATGGCGGCGTGCCTGGTGCCTTTTTCCGCCGTCGTACTGTATCAAAACAGCACGCGTATTAATGTTTATCCGCTGGGAAGCTACGGAAATTGCCAGATTTACAGTATGACATCGGGCAGTGGCGATTTAGGTCAAATCAAACGGGTCATACAACGCGCTGGTTTCAGTTGCCAAACGCGCGCCGACGTTTATTACTACGATAATATCCGTAATGAGGGCGCAGAAAACAATGAACAATGGGTGACATACTGTCCTCGAGCCGGTAACAGCCCCTGCATCAACAATTATATCGATAACAAGCAGCCTTGAATTTTGCGATTTGTCCCAGGGTCATCAAACCAATCCCCCGGCCATGCCGGGGAACTTATTCCCCTTTCGTCGCGCAAACGAAAAATGGGGCGTAGTTACCGCTAAAGAGATAATGACGGCTATCGAGTTGCTCAACATGCCAATGCAGTACCGGCGCCGACATCAGCAATCGCCGGTTCAATTCCTCTTTCTCTAAATTATCCTGCGGTTTTCTCAGCTTTTCCTTCAGGCGTAACGTGTAATTATCACCTTGCTTGCGATAGTCCATCATCAAAATACGGTCCACAACATAGCGGGTGTCGCCGTCATAGACGCTGCCGTTCAGCAACAAAGTGACGCCTCTCGCCCCCTGAGGCACCACGCTGATCATCAGCACACTCTGCATAAGATTACCGGGCACCTGATCGGTTAAACGCATTACAGCCCGGCATTCAGGCAAACGGGGCTTAAACCATAGAAAATACCCCGACATCCCGCAGCATAACGTTGCCGCTATCAGCAACAGCGGAAAACCATAACGCCGCATGCGGCTACTGTGCCCAGTGTTCATAATAATTCTCGCATTGTACCTTGCCGGCGGCCATATCAGCCTGTGGGCAGTAGTAGAAATAAGACGCTCTAACCCGACCGAAAACATTCGGCGCAACCGACTTGCTGTCGTAATACAGCACGGTCGCCGGCACATTGCATGGGATGTTTTTCTGCTCCAAAAGCCCTTTCAAACGGCTTAAATCAACCTCACCCGGCCCAGGCTTGTGGTATGAGGTAACAAACTTGATCTCACAGCTGCCGATGTTGCCCACCGCCATCGCGCTGAGCGGCGCATAGCCGCTGTCTTGCCAGGCCCAGATCCCGCTCCCTACGGCCAACAGCAACAACCCGCTCAGCCCAATGCGTTTGAAACGCGTCAATCTAGCCGCAGGCTCTGCAGCAGGCGCGGCCTCGCCGACGAGCGCCGCGTTCTGCACCATCAGCGCCTCTGCCTGGCTATCTGTCGTCTTCAGCTCGCGAGCGGTAAACATGAAACCCTGCCGCGGCAGGGTGACGATGATCTCTTCCTCACCGAGCGAAGAGAACGCTTTGCGCAGAATCGAAATGGTATTGTTGAGGTTGTTGCCGGAGGCCACCTGGCCATGCGCCTCCCACACCTGCATCAGCAGCGTTTCGCGGGAGAGCACCAGGTTATTGTTGCGCACCAGCGCGGAAAGCAGGCGGTTCAGCGTGGCCGTCAGCGCAATCGGCGGGATGTTGTCATGCAGCGAGATCAACTCCGATCTATCTTCATGATATTTAATATTATTATTAATTATGTATCTCATAATTCCCTGCGCGATAAACTGATTAACGCTAATTATCCCCTATCAAACATGGCAATATTAGCATAGCGCAAATGATAAGAAAATTCTTAACAAAAACAATAAAATCCAATAAAAACAAATATATATTCAATATCACTATACAATTCACAGAGTGAATTTTGTAGCCTTTTTCTAATTCAATTCACGAATGAAGTGGATTAACAAACTGAGCATAAATAAAAAAACCCGCCATAAGGCGGGCCTGATCAACGTCTGAAAATACTCAACGCAGGCGGTGAATTTGCCGGTCTTGCCAACCGGCGAACAGCAGCAAACCGCATAGCGCGCCGAGCAACGCGCAGAACATGTCGGACTGGGTGTCCCACGGGTCGCCCTGGGTGCCGAGAAACTCGTCGGCGCCCTGGCCCAGCGCCAGCGCCGCCCACCACTCGATCAGCTCATACACGGCGCTGATGGCCAGCGCGATGCAGCACACCACGAAGCCCAGCATCTTGCGGCCCTGCACATAGCCGCCGCGCAGCAGGATTTCGCGCGCCACCAGCGCCGGCACCAGCCCCTGGAAGAAGTGCCCCAGTTTGTCGTATGGGTTGCGGCCAAGATCCAGCCACTGCTGCACCTCAAACCCCAGCGGTACGCGGGCGTAGCTGTACATGCCGCCGAAAATCAGGATCAACGCATGAAATAAAATCAGCGTGTAGAGCAGCGGCGTCAGCGGATAGCGGCGATAAGTCAGCCACAGCAGCGGCAAAACTACCAATACCGGCGCCACCTCCATCAGCCAGGTGGGGCGATCGTAAGGGCGGATGCCGCTGTGGATCAGCGCGGCCAGCAGCAGCGCAGGGTGATAACGGACAATAACAGCGGGGTACGCGAGGCAGGCATAACCAACGTTCCTTTGGGTTAACGGATCAATACACTCTTTATACCGCAGATCCTTGGGCGAAAAAAAACAGGCGGAGCGTCGCCGCTTCGCCTGTTCGATATGCGCGTACCCTGAGCGGGATTATTTCAGCGCTACGCGGATCACGTCGTCCGGCGCGGTGGCTTCTTTCTCGCGGCTGGAAGCCTGTTTGACGCTGACGTACAGCGTCTGACCGTCCGGCGACAGCGCCAGGCTGTTCGGGTGGGTCGGCGTCTTGATGGTGTTCAGCACCTTGTAGCTCTTGGCGTCGATTACGCTCACTTCGCCCGCCTGGCGATGGGTGACGTAAACTTCATTGCGCGCCGGGTTGAACAGCACCGCCAGCGATTCCGGCACGTCGATCTTGCTCAGGATGTTGCCGTTGCGGGTATCCACCACCAGCACCTGCGGCTGCTTGGAATCGGTGATGAACGCACGATGGGTAGCGGTATCCAGGCTGATGTTCAGGAAGAAGTGCTCTTTGGACTCATCCAGCTTCTTGCGCGACAGCACCTTGTTGGATTGGGTGTCGATGGTCACCAGCTCGCCGTCGGCGTTGGTGACGTACAGACGTTTGGCGGCGGCGTCCAGCGCCAGGCCGGTGCCGTATTTGCCGGTGTCGGTCACGGTGGCGCGCAGGGTCAGATCCTTGCCGTCCACCACCCACACCACGCTGGATTCACCCAGACCGGTGATGTACAGGGTATCGCTGTCGGCATCCGCCACCAGTTCGCGCGGCGCCAGCGGCTTGACGGTCTCGGAGCGCTTGCGCGCGTCCAGCACCAGGCGGCCTTTCACCTCGCCGGTCTTGGCGTCGATGGCGGTCACCGAGTTATTGACGGTGTTGCCGAAGAACAGCGTGCCGGTCTTGGCGTTGACGGCGGCGCCGAACGGTTTGATGTCATTATGAATAATCTGGGTCACGTCCAGCGTGGTCGGATCCAGACGATAAACGATGCCGCCCTTGTCCAGCTTGCGGCTCTGCGACGTCGCCAGATAGAGCGCGTTCTCGCTCGGGCTGTAGGCCATTTCATAGGCGCCCTTGCCAACCGGCTTGCGCAGCACTTCCGGCGCGGTCTGCGCCAGCAGCGTATTGGAGAATAGCAGCGTGGACAGCAGCATCAGCGGAAATGCCGCACGTTTTCCCTTGGTGATCAAAGCATTCATCGTAATCTCCTTATAGAACCAACGGGGCGGCCGAGCGGCCGCCCTCTCTCGTTATTAAAATCAGGCTTTCTCTTCGGAAAGCAGCGCCCACCAGCTGTCGATGGTCGGGTTGCGCGCCAGCGCGATAAAGTCGATATCGCCGCGGATCTTGCGCCAGCGGGTCGCCAGCTCCATGATGCGCACCGAATCCAGGCCGTAATCGATCAGGTTCTCATCGTTGCCCATGTCTTCGCTGTCTTCGTCAAGCAGCGGCAGGATCTGCTGACGCAGCGCATCGATGCTGGCGATACCGGCAGCCGGCAACAGAGACGCGGTGGTCACCACCCGGCCGCAGCGGCCGGCGGTGTAGCGCAGCGCCATCAGGTGTTCGTCGCGCGAGAAATCCGCCAGGCCGTCGGCCACCATGAACGGCTGGATATTGCGCATGAAGGCGTCGATGGCGGTGGTCAGGCAGCCGATGTGCGCATACACGCCGCAGATGATCAGCTGATCGCGGCCGGACTCCTGCAGGATCTCCTGCAGCGGCGAGCGGTGGAAGGCGCTGTAGCGCCATTTCACCAGCACCGTGTCGTCTTCGTCCGGCGCCAGCGCGGCGGTCACCGCCTGCTGCTCGGGGTGTTTGTTCAGGCCCGGCCCCCACATGTCGTTCAACAGTGCGCGATCTTCATCGCTCTGCTGGTTCGGCTGCGCGGTATAGAACACCGGGATGCCCTGCTGTTTGCAGTAGCGGCGCAGGTTGGCGATGTTCTCCACCACCTGTTTAATCAGCGCACTGTCTTCGCCCCAGAAATTGAGGAAATACTGCTGCATGTCGTGGATCAGCAGCGCGGCGCGCTGCGGTTCTACCTGCCAGGTGACTTTATTTTGCGGCAGTTCGTCCGCCGTCGGCAGCGCGTAGTCATTAAGTTTTGGAATGGCCATCGATTAATCTCCCTGAGCCTGAGTCTGTAGTTGCGCGTCGAGCTGCTGGCGCAGCCGTTTTTTGTCCACTTTGCCGACCGGGGTCAGCGGCAGGCTGTCCACCTGAATAAAGCGATCCGGCAGTTTGAAGTCCGCCACGCCCTGCTCGCGCAGGTGGCGGCGCAGCACCACCGGCTTCAGCGGCGCGTTGGCGATGATATAGGCGCAGCTCTTCTCCCCCATCAGCGCGTCCGGCATCGACACCAGCGCGGCGTTGATCACGTCCGGATGACGCAGCAGCAGGTTCTCGATCTCCTCGGCGGCGATCTTCTCTCCGCCGCGGTTGATCTGATCTTTCTGCCGCCCCTGCACGGTGATGTAGCCGTCTTCGCTGATACTGATCAGATCGCCGGAGCAGTAGAAACCGTCGGCGTCGAAGGCGTCGGCGTTGTGCGCCGGGCTTTGGTAGTAACCGCGGAAGGTATAAGGCCCGCGCGTCATCAACCGGCCGACCTCGCCCGCCGGCAATGGATTGCCGTCGTCATCCGCCACCCACACCTCGTCGTCCGGCGACATTGGCCGCCCTTGCGTCGTCAGGATGTGGCGTTCGTCGTCGTCCAGCCGGGTGTAGTTCACCAGCCCTTCCGCCATGCCGAACACCTGCTGCAGTTGGCAGCCGATTTCGTTCTGAATGCGCGCCGCCAGCGTCTCGCCCAGCTTGGCGCCGCCCACCTGCAGCAGTTTCAGGCTGGCGAGCTGGGCATTGCCGCCCCACTCTTCGATCGCCTGCAGCCACAGCGTGACCGCCGGCGGCACCAGCGCCGTCACGTTGATTTGGTGCTGTTCGATCAGACGGAAGCACTGCCCGGCGTCCGGATCGGCGGCGAACACCACCAGCCCGGCGCCATAAAACACGCCCAGCACGCCCGGCGAACTCATCGGGTAGTTATGCGCCACCGGCAGCGCGCACAGGTAGCGGGTCTGCGCGTCGAAACGGCAGATCTCCACGCTGCGGCGAATGCTGTAGTAGTAATCATTGTGGGTGCGCGGGATCAGCTTCGGCGTGCCGGTGCTGCCGCCGGAAAGCTGGAAGAACGCCACCTGATCGGCCGCGGAAGGCTGCGCGACAAAACCGTCGCTCGCTTCGTCCAGCCAGGCGGCCAGCGCCAGCTCGCCCTCGGGCTGGCTGCGCAGCGCCACAACCCGCAGCGAAGGATGCGCATCGCGGAAGGCGTTCAGGAATTGATCGTCGGCAAACAGCCCGTGCTGGCGATCGGCGATCAGCAGCGCCGGTTTGATCTGCTCGGCATAGGCGTTCAGCTCGCTGCGCTGATGGCTGAACAGCGCGTTGACCGGCGCCACGCCAATTTTCAGCAGCGCGAAGAACACGATATAGAACTCCGCCACGTTGCCCAGCTGGACCAATGCGGTGTCGCCGGATTTTACGCCGCGGCGCAGCAGAGCGGCCGCCAGGCGATCGGAGCGCTGTTGCAACTCGCGGTAGGTCAGGCTGCCCTGGGCGTCGATAATCGCCGGGGCGTCGTTGTTGGCCTGGCGATCGAGGATCTCGGTCAGCGGCTTGTCAGTCCAGTAGCCGCGTTCGCGATAGCGGCTGGCAAACTCCGCCGGCCAGGGGGTAAAGGCAATGCTCATCTTGTCGTTATCCTTGATTCATACCAAAGGCACGCAGAATGGTGCTGAGTTTGGTGCCTGTTTCATGCCATTCAGATTCGGGTGAAGAGTCTTCCACAATGCCGGCGCCGGCGAACAGACGCACCCGGTTGCCGTCAACGGTGCCGCAGCGGATAGTCACTACCCACTCGCCGTTGCCTTCGTCATCGCACCAACCGACGATGCCGCCGAACAGGCCGCGATCGAACGGCTCCAGCTTGCCGATCAGGGCGTGCGCCTCGGCCGTCGGCATGCCGCACAGCGCTGGCGTTGGGTGCAGCAGGCAGGCCAGCGACAGGGCATTTTCGTCTGGAGACGCTGCCTCGCCGTCGATCGGCGTGGAGAGGTGCCACAGCGTCGTGGTGGTCAACAATTCGGGGGTGTGCGGCACATTCAGGTAGCGGCAGCGGCCGGCCAGCACGTCACGCATGCTTTCGGTGACGATGCGATGCTCGTGGCGATCTTTCGCCGAGGCCATCAGCCGCTCCCCCACTTCGCGATCGCGCTGCGGGTCGGCCTCGCGCCGGGCGGAACCGGCCAGCGGGTTGGAGTAGAAACGGCCGCCGTCCTGGCGCAGCAGCAGCTCCGGGCTGGCGCCCAACAGCGCGCCCTGCTCCAGCGGCACGTGGAAGTGGAAACCGTGCGGGTTTTGGGCGATCACGCGCGCCATCAGCGCATGGCGATCCACCGGCCGGCGCGTTTCGATCTCCAGCAGGCGCGACAAGACCACTTTATCCAGCTCACCGGCCTTCATCGCGTCAACGGCATCGCTGACCATGTTCATGAACGGCTGCTGCGGCGGCAGCTCCGTTATGCCTGCCAGCTCCGGCCCCTCTGCCGCCGGCTGAACGCCGGCCATAAAAGCGGCGCGATCGAACCAGCGGCTCTGCTGCGGAATAAACAGCGCCGAAGGCTGCCGGGTATCGAACGGGATAGCGCCGCACAGCAGCGGATTTTTGATACCGGCCTGACGGGCCTCGGCAAACGCCTGCCGCACGCTGCGCTGGAACTCGCCGTTCAGATCGGCGCCGTCCGCGGCCGGCAGGCGAATGCGGCTGAAACATCCGGTGGTGGTCAAGCTGCGGAAAGGGGAGGTAAAGAAGAAGCCCGACGCCGGAGAAAAATCAGCGGCGAACAGGTGTTCTTCGCGCTCCTGCATTTCCTTTCGATTGATGTCGTTCACGGCAGTATCCATCGCTTCGCCCTCAGATTTTGAAGTGATAACCAATATAATAATGATTATCATTTGAGTTAATTCCGCGCTAAATTACTCGCCGATATTTGCCATGTCAATAAACGTAAGCACTTCTTTCATTTCAAAATCATGACATAAACGCTGTGGGTTTTACGCATGCCGATGATAAGCATTGCTATTTGATCCCACAGCGTTGTCTTAACGCGTTCGACTACTTTTCTGTGGCGGGCTGCGGCTCCGGTTTGTGCAGCGTCACCTGGCGCAAACCGGTCATGGCGAACAGCAACAGGATGCCGAGCAGCGCCGCGCCGAAACCGAAACCGCTGGCGCTCATCGCCGGCAGCATAAAGGCGCCCATCGCCCCCAGCAGCAGTGCGCCCAGCGCATCGCCCACCACGTTCTGCGCCGTCCACAGGCCGTTGATGCGGCCGAGGAAGTTGTCCGGCGTCAGGCTCTGGATCAGGCCGTATTGCAGCAGCGAGTTCAGCGCGCTCAGGTAGCCGAACGCCACCAGGCACAGCAACGCCAGGCTGTACCACGGCATCAGGCCGAACAGGCCAATGGCGGCGAACGCCGCGATCGCCGTCAGCAGCATCACCCAGCCGGGGCGCGCCACGTGCGCCACGCGACCGCTGGTGAACGCGCCGATGGCGGCGCCGAGCGGCACGGCGGCGTACATATAGCCGAGGTGGGCGGCGTCGATGTGCCAGCTTTCCGCCATCGCCGGGTACAGCACGCGCACCGCGCTGGCCATGGTCAGCAGCGCGCCGATCAGCGCCACCATGCCGATCACCTTGTTCTGGAACAGGAAGGCGAAACCGCCCGCCAGCGCGCGCAGCGGGTGTTCACGCGGCTGCGGCGGCGGCATCAGCTGCGGCAGGCTCAGCAGCGGCAGCAGCGTCAGCAGGGTGCCGAACGCCGCCAGGCCGTAGTTCCAGGCAATGCCCATATGGGCGATCACCAGGCCGCCGATCGCCGGAGAAAGGATCGAGCCGAAGCGCACCGTCAGCATGCTGATGGCGCCCGCCTGCACGATGTTTTCGCGGCCCACCAGCGCCGGCGTGGCCGCCAGCAGCGCCGTCACCCCCACCGCGCCGAAGAAGCCGTCCCACACCGCCAGCAGATAAATGGCCGCCAGCGAAGGCGACGGCAACAGGGCGTTGAGGCACAGGCCGACGAAGCCGATGCCGCAGGTGGAGCGCGCGAACAGGATCAGTCGGCGCCGCTCATAGCGATCGGCCAATACGCCCCCCATCAGCAGCCCGGCGAACATGCCGCCGCCGGCCAGCGTCACCGCCAGCCCGACCTGCAGGGTGGAACCGGTCAGCGCCTGGATCTGCACCGGGATGGCGATCGCCATCAGCCCCAGCGCCACAATGGAAATAAAGCGCGCGCAGAATACCGCGCGGAAAGCCCGGTTGGTTTTCAGCAGGCTAAAATCAAGCAGGATGGAGGGTTTGCTACTCATCGGTTTTTCACCACATCGTTAAACGGGGATTCTGCAGTTGCGGGGCGCTATGCTAGCACAGATGGCGAAATCAATAATGATAATAAAACTCATTGATATTCAACCGTGAGCAACCGCAAGAAACGCCGCCACACGCGGGGTAATCCCCATGCCTGGCGGCGAGATGACGGACGCGATTACAGCGTGCGCAAGATCCTGTTCAGCAGCGGCCCCAGCACTTTGAACGACGCCGGCGAAACGATATCGACATGCGCGCAGTCCAGCTCGTGCGCCTGCAGCGCATCGACGTACTGCGACCAGGTTTGCTGCACGTCCATCCCTTCCTGCAGCGTGCGTTTGGCGACGAACAGCGTCGCCTGGCCGTGGAAACGAGCAGTACGCGTGTGCGACAACAACCGCACCGAGTCGGCGTAGTTGGCTTCAATGTTGTCGAACATCGCGGTGCGCGTCTCGCCCAGCGCCGGATCGAGCGTATCCTGCGACACCGCCAGGAACTGCTCGCGCTCGCGCTGCACCTCCTTCAACACGTTGTCGTCCAGCATCACGTCCCAGTTTTGGGTCTCCGGCGGATAGGTATCCAGCAGGCCGAGGAACGCCACCTGCTCGCCGCGCGCCTGCAGCCGGGCGGCGATGCCCTGCGCCAGCGTGCCGCCCAGCGAGTAGCCGATGAAGTGGTACGGCCCGTGCGGCTGTACCTGCAACACCGTCTGCAGGTGGGCATCCACCACCTGATCCATATCTTCGCTCAGCGCCAGCGGGCCGTCCGGCCGCGGCGACTGGATACCGACCAGCGACCAGTGCTGATCGAGATAGCGCGGCAATACGCTGAACTGCCAAGAGAAACCGGACGCCGGGTGCAGACAGAACAGCGTCGGCCCCTCGGTGACGCGCAGCGGCAATACGCTGTCGAAGCCGCTGCGATCGGCCTCTTCCTGCGTGCGATCTTCCGCTAACAAGACAGCCAACTGCTCGACGCGCGACGCCACCATTACCTGGCCGACGGACACCGCCTTGCCCAGTTCGCGGCGCAGCTCCGCCGCCAGCCGCATCGCCAGCAGCGAATGGCCGCCGAGCGCGAAGAAATCGTCATCGGCGAACACCTGCTCACGCTGCAGCAAACGGGCAAATACCGCCGCGATCTCGCTTTCCAGCCCGGCCTGCGGCGGCCGCCCAGCCTTGCGCTCGCCACCCTGCGGCTGCGGCAAGGCCTTGCGATCCAGCTTGCCGTTGGCGCTCAGCGGCAAATCGCTCATTTCCACCAGCGCCACCGGCACCATGTGCGGCGGCAGCCGGTCGGCCAGCGCCGCGCGCAGGGCTTCCGCATCCCAGCTCGCGCCAGGCTGCATCACCAGATAGCCCACCAACTGGCGCGCATCGCCGCCGGCGTCCACCGGCGTGCCCTGCAGCACCAGCGCGTGCGTCACCGCCTGGCGCACGCCCGGCAGCGACAGCAAGGCGTGGTCGATTTCGCTCAGCTCGATCCGCTGCCCGCGGATCTTCAGCTGATCGTCGCTGCGGCCCAAATATTCCACCGCGCCGTCCGGCAGCCAGCGCGCCACGTCGCCGGTGCGGTACATGCGCCCGCCCTCGCCGAACGGATCGGCGACAAAGCGGCTGGCGGTCAGATCCGGCCGGCCAAGGTAGCCGTGCGCCAGCTGCACGCCGGTCAGATACAGATCGCCCGCCACGCCCGGCGGCACCGGCCGCAGGCGCGCGTCAAGAATGCGCAGCCCGGTGTTCCACACCGGCAGGCCGATCGGCACGTTGGCGCCGGTCACCTTCGCCAGCGCGTCGCCGTAGGCCGGATGCCAGGTCACGTCCACCGCCGCTTCGGTCGGGCCGTAGAGGTTGTGCAGCGGCACCGCCGTGCGGCTTTGCCACAGGCGGCACAGCTCCGCCGGCAGCGCTTCGCCGCTGCAGAACACCTGGCGCAGCGCGGCGCAGCTCGCCACCGCCGCGTCGTCGTCCAGGGCGGCAACGAAAGCCGCCAGCATCGACGGCACGAAGTGCAGCGTGGTAATGCGGTGCTGCGCGATCAGCTGTTGCAGCTGCTGCGGATCGCGGTGCGCCTCCGGCGGCGCCATCACCAGCCGGGCGCCGACCATCAGCGGCCAGAAGAATTCCCATACCGAGACGTCGAAACTGCACGGCGTTTTCTGCAGCACCGCGTCGTCCGCCCCCAGCGGATACTGGTGCTGCATCCACAGCAAGCGGTTGACGATCGCCTGATGGCCGACCAACACGCCTTTCGGGCGCCCGGTGGAGCCGGAAGTAAAGATGATATAGGCCGCATGGTTCGGCGTCGGGCCCGCGATCGCCACCCCGGCGGCGTGATCGGCCGGCAGCGGCGCGTCATACAGCAAAATTTCGCCCTTGTCGGCGAACCGCGCCTGCTGCGCCGGGTTGGTGATGACCAGCCGGGGCGCGGCGTCTTCCAGCATCATCGCCAGCCGCTCGTCCGGATAACCGGTGTCCAACGGCAGATAGGCGGCGCCCGCTTCCACGATCGCCATCAACGCCAGCGACAGGAACACCGAACGCGGCAGCGCCACCGCCACGATGTCGCCCGGCCGCACGCCCTGCGCAACCAGCTCACGCGCCAGCGCCATGACCTGCTCGCGCGTTTCGCGGTAGGTGAAATTGAAATGCGCATCCGCCAGCGCCGGCGCGTCCGGCGTGGTTTGCGCCTGCTGCGCCAGCAACTGGCTCAGCGTGGTCGCCGGCACCGGGTGCGCCGTGTCGTTGACCCGCGCCAGCAGCGCGTGATCGTCGGCGGTCAGCATATCGGCTTCGCCGATCGGCAACGTTGCCTGCGCGGCGAACTGCGCCAGCAGCAGCGGCAACCGCTGCAGATGCGCCTGCAGTTCCTGGCGACCATAACGCTCGGCGTTGGCCAGCAGCTCCACCTTCAACTGATGGTGTTCGTCGATAAACAGCGCAATCTCCAGATCGCGCACCGGCCCGGAGGCCAGATCGTGAGTGATGCCTTCGATACCGGCGAAATCCAGCTGGTAATCGAACATTTTGAAGTTGAAGACCGTGCCGTACAGCGGTTCGCCGTCGCCGATGCGCCCCAGATCGCGCTGCACCTGCTCGGCGTCGTAGCGCTGATGGCGGCGCACCGTTTTCAGCTCGCGGCTGATGCGGGCGGCGGCCTCATACAGCGTGGCCTGCGGCTCGAGATGCATCTCCATCGGCAGTACGTTGATCACCGGCCCGGCGGCGCACAGGGCGGCCGATCCGGTACGGCGCATGAAGATAAAACCGGCGCTGAAACTCGGTTGGCCGCTCAGGCGCGATACCCACAGCGCCACCAGCGCCACCGCCATATCGGCGGCGTTCAGCTTCTGCTGCGCGCCGCACTGCACCAGTTCGGCGAAGGCCTGCGGATCGCAGCGCTGTTCCAATCGATGGATGCGCGGCGTGGGGGTTTGCCCGGCCAGCGGCTGCGGGCAGAGCGTGGCCGGCGGCGGCAACTGCCGCGCTTTTTCGAGCCAGAAATCGGCGTCGCGCTGCCAGGCCGGCGCCTCCCGGTAAGCCTGGTATTCCGCCACCACGTCGCTGAACGCCGTGAAAGGCGTCGGTTCCAGCGCGTCGCCGCGGCAAATATGGGTGTAAATCGCCGCCACGCGGCGAGCGATGGCGGTGAAGCTGAAACCGTCCACCAGCAGATGGTGATAGCGCTGATACCAGAACCAGCGGTTATCCGCCAGGCGCATCACCACATGGCGATACAGCGGTGCGCCGCTGCCGGCGCGCAGATCGCTCGCCAGATCGATGTCCATCAGCGCGCGCGCGGCGGCTTCGGGATCCGGCGACGTCGTCAGATCGACAAGTTCCGGCTCGTGCACCGCCAGCGCGTCATCCAGCCATTGCACCGGCACGCCGTCGCGTTCCGCAAAACGCAGGCGCAGCATGTCCACCTCGTCCAGGCCCTGGATGATGGCCTGCAGCAGAGGCTCCACGGCAATGGGGCCGTTGAGTTCGATGGCGTGAGCCACCGCGTAGGCATTGCGATGCGGGGAGATTTGATCGGCGACCCAGATGCCGGGTTGCGCCGCGACCAGCGGCCATTCGCCCGCAAGCGCCGGGCCGCTGAGAGAGTTAGGGGTGTGTGACACTGCTTATTGCTCCCGTGATTACCTGGCGCCGGTCACGCCTTGCTTGCTGCGACCGGCAGAATGTCTTGCCAATGCTGTTCCAGCCACTCGGTGCACGCGGTGCGCGCCGCCGGACCGAAGACGATCGTCCAATCGGACGGAATGGCGCGGAAATCCGGCCACAAACTGTATTGTTGTTGTACGTTGCGCAGCACCAGGCTGCGCTGCTGTTGATCATCGAACGGATTCAGGCTTTCCATCATGTGTTCCTCGTGCCGTCGCCGATGCCGGATAAGCGGTGGCGAAAGCGGAGGCCCAGACCGCCTGCAGCCCGTCGGTCAGGCCGCTGCGCCAGCACAGCGCGTCGTGCCCGCCTTCCACCACCCGGTAGTGCACCCGATGGCCGGCGTCGCTCAGACGAGCCGCCATTTCGCCGCTGACCCGATGCACCAGCTTTTCCTGCGAACCGGCTTCCATAAATACCTTCAGCGCGCCGTGGTTGCCCAGGCCATGCCGTTCCACCTGCTGCATCAGCCAGCAGGCGTCGTCGGGGATGCTCGGCAGCTGCAGCATGTCGCGCCGCGGCCACCAGTAGGAACCGGACTGGGTAATTACCGCGCCGAAGCGCTGCGGCCAGCGCAGCCCGGCATACAGGGAAGCCAGGCCGCCAAAGCTTTGCCCCGCCACCACCGTATCGGCCGGTTTGTCGCTGTGCGGCGCCCAGTCGGCCAGCTGCGGCATCAGTTCTTCCTGCACCGCCAGCCAGAAATCGTCCTTGCAGGTTAATTCTCGCGCCCGGTGCGGCAGATCGATGATGTCGATCAACACATACACCGCTTCCGGCAACGCTCCCTCGCGGGTCAGCTGCATCAGCGGCTCCCAGACCGGCATCTGCTTCGCCCAGAACTGACCGTCAAGCAGGATAGCCAACGGACGCTCGGCCGGCTTGCTGTCGCCGGTGGTGTAGATCCAGACGTCGCGGCTGTTGCCCAGGCGCTCGCTCTGCCAGGTATGGCGCTGCAAACGCGCCGGCAGCGGCGGCGTGCAGCGCCCGCTGGCGATCTCATACTCGTCGAACGAACGCCATACCGGCTGCGGCGGCGCATCCGGCATGTGCAGGCCGGAGACGCTGTGGCCGCTGGCGCTTTGCCAGGAGCGATACGGGTTGAGCAGATCGGGGGTGGCGCTGGCGAACACCTGGTGCCACCAGTGGCGCAGGTTGTGCATGTTGGCGTGCGCATCGTCGCCGCTGAACGCCGGCGGCCGCTCGTCAAAGCAGGGAATAAAGCAGTAGCTGCCGCGCCAGGCGCCGCTCAGCTCGGTCTGCCAGTACCACACGTCGGTGCCGGCCAAACGCTGCAGGCTTTGCGGCGGATTCGGCTGGTGATGGTCGGTCAGGCAGTTGATGTTGATCCACACGCGGCGGTAGGCGGAGGTCAATTCGCATCCCTGAGGATCGCGCCAGAAAAAGGTGGTTCGCCAGCGGCCATTACTCGCCGGTTCTACCCATGGCGTACCGCGCCGTGCCACCGTCAACCACCATCCTGGACTGCCCGCATTGCTGCTGGCCAATAATCTGCTGCTTTCTGACTGTAGTTCTGTATTCACAACGCCTACCCATTTTGTAGTTGGCGGCACCGGGAACGTCGACTTTTCCCTATCGCCGGCCACCGCCCGAACGCACTGTACGCCAAATACTATTGATAATAATTTGCATTTGCAATAGTGTGTAAAGCTTGGAGATCGTGCTGGTATTGCGCGCAACGGACAGGGATCGGGGATATATCAATGGCATCCCTTGCCGCAGCCGATTTTCTATTTCCGACTACACAAAAACTACAACCGCCCTTCCCCCCCGTTCGGCGAGGGATGGCAGCAAGGTAGGACACTCAGATGAAAAGCAAGCTATCACGTTATTCTTTAGCCACTCTTATCGGCTTGGGATTGGGCGCGTCCGCGTTCGCCAACGCCGCGCAGCAAACCGACACCCCCACCACGGAAGAAAACAGCGGCGCAGCGGATAAAAAGCCGCGCGGCGAAGACACCATCGTCGTGACCGCCGCCCGGCAGAACCTGCAGGCGCCTGGGGTGTCCACCATCACCGCCGATGAGATCAAGAAACGCCCGCCGGCGCGCGACATCAGCGAACTGATCCGCACCATGCCCGGGGTTAACCTGACCGGCAACTCCACCAGCGGCCAGCGCGGCAACAACCGCCAGATCGATATCCGCGGCATGGGCCCGGAAAACACCCTGATTCTGATCGACGGCAAACCGGCCTCCAGCCGCAACTCGGTGCGTCAGGGCTGGCGCGGCGAGCGCGACTCGCGCGGCGATACCGCCTGGGTGCCGCCGGAAATGATCGAGCGCATCGAAGTGCTGCGCGGCCCTGCCGCGGCGCGCTACGGCAACGGCGCCGCGGGCGGCGTGGTCAACATCATCACCAAGAAGGCCGGCGATGCGCTGCACGGCTCGCTGAACGGCTACTTCAACGTGCCGCAACACAAGCAGGAAGGCGCCACCAAACGCACCGACTTCAGCCTGTCCGGCCCGCTGAGCGATTCCCTGAGCTTCCGCCTGTTCGGCGGCTACAGCAAAACGCAGGCCGACGCCTGGGACATTAACGAATCGCATAAGTCCGAACGCGTCGGCGCCTACGCCAACAGCGTCCCCGCCGGGCGCGAAGGGGTGGTCGATAAAAATATCGACGCCTTGCTGCACTGGGACTTCGCCCATCTGCAGTCGCTGGAGTTCGAGTACGCTTACGGCCGCCAGGGCAACCTGTACGCCGGCGATACCCAGAACACCAACACCAACGCCCTGGTGCAGAGCAACTACGGCGAAGAGACCAACCGCATCTACCGTGAAACCTTCGGCCTGACCCACCGCGGCGCCTGGGACAACGGCGTGAGCACCAACAACTACGTGCAGTTTGAGCGCACCCGCAACACCCGCCTGAACGAAGGGCTGGCCGGCGGCACCGAAGGCATCTTCGACACCAAAAACACCGGCTTCGGCACCACCAAGCTGGACGACTTCCTGGCGCACAGCGAAGTCAGCGTGCCGTTTGAACTGGGCGTTGCCCAGACCGCCACGCTGGGCACCGAGTGGACCCAGCAGCGGATGAAAGACGGCACGTCCACCAGCCAAACGCTGATGGGCGGCACCATTCCCGGCATGACTACCGGTACGCGCAGCCCTTATGCTTCCGCGCATATCTTCTCGCTGTTCGCCGAAGACAACATTGAACTGACCGACACCACCATGCTGACGCCGGGCCTGCGCTACGATCTGCATTCGGAATCCGGCAATAACTGGAGCCCGGCGCTGAACCTGTCGCAGGAACTGGGCGACTACTTCACGCTGAAGATGGGCATCGCGCGTTCCTACAAAGCGCCGACGCTGTTCCAGACCAACGGCAACTATCTGCTGTACAGCAAAGGTCAGGGATGTGCCGGCAGCGATACCAAAAACGGCTGCTACCTGCTGGGCAACGACGATCTGAAGGCGGAGACCAGCGTCAACAAAGAGATCGGGCTGGAATTCCATAACGAAGGCTGGCTGGCCGGCGTGACCTACTTCCGCAACGATTACCACAACAAGATTGAGGCGGGTAACTCTCGCATCGCCACCAGCAGCACCGGCACGGCGGTCTATCAGTGGGAAAACGTGCCGAAAGCGGTGGTACAGGGGCTGGAAGGCTCGCTGAACGTGCCGGTCAGCGAGACCGTCACCTGGAGCAACAACGCCACCTACATGATCGAGAACAAGAACAAGACCACCGGCGATTACCTGTCGGTGATCCCGAAGTTCACCGTCAACTCGACCCTCAGCTGGCAGGCCACGCAGGATCTGTCGATGCAGTCCACCCTGACCTGGTACGGCCGTCAGAAGCCGAAGAAGTACAACTACCAGGGTAAACCGGCCACCGGCGGCGAAACCCGCGAGGTCAGCCCTTATGCCGTCGTCGGCGCCAGCGCGACCTATGACCTGACCAAAAACGTCAGCCTCACCGCCGGCATCGATAACCTGTTCGACAAACGCCAGTTCCGCGCCGGCAACGCGCAGAACGTGGGCGATCCGAACACCGGCGCGATCAACATCGCCGGTGCAGGCGCGGCCACCTACAACGAACCGGGCCGCACCTACTACATGAGCATCAACACCCACTTCTGATGACATGACCCAATGACAAAGGGGCGCCGCGGCGCCCCTTTTTTATATTTATATTCAGTTAGTTGGTGTGCAGCTGAATACGCACCACGCTTTCCGGCTTGCCGGCCTTGGTGGAAGCGCCGTCGTTTTTCACCGTCACGAACAGCGCGTCGCCTTTCGGATCCAACGCCAGACTGTTAGGGTGCGGCGGCAGGTCTACGGTTTGCAGGCGCTTAAGCGTCTTGGCGTCGAACACCGTCAGCGTCCCGGCGCCGTGATCCACGCGCACGCCTTTGCGGTTGGCGACGTACAGCCGCTGGCTGCGCTCGTCGAGCAGCAGGCCGATCGGCACCTCATCCGTCAGCTCGCTGGCCAGTACCTTGCCGCTGTCCGCATCCAGCGCGAATACCCGGTGGCCGCTGCTGCGCTTCACGTAGTCGTGCCCCAGATGATGATTGCGGTAGTTATCGCGATCGATACCCTGATCGACACCCAGCAGACGATTACTCGCCGGATCATACACCAGATTCAGCAGTTGATCGGCCTGCACTTCGTGGGTGGCGGTGATCGCCAGCGTGTCGGCGTTCAGGGTGATCACCTGCCCCTGCATGTTGGAGACGAATACCCGGCGGCCCTTCTCATCCAATGTGATACCCACCGCGTTGTAGCCGAAGCCCGGGATCACTTTCTCCAGCTTGCCGGCCTTGGTATCGACCACGTACAGCACGCTGTCGACGCCGAAGCCCAGCCCCGGCAGGAACAAGCGGCCGCTTTGCGCGTCATACTTGATCTCGCGAATGCGGTACAGGTAGTCCTCGGTGATTTTGAACTTCTTCAACTCCGCCAGCAGGAAGTCCAGGCGCTTGCCGCTGATGCCCGCCTGCTTGTAGGCCTGCTCCAGCACCGCTTTGTCCAGCAGCTTGATGCTGCCCAGCGCGTGGTTGGTGGTGGTGTCCACCACCCCGACTTCGCCGTTGAAGCCCTGAGTCAGGTACAGGCGATTGCCCGCATCGTTCAGCGCCACGCCGAAGCCTTTCACCTGCAGCGGGATCTCCGCCTTGATCGCCAGGGTGTTGGGATCCAGCCGCAGCACGCGGGAGCGCGCCTCTTCCTTCCAGTCCGGTGCGCTGACGAACAACGCCTGTTGCGAGGTGCTGTAGGCCATCTCCACCACCGCCGACGACAGCGCCTCGCGCTTGATGTCCTGCGGTTTGATGCCGGCATCGTCGGCCTGCGCAGCGCCGGCGACCACCAGAGAGGCCGCCACCAGCAGCGACAGTAACGCGCGCGGGGTTGCTAGGGTTCCAGACATCCTTTTATCTCCTTGAAAATCATGCTTTCGGTTAGAGTGAAACAACGTCATGCCTGCGGCCCGGGCGGCAGCGCCGCCAGAGCGATATCGCCAGCGATGTGCTGCGCAAACTGGGTAAAGACGTGCTGAACGCCGTCGGCGATCAGATTGGCCTGCTCCCGGCTGTAGTGATCCTGGCGGTAGGTCATCATCACCCGCAGGGATTTCGCCCCGGCCAGATCGTCTTCCATCACCTCAAACTGCAGGCCGAGCAGCGACTCGGCTTTTTCCGGCTCCACCTGGCGGTAGGCGATCGCGCTGCCGTCCTGCAGCCGGAACTCGCCGTTCAGCTTGATGCGGCTGTGGATCTGGATAAACACTTCGAACATGTGGTTCTTGCGGTCGGCGTCCACGCCGAACACCCCTTCCTCCACCAGATCGATTGGAATATCGGTGTACGGCAGCGAGCCGTTGATGGTGTTTTTCACCTGGCTGACCAACCCGGCCACCGTCAGCCCCTCGTCGAAGCGCACGCGGTGCACCACCACGGTGGTGAAGTAGCCGACGGTATCGAAGAACTCGGCGTCGTTACGGCCGGAGGTCGAGGTGCCCACCAACAGATCCGCCGGGCCGCCAAGCAGGTGCAGCGCCGAGGTAATCCCGGCATACACCACGTTGAACAGCGAAGCGTTGTTGCGGCGGGCGAGCTGATACAGGCCTTCCGCCACGGCGGGATCGACCTCGAACTCCAGCCAGCCGCCGTTGACGTCCGCCGGTGCCGGCACCGCCGGGTGGGTGGATGGCTCTTGCCGGAAGATCGGCTGGCCGACCGGCGCGCCGCGCAGCGCGTCGAGCCAGTAGTCCAGATGTTGCTGCTGCACCCCGGAGGCCCGCTGCTGCCGGGCGAAGGTGTGGAACTGCGGCGGCTGCCCGCTCCACTGCGGCGCCTGGCCGACGACGCGATGGCGGTAGGCGACGCCCAATTCATCCATCATCAGGTTGAGCGACCATTCATCCAGCACCACATGGTGGAACAGCAGCGACAGCAGCTGCTGACCGTTGTCCGCATCGCGCAGCAGCGTGACGCGCAGCGGCAGCTCGGCGGCCAGATCGAACCGGTGCTGGCCGGCGTCGGCCAACAGGGCGGCGGCGTTGCCCGCCGGCGTCTCGTGGGAGAAGCGGAACCACTGGTACTCCGGCAGCTCGGCGGCCGGCACCACCACCTGCACCACCGCGCCCTGCTGCTCGACGAAGCGTGAACGCAACACGGTATGGCGAGTCATGACGTCGATAAACGCCTGACGCAGCGCCGTTTCATCCACCTCATCGAAGAAGCGCAGAGAGAACGGCAGGTTGAAAATCTCGTCATGGCCGAAGGCTTCATACACCTTCCACAGCGATTCCTGCGCCAGCGACAGCGGTGCCTGCGCCCGATCATGATCGTCGGTGGTGGCCACCGCGGCATTCGGCTGCGCAACGTTCAGGCGTTTGGCATAGCCCGCCAACCCGCGCGCCGTCGGATGGCTGAACAGATCGTTAATGTTGATTTCGATCTGATGCAGGCTCAGCAAACGGCCGATCACCCGGGTGGCCACCAGCGAATGGCCGCCGCGATCGAAGAAGTCTTCATCCAGGGTCATTTCCGGCGCCACCAGCGCCTCACGGAACTCCTGCAAAATCAGCGGTGCAACGCTTTCGTCCGCGTCGCCGTTCGCCGCCGGCGCGGCCATCGCCGGGGAAACGGACTCAGCCGCCGGCAATGCGACGGCAATCCGCTGCCCGGCCAGGAAGGCGCTGAACTGCTCCAGCAGGAAAGGCGCCACATGCGGAGAGAGGCGCGGATCGGTGACCAACTCGAGCGTCAGCGCTTCCGCCTCCGGCAACCCCAGCAGCAGCGCCAGCTCAAACGGCGTATGCAGCGGCGGCAGCAACAGGCGTTCGGCGTGAACGCCTTCCAGCCGCCACTCTGCGGCCAGATCGTCGCGCCAGGCCACCAGCAGCTGCGCCCGTTGCGGATCCGGCTGTTCAGCCACGGTTTGCGCCAGCAGCCGCTGCCCGGCGTCGCCCTCGCCATGCTGTACGGTCAGGCGCATCAGCGGCGGCGCCGTCAGGCCTAGCTCCAGGCCGACGCACTCCGCCGTATCCGCTGCCGGCACGCACAGCTGCACCGCTTGGCCGCCGGCCTGCGCGGCGACGAACTCGGCAAACCGCGCCGCCACCGCCGCCAGCAGCGCCCGCGGCGTGTCGTTGGCGGGCAACAGCGAGCGCGCAATGCGCGTGACCACGCGCGCGCCCACCGGCGGTAAGGCTTCAGCGCGCTGCGCCGGGCTGCGATAATCCTGCAGTGAGACCGCCTGGCGCACCCACGGCAGCTGCGGCTCCGGAGTTTCCGCCAGCTCGACCGGCTCCGCCGCGAAAGGCAGAGGCATCGCGTCCCCGTTATAACGGGCGGACAGCATCGCCGGCAGATGACGCCACGGCAGCGTTTCCGCCAGGATGTCATGCAAGACCACGCCCAAAATCACGTCATCGCCCGGCGTGAGCAACAGCAGGCAGCGCAGCGGCGCTTCGCTTTCCAGTACAAACGGCGTTGCCTGCGCTTGCAGCAGGCGACAAATGGCCTGTTGTTCGTCCGCCACCTGACGAAGGCTCACCGGCAACGGCGCCGAGCCGGCGGGGCGTTTCACCAGGCCGTTTTCGTCATCAAAAACGTAGCGCACGTCCACGCCCGGCGTTTCCCGCACCAGCGCCTGCAACGCCGCCGTCAATTGGGCGATATCCACATCCCCCGTCAAACGCCAGGCCAACGCCCGCTGCCCGCGTGCGTCACCCTGCTGCAGATGGGCAAACCATGCCCGTTCTTCGGCTTCGCTTACCGGCCGCTCGCCGCTCGCCGACGCCGCGCCCAGCGCCTGAAACGCGCTCTCCAGCCGCTGGGCCTCTTCATCGCTCAGAATGCTGTCAAAATCACCGATCACTGCGTTATCTCCTCTGCCCGGCCGTGCCGGGATAGCGCATAAAACGGGGGACATTCGTCCCCCGTCATCGCGATAGCGTTAGAAATTCAGCTCAACCGCCGCGCCGACCAGGCGGCCTCGCTGCAGGGTCGCCGTGTAGATGTCATTACTTCTGACCATCTCGCGGCGGTCGGAATCAAACAGGTTTTTCGCATACAGCGTGGCGCGGCCGTAGTCGAAGGTGTAAGCCAGCTGGGCGTTGGCCGTCCAATAGGAGCCGATACGCCCGCGCGAATCGTTGTCATACGCCGAGTAATAGGAGTCCGAGAACGCCACGTTGCTGCTCAGCTCCCACCCTTTCAGGAACTGATATTTGGCGCCCATATTGGCGGTGTAAGCCGGTGCGCGCGCCAGCTCATGCCCTTCCACGCCGCTGCCCGAGAATTTCTTGATGTCGGTTTTCAGCAGGCCGAGGTTGCCGAACAGCTCAAAGTCCCAACGCGGCTGCCAGGTGGCGCCGATTTCCGCGCCGTAGGTTTCCACCTTGTCGGCGTTGCGGATCACGCTGGAGTTCTCACCCAACGAGTACGGCAGCTGCATGTCTTTGTAATCGTTGTAGAAGATGTTACCCGTCAGCACCACGTTGGCGTCTTTCAGGTGATGGCGGGTATACAGCTCATAGTTCCACACATACTCGGAACCGTAGGTATAGCTGACCACCGGCGTGCCGATCGTGATGCCGCCGCCGCCGGCGTTATAGCCGCGCGCGATCTTGGCGCCGTAGGTTTGGGTATCCGTCGGTTTCCAGGCCACGTCCAGCTTCGGCAGGAACACGGTGTAGGTTTCATCGAAGTCGATACGTACCGCCTGACTGCCGCCGTCGCGGCGGCGGTGTTCGCGTTCCAGACGGCTGGCGGCGGTCACGTCCACCTGCGGCGTCAGCGCATAGGTCAGCTCAGCGAACGCCGAATGGGTATCGGTTTTATCCTTGAAGGTCGATCCGCCGAAGATGTTGACGAACTCATCCTGCGTACCGTGGAAATAACGCAGCCCAGCCAGCCCGTGCAGGCGGCTGCCCGCGCCGCCGAAGCGCACCACCGGCTCTACGTGAACTTCCTGGCCGTCAATCTCGGCGTATTGGATGTTGTAAGCGGTAGGACGGTTGATGTTGAAATCGGTATAGATAACGCGGTTTTCCAACGTCAGCGCATCGGAGGCCTCCCAGGCCAGATCCCAGATGGTGCTGTTCATGTTGCTTTTGAACACGGCGCGGCGCGGATCGTGGCGCGGATTGGTTGGGTGCGGCTGCGGGTTGAGGCTTTCGTTCTGTGGTGCGGTGCTGCCGAAATGGTTAAAGGTCAGTTTGGTAGTCAGGTCGCGCAAGCCGGCCGGATTGAACAACAGCTTGGCGCGGGCGGTGGTGGCTTCCACTTCTCGCGGATCGCCCACCGGCGCATAGGCCGGCAGATCGGCCTCGCTGCGGCGGCGCTGGCGATCGACGCTCACGCGGAACGCCAGCTGATCTTCCACCAGCGGGCCGGACGCCATGGCGGCCAGTTGCGAAGAGTGTTGGTTGCCGGCGCCGCCCTTGAAGGCGCTTTCCCACTCGAAGGTCGGATCTTTACTGGCCATGACGATGGCGCCGGCGATGGCGTTGCGCCCCTGAATGTAGCTTTGCGGGCCGAGGAACACTTCGACGCGATCCAGATCCCACAGCGACTGCGGGCCGAACGCCTGTTCGTTATAGGTCAGCGAACGGCCGTCCAACGACAGGTTGAGGCGCGGGCGGGTGCCGCTGAGGAAGGCGTTGGCGCCGACGTTCGGACCGGAACCGTCGATACCGCGCACGGTCGGAAGTTCGTTGCCGATGCCCAGATCCACCACGTTGGGGGTCATGCGCAGCAGATCGGGGATCTGCACTGCGTCGGGCATCGATGCGATGCGGTTGCTGTCGAACACCTGCACGCTGGAACTGGTGTCGAAAATAGAACGTTTGACCTTCTCACCGGTAACCAGCAGCGTTTCCGCGTCCTGGTAGGTTTCGTTGCTCTTCGTTTCCGCCGCGTTGACGTTACCGATCGCCAGTGAACAAACCCCTAAAAATACGGAGGAAAACGCCCCAATGGCTTTCATCCCCGCTTTTTCCCCGTTTCCTACGCTTTCATGCCGTTGAGCCGCAAAATGCTTGCCCATAGATGTCTTCTCCTTTCATCCCAGAGGTGCACAAAATTTGATTTTTTTTACACAACCTACATCGACACTCACACAGACCATGACGCTGCGGCCTTCCCGGCCTTGCTGTTGCTTATCCCTGCGGCAAACCCATGTTTTTCGCGGCCAAACGAGCGCGGCCCCGTCCACGGCCAAGCCGCCGGCGAAGCGGCCGGCAGCTTGTATAAAAACGTAAAAGAGTGTTAAGAATGATAATATTTTGCATTTTATAATGCAAATCATTATCAACAAAGATGAGGAGCCGAGCACGGAAACAGCCAGAAAGCCTTATACTTTTGCAGGTAAAACAAGCGCTGTAATAACAAGCAATCATTTCAATGCTAAGAATAATATAGATAAATTATTCACCTCCAAAGCCCTACCTGCCCGGCATCGCTAAAACCCCTTATAAATAGCACCTTCACGCCAAATGGATTAAATAATAATAATTTTCATTCCTATTAACATTTGGATATATTCTTGCAGTCTCGTTGGCTGAATCAAAATGGATACCCGATGAAAGCTTTGACCACGATGCAGGCCGCCTATTGGGTAGGCCGACAGTCCGCTCCTCCCCTCGGCGGCATGGCCGCCCACCTGTATGCGGAATTCGACGGCGGCGAGCTGGACATCGCCCGGCTGCGCCAGGCTGTCGAGGCGCTGTACCTGCACCATCCGCTGTTACGCCTGCGCATTACCGATGATGGCCGGCAGACGATCGCGCCTCCCGGCCCCCGGCACTCCTTGCATATCGACGACTGGCAACATGCCGATGAAGCGAAGCTGGCGGCCGCGCTCGCCGCCAAACGCCAGGCGAAAAGTACCCAGCTGCTGCCGCTGGAACAGGGCGTGCCCTGCGATATCAGCCTGAGCCTGTTGCCGGAAGGGCGCAGCCGCCTGCATGTCGATCTCGATATGATCGCCGGCGATGCCATGAGCTTTCGCCTGTTGATGGAAGATCTGACGGCGTTTTATCACCAGTGCCCACCGGCCCCCTCCCATGACGCGCCGCCGGCCTACTTCGATCACCTCGAACAACGCGACGCCGACGAGGCGCTGCGCCAGCGGCGCGAACGCGGCCAGCGTTGGTGGCGTGAGCGCCTGGCGCAGGTGCCACCGGCGCCGCGCCTGCTGCGCACGCCGGACCGCTGCCGCAGCGATCGCCTGGCCATACAGCTGAATGCGGAAGAAAGCCGCGCGCTGGAGAGCGCCGCCAAACGGCATCACACCTCGCTCTCGACGCTGTTTTTAGCGCTGTTCGCGCTGGCCGTCGGCCAGGGTTGGAACATGACGCGCTTTCGGCTCAACGTGCCGCTGTTCCACCGCGAGAGCGAACGGGAGGACGCGCATCGCCTCATCGGCGATTTCTCTAACCTGGTGCTGCTAGGCGTGGAACTGAACCCGACGGAAAATCTGAGCGCTTTCTGCCGGCGCCTGATGGCACAGCTGGCGGAGCTGATCGAGCATGCGGATTACCCCGGCGTGAGCGTGATGCGCGATCTGTCGCGCCTGCACGGCAGCCTGCAGCCTTCGCCGGTGGTGTTTACCGCCGGTTTTGGCATCCGCGGCAAGACGCTGTTTTCCGAACGGGTCACCGACACCTTCGGCCATCTCGGCTGGGTCATCTCTCAGGGGCCGCAGGTGGCGCTGGATGCGCAGGTCGCCCACGTCGACGACGGCATTCTGATCAACTGGGACGTGCGGCTGGATGCGTTCCCCGAGCAGGTGCTGCCACGCCTGCTGGCCTGTTACCGGGCGCTGCTGCACTTGGCCGCGCGGCAAACGGAGGCGTTCGATCGCCCGCTGTCGCAGCTGTTGGCGCAATGCACGCCCGACGCGCTGGCGCAGCAGGCGCCGGTGCGCCAGGTGCTGCATCGGCTGCTGGCGCGGGTGGCCCCCGGGGCCGGCTTGCGCGACCACGACGATATCCGCCGGTTGGCCTTGCCGGATGCCGGGGTGAACGCGCTGCTGACGGTGCTCAACAAGTATCTGGCTGCGGCGCTGACGGCGCAGGATCTGGCGGCGCATTCCTCCCCTGCGGCGCTGGCGGCGCTGATCTGCCAACGCTCGCCCGAGGCAGGAAAGCATGCGAAAACGCTGCTCGCCGCGCTGGCGCCGCAGCACTGAGATCGGTTTCCGGGCGCGCGGCGCCCGGCTCGTTTTAATCGGTTAGCGACTATAGGGAAGTACCATGGAGACAGCATTAACCGCACTGCAGCAGGCCTATCTTCTGGGCCGCAGCGATCGATGGCCGCTCGGCGGCGTGGCGATGCACGACTTTCGCGAATACCGCGCCCGGCAGCCGGATATGCCGCGCTTTGAAGCGCGCCTGAGCGAGCTGGTACAGCACTACCCGGCGTTGCGCACCTGCATTGATGTGCAGCGCGGCACGCAGCACGTACGCCCGGAGGTGACGCTGCATCTGGATCGTCACGATCTGCGCGCCCTTGATGGCGAAGCGGCGCAGCGCCAGGTCGAACAACTGCGCGAGCGTTACTCCCACCAGCGCCACGATCCGAGCCAACCGCTGTGGCGCATCGCCGTGATCCAACTTGCCGAACAGCAGGATCCGACGGGATCGCCGTACGATACGCTGATCTTTACCAGTTTCGATGCCTTGATCCTCGACGGCCAAGGGATCTCCACCGTGATCGCACGCCTGTTCGACGATCGCCCTCTGACGCCGACCGCCGCCGCGCTGCCGCTCCCCACCGCATCGGCGGCGCAGCGCCAGGCCGACGCCGCCTACTGGCGCGAAAAGCTGCAGGATGTCACCACGCCGTCGGCGTTGCCGTGGCGCGCCCCGCTCGCCAATCTCACCTCATCGCGCTATCGCCGCGCCAGCCTGACGCTGCCGCGCGATACGATAAAACGGCTTGGCCGTCTGGGATCGCCGCATGCGCTGCTGCGCAACAGCCTGCTGTCGGCGCTGATCCTCGATACGCTGGCCCACTGGACCACCGACGGCGAGCTGTGCGTCGGCGTGCCGGTAGCGTTCCCCGCCGCCGACGGCGCTCTGGGCAACGCCTCCAGCTTCGTGGCGGTGCGCTATTCCCGCCACGGCGAAGACTTTATCCAACGCGCGCAAGCCTTACAGGACGACGTGCTCGGCGCGCTCGACCACCTGACGTTTTCCGGCGTCGATCTGGCGCGGCAGTTGCTCGGCCAAAGCCAGGGCGGCCCGGCGCTGCCGGTGATCCTGACCAACTGCCTGGGCTGGGAAACGCTGCCGGCCGAGGCGCCGGTGCGCTTCCACGACGGCCTGACCCAAACGCCGCAGGTCGCCATCGACATTCGCCTGACGCTGGACAGCGAAAAAAACCTGCAGCTGTGCGTGGACTACGCCGAGCAGGCACTGCACGGCGAGCAGGTAGAAGCCATGCTGGCGGCACTGCAGCGACGCATCCTGCACAGCTGCCAACGGGCCGACCTGGCGATCGCGCCGCGGGACTTCATCAATCTGACGCATTACCGCCACAACGACAGCGAAGCGAATTACGCACCTTATCCTTATTTGGCGCAGCTGGCCGAGCGGCTGTTTGGCGTACAAAACGGCGGCAACGCGCTGATCTGCGGCGAACAGACGCTGACCTACCGCGAACTGGGCCAGCGGATCGCCACGGCGATCGCCAACCTGCAGAGCCGCGGCGTGCAGCCGGGCAACGTGGTGGCGCTGTATCTGTCGCGCAGCCCGGAACAGATCATCTTCAGCCTCGCCTGCGCCCTGCAGGGCGTGATCTGGGTGCCTGTCGATATCAACTCGCCGCCGGAGCGCACCGCCTACCTGCTGGAAAACTGCCGGCCGACGCTGGTGGTGCACGGCGGCGATCTGGAGACGCCGATCGGCGTAACGCCGGCGGCCCTGCTGGCGCCGACGGATCGCGCGCCTGCGCTGCCGGATGAACAGACGTTGGCGGAACGCAGCGCCAGCCAGGCCGCGAGCTACTACCTGTATACCTCCGGCACCACCGGTAAACCCAAATGCGTGGTGCTCAACAACCGCGCCACCGCCAACGTCGTCCACCAGACTCAGCAACGCTGGGCGGTCACCGTCGACGACGTATTCATTTCCGTCACGCCGCCACACCATGACATGTCGATGTTCGATCTGTTCGGTTCGCTGTGCGCCGGCGCCACGCTGGTGCTGCCGGCGCCGCATCAGGAAAAGGACGCCATCAGCTGGAACCAGCTGGTGGAAAAGCATCGGGTCACCCTGTGGTGTTCGGTGCCCGCCATTCTGGAGATGCTGCTCACCTGCAAAACGGCCGACAGTCTGCGTTCGCTGCGCCTGGTGGCGCAAGGCGGCGACTACATCAAGCCGGCGACGGTGCAAACCCTGCGCACCCTGCGCCCGGATCTCGCGCTGTTCTCGCTCGGCGGGCCGACCGAAACCACCATCTGGAGCATCTGGCACCCGATCGCCCCGCAGGAGAGCGGCACCGTGCCTTACGGCCGCCCGCTCCCGGCCAACCGCTACTTCATCTGCCATGACGACGGCAGCCACTGCCCGGCCGGCGTGGTCGGCCGCATTTATACCGCCGGGGTCAACCTGGCGTTGGGCTATCTGGAGCAGGGGGAGCTGAAGCAGCATGACTTCGTCACCCTCGAAGGGCCGGACGGGCAACCGCTGCGCGCTTTCCGCACCGGCGATCGGGGCTACTACCGTGCGGACGGCAACATCATGTTCGCCACCCGGGTGAACGGCTATGTGAAGATCCGCGGCGTGCGCGTCTCGTTGCCGGAAATCGAAGATGTGCTGCGCCGCCATCCGGCGATCCTGGATATGGTGGTGGTGGACTATCCCAGCGGAGAGAACAACGAAGCGGCGCTCGGCGCCCTGTATCTGACCCGCGACGGCAAACCGCTGCCGCTGTCCGAGATCCGCGCCTTCGCCACCGGCTATCTGCCCTGCACCCATATTCCCACGCGCTTTATCCATGCCGAGGCGCTGCCGCTGTCCGCCAACGGCAAAACCGACCGCCATCGCATCCGCGCCGATCTGAGCGACCAGCAAACCGCGCCGGCGCTGAACGCCTGTGCGGCGCCGCCGCCGAACGCGCCTTTGGCGCGCAGCGCAGAGATCCTGACTATTTACTGGCAGGCGATCGGCGTAACGCCACGCCCGGAATGGGGGGAAGAGACGGCGTTTATCACCATGGGGCTGAAGTTGCCGCATATCAAACAGGTGGCGGAGCGCCTCAATGACGCTTTCGGCACCCGGCTGGTAAGCAGTTCGCTCCTGCCATGCAAGAACGCGCGCGAAGTGGTGGCATTGCTGGCCAACTGATGCCATAAAACTCGGGCGGGGGCATCCCCCGCCCGCACTTTATCAGGCAGGCAACGCCGTCAGAGCCGCCAGCGGTTGTTCCCAGGCTTCCCGCTGCAGCGCGCGCAACAGAAACTCTTGCAGCGCCTCGCCATAGTCCAGCACATCCTCCGTCGGGAACTGTTCCAGATAAATATCGATATCGACCTGCAGATCGCGGGCGTCGGTGCGGCCGCGATAAGTCAGATTAAAACCGTCGCCCGAACCGCCGGCCAATACGCGGCGGGTGCCGCTGCAGCCGGTAAACCGGGGCGCATCGAAGGGTTGCACGTTGATGAAAGGAGAAATAAAGAAGCGCGAGCCTGGCTCCACGCCGCGATCGGCGGCCAGTTGACGCAGGCGGTAGCCGGCGTGGCTGCGCAGCTCCCGCAGTTGCTGCGCCATCGTCATCAGAAAATCTCCCAGCGTCGCCGACGGGGGTGGCGACACCAGCAGCGGCAGCGTGTTGACCGCCAGCGAAGGCACGTTGGTGGCAGCCTGCCCGCGGCGATTCATCGCCGGCATCCACATCGGCAGCGTATCGCCTTGTCGGGTGTCGCGCGGCATCACCTGAAACAGCCAGGCCGCCGACAGCGCCACCAGCAAGTCGGGCCAATTGATGCCGCTGCGTTCCGCCAGCTGTGCCAGCCGTTGCGATACCGCCGCCGGCAGCCGGTGGTGGGTGCTTAGACGCCGCACGCCATAGGCCTCACCGCCCTTGCGCACCGTCGGCAGCGCCTGCGACGGCGGCAGATAGCTCTGCCAAAAGCGCCGATCGCGCTCGCATCGCTCAGAATCAGCGTAGGCCAGCTCGGCCTGTTGAAAGGCGTCAAAGGCGCCAAAGGGAATACCCGCGCTGCCTTCACCCAGATAGTGCGCATATAACGCGGCGCAGCGGTGTTCAATCAAGGCCATGCCGAAGCCATCAACCAGAATATGGTGCGCACGCACGTACCAGAGGTAGCGCTCCGGCCCCAGCTTGAGCAGCCAGGCGGCGGCTAGCGGCTCGCTGTGCAGCGCCCGGCGCTGCGCGATATCTTCGCGCATCAGGCTTTGCGCCGCCTGCCAGGGATCGCCGTGCGTTTGCAGATCGATGCGTTGTAATGGCGGTATGCGTTGTGGATCGTGCCGTAACGGCGGAGGAGCGTCGCCACGCCGCTCACCAAAGCGCAGGGCAAACGCCTGCGTCTCGGCGAGGGTAGTGGCGATCGCCCGGCAGAGCGTCTCTTCCTCTACCGCGCCGCACAGTTCGGTGCAGTGTGCGACGGTGGACAGGGTCTGCCCGGGGTGCAAGGTGTGTTCTTCCCAGAAATCAAGCTGCGCTGGCGCCAGCGGCAACCATTCAGAGGCCAAAGCGGTGTCCGACATGTTACCTACCTTTGATAAGCCCGAATAAAGACGCCGAACGGGCGTAACCCCGCCGTTCAACGGCTTTTGCGTGTCTCCATACATCATTAAATGAAAATGATAATAACATCTATTATCATTTCTATTAATTTGGTAACACTTTAGATTCTGTTAAGCGGGGATGCAAGTCGCGCAGTAGGGCAAAGAAAAGAAAGCGGCAGGTTGAAGGGCCATAAAAACAAAACGCCCCGGCACAACTGCCCGGGGCGTTTTTAACATCGGCGAGACTCGGCGATTAGGCCTGATTGGCCGGCTTCACCTTCTGCGCCAGAAACTCCGTTTCGTAGGCCAGCGCCTTCTTGCGATCGAACTGGTGCTCCCATTTGGCGATCACCAATACCGCCAACGCGTTACCCACGACGTTCAGCGCGGTGCGCGCCATATCCAGGATACGGTCCACGCCGGCGATGAACGCCAGGCCTTCCAGCGGAATGCCGACGCTGCCCAGCGTGGCCAGCAGCACCACGAACGAGACGCCCGGCACGCCGGCAATCCCTTTCGAGGTGACCATCAGCGTCAGCACCAGCACGATCTCCTGCCCCAACGACAGCTCGATGCCGTACAGCTGGGCGATAAAGATGGCGGCGATGCTCTGGTACAGCGTCGAGCCATCCAGGTTAAAGGAGTAGCCGGTCGGCACCACGAAGCTGGTGATCGACTTGGGCGCGCCGTAAGCCTCCATCTTTTCGATGATGCGCGGCAGCACCGTTTCCGAGCTGGCGGTGGAATAAGCCAGGATCAGTTCGTCTTTCAGGATGCGGATCAGCGTCCAGATGCGCAGGTTGCACAGCCGGGCGACCGCCCCCAGCACCACCAGGGCGAAGAACGCGATGGCGAAGTACACCAGCACCACCAGTTTGGCCAGCGGCAGCAGCGAAGCGAAACCGAAGTTGGCTACCGTGACCGCAATCAGGCCAAACACCCCGATCGGCGCATAGCGCATGATCATGTGGGTGACTTTGAACATGCTTTCGGACACCGCCTTGAACACCTTCAGCAGCGGCTCTTTGGTCTCTTTCGGCAACGACGACAGCCCCAGACCGAACAGCACCGAGAAGAAGATAATCGGCAACATGTCGCCCTTGGCCATCGACGAGAAGACGTTCGACGGGATCAGCGACAGAATGGTCGCCACCAGGCTGTGCGAACCGCTTTGCACCTGTTCGGTGGTTTTCTCATACTGCGAAATGTCCACCGTGGTCAGCGTCGACATATCGATGCCGTGGCCGGGTTGGAATACGTTGGCCAACGTCAACCCCACCACGATGGCAACGGTGGTGATCACTTCGAAGTAAATAATGGTTTTCAATCCGATGCGGCCCAGCTTTTTCGCATCGCCCACGCCGGCAATACCGACGATCAGCGTGGAAATAACGATCGGCACCACAATCATCTTGATCAGACGAATAAAGATATCGCCCGCCGGGCTGAGAATATTACTCACCAGCCACTCACGAGATTCGGTCTGGTTGTGCAATACCGCGCCAACAATAATACCCAGTACCAACGCGATCAGGATTTGCCAAGCCAGGCTAATTTTTACACTTTTCATACCCAAAAAGTCCTCAAAGACCCTTTTCGCCGTACAAAGTCGCAACACGGCGAAAAGAATACTTAATCATTTATTACAGGCTTATGTTAATTCAGTGGAAGCGTTCACCTGCCCTGGGTGCGACGCAGTATAAATCTGTATCATCCGGGCGGCATGCTCTGCAAGCCTTGATTTGTCAGGGTTGAGCGCTGAATCGAATAACAAAAATTTCGCGTTACTATTTCAAACGGCATAATTGCTTGTTATTAAAAACATAATTTTTCATACAATGAAGCACACAAGCACGCCGGCGACGATTTTTTGAACGCCATTAAAATGCGTTATTTTTCACCCATTCTGCATATTTAATCCGCATAAAATGTTTATATTTTGTTACTTAAAAGTCAAACAAATGAGAATTGACCGAGTGACACTTTCGGCCATAAATGCAGCGCCACTTTATATTCAGATTAAAAAACGAACGATATTGCAGAGCGAATGCCATAAGGTATCATCCGACCTTTCATCAGGAATTAAGGTTAATAAAACGTTATTTCACGATATGTCGTCCATCGTTATATGGTGTTAATACCAACTTCGAATATTAATAGCGAAAAATAATCCAAAAAGATTTATAGCGAGAAATAATTATGACCCTGCGCGTATCTATTAATATCGAGGCAGTTCCCCCCCGTCTTTGTTTATTCTTTTTTGTTCTTTATATAAGTGTTTTTGGTTAAAAATGCGGGTTTATGGGGATTTAAGCACCAAAGAGATAGATATGCCCTGCAAATGCGACAGAACGATTACAAATCAATATCTTTGTTGCGTGATCTGCCGCGCAAAAAAGAAACAAAGAATCGTAGCAAACTATACTTAACCTTCAGTTGACATATCATTAACAACTTCAAGGAGAAAAGCTATGAGCCAACTGCATAAACACGCTATTCCTTCTGCAATTGCAGAACGCGCCCTGATTAATCCGGCACAATACCAAGAGTATTATCAACAGTCGGTTCAAGACCCAGAGGCTTTCTGGGGTGAGCATGGCAAAATCCTGGATTGGATCAAACCCTATACCAAAGTTAAAAATACCTCGTTCGATCCGGGCCACGTCAGCATTCGCTGGTTTGAAGACGGCACGTTGAACCTGGCGGCCAACTGTCTGGACCGCCATTTGGCCGAGCGCGGCGACCAAACCGCCATTATCTGGGAAGGCGATGACCCAACCCAATCCAAAAAAGTGACTTACACACAGTTGCACCATGACGTCTGCCAGTTCGCCAACGTGCTGAAAAAGCTCGGCGTGAAAAAGGGCGACGTGGTGGCTATCTATATGCCGATGGTGCCGGAAGCGGCGGTTGCGATGCTGGCCTGCGCGCGCATCGGCGCCGTACATTCGGTGATCTTCGGCGGCTTCTCGCCGGAAGCGGTCGCCGGGCGCATTATCGACTCCAACGCCAAGCTGGTGATCACCGCCGATGAAGGCCTGCGCGCCGGCCGCGCCGTGCCGCTGAAAAAGAACGTCGATGATGCGCTGAAAAATCCCAGCGTGGTCAGCGTCGCCAACGTGGTGGTGTTCCAACGCACCGGGAGGCCGGGCTACTGGCAGGAAGGGCGCGATCTGTGGTGGCATGAGCTGATCCAGGGCGTCTCCGCCGACTGCCCGCCGGAAGAAGTGAACGCCGAAGATCCGCTGTTTATCCTGTACACCTCAGGCTCGACCGGCAAACCGAAAGGCGTGCTGCACACCACAGGCGGCTATCTGGTGTACGCCGCGATGACCTTTAAATATGTGTTTGACTACCACGACGGCGACATTTACTGGTGCACCGCCGACGTGGGCTGGGTTACCGGCCACAGCTATCTGCTGTACGGCCCGCTGGCCTGCGGCGCCACCACGCTGATGTTCGAAGGCGTGCCTAACTATCCGGGCGTCAATCGCCTGTCGCAGGTGATCGACAAGCACCAGGTCAACATTCTGTATACCGCACCAACCGCCATTCGCGCCCTGATGGCCGAAGGCGACAAGGCGATCGAAGGCACCCGACGCGATTCGCTGCGCATCATGGGCTCGGTCGGCGAGCCGATCAACCCGGAAGCCTGGGAGTGGTACTACAACAAGATAGGCAACGCAAAGTGCCCGATCGTCGACACCTGGTGGCAAACCGAAACCGGCGGCTTCATGATTACCCCGCTGCCGGGCGCCACCGAGCTGAAGGCCGGTTCCGCCACGCGGCCGTTCTTCGGCGTACAGCCGGCGCTGGTCGATAACGTCGGCACACCGCAGGAAGGCGCCTGCGAAGGCAACCTGGTGATCGTCGACTCCTGGCCGGGCCAGGCACGCACCCTGTTCGGCGATCATGACCGCTTCGAGCAAACCTACTTCTCGACCTTCAAAGGCATGTACTTCAGCGGTGACGGCGCCCGTCGCGACGAGGACGGTTACTACTGGATCACCGGCCGCGTCGACGACGTGCTGAACGTCTCCGGCCACCGTCTGGGCACCGCCGAGATCGAGTCTGCGCTGGTATCGCACCCGAAAATCGCCGAAGCCGCGGTGGTCGGCATTCCTCATAACATCAAAGGCCAGGCGATCTACGCCTACATCACGCTGAACCACGGCGAAGAACCGACGCCGGAGCTCTATACCGAAGTGCGCAACTGGGTGCGCAAAGAGATAGGGCCGATCGCCACGCCGGACGTGCTGCACTGGACAGATTCGCTGCCCAAGACGCGCTCCGGCAAGATCATGCGGCGTATCCTGCGCAAAATTGCCGCCGGCGACACCAGCAACCTGGGGGACACCTCCACGCTGGCGGATCCGGCCGTAGTCGACAAGCTGTTGGAAGAAAAACAATCAATGAAAGTGCCGTCATAATTTACGCCGCTTCAGGCCGTTCATTCGGATAACGCGCCGTTGAGCGGCCCTGGCGCGGCGTAATCTCTCAATACCGACTGGAGACACTCTGATGAATGACACCATTTATCAAGGGATTGAAGAAAACCCGCGCTTTAAAGAGCTGGTGAGAAAACGCGGCCGGTTCGCCTGGCTGCTTTCGCTGATTACGCTGGCGCTGTACGTCGGCTTTATTCTGTTGATCGCCTTCGATCCGCAATGGCTCGGCACGCCGATCGCCGCCGGATCGACCATCACCCGCGGGATCCCGGTCGGCGTCGGGCTGATCGTGATCTCTTTCGTCTTGACCGGGATCTACGTGTTTCGCGCCAACGGCGAGTTCGATCGCCTCACCGCAGAAATTCTGCGTGAGGTGAAACAATGAAGCGCTTATTCTCTGCCACCGCGCTGCTGTTGCTGCCCGGTCTGGCCTGCGCCGAAGCCATCGGCGGCGAAGTGCATCGTCAGCCGCTGAACATCCAGGCGATCGTGATGTTTATCCTGTTTGTCGGCGCCACGCTCTACATCACCTATTGGGCGTCCAAACGCACCCGTTCCCGTCAGGATTACTACACCGCGGGCGGGCGCATCACCGGCCTGCAAAACGGGTTGGCGATCGCCGGCGACTTCATGTCTGCCGCCTCGTTTCTCGGCATCTCCGCCCTGGTCTACACCTCGGGCTATGACGGCCTGATCTACTCCATCGGCTTCCTCATCGGCTGGCCGATCATTCTGTTCCTGATCGCGGAGCGCCTGCGCAACCTCGGCCGCTATACCTTTGCCGATGTCGCCTCTTACCGCCTAAAACAGAAACCGATCCGCACCCTGTCGGCCTGCGGCTCGTTGGTGGTGGTGGCGCTGTATCTGATCGCGCAGATGGTCGGCGCCGGCAAACTGATCCAGCTGCTGTTCGGGCTCAACTACCACGTGGCGGTGATCCTGGTCGGTATCCTGATGGTGCTGTACGTGCTGTTCGGCGGCATGCTGGCCACCACCTGGGTGCAAATCATCAAGGCGGTGCTGCTGCTGGCCGGCGCCAGCTTTATGGCGTTGATGGTGATGAAGTCGGTCAACTTCGACTTCAATACCCTGTTCGCCGAAGCGGTGAAGGTGCATCCGAAAGGCATCGCCATCATGAGCCCCGGCGGTCTGGTCTCCGATCCGATTTCCGCGCTGTCGCTCGGCCTGGCGCTGATGTTCGGCACCGCCGGTTTGCCGCACATCCTGATGCGCTTCTTCACCGTGAGTGACGCCAAAGAAGCGCGCAAGAGCGTGTTCTACGCCACCGGCTTTATCGGTTACTTCTATATTCTGACTTTTATCATCGGCTTCGGCGCCATCTTGCTGGTCAGCGCCAATCCGGCGTTCAAAGACGCCACCGGCGCGCTGCTGGGCGGCACCAACATGGCGGCAGTGCACCTGGCCAATGCCGTTGGCGGCAACTTCTTCCTCGGCTTTATCTCGGCGGTGGCCTTCGCCACCATTCTGGCGGTCGTTGCAGGCCTGACGCTGGCCGGCGCCTCGGCCGTTTCCCACGATCTGTACGCCAGCGTGATGAAAAACGGCAAGGCGACCGAACGCGATGAGCTGAAGGTCTCCAAAATCACCGTCGTGGTGCTCGGCCTGGTCGCTATCGCGCTGGGGATTTTGTTCGAGAAGCAAAACATCGCCTTTATGGTCGGGCTGGCGTTCTCTATCGCCGCCAGCTGTAACTTCCCTATCATCATCCTGTCGATGTACTGGTCGCGTTTGACCACTCGCGGCGCAATGATTGGCGGCTGGCTGGGCCTGCTGACGGCGGTGATCCTGATGATCCTCGGCCCGACGATCTGGGTGCAGATCCTCGGCCATGAAAAACCGATTTACCCGTATGAATATCCGGCGCTGTTCTCAATGATCGTCGCCTTTGTCGGCACCTGGTTGTTTTCGATCACCGACAGCTCGCTGGCCGGGCAGCAAGAGCGGGAACGCTTCCGGGCTCAGTTTGTCCGTTCGCAAACCGGGTTGGGCATCTCTCAGGGCAGCTCGCATTGACCGAATAATAAGTGAAAAAAGCAAACACACCCTAATCAAAGGCCCTTCGGGGCCTTTTCTCTGGCTGTTTTGTCGGAGAAACAGCGCAGCGTAGCTGCGCTTTTTTGCGTTTTACGCATAGCAAAAAGCCCTGAACGTCAGTTCAGGGCTTTCGGCTTTGTTTGATGCCTGGCAGTGTCCTACTCTCGCATGGGGAGACCCCACACTACCATCGGCGCTACGGCGTTTCACTTCTGAGTTCGGCATGGGGTCAGGTGGGACCACCGCGCTATTGCCGCCAGGCAAATTCGTTTCATTCCAACCGCTTCACTCTCGTGTCGCCATCAGAACCAATCTCGGAACTTCGCTGAAAATATCTTCGTCTCTAAAACACCTTCGGTGTTGTAAGGTTAAGCCTCACGGATCATTAGTACTGGTTAGCTCAATGCATCGCTGCACTTACACACCCAGCCTATCAACGTCTTAGTCTTAAACGTTCCTTCAGTGGACTCAAAGTCCAAGGGAAGACTCATCTTGAGGCAAGTTTCGCGCTTAGATGCTTTCAGCGCTTATCTTTTCCGCACTTAGCTACCGGGCAATGCCATTGGCATGACAACCCGAACACCAGTGGTGCGTTCA